>NZ_JAAZTU010000036.1 GCF_012395185.1 Vibrio aestuarianus
AAATACTACCTTGAGAAAAGTTTTTCATAAAACCTCTTCTTTTTGATTTCGGTATTTTTTCTTGCTGGCAATGAAGTTAAGCTAGCACTCACTTCTGGCAAAGCTATTGATGAACTATTGAATTTATCAACATCATCAACAATAAGCATATAGCCAGTTTTGGGGACTGTTTGTATCTCACATTTAATGCCAGGGGTTGATTTTAACGACTTTCTCAAATTTGAGATAGCTTTTGTTAGAGATGTTTCACCAACAACAATACCTTTCCATACGGTATTATTTATTTCTTCTTTTTCCACGACCTGGTTAGGGGAAAGACACAACATATGTAGGATAGCGGCTTCTCTTCCCCCTAGAATAACACGCTCTTTGGCTGTTACTATTTCTCTCTTCAGTGTATCAAAATAAACGTCTTCCCCAATTAATATATTTCTCATCATGCTCATTCACGCGCCATACAATAAGTAAACTGCAATGTAATGATCACTAGCCAAATAATACTACACAGCATCCACCAATAAAATAATATCGCCTACTTCAATTACCATTTTTTATATTAATATGGGTTTTTTCCCATTTTTTTAATGGCAATCGAGCACTTTTTTTAACTGATTTATAAATAATTATAATTCTATTAACTAAAAATCCTCCCAACATATCTCACAGCATTTTTTTATGCTTAACTCTTTGTTTTTCATTTTTTATCTTGAGCCTAGGATACAACCTACCCCCTAAGCTTGCTATTCACTTGAGCGATGATGAGAATATTCTTACAGACAATGTTGTCATTTAATACCTACTAATCTCTGCAACCCAACAGTCATAAGAGTGAGCTTTAAGCCTGAAAACCTTGTATCGCAATAAGGAAAACATTATTAACAGCACTCCATGTGCTAAATAAACTCCTAGCTAGTATTCCTTTTTTAAAAAGGTACAATCCTTCGCTTCCTTTGTTTTTACATGCCTGAGCCAGAGACGATGCCAACAACACCTCCCCATTTCACGAGCTTCAATACCTCTATTGAGGGATATTCTCTGCCAGAACGCTTTACTTTTCCTTTATGTTATGAACCAGACCCTTTATGTCAGTTGGCTGCACAGCAACTACAAGAGCATTTATTGACTCAAGCGTATTGGCAGCATGACTTTAGTTCAAAAAAAGTAAGTGTTCAGACAAACGACTTAAGTGTGGGGGGAAAAATGTTTGGCGTACTTGTGGTTCAAAACACCATCGGAGAGCTTGGGTTTCTATCTGCATTTTCAGGTAAACTGGCCGACAAAAATGTATTACCACACTTTGTTCCACCCGTTTTTGATATGTTGACAAATGATGGTTTCTTCCTCGCAGGCACTGCACCTATTAACCAAATCAATCAGCAAATAGATCAGTTGGAAAGCGATGAGCAATACTGCAAGTTGCAGCAACAATTGAGACAAACTCAACTACAAGCAGATAAAAAAATAGAAGCATATCGCCAGTTGATGATTGAAGGACGTAAAAATCGCAAGTCGCAACGCCTAGCTATCGAGCAAATATCAAGCGCAACCACAAAAAATGAAATGTTGGATTCTCTTGCCAAGCAGAGTATTGCCGAGAAAAGCCACTTTAAGAGGTTAAAGGAAGAGTGGGATACGCATATCGCCACTATCAGTAAGCAACTCACAGAATATAAGAAAATCATTAAGATATTAAAAGAGCAGCGTAAGCAACTTTCAAATACTTTGCAGCAAAAGCTGTTTGCTCAATACAAATTCCTTAATATAAAAGGGGAAGAAAAGTCACTTGATGAGATTTTCCATGCGACAACAAACCCGACGCCACCAGCAGGGGCTGGTGAGTGCGCAGCCCCAAAACTACTGCATTATGCATTTAAAAATGGATTGACCCCAATTGCGATGGCAGAGTTTTGGTGGGGAGCGTCACCTAAGTCCGAAATCCGCCAGCACAAAAAATTCTACCCTGCATGTCAAAGTAAGTGCCAACCTATTCTGGCGCATATGCTTGAAGGTATACAGTTAGATGATAATCCTTTACTCGCCAACCCTGCAGAAGGTAAAGAGATTGAGATCGTCTACCAAGATGAAGCCATTGTTGTGGTTAATAAGCCGGCAGAATTTTTATCCGTACCTGGTGTTAATATCCAAGACTCCGTTTATTACCGTTTACAGCAACAATTTACTGATACTGAAGGTCCATTTGTCATTCACCGTTTAGATATGTCGACCTCTGGTCTTTTAGTTTTTGCGCTCACTCGACGAGCGAATAAAAGTCTTCAAAAGCAGTTTATTACTCGCAGTGTTGAAAAACGTTACGTTGCTCTTTTAGAAGGAGAACTTTCTCATTCTGAAGGTGATATTCAATTACCATTACGTGGTGATCTTGATGATAGACCACGCCAATTAGTCTGTTTTGAGCATGGTAAAGCTGCCGATACTCATTGGCAACTCATCGAACAAAAAGAGGGACGCAGTAAAGTCTATCTTTACCCTAAAACAGGGCGAACCCACCAATTGCGTGTGCATTGCGCGCACACACTAGGACTTGATATGCCAATTGTTGGCGATGATCTGTATGGAACAAAAGCCGAGCGATTGCACCTTCATGCTGAACGGCTCAGTTTTGACCACCCTTATACCAAGCAACGTATGACCTTTACAATGAGTGCTGATTTCTAAATCAATCTAAAATCATCTCACTAAGCATAAAACCCACTCGGTAGATATATCCACCTCGATCTAACTGTGGTGTAGCAACGGAATAAAATCATAGACGACTGGTCTATTTTTATTTATAGTGCACAGCATGAAAACGAAAACCAATGATACTCGCCAACACATTCTACAAGTCGGATACCAGTTAGTGGTATCGAAAGGCTTTACTGCTGTTGGCTTGTCTGAACTACTCAAAACCGCTGATGTGCCAAAAGGCTCTTTTTATCATTATTTTAAATCTAAAGAACAATTTGGTGAGGCGTTAATCCAAGAGTATTTTCAACACTACTTATCTCGTATTGAAGCATTACTATTGCAAAGTGATGGGACTGGCTTTGAGCGTGCGATGCGCTATTTTCAACGCTGGCTAGAAGTGGAAAATGAAACGTGTAATGCTCATAAATGCTTAGTGGTGAAACTTGGCGCTGAGGTGTCTGACTTATCAGACCCCATGCGTGAAGCACTGCTGGCGGGGGCCAATACAATCATATCTACTCTTGCTTGTTGTATTGCTCAAGGCATAGAAGATGGTTCAATTGCCAAACAAGACAGCACTAACACCGCACACATGCTCTACCATTTGTGGTTGGGGGCGGGGTTAATGAGCAAACTCAGTCAAAACCAAGCTGGGTTACAGCAAACACTGACCACCACCAAACAGATATTAACGGCTCAATAGCTACATTAACCCGCCGATAAACAGGCGGGATTTTTTGAAACAAACACTAGACGACTGGTCTAATCCTATAAAATAAGGACACTCCAATGACAGCACAAACCAACCGCCGTATTGTACTTGCCTCTCGCCCCGTCGGCGCACCAACCGCTAATGACTTTCGCTTAGAAAACGTCGTAAAACCAACCCCAGCAGAGGGTGAAGTCTTACTGCGTAGCATTTATCTATCACTTGACCCATACATGCGCGGTCGCATGAGTGCAGCAAAGTCATACGCAGATCCAGTCGCGATCGATGATGTAATGGTCGGTGGTACGGTGTGTCAAGTTGAAGTATCAAACCACCCACAATTTGAACAAGGTGAGTGGGTACTGGCATACACTGGCTGGCAAGATTACGCATTATCCAATGGCCAAGGATTACTTAAACTAGGCAGTAATCCAACACAACCTTCTTATGCCCTAGGCATTATGGGTATGCCCGGCTTTACCGCTTATATGGGTTTGCTAGACATTGGTCAACCTAAAGCCGGTGAAACAGTGGTAGTTGCGGCAGCAACGGGACCAGTGGGCGCTACGGTTGGTCAAATTGCAAAAATTAAAGGCTGTCATGTGGTGGGCATTGCCGGCGGTGAAGAAAAATGTCGTTATGCAACAGAAGTATTAGGCTTTGATCACTGCCTCGACCACAAAGCTGACGATTTTGCAGAGCAGTTAGCTGAAGCTTGTAACCAAGGAATTGATGTTTACTACGAAAATGTAGGTGGCAAAGTTTTTGATGCGGTTTTACCGCTACTCAATACCGCAGCTCGCGTGCCTCTTTGTGGCTTAATTTCACAATATAATGCCACCTCGCTACCTGAAGGGCCTGATCGTCTATCGATGTTAATGGGCACATTGCTTACCAAACGAATCCGTATGCAAGGCTTCATTATTTTTGATGACTACGGCCATCGCTACAACGAATTTGCAGCCGATATGACTCAATGGTTAAGCGAAGGAAAAGTAAAATACCGCGAGCAACTGGTCGACGGTTTAGAAAACACACCACAAGCCTTTATTGGCCTATTGGAAGGAAAAAACTTTGGCAAACTGGTTATCCAAGTAAACCAACCACTTTAATAAGGACAGTATGATGATCAAACTTCACCACCTTAATAAATCTCGCTCTAAGCGTATTATCTGGTTACTCGAAGAGCTGGGGGTTGAGTATCAAGTGGTTCCGTATCAGCGTGATAGCGTGACTTTTCTGGCACCACCGGAGCTAAAAAGCGTCCACCCACTAGGCAAATCACCCGTGATTGAAGACAGTGGTTTAGTGGTTACTGAATCTGGCGCCATCACGGATTACTTAATAGAGAAATATGGTCAGCAGTTTGCACCTAAACGCGGCAGCGGTGAATACGTTCAATATCAACAATGGCTCCATTTCGCAGAGAGTTCAGCCATATTACCGCTACTGCTAAAGATGTTTGTCGCTAAAGATGGCTGTCAAACCAACTTCCTTGGTGGCTACGCGGATAATGAAACCGCCAAAGTCATGAGTTACTTTGACCAATGTTTGGTTGGTAAACGTTACTTAGTTGCCGATCAACTGACTGGCGCAGATTTTATGATGTCTTTCATTGCTGAAATTCTAGCAAACAGCGGTAGTATTGAACTCTACCCAAATATTGCCGCTTACCTAAAGCAACTAGCCACGCACCCTGCGTACCAAAAATCTGAACAGATTGAAGCGCAATACGCATAGCACTCAGCACAAGTAAGAGCACTATAAAAGCGCCATTTCAAGTTATCTGAGAGGCGTTTTTCTTTTCCATTTAGGAAATAACTTGTTTATCAATTTTCAATAGTGAAAAGTATCGACCCGCATTAACATTAAACCCTCTTTTTATGAGGGTTTAATTCATGAGCCAACCGTTAGACCAACACCAACAACGTTGCTACGATATCGTTACCGATACGACTCTTTCTGCGAAGCAAAAATCGCACTTTCTTGCTCTCGAAGCTGAGGCAAATTTACCTTATATAACGGTATCACCGGTGGTGACACAGGCAATGGATCAAGGTATTTTGTGTGACATGTTTGAAGGCCATGCTCCTTTTAAACCCCGTTATGTACTGCCTGATTACGCTAAATTTCTTCAACAAGGGTCAAAGCACTTAGAGCTCACGCCAGCACGAAATTTTGATGAAGCCATCAACATGCTGACGATTTTGTATCATCACGTGCCGTCGGTAACTTCAATACCGGTTTATCTCGGCCAATTAGATGACGTACTGCTTCCTTATGTCGGTGAGTTAAGTGAACAGGCGCTCTACAACAAACTAAAACTGTTCTGGATCATGCTTGATCGCACTCTGCCTGATGCCTTTATGCACGCCAATATCGGTCCGAGTGATAATATTATTTGCCGCCTTATTTTACGTATTGATGGCGAACTGAAACAGATCGCGCCGAACCTAACATTGATGTATGACCCAAGCGTGACACCTGATGATCTTTTACGGCAAGCCACCGCCAATATTTGTCAATGTGGTAAACCCCATATTGCCAACTACCCCATACATGCCAAAACCTACGGTGCAAAACATTTTGGGATCGTCAGTTGTTATAACTCACTGCCTTTAGGTGGCGGTTCTAATACGCTCGTGCGGATGAACCTAAAACAAGCAGCGCAGGAAGCTAGTAACAGCGATGATTTCTTACATCGCGTTCTACCACACTACAGCCAGCTGATGATTGAATTAATTGATGCTCGTAGCACGTTTTTGCACCAACACTCTAACTTCTTTAACGGCTTCTTAACCCATGAAGGCTTAATTGAAGAATCTCGCTTCGCCCCCATGTTTGGGATCTATGGCATGGCAGAAGCCGTTAATCTGTTACAAGACCAAGAACAGCGTGAAGGCCGTTATGGTCAGGACGAAACCGCAAACCAATTAGGATATAGAATTTCTGAAAAATTAGCGGAGATCGTACAGAACTCTCCAGTCAAATATGGCCTTAATGGTCGTGCGTTATTACATGCACAAGGAGGTATTAGCCTTGATTTAGACGTAACACCAGGGGTTCGTATCCCTTATGGATCAGAACCAGATCCGATCAGTTACGTGCAAGCAACCGCAAGGCATCACACCCATTATGCATCCGGCATCAGTGATATTTTAACTTTGGATGAAACGGTAAAATCGAACCCTGAAGCAATGTTTAACTTATGCAAAGGAGCCTTACATGCTGGCTATCGTGAATTTACCGCCAACGTGGCTTCTAATGATCTCATTCGGGTAACGGGTTATATGGTTAAGTTGTCGGAAATCGCACAGTTTGAACAACATGGTTCGCGAACCAATACCACTTTTCTTGGGGCTGAAGCGGCGAAAAACACCAACATTCTCAACCGAAGAGCACGAGTCATTAGCTTAGAAACCACACCATACTCTCCACCAGTACAATGATGAAAAAGGTGCAAAAGCTAACGGCTAAAGTCAGCCGTGTGCTGACTTTTTCTTGCGTTGACGGACCGGGAAATAGGCTGGTGATTTTTTTACAAGGCTGTAATTTTACCTGTCTTTCTTGCCATAACCCACACACCATCAACCACTGTAATCATTGCGGTGATTGTGTGTCGGTGTGTCCAAGTGGCGCGTTAACCATCAACTCCCACCAGCAAGTAGAATGGCAAGAACAGCAATGCATTCATTGTGATCGCTGCATCGAGATCTGTTCCCATCAATCAAATCCTAAAATTCACCACTACAGCGTGGCACAATTATTGGATTTGGTGCGAAAATATCGCTTCTTTTTAAGTGGAATAACCGTCTCTGGTGGCGAGGCAACATTACAATTACCCATTATTACCGCGCTCTTTAAAGCGATAAAACAAGATAAAGAACTTTGTCACCTTAGCTGCTTTATTGATAGTAATGGCTCACTTTCGCGCCAAGGTTGGGAAAAAGTAACACCTTATTTAGATGGGGTGATGATCGACTTAAAAGCATGGCAAAACGAAACCCACTTGTGGCTTGTCGGAAGAGACAATCATCGTGTCATACAATCCATCAACTATCTATCGCAAGTCGGCAAGTTATATGAAGTGCGCTTGCTGTTTATCCCAAACGAAAGTGATCTAGATAGTGAAATTGATGCGCTTGCTGACTATCTGCGCTCATTGCCATCTCAAGTTCAAATTCGGATCAATGCATTCCAACATCACGGTGTGGTTGGCGAAGCTCTCACATGGCAAAGCAGTGATGAACAAGCAATACGCTCATTTCACGATGAACTCTTTGCATTAGTACAACGACCTATTTTGTTACCTAGTGTTTACTGCTCTACTACGGAGCAAACATAATTAAATAGCTATTTAATAAATAAGATTAAGTGCTTTTACTTACATTCCTTATTTTCTTTATTCTGTCACAAGTCGACTCGGCTCGCTGATACCCTCAGATTAGGTTTAACAAACACGGTGTGAGTAGAACTATTGTTTTCTTAGCATCAACCATATCAGCATTGGCTAACGATTCATCAGAGATTGCATTTCGTATAAGTAGTCTACAATGAAAAGAGGCGCATATTGTGTCTCTTCTGTTCTCAACATTTAACATCGATATAAGGATACGTATCATGATTGAATTTGACTTTTTACAGCTCTTCAATACACAAGAGCTGTTTATTTTTTACTAAACCTGACAGATAAAAACACCGACTTCAAACTGTAGCCGCAATTTCACTCTCAATGATGTTGGTCGGCTCTTTTTGTACCGGTGGCACCTGCCCTTCTTCCACCGCATGTTGGTAACAACCACTGAGTTTGATGGCTAAATACATATCAGCACGAACTACAATGCCACCATCCCCGGTTGGAATACCAGCTACATCACACCATTTTCGTAAGCTACGTTTACGCCCAGCCAACACTAAACGAATACCACGCTTCTTCAAGATCGTTTGCACATCGGCAAGCATGGCCATTACGCTTAAATCTAAATGAGTAAAACTCGCCACCGCATCAATAATTACACAACCAACACTGGTTCCTGCACTTTCCGTATGTTGTAAAATCCGACGTTTAAAGTAAGGCGCATTAAAATAAGTTAAAGGCGAGTTGAAGCGATAAATTACAATACCGGGAATGGCTGACGCTTTTCCAGAAGCTTCGATACTACGGATGATCCCTTTATCATCAAGCCCTAACACCTGATCACTGGGGCGCATCACGGTACGCAAAAATTGAAATAACCCAAGCAATACTGCCAGCGTAATACCTGGAATAACGCCAATCACTAACACCGCAATAAAAGTAATGGCAGCCAAATAAAAGGCATCTTTATCGCGCTGGCGTAAATTCCAAATCCCTTTTAAGTCAAGCAACGAAATAGAAGCAATGATCAACACCACACCCAATGCAGCAATCGGAATGTACTGTAACGGCCCATACGCAACAATAGCGACAAATCCAATCACAATCGCGGCAATAATTGACACTAATTGCGATTTTCCACCATTGGCATCGTTGACCGCAGTACGAGAATCCGCGCCACTGATTGCAAAACCTTGCGAAAAAGCAGAGGCCATATTCGCTAGCCCTAAAGCGCGAAATTCCTTATCAGCATCAATGTCATAACCGTTTTTAGCCGCAAAGCTACGCGCAGTAAGCATCATGCTCACAAAGCTCACCATCGCTAGGTTAAGAGCAGGCATAACCAATTCGCGGCTTTCACCCAAGTTAAATTCTGGAGCTTGAAAAGCGGGCAAGCCACCTTGGATCACCCCAACCACTTTTACGCCCATCGTATCAAAGTGGAAAAACCACACCATTAAGCCAGAGACGACAATAGCGAGCATGGCCGCTGGCCAAGTTGGCCTAAAATGCTTGCACAGAAAATAGGTTACCGTAGTGACAATACTTAGTGTGAGAGTCTGCCAATGAAGATCGATCAATAAAGATGGCGCCTCTAAAATACGTTCAATCAAATAACTTTGTTCATATTTCAGGCCAGATACTTTCGCCAGTTGACCAACAATAATGGTCAACGCTACACCGTTTAATAACCCTAATAAAATAGGGCGAGAGAGAAAATCAGCTAAAATACCCAATTTAAATCGGCTAGCGATCAAACACCATGCGCCAGTCATGGCGGTCATAGTCATCACTAATTGCCAATGCTTTAGTGGGTCACCAGCAGCTAGCGGCGTCACCACCGCAGCAATCACGGCACAAGTTGCTGCATCAGGCCCAACGATGAGCTGACGTGATGTACCAAATAAGGCATACACCAACATAGGTAACACACACGAATACAACCCAACGATGGCACTCACTCCTGTTAATTGGGCATAAGCAATCGCAACAGGAAGCGCAACAGCAACAACAGAAAGTGCGGCACGAAAATCATCAACTAGCCAAACGCTTTCATAACCTTTCAGCTGATGCAAGCCCGGCATCCAACGTTGTACAAATCCATGTTTCAAAACGAGAACCCCTTCTAAGCAAAAGCCATTTTGAGTATAACCTATCATTGATAATCTTGCGCTTATAATCACCTGATTTTATTGACAATAAAAGTTATTACACCTAACTATTAATTGAATCACACCTTTTTATTTCCTATCAAATGCGACATTAACAGTCATACATTCTAGTTAAACTTAATTTATCGGAATTTACTTACATGAATGAGATTACACTTAAGCATATAGTTGCAATGCAATCCACTTCATTTAATTAGTGAGTTATAAAATAAAATTATGAAAGCGTTCATTTCCGTCTTGGCTTATTTGTTTACTGTCCCATGCATTGCTCAACCTTATCTCGGCATCCAAACAGGTTTATCTCATTATAAGGACGCCTGCCTAGAAACCGCTTCTTCTTGTAAGGATGATATTTTAGGTTATGGCATTTTTGCTGGGTATAACTTCGATGAATCATGGGCGGTAGAAGTTGGAGTTCTATCGTATGGTAAACCACAAGCCGACTACCCATCAAAGAGTGTAAATGCGAGCATATGGGGGGGAGATACTTCTATCATTGGCCACTATAACGTGGCGTCAAACTGGCAGCTATTTGGCCGTTTAGGAGTGATATTGCTAGAGGTCGACAAATCAAATAACACGCGATCATCAGCGATAGAACCTTTAGTCGGGGTTGGTATCCGCTACTCACCATCTAGGGTTTGGTCACTGCACAGTGAATACCGTTTCATTGACGGCATAGGCAACAGCCAAACTCAACAAGCCGATTTACACTCACTATTTGTTGGCTTCAGTATCAACTTTGATCTGTTCAATAAATCGGAGCAAAAGTCTGATACTCACACAAATGCCAGACCTGTAACCATCGATACACCAGAAACCAAGGTAATCAGCACACATGACTCTTTGAGTGTGGTTCATGATACGACTTTGTTTACCTTCAACAACACCAAATTGGAAAACACGTCCCCTTTATTGCAAGTAGAAAGCCGTCGTGTGGCAATAACTTTTCCTTATAACACTAATCAAACTGAAACAGGCCAACAATGATGAACGTTAAATCAATACTCGTCTGTGTACTACTACTGATCCATAGCGTGATATTAACTGGCTGTAAAAATGGCGACTCTGATTTGCTATCAGGGGAAAGCACAGTCACTGCTTTGCAGCTCACTCCCGCTTCAGTAACGCTCGCAGTCAATACCACTCAGGAATACCTAGTAACGGCTTATTATGCTGATGGCACAACCAAAAACGTAACCGATCAAGTTACTTGGTCATTCGACTCAGAAATTGTGTCCTTGCAAAATAATGTTGCAACAGCACTCAAAAATGGACAGACCGACATTACGGCTACCTTAGGTAATGTCACTAGTAATAACGCTGTTCTAACGGTGTCTAGTGCTCAGATCTCAAGTTTATCGGTTTTTGTTGTCGTACCAGAACCAATTCGAGCACCAAGCAACGTCTCTAGTAAAGGAGGCATGCTACCCTTGGCGTTAGGAAACAAGCAAGGCTTTCAAGCTGTTGGTAACTACGATGATGGACACTCTCAAGACTTAACCCAGCATGTCAATTGGAATTCCATGACCGATGCTGGTCGATTTATTTCCCAAGGAACCTTACTGGGAGAGCAGCCAGGTTTAACTTCTGTCACAGCTACTCTGGATACAAAACAAAGTGGGCCCATTTTTGTTGGTGTTCGAAATGCACGGTTACTTCGCATTGAGATTAGACCTAACGAGGCATCTATACCAATTGGCAATCAGCAACAATATAAAGCCGTTGGTACCTACTCTGATGATTCACGGCGAGATATCTCGCAAGATGTTGTCTGGAAAATAGAGGACAACGAAATTGCCTCATTCGACAAATATACCCTATCCGCCACTGGGTTAGCTGAAGGAAAAACGTCGGTCACTGCCAAGCTTAATGGCGTAAGTAGCTTACCAGCATCACTCACGGTGACAAAAGCTGCACTGGAATCCCTCTATGTATCACCTGAAAACTCAAGCATAGCAAAAGGGCGTAACCAAATATTCCAGGCTGTTGGGCGCTATTCAGATGGTAGTGAACATAACGTTAGTCGAGCGGCTCAATGGCAAAGTAGTGACGTTGATGGCCTACAAATCGTGGATGGTATTTCCTACGCGGCTAAAGTCGGCCAATACGAACTGACCGCGTCTTATCAAGGGGTCGAAGGGTACGCAACCGTCGAGGTAGTAGAAGCTGAGCTTGAGAGCATTACCATTTCACCTAACGAAGCATACATACCGGTTGGTAGTGAAAAACGTTATAAAGCCTCCGGTGTTTATTCTGATGGCACAAAGAAAGACATCTCACACAGTGCGTCGTGGAGCATAATAGAAGACGAAAACGTGGCCTCTTTTGACCAAGATACCCTATTCGTCACTGGGATAAGCGAAGGGTCAACATCGATCAAAGCCGAGCTTGATGGTGTGAGCGCTACAGCGGTAATCACAGTAACACCAGCCATACTTGAATCTCTGTATGTATCACCTGAAAACCCATCTATAACGCAAGGGAATAGTCTGAGCTTCCAAGCGTTTGGGGTCTATTCAGATGGTAGTGAACATAACGTAAGTCGAATGGCTCACTGGCAAAGCGATGACATTGATGGCTTACCCATCATCAATGATGGTATTGCCTACGCGGCTGAAGTCGGCCAGTACCAATTAATCGCGTCTTATCAAGAGGTGGAAGGGTACGCAACCGTCACGGTAAAGAAGGCTGAGCTTGTTGAACTAAGCTTGAGCCCAATGAATATCGTTTTAGCTAAAGGAGAAAACATAGATTACACTCTCTATGGCCATTTTGATAATGGAACAACAGAAACCATCGATAACCGTTCAGCACGATGGGTGAGCAGTGATGACAACGGCCTAAGCATCACTAATGAGGGTGTTGCAACAGCTGAACTTGTTGGCGAATATACTATTACAGCTTCCTATAATGACCTCCAAGCGATCTCAACAGTAGAAGTTAAATAACCTTAACCTTCAACCACATAGAACCAGAATGGTCTCTATGTGGTTGGAATAAAATATTATTTTAAATTTATATCACTCTTAATTTTCACAAATGCAGAATAGATTCGCTTCATGCAGCCAAATTATGGGAAAATGGCATTTCATTTCACTACCCAAAGTTGTACAGATGAAATTCCAAGCTGCTATTTTTGATATGGACGGACTGCTGCTCGATACTGAGCGAGTCTGCATGACCGTTTTTGAACAAGCCTGCCAAGCGGTAGGGGTTCCTTTTCTCAAAGAAATTTATCTTTCTATTATTGGCCGCAATGCAGCAGGCATTGAGCAAGTGTTACGTACGGGGTATGGCCCACAACTGGATTATCCTGTTCTACATAAAGAATGGCGAAAACGCTATGACGCTGTAGTCAAATACCAAGCGATTCCAGTGAAAGAAGGAGTAATTGAACTTCTTCAGTGGTTAAAAGCCAATAACATTCCAACCGCTGTTGCGACCTCCACTCAAAAAGAGGTCGCAAGCATTAAGCTTAAACTCGCACAATTGGATAGTTACTTTGATTCATTCACCACAGGTTGTGAAGTCACTTATGGCAAACCTGATCCTGAAATTTATTTGCTAGCCGCACAACGGTTAGGGGTAGCTCCTCAATTTTGTTTAGCGTTTGAAGACTCTAATAATGGTGTCATTTCAGCGGTGTCAGCCAATATGATGACCTACCAAATCCCAGACTTAGTCGAACCAAACAAAGAAATTTTAGCCTTGGGGCATCAAGTTATGCCTTCATTACATGAGGTATTAATCATGTTAAAAAACCAGCACTAGCATTCTAAATAACGCCTGCTTAATCAGGCGTTATTTCACTAGAATATAGCTGGGTTTCAAGCGGCTGATCTAGCCAATTACTTTTTCTTATCAGCCGTTTTTTTCTGAAACTGTTTAATACTGCGTTTTTGTGCACTACGACGATTGGCTTGCTTATCACGCGGTTTACGCTTACTGGCACCTGTTGTCGGTTGGTCAGTCACCGTAAATCCAGCAAGTTCATGCTGTGGCAGATCACGCTGAGTTAACTGGCGGATGGCTTGTAAAGCCTCAGTTTCACCATGGCAGGTTAACGATATGGCCAAACCATGCTGCCCTGCTCTCGCGGTACGCCCAATACGGTGCACATACACAGGAGCACTGGCCGGTAAGTCAAAGTTAATCACTACTGGTAGCGCATCAATATGAATTCCGCGCGCCAGTAAATCGGTGGCGACCAACACGTCTATCTTGTTCACTTTAAAATCAGCTAACGTTTGCATGCGCACGGTTTGATCTTTGTCGCCATGCAATGCCGCGGCTTTTATCCCCGCCTTCAGTAATTTTTTGCTCAAAGCATCCGCGTTGTCTTTGGCGCTGATAAATACCAACACTTGCTGCCCCACATGCTCTTTCAATAAGGCGATCAACGCCTGAGGTTTACTGCCCTTATTGACGAGAAAAATCCGTTCTTCAATCTCATCGACAACATGATTCGCTTTATTTGCCTCAATGCGTATTGGGTTGGACAACAAACCCTGAGTAAGGCCACTCAATGCATCAGAAAAGGTCGCTGAAAATAGCAATGTCTGACGTTCACTAGGCATCAATTGCACGATGCGCTGCACATCTGGCCAGAATCCCATATCCAACAGGCGATCCGCTTCATCCAACACCAGTTGCTGAACAGATTCAAGTGACACGTACTGTTGTTTGAGTAAATCAAGCAGACGACCCGGTGTGGCAACCAACAGATGTGGCAGTTTAGCCAGCGCATTAAGCTGTTCATTTTGATCAACCCCACCGCATAATGTACATAAGCGAATGCCCATTTTCAGCGCAAGGGACGATAAGTCTTGGCTAACTTGCACCACTAGCTCTCGCGTAGGCACTAAAATCACACTTTGAATGTCCAGTAAATTTGGCTCAGCTCGTTGTAACAGTGGCAAGCCAAACGCCAGTGTTTTACCACTTCCCGTCTGTGCTAATGCTAAAACATCACCTCCAGCCAGCACTGCGGGTATCGCTAAGCGCTGAATTTTTGTCGGTGTTAGCAGTGAACTAGGAAGGGATGCAACAAGCGAAGCATGTAAATTCAGGTTGGAAAAGGTCATAGAATCAGGTCATCAAAGAGGATAAGTGGTTAAGTCTAAACAGACGAGTGGCTGATGTATACTGACAATCAGAGCGAATTCCGTCGACAACTAAATCAAATATCCCTAAACAGGGTCAAGACATCATGAGTATTGATAAATTAGCATCCGACTTCACCCATCATATATACTGAATGAGTTGTCTATTGTTAAGGACTTTCTCGCTTTTATGAAACGTTTTTCTTCCACTATATCGCACCTTTTTTTCTTGTCTGCGATGCTTTTTTTATTCGGCTGTAGCTCATTAATTCCCCCAGCCGCCAGTGAAAAAACAGCGAGCTTTCACTATGGCTACCAGGCCGAATCCCCCCTAGCCCATTATTTTTCACAAACCCAGTTCGATATCTCTCAATACACCGGGTTTTATCCTTTAGAAAAAGGACACGATGGACTATTGGCTCGCCTTGCTTTAATCGAATCAGCACAAAAAAGCCTCGACGTGCAGTACTACATTTACCGAGATGACGAAACTAGCCAGCTATTGACTTGGCACTTATATTCCGCAGCAGAACGTGGGGTCAGAGTAAGAATATTACTAGACGACATGCAACAACGCAGTGACAAAGGAATGGCCTACTTAAACCAACATCCCAACATCGAAATTCGCCTGTTTAATCCTTACTACAACCGTACTGCTCGTGGCTCTCATTTTCTGATGGATTTTGATAGGCTTAATCACCGAATGCACAATAAGTCGATAAGCGCTGACAGTGTCGTGTCGATTGTAGGGGGGAGAAACATCGGCAATGAATATTTCTCTTATGAATCGAGTGTTGAATTTGGTGACTTTGATGTCATGTTATATGGCAACACTGTGGCTCAAACTGAAGATCAATTTGATCAATATTGGAACAGTGACATGGCAGTTCCTTTAGAGTGGCTTGTCAGCAATGTAAAACCACTTACCTCTTCCGATATCGAAGAATGGGTGGCGGACGCCCAACCCGATCAAAAGTTCACCCAAGGCCAATATGATATCCATCAACTGCCTTTCTATCAAAAACTCATCTCCAGTAAATTGCCTCTCTATTGGGGAAAGGGCATTTTACTGTACGATTCACCAAACAAGGTGGCAGGACAAGGTAAAAAATTAACCGATGATCTCAACACACTACTAGAAGGTGTCGACCATTCATTAGTGTTAATTTCACCTTATTTTGTCCCAACAGAGCAGGGAGCACAGGCTTTAGCCGAAGCCGCACTGTCTGGTAAAGAGATCACCATAATCACCAATTCATTAGCCTCCAATGATGTATTTGCGGTGCACGGTTGGTATGCCAAATATAGACTCACACTGATCGAAGCTGGTATAAAATTGTGGGAAATTCGCTCAACAGCCAAGATCAACAGCAAATGGAGTCTCACTGGCAGTAGCCGTTCAAGTTTGCATGCCAAAGCGATGATGTTGGATGAAAGGAAAATGTTTGTAGGTTCAATGAACTGGGATCCACGATCCGTCAAATTGAATACCGAAATGGCGGTGGTCATTGAACAACCAGAATACGTCCAATATTTTTTAAAACGTCTTGATATAGCGCTGAAGAAAAATGCCTACCAAGTAATTATCGATGAAGGCGATATTGTTTGGCTGGACCATACCACACAACAAATATTAACCAGTGAACCCGATGCCAGTGTTTGGCGAAAAATAGGAGCTTGGTTCGCTGGCGTTTTGCCAATAGAAGACCAACTGTAATACGTTCTTAAAATAGAAGGCAACATTTATTCCACTGCCTTCTATTTATTCCCTAATTATGATTCCTTTGTCACGCCCCAAGCCACTCAGTAAATGGATATTAGCCTAGCCACACTCTGACCACTACCAACATAAATTCAGTGATTTTCATCACATTTCAATTTACTTAGCGCGCTAAGTAAACTATATTACTTAGCATGCTAAGCAATCGAGAAACATCATGGTAGACGACATAAATATCTTGCGAGATTTATCACTCGCCGAACAATTAGGCCGGGTATCACGCTTATGGAAAACAGTAGCCGATCGAGAACTCGCACCTTTGGGTTTAACCCACCCTCGTTGGACGGCTATCTGGAAACTGCAAAGGCTCGGAGACAATATTAGCCAAAAAGCCTTAGCAGAAGCCTTAGAGATTGAGCTGCCTTCACTGATGAGAACCCTCAACCAACTCGAAGAGCAATCACTCATTGTTCGTCATTGTTGCACGCACGATAAAAGAGCTCGAATCGTCAGTTTGACCACTCAAGGACAGAACCTGATCAAGCAAATAGAAGCGCGTATTTTGCGGGTCCGACGTGACTTACTGGGTCATATCGATGAAGAACAGCTGCACAAACTCACACTCATCCTAGAACAAATTGCTCAAAATGCTCTTCACACTCTTAGCGAACCCTTCAATTCTGACTCACAGGAGCAATAATTATTTATGACACCAGACCAAAAATTTGCTCGTTGGATCAAATATTCCTGCATAGCGTTCGTGATGGTATTTGCCTATTTTTTGGTAGCGGACTTAGCCATGCCACTGACACCACAAGCAATGGCGACTCGTAATATTACTAAAATTTCGCCTCGTATTAACGGACAAATCAGCCATATCTTTGTCTCCAATAACCAAATGGTACAGCAAGGAGACGTGCTGTTTACTATTGATCCACGACCATATCAACTTGCCGTAGAGCAAGCTCAGCTAAACTATGAACGCACGGCACAAAATAATGCTCAGTTGGATGCCTCCATTGCCGCAGCCGATGCAAATGTGACGGCAAGCACTATTATCGCGGACCAAAAACAACGCGAAGCAAACCGTTTAGATACTCTTTTCAATCGTAATGGGACATCTCAACAATTAAGAGATGATGCGAAAAGTGCAGCCGTGGCTGCAAAAGCAAATTTATTGGCGGCGAAAGCTCAGTTGAAAGAACTGCAAGTCAGTCGTGGCGAACACGATGACAATAATGTCAACCTGCGAGTGGCGCTTAACCAATTGGAGCAAGCAAAATTGAACCTGTCCTATACACGAGTAGTGGCAGAGCGTGATGGGGTGATCACCAATTTACAACTTGAGATTGGCTCTTATGCGATTGCAGGAACGCCATTGATTGCGTTAGTCGCCACCGATGTCGACATCATTGCTGACTTCCGAGAAAAAAGCTTACGCCATTTGGCGAGCAACAACCGAGCATTGATCGCTTTTGATAGCAAGCCGGGGCAAATTTTTCAAGCTTATGTACGTAGCCAAGATGCGGGCGTTAGCGCCGGGCAATTTGATGCTAACGGCCGCTTAGCTACGCCAACAGAATCAAACCGTTGGGTACGTGATGCACAACGGATGCGTTTGCACCTCGCCATTGATGACGGTTCAGGATTAGATCTACCTTCAGGAGCCCGAGCAACGGTGCAGTTGTTGCCGGAAAACGCACTGTTTGCTTGGTTTGCAACGCTACAGATCCGGTTTGTAAGTACTCTGCATTACATTTATTAAGTGGAGGAAACATGCGACTTTGGGATCACCCATTATCTGAGAATGATTTTCGCCAATGCCTACGCATTGCCACGGGAGCAACAATAGGTTTTACTTTTTGTAAGCTATTAGACTGGAACTACGGGGTCTTTTTTACCGTAACCCCTATGTTGTTGTTGGGTATGGTGCCAGTTATGAATGCTCATGCCGCTAGGCAACTTCTAGTATCCGCTGTCGTCTGTGGATTAGAAGTTGGCATTTTAGGTGGTTTTTTTGGCAGCCACCCAGCGTTAATGACACTGATTGCCTTTGTACTGTTTTTGTATAAATTCGCCTGTATGTCGAAGGGCAGCTTATTTCTGTTTGGTGCGAACAGCGTTTTAAGCCTCAGCATTATGCTGCACTTTGCAAGCTACCCAACGACTGACCTTAATGATTTGATTTCGAGTAATTTTATTGCCAATTTTATATCAGTGATAATTGCGTACCTAGTGACATTTTGTATTCCTGACACACAACCAAGGCAGCCTATCACTAGACCGACTGAACCCAAAGGATCGCATCGGATGCGACATGAGGCCTTGATGGGTGCAAGCATTGCAACGCTATCGTTTATTGTTTTCCAAGTCTTTGACCTACAAGATTCAATGTCTGCGCAAGCCACCACAATACTGTTGCTATTTCCTATGCATTGGAATGGAGCGCTCGGGTATGCAAGAAAAAGAGCAATGGGAACACTACTTGGTGTCACCTTTGGTATTGCGGTTCAACTACTACTTTACGACTGGTCCGGACTACTAGTGCTTGTCGTTCCCTTG
This sequence comes from Vibrio aestuarianus, assembly GCF_012395185.1. Taxonomy (GTDB): domain Bacteria; phylum Pseudomonadota; class Gammaproteobacteria; order Enterobacterales; family Vibrionaceae; genus Vibrio; species Vibrio aestuarianus. The sequence continues at coordinate 19,313 of NZ_JAAZTU010000036.1, forward strand.
CTTTGGATCGGTGCAATGCTCTTTAGCTATTTACATGTCAAAGAGTCCAGTGGTTCTGGTGTCGGGTTTGGTGCACTCACCACTTTGGGTATCTTATTTGGCCAATATTTAGCTCCAGGCAACGACTTGATCTTTAGCGCGATGTACCGTGTCAGCAGCATCTTATTCGCGATAGTCGCTACATTACTTACAACTTACCTGATCCACCGACTGCTTAATCATTTTAAAGCGACACAATTTGGTCAATAGACATAGCACTCTAGAAGTCAGATTAAATCGCTAATTTTTCTGTTCTATTTTTTCAACCATTTCATATTCACTTAATATTTAATATTGAGTGAATATATATAACATAATCTTAATTGTTTGTTTTTAATTAGATAAATATAAAAACCGAGGATGAAATATCATTCAACTTTTTCGAACCTAACCATCAAAATAGCATTGTTATCTTGCCTATCCAACCACACTATAATCGCTCTAACAGTTGAGGAGACACGCCAATTGGTGCCGTCACCACAAATATTTCAATAAAAATGAGAGAGCATCACAATGAAAGCACTACTTAAACAATTAACCACATCAACCACTGGTTTTTCAGCACTTGCTTTGCGCATCCCTGTTGGAATCATTTTTATGGCGCATGGTTCACAAAAACTATTTGGTTGGTTTGGCGGTTATGGCTTACAGGGCACTGGACAATGGATGGCATCTATCGGCTTGGAACCAGGCGTATTAATGGCATTTCTAGCAGGTTGTGGTGAGTTCTTTGGTGGGCTGTTCATTTTACTTGGTTTGCTGACTCGACCGGCAGCTTTAGTGCTTTCATTAACGATGATTGTAGCGATTGCATCCGTACATATTGGTAACGGTTTATTTATGGCAAACAACGGTTATGAATTCGGCCTTGCACTACTAGCAGCAAGTGCATCACTGGCATTTTCTGGTGCGGGGAAAGTTGGTGTGGATAATTGGTTGAATAATAAATTAGCCTGACTAGCACGTAAATCTAAGGCTATCAGTGATTGGATGGTGTGGTAATGCATTATCCCATTGCAAAATAGTCTTATTAAAGACTAAAAATTATTCATACTAACCATACATTGCGTATAAATATGCAACCAAAAGTGCATCAAACTAGTTAAATATCCGTATTATTTTCAGCAGATGAGAATATCGAAACTTGTTAAACATAAGGGCACCCATGTTGCCCTATCGTCAAACATCGAAATAAAAACCTGAAAATATGTTACAAAATGGTTTCATTATCCTCTGTTTTAGTGATAAAGATCACAGCAATTGAGCATTCACATTATTTTACTTTTTGATCTGCTTGCTCCCCTGCTAACCTGCGGCACGCTTTGAAATGATGTCGAAGTGCATAAAATAAAGGAGTGTTCACAATGAATACCAAAAAACCGATGTCGCTTACCGGCCGTGTTATTTTAGGTATGGTAGCGGGTATCTTAACTGGGTTTGCTATTCGAACCCTATTCGCAGAAAGCGGTTTCGTTGACGCCTACATCGTCAACGGTTTATTTGAAGTCGGCGGCAAAATCTTTATCGCCAGTTTGAAAATGCTTGTTGTTCCTCTCGTGTTTGTTTCATTAGTTTGCGGTACAAGCTCACTAAAAGATCTGTCAACACTTGGACGTATGGGTGGTAAAACGCTCGCGTTTTACATCGCAACGACAGCGATCGCCATTACATTAGCCCTAACAATGGGTACGATATTCCAGCCAGGTGCTGGCGCAGACCTTACTGCGGCGAGTTCATTTAAATCAGCACAAGCGCCATCTCTAGGCCAAGTGTTTATTGATATGTTCCCAACCAACCCTATCAGCGCGATGGCTGAAGGTAAAACGCTACAAGTAATTGTGTTTGCCGTACTGTTTGGTATTGCAATTAGCGCAGTTGGTAAACCGGGGGAACGTATTGCAGCGGTTTTTAACGACCTCAATGAAGTGATCATGAAACTGGTCGCGCTACTGATGAACCTTGCCCCTTACGGCGTATTCTTCCTAATGGCAAAGCTATTTACTGGTCTTGGTCTAGGCGCAATCTTGAACCTTGCTGAATACTTTGTGGTATTAACCGCCACCTTACTGATACATGGCTTGGTGACCTACAGCTTAATGTTGAAAGGTTTTACAGGATTAAGTCCAATCACCTTCTTCCGCAAAATGGAAGATGCGATCATGTTTGCGTTCTCTACGGCTTCTTCTAACGCAACCATTCCTGTTACCATGGAAACCGCAAAGAACCGTTTTGGTGTACACAATAAAGTGGCTTCATTCACAGTTCCGCTTGGTGCAACAGTCAACATGGACGGCACGGCGATCATGCAAGGTGTTGCGACTGCGTTTATTGCTCAAGCATTTAATATCGACCTCACCATGGGTGACTACCTGATGGTAATTCTGACTGCAACGCTAGCATCAGTAGGCACCGCTGGGGTTCCAGGTGTCGGCCTTGTGATGCTTGCCATGGTACTTAACCAAGTCGGTTTACCACTTGAAGGTATTGCACTGATTATGGGCGTTGATCGCTTGTTAGATATGATCCGTACTGCGGTCAATATCACTGGTGATAGCTGCGTAACCTTAATTGTTGCGAAAACTGAAGGCGCGTTAGATGAAGCTCGCTTTAATGACCCACATGCAGGTGAGAAAGAAGAAGAAGTGCATTTGGCGAAAGTTCAAGCCTAATTTTTTCACCTTCTAACTATAAAACAAAACCGAAAACCCCGTAGCCATTGCTATGGGGTTTTTCTTTGTTAGGTTCAAAACTCAAAAATAAGACTAAAAATCAACCAGATCAGAGCTATCTCACATCGGACTACCTTGAATAGATCTAGAATTTTATCAGCCTAACATTCAAGGAGTGAACACGATGATATCTCGCCTCGTATGGCCTACCTTACTGTGCACTGTTTTAACATCTTCACTTGCCTACGCGTCATCGGTAGATCTTCAGCCGTTAGATCTGACTCACTCTTCTATTGGGTATGCAGCACTAGCCATTTTTACTGTGGCATACACTTTGGTCATGTTAGAGGAATACCTCAAGTTACGAAAATCCAAACCCGTGTTACTTGCCGCTGGTTTGATTTGGGCAATGATTGGTTATGTCTATCAACAATACGGCTTAACCGAAATAGCAAGAGCCGCACTCGAGCATAACTTACTAGAATACGCAGAATTATTACTGTTCTTATTAGTCGCGATGACTTACATCAGCGCAATGGAAGAACGACGGCTGTTTGATGCTCTGCAAGCATGGATGGTCGGAAAAGGCTTTGATTTTCGAGCGCTGTTCTGGCTAACGGGGTTGCTCGCCTTTTTTATTTCCCCCATTGCCGATAACCTGACCACCGCATTATTGATGTGTGCCGTTGTATTAAAGGTTGCGGGCGATAACGCTCGCTTTGTCAATATTGCCTGCATCAATATTGTTGTTGCCGCCAATGCGGGTGGAGCATTCAGCCCGTTTGGTGACATCACCACATTAATGGTTTGGCAAGCTGGTCATGTATCGTTTTCCGAGTTCATGCCACTGTTTCTTCCCTCGGCCATCAATTACCTAGTTCCTGCATTATTGATGTCATTTTTCTTACCACAAGAAAAACCCAACACCGTGCATCAACATGTCGAACTCAAACGCGGTGCTCGCCGTATTGTAGCGTTATTCATACTTACGATTGCTACTGCGGTTTCTTTTCACGCTGCCCTCCATTTTCCGCCCGTAATCGGGATGATGATGGGGCTAGCTTATTTGCAATTCTTTGGCTATTTCTTGCGTAAAACACTCCCGACCTCATTAGCAAAAAAAACCGCCCTTGCGATTGCAAACCATGATGAAGCCGCCTTGAAACGAATTGGCTCAGTTGTTCCCTTTGATGTATTTAAACGAGTGTCACACGCAGAATGGGATACATTACTGTTTTTTTATGGCGTAGTTATGTGTGTTGGTGGCTTAAGCCTACTGGGTTATTTAGGGTTGATTTCCGAAGTGATGTACACCGAGTGGAACCCCGTTTTGGCCAATATAGTGGTCGGGATTCTATCCGCCATTGTCGATAATATTCCCGTCATGTTTGCGGTACTCACCATGGAGCCAGCTATGTCTACCGGTAACTGGTTATTAGTGACACTAACGGCAGGAGTTGGAGGCAGCTTACTGTCCATTGGCTCTGCCGCTGGCGTAGCATTAATGGGAGCGGCTCACGGTAAATACACTTTCTTCGGCCATTTAAAGTGGGCGCCAATTATTGCTGTAGGCTATGCCGCAAGCATTGGTGTTCATTTGTTGCTCAACCAAGTAATGTTCTAGTTTTTTGAAAATATACGTAAAGTTAAAGCATTAGGCTTAAGTACAAAAGCAATCACCTAGTAAGGAACCTTGTTGATCAATTCAGCGCTCTAAGCGCAATAATCCCAAGGCTTTTTACGTTAACTGAGCTACTTGAGCAACGGGTATACTTAGCTTAAAGCGATTTTTTGATGTAACGCCTCAGCCAATTGGTGCGACGATAAATTACGAGTCACGATGGCGCTGTCCAACTTGCCCGAATTTACCACACGAATCCAATCCTCAATCATTGCCGTGAAACCTTTGCTAGTGAGCATTGGAGTCCAGTCTTTAAGGCTAAGTGTCCGCTCTTGTCCCTGATACCAGTGCTTCCCTTCGGTAAAGGAATGAAATTCAAAGGCTTCATTCGTAAAACAGGCACTCACTCGCTCGCAAGTGATGCCAAACTGGCGGTTCATGGAAGCATGCAATAAGCTTTCGCCATGCTGCCATTGAATATCAAGTCGCGATAACTGATCTTTTTCTCGCTGAAAGGTGATATACGCATCATCTAATACAGCTTTTACATTGAGGTTAATGCTGTCTAATGGGTGAATAAAGTCATCAAAAATAAAAGTACGACTATCCCCCGGCAAATTATGGCGATGTTTTTCCCAACGTAAAGCCAGTAGGTCACTGCGTTGCCCTGTTTGCACACCACGGAGATGTTCGTTAAATAATGGAATATGTCGACGATTAAACCCGACATACAGTGGCTGGCGGTATTTTTCTGCCACTTCATACAACTGTTCACACGCAACCGCACTGTCTGCAAGTGGTTTGTCAACAAAAGTAGGAATACCATGTTGCAAAAAAAATCGTGCGATTTGCGGGTGAACTGCGGTCGCAGCATGGATCATCACGGCATCAACGTCATACTTCAGTAAATCTTGATAATTCGCGCAGGTATGCTGGATACGATAACGCCGAGCTAATTGATTCAGCACCTCACTATTGCGGGTACAAAAGACTAACTCTACATCAGAGTGTTGCGTAATGACGGGAAGGTATGCTTTTTGTGCAATATCACCTAAACCAATGATACCAATTTTCATCGAAAAATCTCTTTCGTCTTCAATAAGCATTAGGCTAACACAGGGATATTAAAAAGTAGTGTATTGATAGCACCCATTGATGGGTCAGAAAGGGCTTTCTTTGTTGAGTTCATTGCAAATTTCGACAATGGCAAGAGACAGCCCTGATTTAATGATTTGTTGCTGACGTTGCAGTTGTAACTGATAAAAATCTAGGTCGATGTCGCCATCAGGCTCAAGGACGTCGAGCTGTACCATGCCCATTTTAGCCACCAAATTGAGTTTTTTGATCGGCACTAAAATTTGGGGGTCAGTAAAGTCATATTCAGAACCATCACTATTGAGTTGATTACGTAGTTTGATGATGTCTTCAATGTCGTGATAAATATCATCGGGTAACACACCCAAGCCAAACAGGAGTTTTAGCCTAACCGATAAATTGCCTAGCGGGCCAGAGTCATGCAAAAGAGGACCGACTACTGATTGAACGGCAAAATTGTCTTTGCGAAACACACGTTGAATTAACGCATCAATGGCATCATTAAATACTTCAACCGTTGTAATAAAAAAGCCACGCACAGACGGCGCACTATTCAGTCGTTCAATAATATCGGTTTCGTTAATTTGTTCTGCCATACGCTGCACTAAATCTTGTGGTGAAGGGAGGGCACGATTGCCCTCCAAAATATTGTTATTGTCATTAAAGCTGATGATAAATCGCTTCAATTTGTTTTACTTGTTCGCTGTCAACATCTAACCCGGTGTAGTGAGCCAGTGTCTTATTAACCCCTTGTTCAGAAATTGAGCGTTGCAACTCAACCGCTTGAGGATCATCACTATTGGTGTATTTCAACGCCGCTGCAATACCTTTTAATAAGGTTTTGTTCTCAACACCGTACTCGATTGTACCGAGTAATGGCTTGATTAATCTATCGTTAGGACCAAGTTTTCTTAACGGTTGACGGCCAACGCGATCCACTTCATCCACCAAATAAGGGTTGGCAAAGCGCCCGAGTATTTTGTCAATGTAAGCGGAGTGCAGTGCACGATCAAACCCATAACGTCGAATCAACACCTCGCCACTTTCGTGCATCGCTTGTTTCACTTCTTGACGAATCGATGGGTCTTCTATCGCTTCACGAATCGTGTGATGCCCTTTTAAACACCCAAAATATGCGGTAATACAGTGACCCGTATTTAAAGTAAAGAGTTTACGTTCCACAAAGGCCATGAGGTTATCGGTTTTTTCCATGCCTTCAATGTCTGGAACTTCACCCTTGAACTGCTGTTCATCAACAATCCATTCACTGAAGCTTTCAACCGTGACTTCTAATGGGTCATCGTTAGCCGCTTCCGCTGGAGGTACAATACGGTCCACCGCAGAGTCTACAAAACCAATCAGCTCATCGGCTTTAGCATGAAGTGCAGGGTCTAGATACTTATACACTTCACCTTTAAGGTGTGTCGTACCACGTACCATGTTCTCACATGCGATAATATTCAGCGGGGTATCATTGCCAACAGCAAAACGCTTGCTGATCCCCTGCGCGATGGTTTTTGCAATGATATCCAGCACTGCAGGACCAACGGCGGTGGTGACTAAATCGGTTTTTACGATTCGGTCAATGACGTCCTCACTCGCAGAATTAACCGCTGTTACATGAGTCACGGTGTCGATTTTACACTCGGATCCAACAACTTTCACTTTGTACTCTTGCTTATGACTGAGTTGGTCAACCAACGGTGCGTTTACGTCAGCAAAAGTAACTTCAATATCGGCATCAGCGAGCAATTTGCCAATAAAACCACGTCCAATATTACCCGCGCCAAAATGTACTGCATTTTTCATAATCTTACCTACCAAAAACTTGTTGAGAAAACAGAACTTACTAACAAACGATTGAGGTGAGGTCAGCGCTATAGGGGGACACCGACCTCGTTTTGCCTCAGGAGCAAAAGGTTTACGCCGCTTGGGTACCTGATAGGATATCCAATATATCGCTCACGCTTTTCGTTGAGGTAAGCTTCTCGATTGCCTCTGGATCATCGAGTGCGTTAGTAATGGTAGTAATCACTTGAATGTGTTCATCATTTTTTGCTGCGATACCAATAACGAGTTTTGCAACATCGCTTTTATCATCGGTAAATTGAACGCCAGCTGGGTATTGGCAAATCACTATACCGGTCTTGATTACGCGATCTTTTGCCGCCACCGTACCATGAGGAACTGCAATCGATTCACCGAGGTATGTCGATACCATTTGCTCACGTTCAAACATGGCATCCACGTATTCAGGCTCGGCGTATCCCAATTCCACCAACTTGTTGCCAGCGAAGCGTATTGCCTCTTCTTTGCTTGACGCATTCAGGCCAAGGTGAATGTTCTCTTTTTGAATTTGGAATACCGAAGGTTGTTGTACTTCAAAGCTGTCATCATTGGCCGCTAGAATCGAAAGTTTAACCGCTTCGCTATCATTTGCGGCTTGTGGGCGCTGCGCAGCAAGTAATTGAGTCACTAATTGGTTGTACATTTCACTGTCTAAAAAGTTGCTCAATGAAATATGGTGTGCGCTAGCGGCATGAGTACGTGCCCGGTCTGTTAAATCTTTATGAGTAATCACGATTTCTGCATTCTCTGGCAAACTATTAATGGCTAAGTTTGATACGTGGATGGCAAGGCCTGCATCTTTGACTTTCTTACGCAACATACTTGCGCCCATTGCGCTAGACCCCATACCCGCATCGCACGCAACAATAATGCTTTTTACATTGGCTAAGTTGATATGACCCTTGCGTGAAGCTGTTGCTGCATTACCTTTAGCGCCAGATTTCATGTCTTTCATTTGTGATGTTGCTTTTGCTAATGCCGCTTCATCACCCTCTTCTTCGGTAGTGCCCTGTGCCTTCATAAGCAGTGACGCTACCGTAAACGACACACCCGCAGCAGCAAAGATAGAGCATAATACGCCAACAATAGAGCCTTTTTGCGTCATTAATAACACCGCAAAGATTGAGCCTGGAGATGCTGGAGAAACAATACCTGCGTCAAATACCGTCAGGGTGAATACGCCCGTCATACCACCAGCAATGGCTGCCAAGATAAGACGTGGATTCATTAGAATATATGGGAAGTAAATTTCGTGGATACCACCAAAGAAGTGGATAATAGATGCCCCACCAGCGGTTTGACGAGCGGTCCCTTTACCAAACACCATGTAAGCAAGCAAAATACCAAGGCCAGGACCTGGGTTAGCTTCAATTAAGAAGAAGATAGATTGACCAGTTTCACTCGCTTGTTGAATACCAAGCGGAGAGAAAATTCCGTGGTTGATCGCGTTATTTAGGAACAAGATCTTCGCTGGTTCAACAAAAATAGACGTTAGCGGTAAAAGGTGAGCTGCAACCAAGAAGTTAACTCCAGCCGCAAGACCACCAGAAAGAATTTTAACAAAAGGACCAATTAAGTAGAAAGCCAGCATCGCACCGAGCATACCGATAATGCCTGCAGAGAAGTTATTTACTAACATCTCAAAACCGCTTTTTACTTTGCCTTCAACACGCTGATCAAATGCTTTGATTGCCCAGCCGCCCATAGGGCCGACAATCATCGCTCCCATGAACATTGGAATGTCAGTCCCAACAATCACGCCCATAGTGGTAATTGCACCCACCACGGCTCCTCGCTCACCACCCACTAATTTACCACCGGTATAACCGATAAGTAGGGGCAGCAAATAGGTAATCATCGGTCCAACCATAGAGGCTAGTGTCTCATTCGGTAACCAGCCAGTTGGGATGAATAGTGCGGTTATAAAACCCCACGCGATAAACGCGCCGATGTTTGGCATAACCATGTTAGATAAGAAGCGACCAAAATTTTGTATCTTGATCTTTGCATCTGGTGATATCATGTGGATTCCCCGTTCGATGTTCTGATGAATATTGTTGTTGTAACGGTTTCGCAAAAACCGTTGATTGCTTAGTACACAATCAATTTACCACACAAATTCATTTTAGAACTGACAACGGGTTTTTCGTGATATGCCTCTCATAAAAATTAGCTCACAAATGATTTCTTCGTGATCTTCATCATTTATTTGACATGAAATTTTATTACAAATAATGAAAATTTAGGTTGTCAATTACTTTCTTACAATCAACATCACAATTAAGCTAAGTCACATAAAAATAAAAACAAGACACAAGTCACACATTTGCTATATTTATAATTCACGCAAATATATAACATGCCATAGATCACACTTTGCAATTTATTTCGCCTTGAAAAATAAATCACCCCAATATTAATTGTTAATTCTGTAATTTACATACACGCCACTTAAGAAACCATATGCATAATAAAGAATCTCAGAGTCACAATGCATTGTGCTGATAAAATGCGATTAGCCTACAACCTCCTAGATTTGGCTTCTGCATTTAGCAGCATTTCGGGGGACATCTATTTCATTAACCATTTATCATCGAGTGCAGTATTAAGCTAGTGCTTTGTTTAAATTGATGTTTTTCTAATCACGATTGCATCGTGCATGCGTTCCAATTCACAAAGATAACAATAAGGTTGTGAATTAGGCATTACCCTACAACGCTAAATGTTTTGACATTACTGATTCCCTGATAGAATCCGGTCACTTTTCACTATTAACGCTGTAAACGAATCAATGAAAGAAAGAGTTATAGTTTCTGTTTCCTCTATTCATGGAACAAAGCACTTTCATATCGGTAAATGGTTTCGCCACTTTCTAAAAGGATTTGGATACTTGCTACTGGCTGGTGTCGTGGCGACTGGCGGCGTTATTTATTATCTAGTAAATGAAGTTGACTTTGCCAAACTCAAACAACAGGAGTTAGAAAGTCAATCCATGTCTTTAAGCGAAGAAGTCACTTCATTAAAAGAACTAAAAGACAACTTAGAAAATGATCTGCTAGAACGTGAAGAAAAAATGCAGTTGGTATCGGATAGGCTGGGTGATCTTGAAAAAGTGCTCGGTGTAGATGAAAGCGGTGCGGAACTAGAGTCACGTTTAGACACTGCTGCAATCACTTCTTCAGTAAGAATGGTGATGCTAACCCAAATACCAAGTGGTGCACCTGTGCATAACGCGCGAATTTCGTCAGGATATGGTGAACGTGTCCACCCCGTTACAGGCGCAGTCAAAGTTCATCGCGGACAAGATTTTGCAGTGAATACTGGTACACCTATTTATGCCCCAGCAGATGGCGTTGTTGAGGTCACTCGGGCAAGTAACAAGGGTTCTGGAAATTTTTTACGTCTTCAGCACTCCTATGGTTTTACCAGCTCTTATTCACATTTGCAGAAATTTGCAGTGAAAGGGGGTGATTTTGTGCAAAAAGGTGACTTAATTGCCTATTCCGGCAACACCGGGTTGTCTTCAGGCCCACATTTGCACTATGAAATTCGATTTGTCGGGCGCTCTTTAGATCCAAGACCATTTGTTGATTGGGGCGTAAATGATTTTGAAACGATATTTAGTAAGGTAAGAGGTATCCGATGGGAATCTTTAGTAAACAAAGTCGAGCTAAGAGTCAGCGCTCAGCTACAACTCTCATCGCAAAAGGCTGCGCCATTAACGGACAGCTCAAGCTAGAAAGCGATATACAAATTGATGGTTCAGTTGAAGGTCAAATACATGTCGATAAAACCATAGTGATCAGTGAAACGGGTATCGTTAGCGGGGAACTGTTTGCCGAGCATCTGATTATCAATGGTGAATTTGAAGGTACATGTCACGCCACTAAAATTGAAATTTTAAGTAAAGGCAGCGTTACTGGCTCTATTTATAGTGACGACCTTAGTATTGAACACGGTGGTCGTTTTAACGGGGTGACTTACCCAGCACCTGAAAAGCACCCAGAAAAACAACTCGTTGAATTGAAAGATGTAAAATTAGCTGCTGAAGCATAACACTTCAAAGCTTACTTCTATAACGACAGCATGATGCCTCATCAAAAAAGCCCTGCTATTTCTATCAGGGCTTTTTTATAAAACAGTCGGTGACTTAAAAACCTACAATATTCTTCGCTTCTAATTCAGTAAAGTATTTTACTGTCTTTACTTTCAGCTCTTGGGTTGATGGCTCATCACATACGATCACAGATTTAGCATGAAGCTGCAGTGCAGACACAGTCCATAGATGATTCACACTACCTTCAACTGCAGCTTGCAACGCAAGTGCTTTATTGTGGCCAGTCACCAAAATCATCACTTCTTCTGAATCAAGCAAAGTGCCCACGCCAATCGTCAATGCATACTTAGGTACTTGGTTGATATCACCATCAAAGAAACGTGAGTTAGCAATGCGTGTATCTTCGGTCAACGTTTTAATACGAGTGCGTGAAGAAAGAGAAGACGCAGGTTCATTAAAAGCAATATGGCCATCGTTACCCACACCGCCCATGAATAAATTGATGCGGCCATAAGACTTGATTTTGTCTTCATAACGTTTGCATTCTGCATCAACGTCATCAGCGTTACCGTTAAGCAAATTAATATTTTCTTCTTGAATATCAACGTGCTTAAAGAAATTGTTGTACATAAATGAACGGTAAGATTCCGGATGATCAGCAGGAATACCGATATACTCGTCCATGTTAAATGTCACCACATGCTTAAAGCTCACTTCACCGGCGTTGTACATTTCGATCAGCGCTTTATACGTAGCAAGCGGTGTTCCACCAGTAGGTAAGCCCAAAACGAAAGGACGATCCGCGCTTGGGTTAAATGCATTAATACGTTTTACGATGTGTGCAGCAGCCCATTTACCTACTTGCGCTGCCTGTTTTAACGGGATAAGTCTCATGTTTGGCCTCTAATAATTGGAATATTATGATGTACTGAAACATTAATTCGCATTATAAAATAAGTTTTTAGCGACTGCCATTGTTTTAGGTCAAATTTTAGAAGTTTATTGAATAAATTGCCCAAGATTGTTCAATTAACACTCACCCATCATCTGTATTAAAACAGTAACCTCTCTCATACTCTCATCATTTTAGTGAATATACAGAAAAAATTCATAGGTAAAATTAAGTGGAAACTTGATCTAAAACGCGATGATTGATGGCAGGAGCGGCGTTCCTTGACCATACTTGTCACACAGGCAAGAAAGGAGTTAACCTCATGAAAAATGAATTGGATAGCACAAAAGTTCTACATGCCTATGAGATGATAATGGAGAACGGCACACCCACTGAGTTTGGCAAGATTTACGAGGGTATTGAAGCCTTTTCAGACTACGATGGTTACAACATCTATATGCGCGGTAATGGTGTAGAACTCAAGGTTGGTTTTCACAACACTTACCATTTAGATTACGACCAAGAACATTTAAGAGATAGTTTCTTAAAGAAAGTATCGCAGTTAGCGAAATAGCACGAACTGGGAACAAGGCCCCAGCAACAAACCAATGCTAGGGCTTTGACAGGAAGACACTGGCTAAACTCTTAATCAGTTTCATTGGCGCGTTGAAACCGCTTAACGATGAGCAAATCCTAAGCCATGAGGATTCTGCGTTAGATATGAAGATTAATCTTCTTCGCTTAAGCTAACTTCTTCTTCGTTATAGTCGTCACCCGCTTCCGGTTTGTTGCGACCATTCAGAGTATGGAATCGCTTACGACCACGAGCCAGTTGTGTGTATTTCAACCAAACTCGCTCTAGCTTAGATTTAGCCTTTACTGGATTTTCAATCGCTTTAATAAAATGCGCTTCTTCTGCACTTTCTGGAAGAATATCACCAGATTCTAGGCCAAGCATGGTGTCCCCATAAGTGATCAGAAGCTCCTCTTCAGCAAGAGTAAAATCACCAGATTTTGCAAAGCCTCGCGGAAACTTTACATTGTCAAAAAATCGTTTTTTTCCGTGACGGAATTCAGTCTCAGACATATCAACCTCATGTGAATAATGCTGCCACCATGTAGCGATGGATCAGGCGAAAATTAGGCGTAATTCTTCCAAAAGAAAAACAAAAATTTTTTATCGTCATAATTGCTCTTCCTTGTTAATCTGGCGGGGTAATTTCAGAGGATTAAATATGGATGTAAAAGTTTTTCGCACTTTTCTAGAACTCGCTAAAGTTCGTCACTTTGGGCGAGCAGCTGAAAACCTTTATTTGACTCAAGCAGCGGTCAGTGCACGCATTAAACAACTCGAAAATTATTTCGATGCTCAACTGTTTACGCGAGATCGCAATAATATCAAGCTCACCTCTGCTGGGGAACGGCTCATCAACTATGCAGAAGTGATGGTCGCTACCCTACAACAAGCGAAATTCGAACTCTCTCTTGAAAATGGGAAGGCCTTACAACTCACGCTAGGCGGGACACCAAATGTATGGGATGCCTATTTGCAAAACTGCTTAAGCATTGTCACCGACTCTTTTACCGGCTATGGCTTTATGGCTGAAGTAATGGGTAGAGAACACCTCAATCGCAGTTTACTTGAACGCACATTGGATATGGCTTTTGCTTTCGACCAAATCAAAGCCGAAGAACTCAACTGCAAAAAAGTAGCAGATATAGTACTAGTATTGGTATCCACTCGACCTGATACGTTAGCTACCGCCTTTGACAACAAATATGTCTATGTAGATTGGGGAAGTCGTTTCGCATCAGAGCACTCTGAGCGACACCCAAAGGCTCCAATTCCATTTTTACGAACGTCTACCGCTCGTATTGCACTTGATTTCATTCTCGAAAAAGGCGGCAGTGCTTATCTCCCTAAATCTTTAGTTGAACCATTTATCAATTCAGGCCAACTGTATCGCATTGAAGATGTGGAAGATTGGCAACGCCCTATCTATCTAAGCTATCGTAAAAACAGCTCATCGATTGAAGCAATTACACAAGTTGAAAAGTTAGTGGCTAATATTGATCCACTAACCGCTTACTCTTTACAACAAGCAGGTGATGCGGTTATCGACTGAGTTTATAATGAAGCCGTAATCAATATACCAATGCGCCAACTTGATTTACGAGAAAATAAGTCGGCTTGCAGGGGAGCTATGTCACTTTCGACTGCTGGAATCAACAATATGAATCACTTTGTTTATTATCAAAGTCCGTTAGGGCTGATGACATTACAAGCCAACCAACAGGGGTTGCTCGGCGCTTGGTTTGAAACCGAAACAACGAGACCTGATGAATTAGGAGAAAAATCAGAAAACTGTCCTATACTTACTAGCACAATCAAGCAGTTAGATGAGTATTTTACCGGGCGGCGAACTGTATTTGACATTCCTCTTGCTGCACAAGGCACCGTATTTCAGCAATCTGTTTGGCAAGCATTATGCAAGATCCCTTATGGGGAAACATGGAATTACCAGCAATTAGCGAATACCATTGGTAACCCTAAAGCGGTGAGAGCCGTTGGGCTGGCGAATGGGAAAAATCCTATTTCTATTATTGTGCCATGCCATAGAGTTATAGGGAAAAATGGCAAACTAACCGGTTATGCTGGTGGGCTTGAACGCAAAGCAAGTTTACTAGAGCTTGAGAATAGATTATCGAGGTAACGTTTTATGATGAGTTATCCCTTAGTGAAATGGATAGGCACTTTGGCACTCATATCTGCTCTACAAGGCTGCTCTCAGGAAGATATTGAGCGTTGGGCCAATAGTGAAACCTACGAGTTTCACGGTACTTATGATAACCAATACAATTCCGATTTATTGATATTTGAAGATGGTATCGTTAGCGCACGTTCAGAAAAACAAACTTGGTCTCGTCCCTACACCGTTGACGGGACTCAAATTTCTATTCAAGTGCGCAATAATTCGAAAGAACAACGTGAAGACATTGTGATGGTGATACATGGCCAAGGTGAAGTCCTAACTTGTAGCGTTTGCGCTATGTATAAATTAAGTAATGTCTGGACTAAGATCGGCTATGTTGAAGCCAAAATGCCAACGATAGAAAGCGCGAGTCAATAACTCGCGCTTTTAAAACCAGTTACCACTGACGCTCACCAGTGTTTACTTGAGCACTCAGTTCTAAGTCTTGTTGACCGGACAATGTTGGGTAAGCCTTCACCATCTCAGCCACCACTTGTTTTGAATTTTTCGCCTTGCTAAGCGTTTTTTCAAATTGACCAAGGTAAGCTTTAGTAAACGATACCGCTTCAATACCTTGCGGCATATCACCTAAATAATGCCCAGGAATCACTCTAGCTGGCTTAAGATCTGCCATTTTATCTAATGCTTGAACCCATTCAGATCTCGCTTCAGGAGTTTGACTATCCGCTGTCCATACATGCATGCCAGCCGTTACAGCAACGCCACCAAGAACAACCTTTTGCGATGGAACCCATAGATAAGATTGATGGGTGTTCAGTTCCTTTACATAGATTTTTTCACCTTCTAAAGAAAACTCACTGCGATTAAATACCTTAGGTACAAAAACTTTGCTTGGCGCACTATCGGCTAAAATCGGCCCCCAGTACTGAAGTTTTCTATCTTTCGTCTCCTCAATGTGCTGTACAACGGCTTTGCTTGCTAGCACATTGACATCCGGAAATGCTGACACTAAAGGCTCAAGGCCAAAATAAAAGTCTGGATCGCCACCACTGATATAAATAGCCGTCAACTCTTTACCTGATTGCTTGATCATATCAACCAATGCTTGACCATCTTTAGTACCAAATTGAGCATCAATCAATATGGCTTGTTTTTCTCCACTAATTAGAGTGGAACTGACGGGGAAAATCCCCTTTTCTCCTGGGTTATAAGTTTGGAAAGTCAGCGCAGCTAGGCTAGAAAAAGAAACACCTGCTAAAAGTAAGCCGGTTAAAGCACGTTGTTGGAATGTCATTATTAATACCTGTTAGTCATGATTCGAAGTGATAACAAGCTTATTGTTTTTCAATGAGAACAAATAGATCGAAAATAGAATATAACTAGTTCAAATTTAGATACAAAACAAAGGAAAAACTCGCTGCATCCATCACTTTAGTGCAGGCAGTATTGAATTTTATGAAAAGCATATGATTGAATAGCAAATATTTTCCACTGTTTTTGAGGTTTGAATGAAACCAGAGAAAATATCCACCTCAGCGCTTGCGAAAATTCGCCAGCTAGAAGCTAAACAACTTTTTAGTGACCTCAAAAAAGCAGGATATATTAACCGCCACGATGAAAAATGGGTGCTCACCGAACTCGGCGCAAAATTTGGCGGCGAATACGTCGATCATCAAAAGTTTGGACAATTCATCGTTTGGCCTGAAAACTTGTTAATCGATTTAGACGCTAACCGTGGTATCACCCTTAGCGCCACGCAATTGGGTGAACGCTTTAAACTCAACCCGAAGAAAATTAACCAACTATTGAGTGAACTAGGCTGGATAGCGAAAAGTGACACCGGCTGGAGAGTCACAAAATCGGGCTTACGAGCAGGAGGGCAGCAGCGTGAAGGGAAAGAATCAGAAAGCCAATTCGTCGTTTGGCATGATTCAATAACTCGTAATAAACGTTTAAAGCAGTCCGTTATTGAATTTTGCGGGCAAGATGCTGAAACACACTCCACCGATAAATCCTACTCCAGTTTTCGTCAAAAATTTGAAGCAAAACATCGCACGTTGGATGGCCATTACGTTCGATCAAAAGGTGAATTATTGATTGATAACTGGCTTTATATGGCAGGTGTGGTGCATGCCTATGAGCGTCAACTTCCTATCGACCAAGACATTACCAGCGATTTTTACTTACCCGCAGGTAAAGTCTATCTCCAATATTGGGGCTCAGATTCAGGACCGACGGCAGAAAAAGATCAAGAAAAAGTGCGCATGATTTATCACGAACACGCTTTTAATCTCATTGAACTCAATGATGAAGACGTAACTAAACTGGATGAGATACTGCCAAGCAAGCTGCGGGCATTCGGTATAAAAGCCTATTGAACCGAGGAAATTAAAACTCCGAAGATACCCTCGGAGTCTTGGAAAAAATCAGCCACTAACGATGAGAAGAATAACGGGCACGAGCAGCTTCTTCTTTCGGTACAATGGTTTTGCCAATCGGCGCTAAAGAGATCACGGCTAATTTCAAATGCTGCAACGCAAATGGAATACCGATAATGGTAATAAAGCATGCGCAAGCAGAAAGGATATGACCAACCGCCAACCAAAAACCTGCAAAAATAAACCAAATGACATTGCCAATAAAACCAAGTGGACTGGTGCCAATATCGGTTTCATTGGTCAATTCATCGCGCGAGATCGCTTCTTGGCCGAATGGGAAAAATGAAAAATTACCGATCACAAAGCAGGCTCGTCCCCAAGGAATACCGATAATACTGATGAAGGCGAGCAAACCGAAGAACCACCACGCCAAGCCCATAAAAATCCCACCAAACAAAAACCAAATAATGTTACCCAACGTTCTCATAACTTCACCTTTTCCAAAACATACTTCTGTTATCGATCGCTTAAATTACAAGCAACCTAGTGCTAAATTAGATACCGTTAAGTATCCCAAACCATACGTAACTGAAGATTAACAAACTTAAAACAGCCCTTGCCACACCGCCGTTGCGCCACTGATAGAGCATAACAACAGCGCCCCAACGCGAATTTTTTCTTTGGGTAACGCCTGCGTGGTCATCAAGGCCAATTTATACCCAACCCACGCTGCTGGAATTAACGGAATGGTAATCCACAAATGATGTACAGTTAAAAACCCAGCGGGTAGCTGAATCATCAAAGAGATGATCGAGCTGAAAACAAAGAAAGCCGAAAGATTGCCACGTAATTGATTGGCCTCTTGATGCTGTAGCAGTAATGCCATTGGCGGTCCACCTATCGCAGAACTGGTGCCAAAAAAGCCTGAGAAAAAACCCGCAACACCCATGCGCGTAGGGGTCGGTTCAATACGAAATGGCAGTAAACTCACCACCACCGCAAACAGCACTAATAGACCTAACCAAAGTGCTAATGCATCGGTTGACACCATCACTAACAAAAAACCACCAGCGATAGAGCCAGGAACACGACCAATAAGCGCCATTTTCAATCCACCAATTTCAATATTACTACGATGCTTCATCGCATTGAGTATTGAGATAAATAACGCCACTAAACAGATGGGGGCCGGCACATAATCCGGTGAAACAAGAAATAGCAAAGGTGCAGCTACAATCGCTAATCCAAAGCCAATCGCCGTTTGCACGAAAGATCCAAGGAAAATAAGGAACATAGCAATCAACGCAGGCGTAGTAATCCACTCAGACACAAAAACCTTCCTGTAAGCCGGCAAAAAATATCACACTTTAATTTTTATAACTTATTGACTTTACAATGAAGGAATCTCTTTATCTAGAGTAAAAGTATAATACTCTTGCATGTTGCCAGATAAACCATAAAACAATATAAGACAAAAAAGTATCAAACTAGCTGCAACACAGATTTGGACGTTAATGTGGTAGGCCACCAGGACGACCGAGAATGTATGCACGTAAATCAAACCATCCCTTGGCCCCACAGCTAATACCTGCTCATAGGGAACCAAATCAGACATCAAAGAGACAATTAGTCACCTTGGACCTTGTCGTTCATCGTTAATAGAGTGAAAGTGTTCTTTGAAGTGCTCAAAGTTCATGGTGGCCTCCCGAAAAGGGAGTATAGCGTCACTTTGACTAAAAAACGTTCACGATCTCACCCTGCCATACAGAGTTTCTTTTAACCTTTTCTTTACCTTAAATTTATCCCTCCATTCAAGATGGAGTGCAAATAAAAATTTTAAACAAAAAAAATAAAACACACCACTTATTATGAACAATATCCATAAGATTAATAAAAATTAAATAATAAAAAATGCAATTAAACATAAAAAACCAATAATTACAATTAAAATAATGAACCAAAATCACAAAATTACAGCAAAAAATAATGCAATTACATTATGCATTACAAAAAAACACGCTAACCTAGCTTTTTTTATGTTTTTTTATAACAAAAATAAAATACAACCCCTACTATTAACTCATATATCAATAGCGAAGATGGCAACTATGAAAATAGATTTTAATAGTACAGAAAGTACTTTATTATTTAATAGAAAAAAGAAAAAAATAGGTTATAGAGATGCGCTTGTTTTAAGTGCATTAGTTTCAAATGAAGGAGAAGTATTATCCAAAGATTATTTGCTAGAGTATGCATGGGGTAATACGGTAGTAACAGAAATATCCTTAACAAAAAGTATCCACGATTTAAGAGTCGCATTGAAAAGTTTATCACCTGAGCAAGATATAATAATTACGATGCCTAAGATGGGATACAAAATAAAGAAAGGAAAAATAAACAGAAAAAACAACTGCGTTGAGAGCAGAACTAAATCAAACTCATCTCCAATAACAATGCTTATATTGTCGATAATGTTTTTAGTTTTTTCGACAATTTGTAGTTATGATAATAACAAAAAAAACCATCAAAACAATGAAATTAACATTCATCGACTAAAAGATGGGAGAAAGATATATTTAAACCAAAAAACAAACAATGAAAAATTAATTTTACTTTCTAAAATAAAGTGCGATTGTGATATTTTCTTTAGCCAAAAAGACATTTCAATTTACCTATATTTAGAAAAAAAATCAATAAACTTTTCGTACTCTGGCCTTAACTTTATTGATGCCATAAATGAGATAAATACTAATCTTTCTGAACATGGTATAACCAATGTATAAGTTTGTATTTATTTCACTAGCACTGCTATTAACATCCATTCACATCAACGTAACAAAATCCATATCATCAAGAGAATATCAGAGTGAAAAATATAGCATTAAATTTGATGAACCCAAAGCTTTGATT
>NZ_JAAZTU010000037.1 GCF_012395185.1 Vibrio aestuarianus
TGTAATGGGCTATGTGAGTGCGTCAATCGTCGCGATGTGTAGTGTTTTCTTGTTTAGTGACGCGGCGTACACCGTAATCTACAGTTGAGTGGTCGTCGGCAGCGTCAGATGTGTATAAGGGCCAGATAAGTGTACTGCTCCCTTCGGGGATAACTGGCTCAACAGTGAAGACAGTACGTGTTTTTTCTACTAAAAAGGTAGGTATGTCATGGCAGAGCAATTTGCTAAAGCTTGGGAAGGTTTTGCTGCAGGTGAGTGGCAAAATGAAGTTAACGTTCGTGATTTCATTCAAAAGAACTATACGCCGTATGAAGGCGATGAATCTTTCCTAGTTTCTGAAGGTACTGAAGCAACTAACAAGCTTTGGGCTAAAGTAATGGAAGGTATTAAAATTGAGAACTCAACTCACGCTCCTGTTGATTTCGACACTTCTGTTATCTCTACCATCACTGCTCACGATGCAGGCTACATCGAAAAAGATCTTGAAACTATCGTAGGTCTACAAACTGAAAAACCACTTAAGCGCGCTATCATCCCTAATGGTGGTATCCGCATGGTTGAAGGTTCTTGTAAAGCATACGATCGCGAACTTGATCCAATGGTTTCAAAAATCTATACAGAATACCGCAAAACACACAATGCTGGTGTTTTCGATATCTACACTCCTGATATCCTAGCATGTCGTAAGTCTGGTGTTCTAACTGGTCTTCCTGATGCATACGGTCGTGGTCGTATCATCGGTGACTACCGTCGCGTTGCGCTATACGGTATCGACCGTCTAATGAAAGATAAACTAGCTCAATTTACTTCTCTTCAAGAGAAATTTGAGAATGGTGAAGATCTTCAAATGACAATGCAACTTCGTGAAGAAATTGCAGAGCAACACCGTGCGCTTGGCCAAATCAAAAAAATGGCTGCTAAATATGGTTTTGATATTTCTGAGCCAGCACAAACTGCACAAGAAGCTATTCAATGGACTTACTTCGGCTACCTAGCAGCAGTTAAGTCTCAAAACGGTGCAGCAATGTCTCTAGGTCGTACTTCGACTTTCCTAGATATCTACATCGAGCGCGATATTGCTGCAGGCAAGATCACTGAAGCACAAGCTCAAGAAATGATCGACCACTTCGTAATGAAGCTACGTATGGTTCGTTTCCTACGTACTCCTGAATACGATGAACTATTCTCTGGTGACCCAATCTGGGCAACAGAATCTATGGGTGGTATGGGTCTTGACGGTCGTACGCTTGTTACGCGTTCTAACTTCCGTTTCCTAAACAGCCTATATACTATGGGTCCTTCTCCAGAGCCAAACATCACTGTTCTTTGGTCTGAGCAACTACCTGACGGCTTCAAACGTTTCTGTGCAAAAGTATCTATCGATACTTCTTCTATCCAGTACGAAAACGACGATCTAATGCGCCCAGACATGAACTCTGATGACTACGCAATTGCTTGTTGTGTATCGCCAATGGTTGTTGGTAAGCAAATGCAGTTCTTCGGTGCTCGTGCTAACCTTGCTAAAACTATGCTTTACACCATCAATGGCGGTATTGATGAGAAGCTTAAAATCCAAGTTGGTCCTAAGATGGACAAGATTGCTGGCGAATATCTTGACTACAACGAATTGTGGGACAAGATGGACCACTTCATGGACTGGTTGGCAAAACAATACGTGACTGCACTAAACAGCATTCACTTTATGCACGACAAATACAGCTACGAAGCTTCACTAATGGCTCTACATGACCGCGATGTTATTCGTACTATGGCATGTGGTATTGCAGGTCTATCTGTTGCAGCTGACTCACTTTCAGCAATTAAATACGCGAAAGTTAAACCAATTCGTGATGAAGACGGTCTAGCCATCGATTTTGAAATCGAAGGCGATTACCCTAAATTTGGTAACAACGATCCTCGCGTTGATGACATCGCTTGTGAACTTGTTAGCGTATTTATGGGCAAAATCCGTAAGCTTAAAACATACCGTAATGCGATCCCAACTCAGTCTATCCTTACTATCACTTCAAACGTGGTATACGGTAAGAAAACAGGTAATACTCCAGATGGTCGTCGCGCTGGTACTCCATTTGCACCGGGTGCAAACCCAATGCACGGTCGTGATGAAAAAGGTGCTGTAGCATCATTGACTTCAGTAGCGAAACTACCGTTTGCTGATGCTCAAGATGGTATCTCTTACACCTTCTCTATCGTTCCAAATGCGCTAGGCAAAGAAGAAAGCAGCCAACGTGCTAACCTTGCAGGTCTAATGGATGGTTACTTCCACCATGAAGCTGGCATTGAAGGTGGTCAACACCTAAATGTGAACGTTCTTAACCGCGAAACTCTAGAAGACGCTGTTAAGCACCCAGAGAAGTACCCTCAATTGACTATCCGTGTATCAGGTTACGCTGTTCGCTTTAACTCGCTAACTGCTGAGCAACAAGCCGACGTAATCGCACGTACTTTCACTGAATCTCTATAATTCAGCTGATTAAATAGCTAGATAGTTTAAACCCCACTCATTGAGTGGGGTTTTTATTTATAACGACCAACCAACGGCACAATTCAACCTATTTTATATAAATGTAACCTTCTGCACATTTATGCCTCTTCTATCCTAGGTTTATCCACTTAATTCGTTCTTTTTCCTGTAGTATTTAACTTAATCTCCATTCGACAGTATTTGTATGAAGTTATTTTACATATTACCTTTAGCTTTGCTGAGCGCTTCAGCTCTCGCGTCGCAAAACTCTACACTCTCTCTAAACATAGATAACGACGGTGTATTTGGCGTCGATCGCGACTACACCAATGGCTTATTTTTAACCTATACCTCTGGATCCATTACACCTTATTGGTGGGCAAAGCCGCTCAGCCTGTCTGCATGGGGCGCCTCTTCTCTGGATAAGTGGGAAATCAGCATCGCTAACAAAATGTGGACACCTTCAGATATCACTCTCGAAAAACCAGAACCGAATGAACGCCCCTATGCTGGTTTTCTTTATGCTGAATTCAATTACATCAGTCTGCATCCTCAACAAGCATCTCGGTTTAATCTCACCCTCGGTACAACAGGCGAGTCTTCTCTTTCCGAAAAGGCTCAGAAAATAGTTCATGGGATCACTAAATCCGATGATCCTAATGGCTGGGCATATCAAGTCGAAGATCAAGTCGCTGGCAGTGTTGGATACCTTTCGCATTTCAAACTGGCGCGCTATCGCAGCTACTTCGGCACAGAACTGGAGTTTTCAAATGTTTCAGAAGCCAATATTGGTAATTTTCGCAGTGATGTATCCACCGGTTTTATGATGCGTTGGGGTGCTGACCTTGCTAACAATTTTGGTAGTGCACAAATTAATGCAGAAAACCCTTTTTATTCAGGGATGATAGGCGCTTCAAATTCTGGATGGTTTTTGTTTGCAGGACTCGAAGGCCGATACCGTTTTAATGATGTGACTATTGAAGGGGATAGACCTCTAAATGGCCTAGAATATGACCCACAGTACTACCAAGTCAATGTAGAGCATGTCCAGGCAACAGCAGTCGCGGGCGCTGCATGGTACATAAAACACTTTGGTGCCAGTTTGTCTTTTACTGCAAATACCTCTGAATACGAAGAAGACAAAAATTCCATCCACGGTGTGGGCAGCCTTTCATTTTTTGCCTTCTTCTGATCGGTTAGATTGTAAACCTCTGGCAGTCTGCATTTAAGCTGCTAGAGCGTTTATCAACAATTTGACTCGTTGCTCTGAGTTGCTCATTATTTTCCTCAAGTGATTTCATCGCGCTAGATATTTGAGTCATACTATCGGCCATGGAATGACTCGTCGTGGCCAGTTCGCGAATAGAAGCAAAGATTACTTCTGTTTGGTGAGCCGCCTCATCCGCTTTTTCGGTGATTTGTGAAATAGCCTGTATCGCGGCATTGCCTTTCTCTTGACCACTCAACATAGATTGCTCTGATTGGCTGATATAGTTGATCACTTCTGAACTTTCTTTTTTCATTGTTTCAATCGTATCTGAAATTTCAGCAACTGCGTCAACCGTTCTTACCGCTAAACTTCTCACTTCATCAGCCACTACGGCAAAACCACGGCCTTGTTCACCTGCTCTTGCTGCTTCGATAGCAGCGTTAAGTGCCAACAAATTGGTTTGCTCAGCAATTCCATTAATAATATCCATCACCGAATCAACTTTAGCAGAAGCTTGTTCTAATTGATGAATATGTCCTGCGGCTGCACTCAAAATTTGCCCTACATCTTTTAACGAATTAATAGCGGCAGAAATAACCTGCCCCCCTTCTTCTGCCGTTTGCATCGACGATTTACTAATATCAGCAACAAACTCTAATGAGTTCGAGACTTCCTGGGTAGTCACACTCACTTCTTCTGTGGCAGATGCCAATAGCTGAGTTTGCTCTATTACATCTGATTGATTATTGGCTAAGTTATCTAAGCCCATGTTGAGCTCAGCAGCGTTATCCGATAGCGCATCGCTGCTTTGCTGAACACCGCTAACTAATTGCCCAAGATTCTCGCAACTTTGATTAATGGCTATCGCCAGTTGATTAAATTCATCCTTAGCGTTTGTTGTAACCAGCATCCGTTGCGACAAATCACCTTGAGAAATGCTTTTCAATACTTGAATGGTTTGAGTTAATGAACGAGTCAATGAGAGATTCAACGTGACAAAAATAGAGATAGTCAAAACAGCCAAAACCGCGCAAGCTCCCAGCACCGACCACTGGGTTTGGGCTGCCGATTTACGAGCCGATTGCTGATATTGAAGACTTAATGAGGCTAATTTAGTTGATATATCTTGGATGACCTTTTTCGCTTGGTTTTCGCTCAAGATAAGATTACCTTCCATCACCCCAACCTGTTGAGAAAGCTGGCTAACACGTAAAAAAGTATCTTTGAACTGGTCTAATTCTTGTTCGTAAAGATCAAGCATGGCATATGAGTTCGAGACATTTTTAAACCCAGCCATGGAGCGATTGAATAACTTTAAATTCTGCTCATTAGGCTGTAATAAGTAGTTTTGTTGTGCTTTGACCATCACCTGAAAATCAGAGTTAATAGTCACCATGCCGGTTTCTTCGATTTTTTTCTCAATAGTCGCGGCTAAACGCTTCAACTCACCGAGCTTACCCTCGTCGACATTAAATCCTAGCTCAGACTTCAACTCTAACCAAGGACGTAAAGCGGCATCAAATTGAGTTACCGCTCCCTTTAACAAGGTGCCTTCTTGGCGTAATTTTGATAACTCTAGAAAACGGGCATTACTCTCCACATCTTTCATTAGTTGATTCAGTTTTTCGAGCGCAGATGAGACTTGATTACCATTCAAATCGTTAAGCTCAGAAGCAAGAGATAGCAAACTAGCTTGAGTGCTGTAGATTTTTAGAGAACCCGATGCTATCTCACTACTACGTTGATTCTGCTCATTCATAGCAGACAAGCTTTGTGAAGTATAAAATCCGAGCGAAAGAAATCCGATGCATAATATAACGATAAATAACGTTATTTTTTGTTTTTGAGAAAAATTAAGCGTACCCATAAAGCAATCCTTACTAACAGCGCGGCGTTAAATTCAACCATAAGGTCTATTAAAGTTATTGTTATAAAAATATTATTCATAACAATTCTATAACAGAATGCAGAGTTAGGAGCGATGTTTTTCAACTATAGAACTATTTTCAAGTCCACATTTCTCGCTAGCTCTATTTAATCCCCACTATTTGTAATAAAATAACGGTTAAATTACCTATTCGAGATGAGCTCATGTCAACAACTGGTCGTATTCATTCCTTCGAATCTTGTGGCACTGTCGATGGCCCCGGAATCCGCTTCATTGTTTTTATGCAGGGTTGCTTAATGCGCTGTATGTATTGCCATAACCGTGATACATGGGATACGCATGGCGGCAAAGAAGTCTCCGTCGAAGAGATCATCAACGAAGCAAAA
The DNA here is from genome assembly GCF_012395185.1 of Vibrio aestuarianus. Lineage (GTDB taxonomy): Bacteria > Pseudomonadota > Gammaproteobacteria > Enterobacterales > Vibrionaceae > Vibrio > Vibrio aestuarianus. Next base: position 5,970 of record NZ_JAAZTU010000037.1, read on the forward strand.
TCTTATCGTCACTTTATGAATGCCTCTGGTGGCGGTATCACCTGTTCAGGTGGTGAGGCCATGCTTCAGCCGGAATTCGTCAGAGATTTATTTAGAGCTGCGCAAGCGGAAGGCATTCATACATGCCTTGATACCAATGGCTATATTCGCAAACATACCGATGTTATTGACGAAGTACTTGATGCTACCGACCTAGTGATGTTGGACATCAAACACATGAAAGATGAGATACACCACGACTTCATTGGCGTATCCAATAAACGCACCCTCGATTTTGCTCGCTACTTACACACTATTGGCAAAAAAACCTGGCTTCGTTACGTGATTGTTCCAGGCTACACCGATGATGATGAAGCTGCTCATATGTTGGGTGATTTCATTAAAGATATGGATAATATTGAAAAAATTGAGTTGCTACCATATCACAAACTTGGTGCTCATAAGTGGGAAGCCATGGGTATGGAATATCCACTTGAGGGAGTTAATCCTCCCTCGAAAGAAACCATGGATAAAATCGTATCGATCCTTGAGCAGTATCACTCAAACGTAAAATATTGATTTAAAATCACCGTTATTTCGTAAAAAATACCAGCTTAGTGCTGGTATTTTTATAGGAAGGTTATTGTGCAGCTAGAAGAATTAGCAACGCTCTTTATCGTACTGACTGCAAGTTTAACAGCCATCTATGATGTACAGCATGTATTTGGGCCGAAATTTCGTTCAGACAAATCTTTTCAGCACCTTACTTATTTTGTGATTTTTGCTCTATTTCTTTTGTGGTCTGCACAAGCCGGTATCAAAGACGGGCTGCATATTCACTTTCTAGGCCTAACAACATTAACCATGATGTTTGGTTGGCGATGCGCCTTTGCCATGACAATTCCGGTGACATTTGCTCTCGCAGTTGTTGGAAAATTAGCTTTCTTAGATATTCCCGAATACCTGCTGCTATCATCCCTAATCCCAATTTTGCTCAGTTACAGCATATTTGCCTTGAGCTATCACTACTTTCCACGCAACATTTTTGTCTTCATTTTTATCGCAGGTTTTTTTAATGGAGCCATGACAGGAAGCCTACACCTTGCCATAAATACCGCTTATCAATTGATGTTGGGCCACTATGATTGGCAAGTCATCAAGGACAATTATCTCATCTTTGTTCCACTACTAGCCTTTCCAGAAGGGCTGTTAAATGGCATGTCACTGGCCATCCTATCCGTATTTAAACCAGAGTGGTTAAGAGTATTTTCAGACCGCGCTTATATCTATAATCACTTACATAAAAGTAAGTAAAAAATGGTTATCTTTTACACTAACCATATTGAATCCGTGTTGAGATCATGTTTCATTATCGATAATTCCTGTTAACCTTAGTCCATCAAAATAAAACATTAAATTTAGTGAGGCCAACTCCATGGAAATGACCAATGCTCAACGCTTGATTCTTTCAAACCAATATTTTTTGATGTCGCAGATGGATCCCAACAACGCGAATAAATACAAACGTCTGCAAACCATTGTTGAACGCGGCTACGAATTACAAATGAGAGAGCTAAACAAAGAATTTGGTTGTCTGACCGAAGCTGAATGTCGCGAAGTTATTGATATCTTGGAGATGTATCATGCCATGCAAGAGTCACACAAGATGCTTTCAGATTGCGATGGAAAAGAGGTTGATCAACGTCGCCTTCAGTTCTTAGGTTTCGATATCGCAAGAGAAGCTCAACTAGTTCATTACGTACGCTTCCTAGTTGATTCTGAAGGTTTGTATACGCAGTTCGATAAAGCTGACCACCATTTCAATAGCCAGATGCCAATGCTCGATAAATATCGTCGTATGTTAACAACTTGGCGTAACTGCCCACGTCAATATCATCTATCAGCCGCTGAGTTTAAGCAGATCTTCAACGCTTAAGGTTCACCAAAAGTTTTATTCTAAAGGCGCATAAATGCGCCTTTTTGCGTATTTACCCCTTCCAACAATTAAATCTAACGTTCGTCTTTTGTATAGAGCCTTTGATATTCATGAAATAAATGCCTTAGCCTCAGACTCGCTATTTACATCACGAATTGTAAATAAATACATAATTGTTAAGCAAAATTGCCAAAGTAGAACTAACCTTATGTGGTAAAGGAATTGTGTTTTTAAGCGGTGTTGTCAGTTAGACAGTTTTCAGAGGGGAATTCACTATGAGTATTTTTGACCACTTTCAGGCACGCTACGAGGCAGCCAAGGATGAAGAGCTTTCACTGCAAGAGTTTCTAGCACTATGTAAAGAAGATAAAAGTGCTTATGCCAATGCTGCTGAACGTCTCTTAATGGCGATAGGTGAACCAGAGCTGATTGATACAGCTAAGCACCCACGTCTTAGTCGTATTTTTTCAAACCGAGTCATTTCACGCTACAAAACTTTTGAAGATTTTTACGGCATGGAAGAAGCCATCGAGCAGATTGTCTCTTACTTAAAACATGCCGCTCAAGGTTTAGAAGAACGTAAACAGATTCTCTATTTACTTGGCCCTGTTGGCGGTGGTAAATCTTCACTTGCAGAAAAGCTGAAAGCTTTAATCCAACAAATGCCTATCTATGTTTTATCTGCTGATGGCGCACGCAGCCCTGTCAACGACCATCCATTCTGCTTGTTTGATGTCAACGAAGATGGCGAACTTCTCAAACAGGAATATGGCATCGAAAAACGTTATCTGCGTTCAATCATGTCACCATGGGCAGCGAAACGTCTGCATGAATTTGGTGGCGATATTTCCAAATTCAAAGTGGTTAAAGTAAAGCCATCGATTCTAGACCAAATAGCCGTTGCCAAAACTGAACCTGGAGATGAAAACAACCAAGATATTTCATCGCTCGTCGGTAAAGTTGATATCCGAAAATTGGAACATTTCTCGCAGGATGACCCCGACGCCTACAGCTACTCCGGCGCGTTATGTAAAGCAAACCAGGGTGTCATGGAGTTTGTAGAAATGTTCAAAGCACCGTTGAAGGTGCTACACCCACTATTAACCGCAACCCAAGAGGGTAACTATAACGGTACGGAAGGTCTGTCTGCATTGCCATTCGATGGCATGATCCTCGCTCACTCCAATGAATCTGAATGGCAAACATTTAGAAACAACAAGAACAATGAAGCCTTCCTCGACCGTGTATATATCGTGAAAGTACCTTATTGCTTGCGCGTTTCAGAAGAAGTTAAGATCTATCAAAAACTGCTCGAACACAGCGAACTATCCAAGGCTCCTTGTTCACCAAGCACACTAGATCTCTTGAGTCAGTTCAGTATTTTATCTCGCTTAAAAGCACCAGAGAATTCTTCTCTATTCTCTAAAATGCGAGTTTATGATGGAGAAACGCTCAAAGATACTGATCCTAAAGCGAAAAGCTATCAAGAATACCGTGACTATGCGGGTGTCGACGAAGGCATGTCAGGACTATCAACTCGTTTTGCGTTCAAAATTTTATCGCGCGTATTTAACTTTGACCAAACGGAAGTGGCCGCTAACCCTGTGCATTTGTTCTACGTCATTGAACAGCAAATTGAACGAGAACAGTTCCCACAAGAAACCGCTGAACGTTACCTCGAGTTTTTAAAAGGCTACTTAGTCCCACGTTATGTCGAGTTTATTGGCAAAGAAATTCAAACCGCCTATTTAGAATCCTATTCTGAGTATGGACAAAATATCTTTGACCGTTACGTCACCTATGCCGACTTCTGGATTCAAGATCAAGAATACCGAGATCCAGAAACAGGTCAGTTATTTGATCGTTCCTCTCTCAACAATGAACTAGAGAAAATCGAAAAAACAGCCGGTATCAGTAACCCCAAAGATTTCCGTAATGAAATCGTAAACTTTGTACTGCGTGCGAAAGCCAACAACAATGGTAAGAACCCAGTTTGGACAAGCTACGAAAAATTGCGCACGGTTATTGAGAAAAAAATGTTCTCCAATACAGAGGAACTGCTTCCTGTAATCTCCTTTAATACCAAAACGTCTTCAGATGATCAGAAAAAACACGATGATTTTGTCGCTCGTATGATGGAAAAAGGTTACACAGAGAAACAAGTAAGGCTGTTGTCTGAATGGTATTTACGCGTACGTAAGTCCTCTTAACTTCAGCAGGCCCAAATCCGTAACGGTATGTTAACCATAAGTTCTATGGTTAACATCCGGGAGATGTTTTCAAGGGGATACTCATGGCGCAATTCATCGACAGAAGATTGAACGGTAAAAACAAAAGTGCGGTCAATCGACAACGCTTTTTACGCCGTCATAAAGAGCAGATCAAAGAATCTGTTGCAGATGCTGTCAATCGCCGTTCCATTACCAATACGGAATCAGGCGAAGACGTATCAATACCTAATCACGACATTAAAGAGCCAGTCTTTCATCAAGGCAAAGGCGGCTTAAGGGAACGAGTCCACCCAGGTAATGATCAATTTATTACTGGAGACAAAATTGAACGTCCAAAAGGTGGTGCCCAAGGAGGAGGTTCAGGCGAAGGAGATGCGAGTGACAGCGGTGAAGGTCAAGATGAATTTATTTTCCAAATATCAAAAGACGAATATCTCGATATTTTGTTTGAAGATCTTGAACTACCCAACTTAGAAAAGAATCAAATCAACAAGATTACTGAATGGAAAACGCACCGTTCTGGTTACAAAACGGCAGGGTCAGCTTCCAATATCGCCATTGTTCGCTCACTACAACAATCTCTAGCTCGGCGCACCGCAATGACAGCGGGCAAACGCCGTTTGATGGCAGAGCTCGAAGATGAGTTATTACGTATTCAACATACCGAACCCGCACAAATGTTAGAGGAAAAAAGACTCCAACAAGAAATAGAGGAACTGCGGAAAAAAATTGAAAGTGTCCCGTTTATTGACACCTTCGATTTACGATTCAAAAACTATGAAAAGCGTCCGGTTCCTTCAAGCCAAGCGGTAATGTTTTGCTTGATGGATGTTTCAGGGTCAATGGATCAGGCTACGAAAGACATAGCAAAACGTTTTTACGTACTGTTATACCTATTCCTCACTCGTACCTATGAGAATGTGGAAGTAGTCTTTATCCGCCATCACACTCAAGCAAAAGAAGTCGACGAACATGAGTTCTTCTACTCGCAAGAAACGGGCGGTACCATTGTTTCTAGTGCACTCAAATTGATGAATGAAATTATTGAGCAGCGTTACCCACTAGGGGAATGGAATATTTATGCAGCGCAAGCATCAGACGGCGACAACTGGGCAGACGATTCACCACGTTGTAAGGAATTACTCACCACTCAACTGCTGCCTTGTTGCCAGTATTACGCCTATATCGAAATTACTCGTCGCTCACATCAAACCTTGTGGCACGAATACGAAAAATTACAGCCATCATTTGGCAATTTTGCCATTAAAAATATTCGCACCGTGGATGACATATTTCCTGTATTTAGGGAGCTATTCCAAAAGGAAACAGCTTAGGGAGGCGTGCTAATGACGACAAAAACTAAAGGGGCGGCTAAGCATAAAAACAAAATGCTACCAGATGGGCCCGACTGGACATTTGAAATTTTAGAACAGTACCACACGGAAATTCGCCGTGTCGCTGAGTTCTATCGGCTAGATACCTACCCTAACCAAATTGAGGTGATCACCTCAGAACAGATGATGGATGCCTACTCGAGTATTGGTATGCCGATCAACTACAACCACTGGTCGTTTGGTAAAAAATTCATTCAAACCGAGCAAGGCTACAAGCATGGTCAAATGGGTCTAGCGTATGAAATTGTAATAAACTCTGACCCATGTATCGCCTACCTCATGGAAGAAAATACCGTCACCATGCAAGCATTAGTTATGGCGCACGCTTGTTATGGACATAACTCTTTCTTCAAAGGTAACTATCTGTTTCAAACCTGGACGGATGCCAGCTCTATTATCGACTATCTGCTATTTGCGAAAAACTACATCACACAATGTGAAGAGAAATACGGCGTGTCAGAAGTCGAGTCTCTCGTAGACTCTTGCCATGCATTAATGAACTACGGAGTCGACCGCTATAAACGTCCAGAAAAAATATCCATTGCTGAAGAAAAAGTGCGACAAGAAGAACGTGAAGCCTATTTGCAATCGCAAGTTAATGAACTCTGGCGAACCGTTCCTAAAGCGAAAACCAAAGAAGAAGACCTTAAAGTTCGATTTCCTAGCGAGCCTCAAGAAAATATTCTTTACTTCATTGAAAAACACGCACCGTTACTCGAACCTTGGCAGCGTGAAATCGTACGAATTGTGCGTAAGATAAGTCAGTACTTTTATCCACAAAAACAAACTCAAGTAATGAACGAAGGTTGGGCAACGTTCTGGCATTACACTATTTTGAATCATCTCTATGACGAAGGTTTGGTCTCTGAGAAATTTATTCTCGAGTTTCTTCACAGTCACACTAGCGTTGTCGCTCAACCTTCCTACAACAGCCCATATTTCAGTGGTATAAACCCTTATGCTCTCGGGTTTGCTATGTTTCGCGATATTAAACGTATTTGTGAAGAACCCACAGACGAAGATAAAGAGTGGTTTCCTGAACTGGCAGGAACAGATTGGCTAGATGCCGTTCATTTTGCGATGCAAAACTTTAAAGACGAAAGCTTTATCAGCCAATATTTATCACCGAAGTTAATGCGCGATTTCAAACTATTTGCTGTGTTAGATGATGACAGAAAAAATTTTATTGAAGTGAGCGCCATTCATAATGACTCGGGATATCACGCAATACGAGAAAAGCTTGCTGCACAGTACAACCTAAGTAATTTAGAACCGAACATCCAAGTATTTAATGTTGATGTACGAGGTGACCGTTCGCTCACTCTTCAACATGTCCCCCATGAGCGTATTCCACTAGACCCAAGCTATGAAGAAGTCATGAAACATCTTTACCGTTTGTGGGGATTTGATGTCATTTTAGAAGAAGTAAAAGAAACAGGACGCAGAGAAATTCTGACCACTTGCCCTCAACGCGGAGATTACGATACCCGAATCTAACCATCTCCAATCGTTATATTAAAAGCGTACAGAAACCTTATGCCCTGTACGCTTTTACTTTTCAGCCATCTCCCAAGCCACTCACCCAGAGAAAAGTAATAATTTATTACAATGTCGTTCACATTTAATTCATCATGATTTTGCTTAAATAAAGACACTAACTTTTATAGGGATGTTTTTATGAAATACAACAAAATCATCATCGTAATCCACTGGATGATTGCTTTACTGTTTGCTTCGCTATTTTTAAGTGACTCACTACGTTCCTTTGCCGACAAAGGAAGCGAAATGCGCGTATTTTGGCTTAATTTACATGCGTGGTTTGGGGTGAGTGTATTTGCGCTCACTCTTGCTCGCTTAGCGGTAAAACTCGCAACACAAGCTCCAGCCCCTGTCTATGAAGATGGCATTATGAAAACGCTGCTCCGCGCTGTGCACATCATTCTTTATTTGATCACTTTGCTGGTGCCAATTAGTGGTTATCTACGCTTTGCAGGTAGAGGACGAGAACTCACAATAGCTGGTGACGCTATTCCATCAATCATTGATAAAAGCGAATGGCTTTACGATATAGGGAAAGCGGCTCATGGCGAAGTGATGCAAATTTTGGTGTTAACGGTTATTGGAGGCCATATCGCAGCAGCACTCTACCACCACTTTATTATGAAAGATCAAACTATGTCACGAATTAAACTTAACTAGCCATCAAGACGATAGCTAATAGCAGACACAAAAAAGGAGCAACTTGCTCCTTTTTCTACCTCTGGCTCACAATGGCGCGAACCAACTCTAAGTCTTCCGGTGTATCAACCCCTGCTGGTGGTGATTCTTTTGCCACATCAACATGGATTTTTTCACCGTACCAAAGCACACGCAGCTGCTCTAAACATTCTATTTTCTCAAGCATGCTTGGTTGCCAATTAATATAAGTATTAATGAAACCCGCTCGATAAGCATAAATACCAATATGACGAAGCAATGGCTGCGCAATCTGTTTTTGAGCAGTGGAAAAGTTGTCTCGATCCCAAGGAATCGTTGCACGGCTAAAATAGAGTGCGTAGCCCTCTTTATCAGTGATGACCTTGACTGCATTGGGATTAAACACTTCAGCTTCATCGGCAATCTCGACGGCCAGAGTCGCCATCGGTGCTGTGCTATTCGCTAAATTATGCGCAACCTGCTGAATGATACTTGGAGGGATAAGAGGTTCGTCACCTTGTACATTGACGATGATGTGGTCATCGGCGATGCCCATCAGTTTAACCACTTCAGCCAAACGTTCCGTGCCTGATTCATGGTTCGGTGACGTCATACACACCTCACCGCCAAAAGCGTGTACCGCTTGTTCTACACGCGCATCGTCGGTTGCAACAACCACACGATCGGCTCCGGCTTGTTTAGCTTGTTCATAAACCCACTCAATCATCGGTTTACCACCAATATCAGCCAGTGGTTTTCCCGGTAAACGAGTCGATTGATAACGTGCAGGAATGACAACCGTGAACGACATTATCGTCCCTCTTCCATCGTCATGCTGCGAGCTTCCGGTTCAAGAAGCACTGGAATGCCTTCTTTGATCGGGTAAGCTAAGCGATCAAGTTTACAAATAAGCTCTTGATTTTCTTTATCATAAGTCAGCTTCCCTTTGCATACAGGGCAAGCAACGATTTCAAGCAGACGGTGATCCATATGGCTTCATTACCTCTATTATTTTATCCAAAATACGCTGTTCATCTTTCGCGTCAAATTGAGCAGAAACCGGAAGATACCACCAATTTTCTTTGGCAAATCCCGCGCATTTAACAGCATCTTTTTCAGTCATAATGACGTTTGCACCTTGTTTTGCAAGCGCCGCTAACTCTGACGGTTTAAAGTCTTGGTGATCCGCAAAACCTTGAGTGACGATAGGTTTTGCTCCTAATTTATCTAAAGTATCAAAAAAACGAGGGGGATGACCGATCCCCGCAAAAGCGACGAGATCTTCAAGTTGGCTTACAGGAACTTTCTCACCACTAACCAGATTGACAGCCAAGCTTGGGGATAAATGCATCGCAATCTCACCACATTGTGCCTGACCACCATTTGTCACAATAAAGTCAACGTCGGTTAAACGAGTGACAGGTTCTCTTAATGGCCCAAGCGGGATAAGCTGCTGATTACCAAAACGGCGCACTCCGTCCACAACGACAAACTCAATATCACGTTGCAGAGCATAATGCTGAAGTCCATCGTCAGTGATAATTACATCAACCCCTAATGGCAGCAAGGCCTTTACGGCATCGGAGCGAATTGGGGCTACAGCAACCGGAGCCCCAGTTCGACGATAAATCAGCTTTGGTTCATCACCACTATGAGCTGTAGGCGTGTTGTCATTGAGGACAAGAGGATAAAATGGCGACTTTCCACCATACCCCCGAGATACAACGCCCGGCTTAAAGCCTTGTCTTTGTAAAGCTTCTACTAGCCAAATCACCACCGGCGTTTTTCCATTCCCACCAGCAGTAATATTGCCGACTACAACCACTGGGACTGGAGCACGAAAGCTCTCTTTCTTTCCAAGTGTAAACGCCTGCTTGCGTGACTGACTGATCACACCAAAAAGCAAACTGAGCGGCCATAACAATGGCCACAATAGATATTTTAATGGATGATTTTCAAACCAGATTTTCTCAATCACCACTTAGTCACCAAATTGAATTCGGTGTAACTGTGCATAGGCACCATCTTTAGCAATCAGTTCTGCATGATGACCCCGCTCAATGATCTCACCCTCATCAACCACCAAAATTTCGTCGGCTTCTTCAATAGTAGAAAGACGGTGGGCAATCACCAGTACGGTTTTATTTTTTTGTAACTCTTCTAATGCTGCCTGAATTGCTCGTTCTGATTCAGTGTCCAACGCCGATGTCGCCTCGTCTAAAATCAGTACTGGTGCATCACGTAGTAGTGCGCGCGCAATGGCAATACGCTGTCTTTGACCACCTGACAAACTCGCACCATTTTCACCAATCATAGTATCCAAACCATTAGGCATAGTCTGAATAAACTCCATGGCATGCGCTAACTTCGCAGCATGTTCAATTTGTTCACGGCTATACTCACCTTCTGCGGCATAAGCGATATTATTAGCAATTGTGTCATTGAATAGATGCACATTTTGCGAAACGAGCGCAAAGTGGGTACGTAAATTCTTCAGTTTATAATCTCGAATATCATGTTCATCAAGATAAATAGCACCAGAATCCACATCATAGAAGCGAGTAAACAAGCTCGCAATGGTACTTTTTCCTGAACCTGAACGTCCAACTAAAGCAATGGTTTTTCCGGCAGGGACAGTGAAATTGACGTTCGATAATGCAGGTTTTTCGTTACCTTGATAGGTAAACGTTACATCTTCAACCTTAATATCACCACGCACTTTATCGGTTTCAAATGTGCCGCTATCACGTTCAGTTTCTAAATCAATAAGAGCAAACAGCGTTTGGCTTGCAGCCATACCACGTTGGAAATCAGAAGTCACACTGGTTAAGGCTTTTAGTGGGCGCATTAAACCAAACATCGCAGAGAATACGACCGTAAAAGTGCCTGGTGTTAAGTCAGCACGAATCGAATCAACACTGGCCAAAAAGAGCACTGTCACTAACGCTAAAGAGGCAATCATTTGAATGATAGGATCCGCAATAGACTGCGCAGCGACAAGCTTCATTGTTTGCTGACGCATGCTATTACTAACATTGTCAAAGCGTTTACTCTCTACTTTCTGACCACCGTAACTAAGCACGACTTTATGCCCTTTCAGCATCTGTTCTGCAGACGACGTGACATGTCCCATAGTGGTTTGCATACCCTTAGAAATCTTGCGAAAACGTTTAGAAACGACGCTAATTCCCATTGCAACTACTGGAGCAACAACAATAAGTACCAATGATAACTGCCAACTATTCCAAAACATTAAAGTTAACAGGCCAATGATACTTGCCCCTTCTCGTACAATACTAACTAAAGCGCGGCTGGTAGCTCCTGCTACCTGCTCTGAATCATAAGTAATTCGAGACAGCAACCCTCCCGTAGACTCTTTATCAAAGAAGCTAACAGGCATATGCATAAACTGGTTGAAAATCTTGCGGCGCATTTGCATTACGACATTGCCCGACACCCAGCTTAAGCAATAAGACGAAACAAACCCACTCAGACCTCGTATCGCCATCATTCCTAAAATAATAAAGGGCAAAATTCGCAGAAAGTCTGATTCAGCATTACCAAAACCCTCATCAAGCAGCGGTTTTAACAAAGAAACCATGTAAGTATCTGAAACTGCGTTGATTATCAATGCCACTACAGCAACAGCCAAACCTGATTTATAGAGGCGGATATAAGTCCAGAGTCGTTTAAACGTTTGCCAAGTAGTTTCGTCAGTATGTTGTGACATAGAAGTGCTTTGTTCTTATGAAAAAATTACGCTCATTCTACCTTGTTACGTAGCATCTGCCTATACCATGGCTGCGAGTGAGATAAACGTAAACTGTTTACATAGTATTGCTCATCAATAAAAGTGATGCTGATTTGTCCCGCATCACCAGTATCTAGCCATTGAGCTCCGTTTTTTCGATACCGTTCAACAACTATTGGTGAAGGCAATTGCCAGCGGTTGCCTTTTGCTAATGAAGCAATCACGAGCTCGGGTTGCACTTTTTTTATCAATGCATCAATAGATGATGTTCGGCTGCCATGGTGGGGTACGAGCATCACCGTGCTGTGTAAATTTTCGCTAGTGCGCGCCAGTAACCATTCACTAATAGCATCAACATCACCGGGTAGCAGTACTGAAAAACCCGTTTTTTGGTCAAAAACACGAACAACGCACGAATGTGGATTATAGGCTCGCTTAGCGAGGTTTGGCGGCCAAACCACGGCAAAATTGAGTTGCTGCCATTGCCAGGTTTCACCAGCAACACAACGCTGATAATCAAGCAATGATTGACTTGCTCGTTTCCAACTTGGTTGCCAGACACGTTCAACTTCCGTTCGGCCACCTGCGTGGTCGTTATCCATATGGCTTAAAATCAAACCATCTAATTGATCGACACCGCGTTTAGTGAGAATAGGACTTACCGTAGACTGAATATGATCCCCACCTTGCCAACTCGATCCCGTATCATAAAGCACATAATGCCCACCCTTTTCAATCAGCACAGCTAAACCATGACCAACGTCTAGCACATCAACTTTCCAAGCTGAAGGGGGTGGGATGCTCACCCAGTAAGCGATCACTATTAGACAACTGATCCCTCGAGTAAAAACGGACATCAGCGGTGAAAATATCAATATGCCCAATAAAGCGCAAAGCAGCGTAAGCGTATCTGAAGAAATCGTTATCCAACTTACACCAGCGAAAGAAGTAAACCAGTCCACCGGAACAAGAAGCTTACTTAACCAAAGCCACAATGTCGCCGCAAAATCAGCGCCAAGTGCAGTAAAGAACAATGCAACAAATATGGCAGGCACAACCACAAAACTGAACCAAGGGATAAAAAGCAAGTTATAGAGCGCCGCACTGACACTGACACCACCAAAAAAATAAGCCGTGACCGGAGACATACAGAAAATCAGCCCGACTTGCATCACTACCAAACGTAGCAATAAAGGGCGAGATTTAGTGGGCAAAGACAATTGATAAAAAATGACACTGATGGCCGCGAATGACATCCAGAAGCTGCTAGATAAACTGGCAAATGGATCAATAAATAGTACAACAGACAAAGTAATCAGCAGTCTTTGCAGTGTATTGATTCGCACATTGAACGCGACTATCGCTACGTTAAGTAAGCACATCACCAATGCGCGCTGTGTCGGTATAGTAAACCCTGCAAGCCAAGCATAAAACAAAGCACACAAACTCCCTATCACGAAAGGAGCCCATAGCATACGACTGTGCAATCGTATCAAAAATAGGCCAAGACTGTAGCCAAAACTAAACGCAATACCGATATGCAAACCGGAAATAGCAACTAGGTGAATTAATCCACTGTCTCTCAACGCTTGCCACTGAGACGCTGATATGTCGCTTCTCTCACCAAATGTTAAAGCCAATAAAATGCCTTGGTTAGGCGCATCTTCTAACCATGCTCTAATTTGCTGATACCACTCTACACGCAGACCAGATAAGGATTCGACATAGTACGATGTATTAGCAATCACACTTGCTCGAGCCACAATACCTTGACTAAGATAATAAGATTCAAGATCAAATCCGGCTTCATTTAAACGCCCGAAGACAGGTTTAACCATCACGGAAAATTGTACTTTGTCGCCTATCATTAAAGGTAAGGGGGCAGCCAAACGAACTTTAGGCTGTAGGAATACGCTCAAAACTTGACCGTTAATTGATCTAAGTGAAACTGTACCCTCATAACCGTAACTTATTTGTCTAAAAAGACTGTCAACTTCGGCATTTATGATAATATTCTGCTCTGCCTGAAAAATAGTATTTGATTGCTCGTGCAGTAAGTTTCCGTTAGTAAAAATGACTAGCAGTGCTACAGAAATTCCCGATAATAATCGTAGCTTTTTAGACCCCATAGAGAGTATAAAAGTGAGAATGAAAGGAATTGCCCATTTCCAGTCTGGCATTAATGGCCAATAGGAAGCGGAGATAATGGTTAGCGAGAACGAAGCCAGCGTCCAATAATTCGATATGAGAGTCATTTTCTAATGCCAAGAAAATTCATAAAACGTTTTATGCCTGACCATGAATTAATCAAGCGTCAGAAAGCACTAAAAGTTTTTGGCAATGTACTGTACAACCCCAATTTATGGTGTCTTAACCGTCGTTCGGCGGCGGGGGCTTTTGCCGTAGGTTTATTCATGGCGTTTGTTCCACTTCCTAGTCAAATGATTATGTCAGCAGGCCTTGCCATTGCATGTGGTGTCAACCTTCCATTGGCCGTAGCACTGGTCTGGATAAGTAACCCTATCACTATGCCCGTGCTGTTTTATTTCGCGTATAAACTGGGCGCATGGGTTATGCACGTACCGCCACAACCTTTCCACTTTGAGCTTTCATGGCACTTCATCGTGCAGCAAATGCACACTATTGGGCCTCCGTTCGTTTTGGGCTGCCTAATTTGTGGCGTCCTGTCTTCGATTATTGGCTACTTTGGTATCCGTGGTTTATGGCGGTATTCTGTCGTAAGAAGTTGGCAAAAGCGCCAAACTCGTTAGTTTATCTTCGCTACTTTTGAGCAACCAAGCACTCATATTGCAAAAACATGTCGTTGAAAACTGAAAAAGGACCTTATCGGTCCTTTTTTATTGGTTTGGATGTTATGCCCAAACCACTTGAAGTTACAGGTAGGCGGCAAGTGAGTTCATCCCCATGAGTATAGATAAACTATGTGATTGGGGTAAGCGAACGTAGCCAACACCGCTGCAACTTCAAGTCGGAAGGGTGTAGAAAAATGGTAATAAATAACAGGCCATCCTAGCTTCTTTTTACTTGGCACTAAGAACCGATGCAGGGTTTAATTTGCTTGCCCGCGAGGCAGGGTACCAAGTCGCAAGCAAACTCAAAACAATGGCCGTAGACGAAACAAGCGCAACATCCATCATGTTGACTTGAGATGGAAGAAAATCAACAAAATAAATATCACCAGACAAAAATTGATGGCCGATCAATGACTCCAATCCTTTGATTAGTGAAGTTAAATTTAAGGCAACAAGCACACCGACCATGCCACCAACCACGCTACCTAACACCCCAGAAAAAACGCCCTGCCAAACAAAAATACGTTTAACCAAGCCATCCGTTGCCCCCATAGTTCGCAAAATCGCTATTTCTGCGGCTCTGTCTTTAACGGCCATCATTAAAGTGGACACAATATTAAAGCTTGCAACACCAATCACTAACACCATCACCAAATACATAATGGTTCTGACCAATTGAATATCTCGATATAGAAAGCCAAATTTTTGCTGCCAACTACGTAAATAGACATATTCATTTAACGTGCTGCCCACTTCTCTGACGATCTGTGTTGCATTTAATACTTGTGAAACCTTAATGGATACCCCGGTTACGCCACTACCCAACTTCGCGTAGGACTGAGCATCTTCTAATGGAATAAGGGCAAGGCTATGGTCAATTTGCCCATTAAGTTCAAGCAACCCTGATACCTTGACGCGTACCCGTTTAGGAGCCTGAACTTTGCTTGAAGCATTAGAAGATGGAATCATTAACGTGGCATAGTCACCGACTTTAGCCCCTAACTTATCTGCTACGCCTTTCCCTAGAATAACTTGCTGCTGTCCGGCCTTGAACTGCTGCCATGCTCCATTGGAGACAAATTGTGACAAACTTGATACCGCTCGCTCCATTTGTGGATCAATGCCTCGTACTTCTATCGCCTTTAACTGCTGCCCTTTTTCCGCCAAGGCGGTAAATTTGACATAAGGCGCACCCGCTTCAACTTGAGGGTGTTGAACGGCTTTTTTGATCAACAGTTGCCACTGAGTTATTGGTTTTTGTACACCTTCAAATTCACCATGCGAGATCACCGATAACACACGGTTTTGTAACTCTCGCTCAAAGCCATTCATTGCTGACAAACCAATAATGATTACCGCCACCCCAACCGCAATACCAATAGTTGAGGAAAGTGAGATAAATGACACCATCTTGTTGCGTTGCTTAGCGCGGCTAAAACGGCGGCCGATCAATAAAGAGAGAGAAGGCAGCACTTACGACTCCTCCACATCAATCAATAAGCCATCTTGCATGTGCATCTTTCTGTCCATTTTTTCAGCAAGCTCACTATCATGCGTGACAACTAAGAATGCCGTACCAAATTCTTGGTTCATTTGGCGCATCAAATCATAAATCGATAATGCTGTTTTATGATCAAGATTCCCTGTCGGTTCGTCAGCCAATACTAAATCAGGCTGATTAACCAATGCACGAGCAATTGCAACACGTTGGCGTTCTCCTCCAGATAATTCAGAAGGACGATGAGAGAGTCGATGCCCTAAACCGACTTTTTCAAGCAACGCTTTAGCTGCTTGTTTCGCTGTAGCGGTTTTCTGACCACCAATCAATAAAGGCATAGCTACATTTTCTAGAGCAGTAAAGTCAGCAAGCAGGTGATGAAACTGATACACAAAACCTAAATGTTGGTTACGAATGTTAGCTTGTTTGTTCGAACTTAGCGCCGATAAATCCTGCCCAAGAAATGACACCGAACCTTGCGAAGCATCATCCAACGCTCCAAGAATATGTAATAAAGTACTTTTCCCTGAGCCAGAAGTCCCAATAATTGACACTAACTCTCCCGCTTGAATATTGAAGCTAACCCCTTTTAACACTTGAGTTTGTAGCTCACCTTCTTGGTAGGTTTTGCAGACATTGTGACATTGTAAAAGGTTATTCATATCTTAAAGCCTCTGCGGGTTTTACGGATGACGCGCGATAGGAAGGGAAAAGCGTAGCCAATAGACTTAAACCGATGGCTAAAATGACCACCACCAATATTTGTATAGGATTAATTTCGACAGGCAGTGTTCCACCGACTGAAAACAGAGCAACCCCCAGAGTTTCGAGTAACGCATTGAGGTTCTTGGCCAGTAACACCCCCAGTAGTCCACCAGCAAGAGCACCAATTACACCACTACTAGCACCTTGCACCATAAAAATGGCGAGTATCTGCTTATCACTCATGCCTTGAGTTTTGAGTATTGCCACTTCGGCTTGTTTTTCCATCACCACCATGATCAACGCTGAAATAATGTTAAATGCAGCCACACCGATGATCAGCCCAAGCATTAAGCCCATCATGTTTTTTTCCATGCGTACAGCTTGAAACAACTCGCCTCGCTGGTCGCGCCAATCGCTCCACTCCCAACCTGTAGGTAATGGAGCATTTGATAAATCAGCCACAACGAAAGGATCATCAAAAAATAGTCGCCAACCAGAAACCGTATTGGCAGGCAAACGCAGCAAGCGTGCCGCATCTTGAATGTGGGTTAGCATTAACTGCCCATCAACATCTGAACCAGTATTAAATATCCCTGCAACGGTAAAATTACGCTGCGCAGGAATACGTCCCAATGGCGTAAACTGGCTGGCACTGGTCACCATCAAGCGTACCTTATCGCCTAGCGACACGTTCAAAGAGCGCGCGAGGGTATGACCAAGAAAAACTTGATAATCACCTTGCTTGAGCTTATCCACTTTACCGGCAATTAAATACGCTTTTATCGGATCATCTTGGTTTGGTTCTATGCCAATCAACAGACCAGCCGCAAGCTGGGAAGTACTTTGAATCACCGCCTCACTGCGAACAATCGGTTCTACTGGTCTTGCAGTTGATAGTTTATTGATGAAATCAGGGGCCGCTGAGGTTAAAGCCGTTTTATCACCTTGCTGTGAAACTACCGCTTGTGGCAGCACGCCTAAAATTCGACCTTTGAGTTGAGATTCAAAGCCGTTCATGACTGAGAGCACCGTCACTAATGACATCACTCCAATCGTGATCCCTGCTGTGGACATATAAGAGACAAATCGACTGAACCTATCGCCGGAACGCCCACGTAAATAGCGTAAGCCGATAAATGTCGAAACTGGATGAAACATATGGAAAACCGCCTAAAAGTGATACTCGATACTGTAACGACAAACGATTCAAGGTTGTAGCATTAATTTGCCAATAATGTGTTAATTCAACCCGATAACAAGGACATACCTTGATTAGTTCGCCGGTATGACGATAATCAACAGAGCGATGAGAAGGAAGCCTGTATGACCAACCAAGAATTTTTTACCGTTCATTATGGATTAACCACCAATATTGAACCTTTAGATGACACATTTTCGCTACCTCCTCAGCCTATTTTTGAAGCCGAGATTCCTGCACCATTTATTGTGGCGAGCGAATTTAGCCAGCTTGACCAGCTCAATGAAAGTGCTCGCTTAGAGCTAAAAAACAGCGATTTCAAGAACGTCATTCAATTACTTGAAACTCAGAATTCAAAGCTAAATTTGTTGCTCACCTTTATGTTGTCTCAGCAAGATGACCCAGCAACTCGCTTTACCACAACAACCTTTGGTGCCAGTCAGTTTTCATTTATGACCACGGCCCCATTAAATATCGGCAGCAAAGCAAGAGTTAAACTGTTTTTGGACCATCCGCCCGCCGCCATTTATTGCTATAGTTCGGTCACAGATTGTCGATTAGAACACGAACAATATCTCATCACGATGAGGTACGATCTGCTACGAGATACCGATCAAGACTTGTTAATTAAAGCGGCACTTTACCAACAGCAGAAATTGCTACGCCAACGCTCCTTAGACCGAAATAAACCATAAGCGTTATCATGACTACACAATCGATACTTTCTCTGGTTAAACCAACAGGTGCTGGAGACAAAAAACATATTGGCAACTTACATGGCGCTAGCTTAGCTCTAGCAATCGCCGAGCTTGCTAACCAGCACCCAAGTCATACTTTATTGGCCGTGCCCGACCCGCAAACGGCGCTAAAACTGTTGCAAGAAATTGAACAATTTAGCCAAGCCGAAGTCGCTTTATTTCCTGATTGGGAAACACTGCCCTATGACAATTTTTCTCCACACCAAGAAATCATTTCTGACCGTATAGCAAGGCTTTATCAACTGCCCAGCTTGAAAACAGGTATCACCATCGTTCCGGTCAGTACTCTGTTACAGCGTCAAACGCCTCGTGAGTTTTTGCTCCAGCATACCTTGATGGTCAAAACCGGTGACCAGTTTTCGTTGGAAAAATTACGTATTCAATTAGAGAATTCCGGCTATCGACATGTCGATCAAGTCTTTGGCCCTGGTGAGTATGCCAGTCGTGGTTCCATTCTCGACCTATTCCCTATGGGCAGTCATGATCCTTATCGTATCGATTTTTTTGATGATGAAATCGATACGATTCGAACTTTCGACCCTGAGAACCAACGCTCAATTGAAGAAATCGCGGAAATTCGTTTACTACCCGCACATGAATTTCCTACCACCGAAGGTGCCATTGAGGATTTCCGCATCCGCTGGCGTCAACGCTTTGATGCCCGCCGTGAGCCCGAATCGGTATATATGCAAGTCACTAAGGGAACTTGGCCTGCCGGCATTGAATATTGGCAACCACTTTTCTTTGAGCACACTGAAACCTTATTTGATTATATTGATCCGCAAAGCCAACTACTCACTATAGGTAATATCGAAGAAGCCATTGATCACTTTTTAAGTGACGTTGAGTATCGCTATGACCAACGCAAAATTGACCCATTGCGTCCATTGCTGCCTCCCAACGAACTGTGGCTCAAAAAAGACGAATTATTCAGCTTATTTAAAGGTGTTGCTCAAGTACAACTAAGTACAGCCCCTATCACAGAAAAGCCCGGCCGCATTAACCTACCAGTGTCGACCTTGCCTGAGCTGGCGGTTCAACATAAAAACAAAGAACCACTAGTGGCTATGCGCCAATTTAGTGAAACTTTTAATGGCAAAATCGTTTTTTCTGTCGAATCCGAGGGTCGCCGAGAAGCATTATTAGAACTGTTACAGCGCATTAAACTTCGCCCAGTTGAAAAATCCAGCTTTCAAGAAGCATGTACTGCGAAAGATAAAGTTTGTTTAGTGCTCGGCGCAGCCGAACACGGTTTCATCTATGATAACGCCAAACTTGCCTTAATTTGCGAAAGCGATTTATTGGGCGATCGAGTCATTCTTCGCCGTAAGAAAGACCGTAAAGTCACTAACAGTGACGCTGTTATTCGCAACCTAGCAGAGCTAAAACCCGGCCAGCCCGTTGTGCATATTGATCACGGCATTGGTCGCTATTTGGGGCTACAAACCCTTGAAGCTGGCGGCATGGTGACTGAATACGTCACTCTTGAATACCAAAATGATGCCAAACTGTACGTACCTGTTGCCTCTTTAAATCTTATCAGCCGCTACTCCGGTGGCGCTGAAGATAGTGCTCCACTGCATAAACTGGGCGGTGAAGCATGGACCAAGGCAAGGCGAAAAGCGGCGGAAAAAGTGCGCGATGTCGCGGCAGAGTTGCTTGATGTTTATGCCAAGCGAGAACTCAAACCGGGTTACAAATTCGCGTTGGATCGCGGGCAATACGCAACATTTAAAGCAGGCTTCCCATTTGAAGAAACCGAAGACCAAAACATGGCGATCAATGCGGTTCTCTCCGATATGTGTCAAAAGAAAGCCATGGACCGTCTAGTTTGTGGGGATGTTGGTTTTGGTAAAACCGAAGTGGCAATGCGCGCAGCGTTCGTATGTACCGACAACAGTAAACAGGTCGCAGTATTAGTCCCGACAACCTTGTTGGCCCAACAGCATTTTGAAAACTTCCGTGACCGTTTTGCTAACTTACCGATCCGAGTCGAAGTACTCTCTCGCTTTAAATCCGCCAAGGAGCAAAAACAAATTCTGCTTGATGTCGCTGAAGGTAAAGTCGACATTTTAGTCGGTACACATAAATTGTTATCGAGTGAGCTAAAGTTTAAAGACCTCGGCTTACTGGTTGTCGATGAAGAGCACCGCTTTGGGGTGAGACAAAAAGAGAAAGTCAAAGCAATGCGCGCCGATGTTGATATCCTCACGCTTACCGCCACACCAATACCTCGTACGTTAAACATGGCGATGAGCGGTATGCGAGATCTCTCCATCATTGCGACACCACCCGCTCGACGTTTAGCGATTAAAACCTTTGTTCGACAAAGCGATGACAGCACAATACGTGAAGCTGTACTGCGTGAAATCATGCGTGGCGGTCAAGTCTACTTCCTACACAATCAAGTCGAGACCATTGAAAAAGTAGCCGCAGACTTAGAAAAACTGATCCCCGAGGCTCGCATCACCATTGCTCATGGACAAATGCGCGAACGAGAACTCGAAAAAGTGATGAACGACTTTTATCACCAACGCTTTAACTTATTAGTGTGTACCACCATTATTGAAACTGGTATTGATGTACCAACCGCTAATACCATCATTATGGATAGAGCCGATAATCTCGGCCTCGCTCAGTTACACCAACTTCGTGGTCGTGTTGGACGTTCTCATCATCAAGCTTATGCATATTTGCTTACACCACACCCGAAAGCAATGACAAAAGATGCGATTAAACGTTTAGAAGCAATTGCCTCACTCGAAGACCTAGGTGCTGGCTTTACGCTTGCGACTCATGACTTGGAAATTCGTGGCGCAGGTGAACTGTTGGGTGACGAACAAAGCGGTCAGATCCAGTCGATTGGTTTTACGCTCTACATGGAAATGTTAGAGCAAGCGGTAGAAGCACTGAAAGAAGGTAAAGAACCAGCGCTTGAGGACTTACTTCGTGAGCAAACCGAAGTCGAAATGCGTCTGCCAGCCCTACTTCCTGACGACTACATTCCCGATGTCAATACCCGCCTATCCATGTACAAACAGATCGCCAGTGTCAGTAGCCGTGATGAGCTAGCTGAGTTGAAGGTGGAATTGATTGACCGCTTCGGTAAACTACCAGATGCTGCCAATAACTTGCTTTCAGTGGCTGAACTTAAAATTGATGCTGCCGTGTTAAAAGTCAAAAAAATAGAAGCGCATGACAAAGGCGGTTATATCGAGTTCTATCCAGATGCTGACATAAACCCGATGTTTTTAGTTAAACTACTGCAATCTCAGCCGAAAAAATTTGCAATGGAAGGACCCACTAAGTTTAAGTTTGCTGTACCATTAGTCGATAGACGCGAACGAATTCAGTTTGTGGCAAATATGCTCAGTGAATTCCAACAAAACCTAATGCCAAGAGTATAAAAGGCCAATCTTTTATACTGAACTTTGCACCTAAATGATGGAGCTATGATGAAAAAACTGATCCCCCTATTACTCTTGCTTGTCTCCATGCCAAGTTTGGCAGCGAGACAATTTGATATAGAAGTGATCATTTTTAAGCGCGCGGTTGATGCAGAGAAAGTGAGCGAGTCATGGCCTAACTCTCTGCCTGAGATTAATGTTGAGCGTGCGGGTAGCTTTAGTGACCAAAGCTATCGCCAAGAAAAAGGCGTGAAAATGCTGCCTTTCTCAGATTACCAATTGAATGACCAAGCGCAAAAATTGAAAAATCACGCAGGTTTTGAAGTACTGCTGCATACCGCTTGGCGACAAGGTGACCAAGGTAGAAATTCAGCACCCGTTTTCCATATCCAAGCTGGTAAAGATTACTCAACCAAATTTAATGTTGATGGTAGTGAAAAAGTGTCCGTGCAGGAAGATTCACCAGTCAATGGCGTTGTCGAACAAAGTATTGCCAAACCACTTTATGAACTCGATGGCAAACTACAGATCTACGTGCAACATTATCTTTATGCAGAAACGACTATTGACTTAAAAGAACCTAGTGTGAGAGAGGTAACGCTACAGGATTCTCCTTTAGAGCTTGATGTCGCGCCAGAAGATAAAAATGCAGCAGTACAAGTGGGCAACTTAGAGTCTGTTTCGCCAACGTTAGAAATCGAAGAGTTTTTGAAAAGCTATCGGATGGACCAAAAGCGTCGTATGCGCAGTAATGAAACCCATTATCTAGATCACCCATTAATGGGGATGATCATCCAAGTCCGTCGAGTCGAACCGTAATTCTCCTTCATAACGCCCGAACTCGGGCGTTTTTTTATCTTGGAACTTTGGCTATGAGTCCCGATTTTCAGATCATCACACAACGTCTCGAACTGAAACTGATCACCGTTGATGAAGCACAATCGTTAGCTGATTGTGTATCTCACTCTCCAACTCTTCATCAGTGGATTGACTGGTGTCACCCACATTTTACTCTTGATGAAGCGCAGCGCTTTTTGATCGCTACAAGATTGAACTGGGTGAAAGTACAAGCATTAGGTTTTGGGATTTATTTAAAGGAAAGTGAACAACTGATTGGAATGGTCGCCGTCAACGAGTTTTATCATACCTTTAACATGGCAAGTTTAGGGTATTGGATATGTGATGCAAAGCAGCGTAAAGGCTATGCTAAAGAAGCGTTGGATGCACTAATTGAGTTCTGTTTCAGCAAGCTTGAATTAACTCGTCTAGAAATTGTGTGTGACCCAGACAACCTCCCAAGTCAGCAACTGGCGTTGGCATGCGGTGCTAAAATGGAAGCATTAGCAAAAAACAGGTTCCTGTTTGATGGCTTACCAAAAGATGGCGTTGTCTTTTCAGTGATACCCACCAATTAAAAACGGCACTCAATTTTGTCGAGTGCCATTTTTAAAAGTAACAATTTTAGCAATAGATAGTATTAATCCATCTTAAACACTTGGTTCTGAAACAATTGTTCGACAATTTCATGCGACGTTGCCGAAGCGGTCAATTCAAGTCCTGACATATCAAAATGCTCAAGTGCAACTGATGTCGAGTCACCATTATCACCAGTAATGGTCAGCCTTAAGAGATCATTAGAGTCATCAAAACTTGTGCTTACGTGATCTAACAGGTTATCCATATCATTCGCATCATTACCCGTCAGTAGCATAATATCGCTTAGATCTAGCTTGTCTTCTCCTAAATGGAAATCTTTAATCACATCCTGAGAAGACGTAACGCTTAACACATCGTTGGAGAAGGTAAATAGATCACTACCTTCTCCCCCAGTCAAAATATCGTTGCCCAGACCACCAATCAAGATATCGTCACCTTGACCGCCAACTAGAATGTCATCACCTGCGCCACCGTTTAAAGTGTCTACTCCAGCCAAACCGAGCATAATATCAATACTATCACCGCCAGTAAGTGAGTTGTCGTGATCGTCACCAACCAAAGAATTCCGTTCGGTTTTAGCAATATCACTACCTGATTCGCTCAAAGTCAGGGTAAAAACATTATCACTAGTACCACCTTTACCATCTGATACTTTAAACAGGAAGTTTAGATCAGCCTGCTGGTCACCCTGAAGGGTAATGTCGTCACTCTGAGTGAAGCTGTAGCTACCGTTTGAGGCCACTTCTAAAGTACCAAACGCAGTTTCAATATGCAGCTTACCGTCTACATCATTAGTCGAAGACACTAGGGGTTGATTTACGGTAATGCCGTGCAGATCTGCGCCTAGAAATGAGAAGTCCTCGTCAGCCAGAGAAATTGTCATAGTATCGCCATCTGCATCCTGGCTGCCAGCCAAAAGCTCACCTGCAATTGGCTCTGGCGAGAATTGGTTAAGATACTGACTCAGATCTTCTCCTGAATCTACAAGCACTACTTTGTCGCTTAACTCAGCTAGCGCTTGAGTTGCGTTGGCATTCTCTGACAAAGCGATACCAATACCATAGACTTTAACATCATTGATTTGTTTGTACTCTTCCCAACGCTGATACAAATCAGGTTTGGCTACCTCACCTTCTTGCGGGTTTGGTTCACCATCAGAGATAAAGAATATAGTGTCCTTGCTTTCAACTGGTTGTTCGTTCTGGTACAGATCCCAGTCAAAATTTCCGTCTTCGTCAAGACCGTCTTGCCAAGGATAACTGGTTCGATGCTTTTCACCTGCATCCATGACCGCTTCCATAGCTTTGTTGTAATCAGTGTTCTTACCATGGTCAATATCGCACCAGTTGTTCACATAAGTGGCGACCTCAGAGAGGTATGTTGGATCATTTTCATTCCGTCCATTCAACTCTGGAGGGCGAGTCATCGATTCAACATCTGTCAACGTAAGCCAGCTTTGTGTTGACACATCACCATCAAAGCGGATCAGGCGAATAAACGTATTCGATTCACCACCTTCTGCAATCATATTTTCAACCATGGTATGCAGTGCTTCTGCCGCTTTGTAAGCTCTCGATTCAGATTTAGGAGCCGTCGCTTCACTGCCAACTGTATTCTGACCGTCAAAAGTACGGGTCATGCTATTGGACTCATCGAATACGACTGTCACTTTGTTAATTGGCAGAGCTTCCATCTCTGCAAAGCCTTGAACTGGTGATGAAGTCGGCGCGTGATTCTCTGTAACATTCAGGGTAACCTGAGTAGTATCACTGTCAGCACCATCTGTTGCTGACACGGCTAACTGATAGGACTGCTGGGTGGAATGTTCTAGTTTCACGCCGTCTTTCAACCAGATCTCACCGCTGTTCGGATCCACTCGAAATAGGTTAGCATCACCACCACTTAATTCGTATTTAATAGTATCGCTTCCATCAGGATCAAAAGCCTCAACCTTCCCCACCAATACACCTGCTTCATGCTCAGGTATGTTAAAGCTAGCAGTATCTGCTGTAGGCATACCGCTAATATCAGTACCATGAATTTGGTCTGCATCATCAGTGCTGATAAACTCTGGCGCGCGATCACGAATATCGATAATAATTTCGCCATTTGCAGTGTCACCATCAGAGTCAATAATCGTGACTTCAAATTTATCCTGTTGGTGGCCAGCCACATTCGTGGCTTTGTAATCGTAACGACCATTTTCAAAGTTGATAGTCAACTTGCCGTGCTCTGTATCGATCTGTGCCAAACTGTAACTTGAAATAACAGCCCCATCACTCGTGGTGACACTGCCATTTTCTTTGCTGTAGTAATAAGTCTCACCATTACTAGTGATGTGATCCACCCACTGAGCATCACCATTATGCTCATCCAGAAGGTTACTTTGTAGTTGGCCTGATACAGTTTTGGTCAGTAGAGCTTCAATTTGTGAATCATCTGTTACCAAAATTGCCGAACCCTTGTCTGTTGCTACAGGCTCTAGATATTTTATATTAGCTCCGGCCCCAATACCGATGGACCAAACATTATCGATGATCACACCACTGGAACTAATGCTGCGCTCCATAGCGTTTTCTAGAATAATAGATTGCTCAGCTTCTGTCGGCTTATCCCAACCTTTAACAAGATACTCATAACGTTGTGCACTTTCAAAATCGTCTGCGGCTAACCACTTCATCAAACTTTCACGCAATCCTGCATAGGCACTATCGGAGATGTTGGTCCACGAACCAAAATCACTCGGGGCGCCATCAGAAATAAAGTAAAGCTGATGGCTACTGGTATCTTCCATTTCTCCGTTCAGATCGGTAAGCGCTGAATGTACCTGATCGATTGCTTGGCTGTATGGTGTCCAACCACCACGCCCGATAGAATCCAAATAAGCATCAATATCATCGACTGAATTCAACCATTCTGACGTTTTACCTTCTGGATAACCCGAATGTGTCGCGATCTTAAATCGAACATCTCCTAAGTCATCATATTTTTCAAACATGGTTTTAATTGCACTTCGTGCAAGATCCCAGCGTGAGACTTCAAGCCCATTCTCGTCCTTTACTTTGTCACTCCACATAGAACCGGATGCATCTAGCGCAATCACAACACTATTGTTCTGCGGAGCAACGTCATTGATCTCATAATGAGCAGAAGTAACCGAAGGCTGTGAATCTATTACGTCAATATGAAGCGTAGCACTCTCCGATTGACCACCTGCATTCACCTCGATTTTTACAGGGATATCCAGCTTATCTGCACCTTGCTCGGTGTGATCCAAAGGCGCATATTGAACGACAGAATAGTGACCAGTTTTACTGTCGACATGAGCTTCAAGCACTGCCACCTTATCCGCTCCACTGCCAATATATCCGGTCAGAGTGCTTTGATCAGTACTCACTTCAAATACCAAAGACTTACCACCGCTGGTAACACCGTCCAGACTCTGTTTTGCATCAAAGTGGTATTCTGCATCTGTTGCTGAACCAAGGTTTGCAACCAAATCACCTTCTGTACGTGCACCAATATCTATACCAATCTGGAGCTCACTCAGTACAGCATGCGTATCATTCAGAGACATAGGTTCTCCGATCACACTCACGGTAACTTCTGCTTTATCAGTCAGACCATGCTCATCCTCAATGGTGTATTCGAAGGTGTATCTCTTAACTTCACCAGTTTCTAGAGTACGTATATCGGCAGGTAAAGACTTTAAATACTTAGCTGCATCAAAAACCAGCTTGCCGTTCTGTAACGATAGATAGTCAGTATGTGGGTAGTCAACAATAGTTAGATTATCGCCATCGGGATCGCTATCGTTCACCAATACATCTAGCTGAAGAGTACCTGAGCCGTTGGTCTGATAGCTATCATTAAAGCTTGTCAAATCCACAGATAGCTGGGTAATAAAGTATTCAGAACCGTTAGGATCAACTACCCCGTCTTTGTAGCTGGTCGTCGACATTTCGATACTATCGAAGAAGCGACCATCTGCATCTACGTTGACTACCTGAGTGCCACCACGGGTACCTTCAAACACGTCTGTCGCAACTAGTTCACCCTTGTAGTACGCTTTCCAGACGCCACGCTCAATACCTGGTTCCCAGCTTCCGTTTGTAGTGTCCGTCCATAGATTTTTTACTTCTACTTCTGCGTGATCAGAAACTTGCCCATTGGCAAATGAGAAGCGCATTGCTTCACTTTGCCCGGTGACATCATCATACCCAATCTGACCATCTTGGACACGGTCTGAGCCTCCGTCCAAAGTAGAACTAACTCCAAATTTGTGCTCACCGCCATCCCCGGTGTAATCCGCTTTTCTAGCGTCTGCAACTTTACTTCCAGTTGCTGTATCAATGATGTAGTAGTCAACGCTTATATCAGTATTATTATCCCAGCTTTTGTGATCTAGGATCTTGGTCACCTTCTCAATACCATTATCGTTTTCAGCGATTGGAGCTTCGTTAATATCGTTAATCAGCACATTAACTTGTGCGCTATCTTTAGCGCCCGATTCATCTAGAGCTTCTACTTCAAGCTGATAGTTATTCACTATTTCATGATCAAATGTCACACCATTTTTAACGCTGATCTCACCAGTAATACTGTTGATTTCGAACAGATCCGTATGATTGGTAAGGTGATAAGTTACTTGGCTGTTCAGATCTATATCAAAGGCGCTAACCGTCCCTATTACACTCGGCTCGGTATTTTCATCAACACTAAACTGGTAACTGTCAACATCGGCCTTACCTTGCGTATCCAAGCCATGGATATTGTTGGTACCACTGATAAATTCCGGAGCATCGTCAGAGCCAGTGATGGTGATCACCACATCATGCGTGCTGCCATCTGTCGAGGTCACAGTCATGGTTCGGGTTAGAGGAGCGCTGTCTGCATCCAAAGCCTGCACATCCGCATGGCTGTTGTTCAGTTTATAGGTCCAGTTACCACTCTCATCGATAGAAAAAGTGCCCCAGTTGCCATCTTTAACATCTGTTTGGGGTTGGAATACCGCTTCGCCCGCATCCGGGTCTGCAATCTTCAGGTTACCGCGACTCTCCAACAGCACGTCTTCCTGCACCGCGCCTTTATCGCTATCCAGTTGTGTTGGGGTGATGATCGCTTTATCGTCAGAGCCGGTGATGGTGATCACCACGTCATGCGTGCTGCCATCTGCCGAGGTCACAGTCATGGTTCGGATTAGAGGAGCGCTGTCTGCATCCAAAGCCTGCACATCCGCATGGCTGTTGTTCAGTTTATAGGTCCAGTTGCCACTCTCATCGATAGAAAAAGTCCCCCAGTTGCCATCTTTAACATCTGTTTGGGGGTGGAATACCGCTTCGCCCGCATCCGGGTCTACAATATTCAGATTACCGCGACTCTCCAACAGCACGTCTTCCTGCACCGCGCCTTTATCGCCATCCAGTTGTGTTGGGGTGATGATCGCTTTATCGTCA
Organism: Vibrio aestuarianus; assembly: GCF_012395185.1. Lineage (GTDB taxonomy): Bacteria > Pseudomonadota > Gammaproteobacteria > Enterobacterales > Vibrionaceae > Vibrio > Vibrio aestuarianus. The sequence goes on from NZ_JAAZTU010000037.1 coordinate 34,729, forward strand.
GAGCCGGTGATGGTGATCACCACGTCATGCGTGCTGCCATCTGCTGAGGTCACAGTCATGGTTCGGATTAGAGGAGCGCTGTCTGCATCCAAAGCCTGCACATCCGCATGGCTGTTATTCAGTTTATAGGTCCAGTTGCCACTTTCATCGATAGAAAAAGTCCCCCAGTTGCCATCTTTAACGTCTGCTTGAGGGTGGAATACCGCTTCGCCAGCATCCGGGTCTACAATATTCAGATTACCGCGACTCACCAACAGCACGTCTTCCTGCACCGCGCCTTTATCGCCATCCAGTTGTGTTGGGGTGATGATCGCTTTGGTTTCAGTGGGCTCAGATTGTGGCGAACGAGAAATATTAAATACCGTTTTACCCTGCTCGGTTGTTAGAGCAGTAACCATGCTAGCAGTTTCAAAAAAGGTGCTTGCCAATACTTCGGCACCAGTACGTTCAATAGTGCCAGATTTTGTCAGGCTTGAACCAACTATTTCACCCTGTGCGGTGGCATACTCATCACCTAATTCAGTAGGATCAACACCTTGTTCTAGAGCTTCATAAATTTTATTTAATTCAACGAAACTACCAGACTTAGGATCTTCTTCAACATTTGCTAAGTCGACTTGCTGAGGTTGGATTTCACCTTTCAATGCTTCAACAATCACTTCACCTGGCAGTAAACTATCTTTCGATTTTACTACTTTGATGTGACCATCCAGTCCTATTACAACATAGGTTTCTGCGGTTAATTTTGATTGTTCAACCAAGAGATTTACCCCATTTAGCAAATAAAAAAATCCCCCCCCATAAAACTAGATGGGCAATGAGATTCGATTTGAATCGTTAACATATTTTATTTACTAATTTACCACTGTTCACTACATATAAAACATGTATTTTTTTCACCAATAAACTGCATGTTTTAAAGTTATTTTATTTCCGAACAAAACATCATATCTTACGCGACCTGTTTTTGGTGGATCAACGTTCGTAATCACTACGTTTCTAATGAAGCAATGACTTATCGTCAATAGATTTAAACTACGCAACGTTCACTTATATATATTCGAATTTATATAGTTTTAAATATTGAGATTAATATTATTTTAGGAGACTCTCTGTGAAATTAAGCAGTATCAGCATTGCGTGTTGTGGCTTATTTATTGCGCTTCCTTCTAATGCACAAACGTTAGAACAGGCGGTAGCAATTACCTTTGCAACCAATCCTGATATAAAGAGTGCATTTAACGAGTACATGAGCAAACTGTATATTGTCGATCAATCAACTGGGGCTTATAAACCTCGTATTGATATCGATGCGGGCATTGGCTATGAGGGGATAAACCCGGCAAATTCGACTGGTAACAAAAACACAGATATGACTCGCAAAGACGCATCTATAACTCTGACTCAGTTGATTTGGGATGGGTCTAAAACCCTACATGATATTGACCGAACTTCGGCAGATGCAGAGTCATTACGTTATCAATTGCTTTCTGATGCACAGAGTGTGGCCCTCGAAGTGATTAATGCTTACCTTGATGTACTTAAGGCACAAAAGTTTATGGAGCTTTCTGCAAGTAATCTTAGTACACATGAGCGTATCTATGTTGATATTAAAAAGCGTAAAGATTCTGGGATAGGTTCAGTTGCTGATCTTACTCAAGTTGAAGCTCGCTTGGCCAAAGCTCACAGCAACATACTCGCAGCACAAAATAACTATAAAGATACGCAAACGATTTTCTTTAAGTTGGTTGGCGAAGTCCCACACGATCTAATATTCCCACACGCTGATAAAAACTTCATTCCGGCAACTCTTGATGAAGCAAAAACTCAAGCCTTTGAAAACCATCCAGTTATCAAAATAGCTCGAGCGGATGTCGACTCAGCAAAATTCCAATATAAGCAAGTTGATGCAAATAATTTCCCGGTTATTTCATTTGAAGCAGCACAAAACTGGCGCAATGACTCTGGTGGTATCGAAGGCAGCAGCGCAGATACCACTGCGATGCTTCGTGTTCGCTATAACCTTTATAACGGTGGTCGAGATTCGGCAAACGCGGACACTATGGCCTACCAACTCAACAAAGCGAAAGACCTGCTAGAACGCGCTTATCGGGGGGTTGAACAAGAAATTCATCTTTCGTGGAATGCACTTGAGCTGACAAATCTACAAAAAAACTTTTTGGCTCAACATGTTGACTCTGCATCGAATACTGTTATCGCATACCAGAAGCAATACAGCTTAGGTAGGCGTACTTTGCTTGACTTATTAAACACTGAAAATGAGTTATTCGAGTCGCGCAAAGGCTACATAGAAGCCCAGTTCGCACAGCAGTACGCCAAATACCGTGTTCTGACTTCAACCGGAAACCTACGTGATGCGCTACGCATTGATATTCCAAAAGAGTGGACTCAACCAGTGGAGTACTAAACACTATGAAAAATATTATATTAACGGCTTTAGTTCTGACTATACTGAGCCTAAATGTCACATTTGCAAACGATGGTATGGATTATATCCCGACTCCAAAAACCAATCAGATTGCCGACCTGCAAGACGCAGACGATGATGGTGTGATCAATGCTCGCGACCTCTGTACCGGCACCCCAATCGCCGCAGAAGTCGATAACGACGGCTGTGAAACCTACGTCAACAAAAAAGAACAATACCAGCTTAAGATCTTATTTGATAACGACTCTAGCCATATAAAGAGTGTTTTCCAACGTAAGGGCACTGAGCTAGCGGCTTTCCTAAATAAGTACCCTGAGACCTCTATAGAAATACAAGGATATGCAAGTAAAGTAGGCGATACAAAGTATAATTACGATCTGGCCCGTCGACGGGCAGAGAACGTGCGCAACCTGCTGATTGAAAAAGGCATTGACAGCCAGCGATTAAAAATCGTTAGTTATGGTGACACTCATTTGGCCGCATTAGGTCTCGATGAAGTCAGCCACGCCTTAAACCGCCGTGTCACTGCTACAGTTATCGGTCATAAAGGCATGGTTAAAAACGAATGGACAATATTTACCACCATTCCTAAGGTCAACTAATTCGTAGCCCTAAGTATTTTATATTAATTATTTGGGGCTTTCATCCATGGTTCGTCTACAGAAAATAAAATAGATTTAATATTAATCTCTTATATAGCAAAAAACGCCAATCAATATTCCACAAATTTCATCTAACCTTTAGTTGCATATTAATTTCGATTATAAAAAATCACCCCACATCCGGAAAGAATGCCGAACTATTC
>NZ_JAAZTU010000038.1 GCF_012395185.1 Vibrio aestuarianus
GATCAAGATAATTACTAATTTTAATAAGATTATACCTATCACAATCTTCTTGGTCATAACTAAACACCATATTAAACAAATCTAAGTTATCTTTGCTTCTTTCAGACTTGGTTAAACTATCCCACAGAGTTGCAACAAGGTATGTACAATGCAACTTTATTACTTCAAGATGTTCACGTTTAAATAAACTAGGCTCGGTAATAATAACAACATCAAAATTTGACCTAGCAATAAAAAATGAATTTATTGTTCTAGTAATATCTAAATCTGTAACTCGATGTTTATAACTTTCTTTAGTTAATAGCTGATATATTTTTGATAGTATTCTGTGGCTAAGATTAAAATATTTGAAGTTAGAAAAATCACCATGATCCAAGTGGATAACATCATGTCCTTGCAGTATCATTTCATCTATTATTGGTGTTGCTAAACCAGCCCAATTTGGACATATAAATAATATTCTCATATATTTAACTCTCTAACTGCTGTTTAATAATACCTGATACCGAAGAGCTTTCAATATTATTAATTGAACAAGTTGTGGCTATAACCTTAGCTAAACTAGAATTAGGATGCCAATTATTATAATTAATTTCATCACTACTATAGATAGACAATTGTGGTTTATCCATTCCACTGGCAATATGAACAATAGAAGTATCTACAGAAACCACCAATTTAGCCTTTTCAACCATAGCAATTGCATCATATATCGACTCACTCTGGCCAAAATGGTGAACTGTTGTGCTAGTAAGAGACATAGACTCTAAAAGCTCTCTTGTATCAGGGGATGATAATAGAACGACTCTCAAGGACTTATCCCACTCTTTGATTGCACTAATGATTTTATTTATCGAGTCCTTGTTCAGCTTCCTTTCGTTACCACTACCAAAAGGGTTAATTAGCACAAATTTATCAATATTATTTTCACTCAAAAATTTTTGTGCTTTTTCCATAGAGGAGGGAATAAGAGGAACTATATAATTTTCAGCCGGCTCATCAATCCCTAACAGAGTCGCAATATAGTTAAACTTATCAGCATAATGCATATTTATAATATCATTAGAAACATTGAAATTAATCAAATTTAAATTAGAGTCTAGGCCAATATTTATTTTAGACTTTAACTTGTTCAGTAAATAAATATCCTTCATCTTCATATCAAGATTTAAAGAAACGACTACATCGACCGACCCTACTTGCTCACAAACGTCTTTCATTTCACTGTATGACGGTCGCTTACTGAGATGAACGACTTGATCAACACCAAAATGTTCTTCGAACAGGGGGGCCATCGCAGAGGTAGTCAGCACTTTAATTTTTATTTCTGGGCGGTACTTTTTAAGTTTCTTGAGTACCCCAGAAGAAACAATAGCATCGCCTAGTTTTGCATCATTACGGATAAATAGAATGCTCTTAGTATTAACTAAATCAAAATTGGTTACTTTCTTTTTATCAAATAACCAAACGCCTAGCTGTCTTCTAACAACATCACGGAAGCGCTGCAAACGGCTAACAATAAATCTCATATCTATCCTTTGTATGTTGAAAATAAGATGAGAAAGTCACTTTGAGACCAATGAATCCCTCGCCTACCCACTTCTTTCTCAAACGATCGCTTCAATCGTTCCAGATTTCCTTGTTTCCAGCTATTCCCGCCCTGCTGATAACATTTATCAAAATCAATAATCCATACCCTATCTTGCTTATCAATTAAGATGTTATGAATATTGAGATCGGTGTGATTGACTTGTGCATCGTGCATTTTGCGGATTTCTCGACCGATTTTCTCATACATCTCAGTTGATAATGGACATTCTTGTAAAATAGACACCAGATCGCGGGCGTTCGGGATTTTTTCGCTGAGTAAATCTGCTTGATAACAAAAAGTGCGCTTCACTGCTCGCGCTGCAATCGGCCGTGGAACATTCACCCCAGCCTCTATCAGTGTATTGAGTAATTCGAATTCTTGAAAACTACGAGTTTTCTGCCAACCTGAAAAAAGGTAGTGGTCACTCACTAACTTACCGAACAATCCACCACGCTTATAATGGCGTAGTGCAGCCTCTACCTTTTCAGCTTGTACAAACCATGTTGTACCACGTCCAGTAGCACTCCCAATCACTTTACCGGCTTGTTGCCAAAATTCGGGACTGAAACAATGCAGAGGATTTTCCGCTAACAAATGTTCGTTATACCAAATCGTTTGATTCTCTTTTTTCAGCGTTTTCATTGTTCCACTTTTGCCATAACGGTATCAACTTAACCCAACCATTTCTCTTGGTATTTTACATTTATCAGCGCTGTCTGCATAATTCTTACTAACTTTCTCTATACCGATGTCACTTATGGCTCTTTTTTCTTCCGCTCCTCGCTCTATTTGTGTATTACGACTGTCAGCGATTGGTGATGTTTGCAATGCAGTAGCCGCTGTGCAGGCGATTCAACATCAATGGCCTGAAACCCAAATCACATGGATCACCGGAAAGCTAGAAGCACAATTGATTAATGACTTGCCGAATGTGAGCGTGATTGTATTCGACAAAAAACAAGGGTGGAAAGCGTATAAAAAACTGTGGGCAGAACTCAAAGGGCAATCATTCGATGCCCTATTGCATATGCAATATGCGTTTCGCGCCAGTATTGCCACGCTTGGCATTAAGGCTAAATATAAACTCGGTTTTGATGTAGCCCGCAGCCAAGATTTCCAACACCTATTTACCAATGTAAAAGTGACATCGCCTCAAGCACCTCATGTATTAGATGGCTTACTCGCGTTTGCAGAGTGCCTTGGAGTCAAAAAACAAGAACCTAAGTGGTCACTAACTTACTCGGATTCTGATCATCAATGGGCTAAGCTGCAACTTTCAGATTCAAAGCGTAATTTAGTCGTGGTTCCTGCCGCGAGTAAGGCCTATAAAAATTGGACCGCTGAAGGTTATGTAGAAGTGATAACTCATGCTCAACAACTCGGTTGGCATGTCATTTTAGCGGGTAGCCCTGCGCAAATTGAAATTGATCTAGCGGCCAAAATAACGAGTAAACTTACTCAGCCGATATTTAATCTAGTCGGCAAAAGCCAGCTTAAAGAGATGTTGGCCCTACTCGACTTCGCCGATTTAGTGATAGCCCCAGATACAGGCCCAACGCACATGGCCAATGCGATGAATACACCTGTATTGGGGTTGTATGCACACCATAATCCACAGCGTACTGGGCCTTATCAATACCGCGATTATGTGGTGTCGGCCTATGAAGAAGCTCTGCTTGCAGAAACGGGCAAAACGAAAGACCAAGTAAGTTGGCGTACCCGCGTAAAAGACAAACAAGCGATGCAACGCATTCAACCGCACAATGTGATCCAAATGTTCGATAAAATGGTCACTGATTTTCAGCTAGCCCCAATTTCAGAGGAATTATTGTGAGCAAACCTACTTTAGCCGTTGCGCTGATCGTTAAAAATGAAGCGCAACATCTGCAAGCTTGCTTGGAAACTGTTCATCAATGGGTAGATGAAATCGTCGTCTTAGATTCAGGTAGCAGTGATAATACCGAAGAGATTGCACGCCGTTATACTGACAAGTTTTTTGTCAACTCGCAGTGGCCCGGGTTTGGCCCACAGCGCCGCTTAGCGCAGTCGTATGTCGAGTCTGATTATGTGTTGTGGTTAGATGCAGATGAACGCGTGACCAAGGAGTTAAAAGATAGTATTCAACAAGCGGTCGCTGCTAATAAACCCAATACACTGTATCAATTTGCCCGTTTAAGTTGGGTTTTTGGCCGCTATATCCGTCATTGTGGCTGGTATCCTGATCGGGTATTACGCCTCTATCCGACTCAATTAACTCAATACAATGATGCCTTAGTACACGAAAAAGTCGAAGTGGCTGATGGAATGAAAGTCGCTAAGCTTTCTGGCGACGCGATTCACTATACCTACAACGATATTCATCACTACTTGGTAAAATCCGCTGGTTATGCTAAAGCTTGGGCGGAACAACGAGAAAAACGCGGTAAAAAAAGCAGTATTAGCCAAGGTCTTTTGCATGCTATTGGCTGTTTTTTGAAAATGTATGTTGTAAAAGCAGGCTTTTTAGATGGTAAGCAAGGCTTCTTGCTCTCTTTATTATCGGCGCACTCAACCTTTGTTAAATACGCCGATTTATGGGTTAGAACCAGTACTGAGCCACCCAAGGATTAAGCTCAGCTAACACTGCATTAATATCAATGCGGCTCATATCAGCCTGAGTTTCTTTGTCCGCTGCTTGCGGTGGACAAAATGCAATGTGGCGGCCTTGTGAGTTCAATGGCCGCCAACGAAGTGGTGTGGCTGAACGTTTGGCGGGGAAAAATCCAACGGTTGGTACATCAATCGCTGCCGCAATATGTAAAGGCCCAGTTGAGCCTGCTATAAAAATATCAGCGCAAGCAATCGAGCGTGAGAAATCAACAAGCCCTTCATTTTTATCATACAGTGCCGCTCGCCCGCCCTTTTCTTCAATCAAAGCTTTTAACTGCGCCGCTTTCACCTCTTCACCAGGCCCGGCGGTAAGGATAATTTCTTTCTCGCCATCAATCCCCATCACTAACTGCGTGTATTGCTCTAGCGACAAATTATTCGCCGAACCTCCGCTTCCGGCGTGTACAAACACCCACGGTTTACTGGTATCGAGATGAAGTTGCGCTGCCAGCTTGCTTTTTTGTTCAGCAAGCATCGCTTGGTCAAATTGCAAATAAGGTGCTCTCGGCTCGACAACCTCTTTACCAATATCATGTAAAAAAGCACGCACCAAATCCAAGTTATATTCATATTCCGGTTTTGCCGATTGAGAACGTTTTTGCTTAATTCGTTTGTTGTAAAAAATTTGAGCGAATTTAGTCGCTGGCGCTAAACGATAAGGAATACGAGATTTCCAAACTAATAGTGCATTGTAAGTGGTCGAGAATAGGTTGATAGAAGCATCAAAGCGTTGCTGTTTAAGCGATTGAATGCATTGCTTTTTCTGCGCAGAGGACGCGTTATCTGTTGGGTCAACCATCACTGCATCAATCCATGGGCAAAGCTTTGCCAAAGCTACCGTATAATTGGGTACTAATGCGGTAATATGGCAATCAGGCAACGATGCTTTCAACATCGCAAAACTTGGCCATGCCAGCATAAAGTCACCAATTTTGTCGTTACGGATCACCAACAACTTCTTCATCGTCTCTTCTCTCGTTTTGTCTCGCTGTCTATTGCGGGTTACATCATACCGAGTTCAATAGGTTATTTTGAGTCTTTTTGTTACTATCAATGCGAGCTAACTGTTATGAGTCTTCCGTTGTGAGTCAAAAAAGAATCTCTCGCGTTATTTACCCAGGCACTTTTGATCCCATTACCAATGGTCATTTAGATCTTATTGAGCGTGCCGCCAGCATGTTTGATGAGGTGATCATCGCGGTTGCCGCCAGCCCAAGCAAAAATACCATGTTTACTTTGGAAGAACGGGTCGCGTTTGCCAGCCAAGTGACCCAACACCTAGGCAGCGTTACTGCTAAGGGGTTTTCAGGGTTAATGGTCGATTTCGCACGCAATGAAAAAGCCAATGTGCTGATCCGAGGTTTGCGTACTACAGTCGATTTCGAGTATGAATTTGGTTTAACCAATATGTATCGCCGCTTGATGCCAGGGCTAGAAAGCGTATTCCTAACGCCATCTGAAGAGTATGCGTTTATCTCTTCAACTATTGTGCGTGAAGTGGCTATCCATGGCGGCGAGGTGGATCAATTTGTCCCTGAGATCGTCGCTAAAGCGCTACATAGCAAAAAAATCTAACACTTATTGGTCCAACCTACTTTTGGCAATAAGAGCAAAAAAATGTATTTCGTTGAGCTATTTTTTGCTCTTCAATCGCTTCACCACACACAAGGCAAGGCCGCTTTGCTTTACCGTACACATTGAGTTCTTGAGCAAAATAGCCCGGTTTACCATCCGCTTGAGCAAAGTCTTTTAAGGTGGTACCACCTTGTTGTATCGCGCTCGCCAGTACTGATTTTATCTCACTCACGAGGCGAACCCACTCACCCTCTGAGATTGAATTGGCAGGTCTTGTTGGGTGGATTCGCGCATTAAACAGTGATTCACTCGCGTAAATATTACCGACCCCCACCACAACTTTGTTTTCCATAATAAATTGTTTAACGGCAATACGCTTACTCTTCGCTTTATGAAGCATATAATCGGCACTAAATTCTTCGGTTAATGGTTCAGGCCCAATATTACTGAGCACCGAGTGACTTTGCCCTTTTTCACACCATAACCACGCGCCAAATCGACGTGGATCGTTGTAGCGCAAAACTTTACCATTGGTCAGTTTGAGATCAACGTGATCATGCTTACCCGCAGCAAAATCGCAATCGAGTACACGCAATGACCCCGACATGCCCAAATGAACAATGGCACTGCCAATGTCCGTTTCTATTAACAAATATTTCGCTCGGCGCGAGATGGTGCGAATCACTTGCCCTTCTAACTGTTTCAATTCTTGCGGAATATCCCAACGCAATTTAGGGGTGCGAAAAGTCATTAATTGGATAGTTTGCCCAACCAAATGAGGGGTAATTCCCATTTTACTGACTTCAACTTCTGGTAATTCAGGCATAGTACTTCTCGGCTGTGTATTGATTCAACGGACGATAAAAAATATCTCCTTCCTACTTGAAGCGGCAGCGGTGTTGGCTACGTTTGCTCACCCAATCACATCGTTTATCTATGCTCATGGGAATGAACTCACTTGCCACCTACCTACAACTTCAAGTTGTTTGGGTATCGAAAGTTTATTGTGGAAAAAGAAAATTCCTATCCGCAGAAACGGCTATCCATTTGTCTTGCCAATTTTTTAATAACCAAAATTGCGGCGTTTGATAATAGGTGATCCTTTGTGGCTCTTCCTGATCGGTATACCAAACTTCGACCGTTTGTGGATTACGCAATATAGGAGATAGTGAATCATAAGTCGCATCATCGACTTCCGTTCCCACTAAATCTAGCCAGCGTTGAGCCAATATTTCAGGCGCCACCGATACTGGTTGGCTTGAACGCCAACGGCTTTGATTCAGTTCGAGTGACCAATCGCTAAAATGCAGAGCCTGTAACTGTGCTGTTGGGTTCAATAGATGAGGATATGGGGTAACAGGCGGGTCAATAAGATAGGTTTTGATCACGGTTGGTAAGTTAAGAATGGCAATAAAGGCGACAATGGCCAATATAAGAATGTTATTCCAACGACGGCGATTAATATGCATGACGGCTATCCCTAAGAGTTTCTCTTCTCAATCCCACGAGCGAAGGTTGTTCTATCGATAACTTAGCACACTCTCACCACTGCGGAAATTCTTATCCCCTCCCTAGCGGGCGAGGTTTGTGGTCAATATCACGTCCAAAGTTATACCCAAACCACTTAAAGTTGCAGGTAGGAAGGGGATATCCTAAATAACAGGCAATAAAAAACCCAGCCTAAGCTGGGTCTTTCAATACTTCCAAAGAGGAAAATCAATTACTTGATTTTGCCTTCTTTGTAAAGAACGTGCTGGCGAACTACTGGATCAAATTTCTTGATCTCAAATTTGCCTGGCATGTTACGTTTGTTCTTGTCAGTTGTGTAGAAGTGACCAGTACCTGCAGAAGATATTAGTCGAATTTTCTCACGAATGCCTTTAGCCATTGTTCAATTCCTCTTAAACGTTTTCGCCACGTGCACGGATATCAACAAGAACAGCATCGATGCCTTTCTTATCAATAATACGCATGCCTTTAGCAGTTAGACGTAGTTTAACAAAACGTTTTTCGCTCTCTACCCAGAAACGATGAGTTTGTAGGTTCGGCAGAAAACGACGCTTAGTAGCATTTCGTGCGTGTGAACGGTTGTTACCCGTTACTGGACGCTTACCAGTTACTTGGCATACTCGGGACATGAATGTCTTCTCCAAATCGTTTCAGCTCGATATCAACCTTGGTGGCCGAACCTCTTTCTCGATGAATTAAGAAGTTTGAGGTTAAAAACCGTTATGGAAAATCCATACAAGGCTATCAAAGGTCGCGTATTATACTAACTTGACATGCATTGCTCAAGACCCGAACAGATCCTTTTTACGGATTTGGTGATCTTTTTTTAAGCAGAGCTGATTTAGGTTGATAATTTAGTGGGCGAATCATACCAGAATAATCTTAACTCACAACATAAAATGTGATTCAAATCCACCCTCTTTCTGCAAAAGAAACCACCTCTCCATCCCCAACCACAAAATGATCGAGGACACGGATGTCTACAACAGCCAGAGCATCGGTTAAGCGGCGCGTTATTCTGCGATCGGCTTGGCTAGGCTCAGCAACGCCTGACGGATGATTGTGCGCTAAAATTAATGCCGCGGCATTATGCTGTAGCGCTCTTTTTACGACTTCGCGCGGATAAACGTTGGCCGCATCAATTGTGCCTTCAAATAGTACTTCATCACTAATCACGCGATGCTGATTATCTAAAAATAATATATAGAAGGCTTCACGCTGGCGATCTCGCAATACGCTCGACAAATACAATTTAGTTTGTTCTGGGCTGGTTAATGCGTCTCCTCTTTTTAAGGTTTCCGCTAAATAACGCTTGGTCATTTCCAAAACGGCCTGTAATTGAACGAACTTTGCTTCCCCTAACCCTTTATGACGACAAAACTGATCCTGATTAGCAGAAAAAAGCGCTCGTAGTGATCCAAACTCTCGCAATAAAAAATCTGCAAGCTCTAAAACATTCATTCCTTGAGTGCCAGTGCGTAAGAAAATGGCTAATAGTTCCGCATCGGACAATGCTTGTGGGCCTCGAACCAGCAATTTTTCACGTGGCATAGATTCCAATGGCAATAGTTTAAGGCTCATTGTTCAGTTTCCGTTTAACAAACAAGGCCTATTCAAGCCAATAAAAAATGAAAACCGCAATTGGTGTTCTTTGATTTGCGATTCACCATTGTGTTTGCTGAAATTGATAAAACTATTAAAGCTTAAAATTCCCCACTAGTATGCGCCTCTTTTACTTATACCGACTCAAACACCATTTACTCACCACGTTCTTGGGCGACTTTAACTATAGCAATACGTTGAATTTTGATTTTCGTCATTTTGAATGCTTGTTCTACAACCTAACAGTGTCAGTCAGTTGTGGTAATATGCCAGCAGAAATATTGGAGATAGACCATGCAAACACTCGCTGGAAAGAAGATTCTGCTCGGCATTAGTGGCGGTATCGCTGCCTATAAATGCGCAGAGCTAACGCGCCGTCTGATTGAACGCGGCGCTCAGGTTCAAGTAGTGATGACTCACGCCGCCAAAGAATTCATTACCCCTCTCACTATGCAGGCTGTGTCAGGCCGCCCGGTTTCCGATAGCTTGCTTGACCCAGCAGCAGAAGCGTCGATGGGCCATATTGAGCTCGCCAAATGGGCAGATTTAGTGCTGCTCGCACCCGCAACGGCTGATTTAATTGCACGCATGGCGGCGGGAATGGGCAATGATTTGCTCACCACTTTGATCCTTGCAACCGATGCCCCTGTTGCGGTATCTCCAGCGATGAATCAGCAAATGTATCGTAATATTGCTACGCAAGAGAACATTGCAACACTTGCACGTCGTGGTATGACCATTTGGGGGCCCGCAGCAGGTGAACAAGCGTGTGGTGATATTGGCCCAGGTCGTATGCTAGAACCCATGCAGTTGGTTAACCATTGCGAAGCTTTTTTCCAAGCCGATTCTCTACAGACTTCACCTTTACAAGGTAAATCCATATTAATTACCGCAGGTCCAACCCGAGAAGCAATAGACCCGGTGCGCTATATCACCAACCACAGTTCAGGAAAAATGGGTTACGCCATTGCCCAAGCGGCTGCCAAACTTGGTGCTGATGTGACCTTAATTAGTGGCCCAGTCAATTTAGCGACACCGCAGCAGGTACAACGTATTGATGTAGAAAGCGCGAGCGACATGTATCAAACGGTAATGCAGCATGCTCAATCTCATGACGTGTTTATCAGTTGCGCGGCAGTGGCAGACTACAGACCACAGATAGTTGCCGATCAAAAGATCAAGAAAACCGACGACAGCGACCAAATGACGCTGACGATGGTTAAAAACCCAGATATCGTCGCCAGCGTTGCAGCAATGACAGAACATAGACCGCTTACTGTTGGCTTTGCCGCAGAAACACAAGATGTCGAAAAATACGCACGCAATAAGCTGATTAACAAGAATTTGGATATGATCTGTGCCAACGATGTTTCTGTTGCAGGACAAGGCTTCAACAGTGACGACAATGCGTTGACCGTTTACTGGCAAGGTGGCGAACAAGCTTTACCTTTAAGTTCAAAAGCGGAATTAGCGCGCGCTCTGATGCTATTAATCAACGACAAAATGTAAATGTATCCCAATGTTCTTTGCGTGCTTACTGTCGCGGTTTAAGAACGTTGGGTGCTAAAATCATCATCAAGTTCAATCATTTTCATTTTTACGCTACGCAGTCCGAAGGCTGTCCGTTAAACTAACTAGCTTAACGAACAATAACTTCGCTGAAAAAAGCACGTGGTAACTAAAAGGAAATCGGGTCATGGCCGTCAATAAAAAAAACAATCGTCGTGAAGAGATTCTGCAAGCTCTTGCTGAAATGCTCGAATCAAGCGAAGGTGCATCTCGTATCACCACGGCAAAACTGGCTAAACAAGTGGGGGTGTCGGAAGCCGCTTTATATCGCCACTTCCCAAGTAAAGCTCGTATGTTTGAGGGCTTGATTGAGTTTATTGAAGAGTCATTAATGTCGCGTATTAATCGCATCTTGGATGAAGAAAAAGATACCCTCAACCGCATTCGCTTAGTACTGCAACTGATCTTAGCCTTTTCAGAGCGCAACCCCGGCCTAACACGCATTTTATCTGGCCATGCTTTAATGTTTGAAAACGAACGTCTGCGCGAGCGCATTAACCAGTTATTTGAACGCATTGAAACCTCACTACGTCAGATACTGCGTGAACGTAAACTGCGTGAAGGAAAGTCATTTCCCGTTGATGAAACCATCTTGGCCGCTCAACTGCTTGGTCAAGTTGAGGGGAGTTTGAATCGCTTTGTTCGATCTGATTTTAAATATCAACCTACCGCTAACTTTGAAGAATACTGGGCACTGCTTAGTGCTCAAATTCAGTAGCGGTTTAACAACGAAAGAAAGTTATGAGTAAAGAAAAGTACGGTAAACCTGAATTTAGCTTCTCCTTATTACATCCCAAGTATTGGGTTGTGTGGTTTAGTTTTGGCCTGCTTGCGCTGCTAGTGAACGTGCTACCTTATTCTGTTTTACTCAAAATAGGGCGTAAACTTGGTGCGTTGGGCATGCGTTTTGGTAAAAAACGGGTATTCATCGCACAGCGTAATTTGGAACTCGCTTTTCCACAGAAAAACACCGATGAAATCAATCATATCGTTAGTGAGAATTTCAAAAATACTGGCATGGCACTGATTGAAACTGGCATCACTTGGTTTTGGCCGACATGGCGTTTTGCACGAATTTTAGACATCAAAGATGTCGAGGAATTAAAACGTAAGCAGGCTGAAAACAAAGGTGTATTGCTGTGCTGCGTACATGCGCTTAACCTAGAAATAACAGCTCGTGCCTTTGGCGTGATTGGTTTACCAGGCTACGGTGCGTATCGCCCTCATAGCAATCCCGCTTATGAATTCATTCAATATCGTGGGCGCACACGCAATGGCAATAAGCTTATTTATCGTACCGACCTAAAACAGATGATCCGCGTTTTAAAACAAGGCGAGCGTCTTTTCTACTTACCTGACCAAGATTATGGCCACAACAAATCGGTATTTGTGCCTTTCTTTGCGGTAGAAGAAGCCTGTACCACAACAGGGACCAGTATTCTTGCTTACACCAGCAAATGTGCCATTGTTCCTGGCTCTGGTTTTAGGAATGCTCAAGGAAAATATGAAATCATCGCCGACAAATCGATTGATGCAGACTACCCTAAAGATGATATGACCGCTGCTGCGGCCTACATGAATAAATACGTGGAAGAGGTTATTCTACGTGCGCCAGAACAGTGGATGTGGCTCCATAAGCGTTTCAAATCTTTACCAGATGAAACGTTAACTAACTCTCGCTATTTGTAACTAGAAAAGGTTTTGCTTTCAATGAGCAACAACGACAACAGCACTGATAAATATCTACACAACCCCACATTCCAATGGTCTTTTTTACACCCAAAGCATTGGGGGACTTGGCTTGGGATTGTCTTTGCCGCCCTGTTCGCTTTCATGCCCCCAGCATGGCGAGATGGTTTAGCACGAAAATTATCAACATTTGCAGTACGTAAAAATGGCCGTGTGGTACGCCGAGCTCGAGTCAATCTGGAGAAATGTTTTCCAGAAAAATCCGCGCAAGAACGCCAAGCTATTTTGGAAGAAACGTTTGTCAAAGCAGCACAATACATGCTCGGTTATTCGGAGTTTTTGGTGCGCTCAACCAAACACAACCAAAAACGCGGCATCATGATTGGTGAAGAAAACTTATTGCCATTGTTAGATGCTGGCGAGAACGTGATTATTCTCGCGCCTCACGCTTGGGCGGTTGATTACCCTGCCGTAATGCTCGCGGCAAAAGGTTACAAAGTGACAACCATCATGAAACCACAGCGCAACCCTATTGGTGACTGGTTAATGCACGTCCAACGCATGCAATATGGTGGTCGTATTTTTGCGCGTGATGCTGGAGTCAAGCCGTTTGTACGTTCAATTAAAGATGGTTATCTGGGCTACTGGCTACCCGATGAAGATTTTGGCGCAGCCAACTCTGTATTCGTCCCTTTCTTTGCCACCGAAAAGGCGACCTTAAAAGGCTTTGGTAAAATGGCACGCTTATCAAAAGCGAAAGTGGTGCCTATTTTACCCGCGTACAATGACAAAACCCGTAAGTATGAGGTGCATATTCTCCCTGCCTTAGAAAACTTCCCTACTGGTGACGAAGAACAAGATGCACGTGCGATGAATAAAGCGATCGAAGATTTAGTCACACCACGCCCTGAACAATACATGTGGAATTTATCACTGTTGAAAACGCAGCGTGATGGCTCGGAAATTTACGACAACTCTCACCATGGCGATCAAAGTTAATCAATAGAATAACTAAGCTAATAACAAATAAGCCCCGAGCGACAAACTCGGGGCTTCTATTTTTCAATAAGTTGTTCTGCGATTAGCGAATAAGTTAATACTTAAATTCCGTACTGCGCACGATACGCTTTTACTGCGTCAAGGTGTGCGGCATCCGTACCCTTCTCTTCAAGGTAAGTCACAAGATCAGTCAAGCTTACAATCGATATAATCGCGCAACCAAAATCACGCTCTACTTCTTGAATGGCAGAAAGCTCACCTTTGCCTTTTTCTTGGCGGTCAATAGCCACCAAGACACCAGCAAGATCGGCACCGTTAGCTTGAATGATTTCCATTGACTCACGAATAGCAGTACCAGCGGTGATCACATCATCCACCAGCATAATACGCCCTTCTAATGCGCTACCCACTAAGTTACCGCCTTCACCGTGATCTTTCGCTTCTTTACGGTTAAAACAATATGGCGTATCAACATCATGATGATCAGCTAACCCCACTGCGGTAGTGGTCGCAATTGGGATCCCTTTGTACGCAGGGCCAAATAGCACATCAAACTCAATAGCAGAGTCAACCAACGCAGCGGCGTAAAAACGCCCTAAACGCGCCAAATCACGCCCAGTATTAAACAAGCCAGCGTTAAAGAAATAAGGGCTTTTACGACCTGACTTCAAAGTAAACTCGCCAAACTTCAACACTTCTTTCTCTAGTGCAAATTCAATAAATTCACGCTGGTACGCTTTCATGTTCTTCCTCTACGTTTATTCAATAAAACTTAATTAATTTAAACTCTTCTAGGTATCTTCTAAGTAGTCGTGCTTTCCGCTAGGCAACAAGCTTACGAAACCCGTGAGCTTACGTGTAGTAAGTGATTCGGGTGAGTAAGCGCAGTTAACAACGCGGAAGGCGCGAATACGACGAAGATAAAAAAATAGCCCCCAAATTGGGAGCTATAAACTATTCTGCCAGAGCCGCTTTCTGCGCCTCAACAATATCGGCAATGCCTTTCTTGGCAACGGCGAGTAAGTCCATCAGCTCTTCGTGGCTAAAGGGTTCGCCTTCTGCGGTACCTTGAATTTCGATCATCTTACCGTTTTCTGTCATCACCACATTCATGTCGGTATCGGCGGCTGAATCTTCCACGTACTCTAAATCACATAAGATGTTTTCACCCAAGATACCAACCGATACAGCAGCAACATGACCTTTCATTGGGTTCTTCTTCAATTTACCTTTTGCTACCAAATGAGCAAAAGCGTCAGCCATTGCCACACTTGCGCCAGTGATTGAAGCGGTGCGCGTACCGCCATCCGCTTGGATAACGTCACAGTCTACGGTGATCATCACTTCAGGCATGGCTTCCAAATCAACCACAGCACGTAGGCTACGAGCAATAAGACGTTGGATTTCCATAGTACGTCCACCTTGCTTACCATTCGCGGCTTCACGACGAGTACGTGAATGTGTTGCACGTGGCAACATGCCGTATTCAGCCGTAACCCAACCTTTACCCTGACCTTTTAGCCAGCGAGGAACCCCTTCTTCAACAGTGGCATTACACAACACTTTGGTATTGCCGAACTCAACCAATACTGAACCTTCAGCATAAGCGGTATAGTTGCGAGTAATTTTAATTGGGCGAACTTGATCTGCAGCGCGGTCGTTTGGACGCATAGTGCATCTACCTTTTATCGGGTGAGACGGAATCGATTGGGGCAAGATTATATAGGATTACGCGCCATGGCGCTAGATTAGCGTCTGTCGTGAACCTAGTACCTAAGAGCAGCTAGTGCTAACATATCTACCGTTTGATATTTCATCTTCGTCAGCAAAGGACAAATCAATGATTTACAGTATGACCGCGTACGCGCGCAAAGAAGTTAAAGGTGACTGGGGCACTGCTGTATGGGAAATTCGCTCGGTAAACCAACGTTATCTTGAAACCTATTTCCGCCTACCAGAGCAATTTCGTGGTCTTGAGCCTGTGCTACGCGAGCGTTTTCGTAAACGTTTAGCGCGCGGTAAAGTGGAATGTCACTTACGTTATGAAGCCAACCCAGCCGCTAAAAGTGAGTTGAATATTAACGAAGCGCTAGCCAACCAAGTAATCAAAGCGGCCAATCAGGTCATGCATCTAACTGGTGAATTAAGCCGTATTAACCCGTTCCAAATCATGCAGTGGCCGGGTGTAATGGAAACGCCAGAACAAGATATGGACACCATTAATAAAGAATTATTAGTGGCTTTTGATGAAGCAGTGGCTGAATTTATTGATGCTCGTGGCCGTGAAGGCGACAACATGAAAGCCTTGATTGAACAACGCCTTGATGCAATCAGCGATGAAGTGGTAAAAGTACGCGCGCGCATGCCAGAAATTCTACAATGGCAACGTGAGCGTCTATTTACCAAGTTTGAAGAAGCGAAAATTGAACTTGATGCCACGCGCGTTGAGCAAGAGCTTATTCTACTTGCGCAAAAATCAGATGTAGCTGAAGAGCTAGACCGCTTAGATTCTCACGTCAAAGAAGCGCGTAATGTGATGAAAAAAGGTGGCGCATGTGGCCGTAAACTCGACTTTATGATGCAAGAATTCAACCGTGAATCAAACACACTAGCATCAAAGTCAATCAGCACCGACATTACTGCCTCCGGCGTCGAGCTTAAAGTTCTAATTGAACAAATGCGTGAGCAGATCCAAAACATCGAATAGTTTTCTAGGTACTCATCATTAATCTTTAACGCCCTTATAATTAAGGGCGTTGCTGTGTTTAGTGTATATGTAATACCCACCCGCACAAATAAAACTAAGATCAGCATGCTTGAAAAGCACTGCCCTGCATAATGAATCTATTGGTAATAGAAAAGAGTTAACTACAAAATGAGATATTCATAATTGCACTTCCACGTCACCATGTTGGCGGACAAACCTGATTGCTTCGCGGCGGCAGTTGACGTTGATCTTCTTATACAGTTTATAGATGTGTGTTTTGACCGTGCTCTCAGCAACAAATAATTCATTTGCTATCTGTAGGTTAGAGCGACCACATACTAAACGATCGAGAATTTGCTTTTCACGCTTGGTCAATTCTTCTAAACCGTGTTGAGAAGACAAAGCATAAGGTTTGAGCTGATTGAGCATGCTTGCCATTAACTCACGTGGCAGCCACAAATTTCCATTCGCCACAGACTCCACACATCGAATCAAATGCTCGACCGGAGCATCTTCATAGAGAATGCCTTTTAAACACACCCATGGCGCAATTTCTTCAGTGCACAGATCTAACGGTACATTATAAATCACAAGATTTAGATTTAAGGTCATCGCTGAGAGCAAATGGTTATATAGCTGATCATTAATATAATCATAACCGATAAGAACTACGGCAATTTCATCCACGCTCTCATCTTGGCTAAATCTTTCTATATCCTGATGTTTTATCGAAAATTTATTACATTTACATAGCTCTCTTTGGATAAGCCTAGAATGAATATTTTTCCGTCCTAAGAACAACACCTTCTTTTCAGAATTTCGCTTATCTAATACTTTTCCTTCCATGGTTAGACCTCGGAATTAGTGAGTAGACCTATAAAATTAATTTAGCAACCAAACATAAATAGCAATGCTAATAATGTATATCATGATCGAATTTTTTTCTGTCTCTAAATTGAAACAAGTCACCATCAAATAGAACAAACAAATAACAACATGAAATATAAGAGTTAAATATTAAAACACAAAGACCTGCATGCTACTCAACTACTACTTTTAAAATTTACTCATTCTTCTTTAATACTCCACGTTAAATTTCCAGCCTTATAGTTACTGGCATGTTGTCAGCAGGTAAGGTTGCATTATGGGGGCTATAACAAAAAGCATTATTTTTTTTATTATCCCTCTCATTATTTTGAGCGAACAAGCTCTTGCTGTAAATAGTGAAAATTTATCATTAACGATTTCTGGCCATATAAAAAACCAATGTGAAATGAACTTTAGAACGGGCAATAAAATGGACTTTTCGAATGAGAAGATAAAGTCCCTGCCGTTTGATGTTTATTGCAATCAACCATTAAAGATGTCGATTTATTCAAAAAATGGTGGCTTACGGTTATTAGAATCCAGAAACAATTTACTCACTCAATACCAGCTAGATATCGCTATTCATTCAATCGGACTAAATGCATCACTATCAAGTGAAGATCTGCTGTCACCAACGGTTATTTACGGTTCAAGTGATATTCCATTTACCACTGAAGGGGTAATGCGAGTAACACTAGATGAAAACCTGCTGTATGCGGGCCATTACGAAGATGTCATTGAAATTGATGTGTATCCCTCACTTCATGACATCAGTAACTAGAAAACCTGCCTAACGGCAGAACAATGCCCTGTTTGGATTGGGGCTATAGCAAGTCACTCTTTCATTAAGTTAAAGGAATCTATCGTATGAAAAAGCTAACAATGTGTGCAGTTGCCGTATCAGCTCTATTTGGAACACAAGTAAACGCTGCATCTCTTCAATTAACTGGTTTTATTGAGCCCGTCTGTGAAATTACTGACCTATCAAGCCAAGCTCTTAACTTTGGGGCGGTAACGTCAGTACAAACCGCTCAAGATGATATTACAGTGAAATGTAACGATTCTGATGGTGCGACGATAACATTAACCAGTGTTGAAGGTGGTCTCGAATCAGATGATAACGAAGACTATGCCATCCCTTACACCGCGATCCTAACGCCATCAGTATCAGGTTTAGCACCGATTACTCTTAATGCACCTGGTGGTCCTGGCTTGAACAACGTGAGTGTTAGTGAGTCCTACAGCGGTTCAACTAGCTTAGCGACTGGGGTTTCAGCAACGCTATCGATTACTACAACCGCAACGGCGTTGTGGGCTGGTGGCTACTCAGACACGCTAACCGTTCAAATTACCGCGCAATAATAAAACAGTAGTAGTGGGAGGCTCCAGCCTCCCATTTGTAATCAAGGAGTGGTTCATATGTTCATAGCCAAATATCTCGGTTTGTTTGCATTATTGATAATGAGCTCTGTCGCTAACGCTTATAAAGTGCAGCCGATGGTGGCCGAAATTACCCCAGTTGGTAAGGGGTCACAAATGACAATGCGGATTGATAACACTAGCCAACAACCTTTGACAGTCGAGTTTATTCCGCTGTCGATGTCGATGGATGAGATGGGTAATGAGACAACCAAACTGGCAGATGATGACCTGCTAGTGATTCCAGTTACCGCGATAATCCCGCCAGGACGCTCCCAATCGGTGATGGTGCGCTATCTTGGTAACCCCTCTATTTCACAATCACAATCTTATCGGATTGCGGTAAAGCAAGTAAAAGTAGAGCGAGCTGACACCGACGAAACGGCTAGCATCGGTGTGCTGATGCAGTTTAATACCTTGCTCAATGTCAGACCTAAAAATACTAACCCTGCAATGAAAGTTGAGCGAGTCGAGCAGAAAGATGGCAAGTGGTTAGTTGAAATAACCAATGATGGTAAGAGTTACGGCCGCCTATCCAAAACCAATTGGCGAATCACCGATCACAATCAATCCCTCTTCCTACCAGGTAGCGATATTAGTAAGTTTCTTGCTGGTACGCTCATTTTACCAAAATCAAAACGCATCTTCGTGATGCAACCACCAGAAGGCTTTGATGCAAAGTCAACATCGATTGAAATTGAAAACATTGACTGAGCGAGGCATGAATGATGAAAGCGTGCTTACGATTTTTGGGGACGTGTATTATTTGTATCTTCAGCGCTTCAGCGCAAGCCATTATCATGTCGCCAACGGTACTAGAGATGGATACGCAAAGTGGCGGCATGGCGCAAGTGGTTGTCACCAACAACAGCACCCAAAAAGTACCGCTTGAAACCAGCCTACGTCGCCTGATTTTTCAGCCTGATGGTGGATTTATTTCACAACAAGTTGAAGACGGATCGTTACTATTTTTCCCGTTAGCGACGGTCTTGCAACCGGGTCAATCACAAGTCTTTCGCTTACAGTGGGTGGGCGCAGAACTCACCACCTCTGAAAGCTATTTTTTGCGTTTCAGTCAGCCGCTATTAGCCTCTGAATTTGCCAGTGATAGTAACGCTCTCACAAGCAACCTTTCTCAACATGACAGTGGCATTTCCGTACAAGTGAACTACAACGCTCTCGTACACATTTTTTCTAATAATCAGAACGCAAAAGTCAGCCTGCATGTTAGTGAAGATGGCTCCGTCACCTTGAAAAACAGTGGCAATCGTTATACCTACACAGAGCTATTGCACTTTTTTAATACTGAAAATCGTTGGCAAACAACACTTAATAAATCGTTAGGTGAACATTTCATTCCACCGATGTCATCGATAGTGATTACTCCAGTTCAACCCATTCCGGCTGGGGATTACCGTGGAATAGTGCAATGAAAACGGCACGAGGTGGTATTTATTGGCTGATATTATTCGGGCTATGCTGCCAAATGGTTTGGGCGCAAGAAAAAGTCGTCAAATTGAACCCGACAGGACGAGATATTGAGTTAGTATCGCTGTTGAAAGTGAGTGATGGTGTTATCGGTGAGGCGCAAATCACCATCACCGCTGATGATGACATTTTACTGCCCAAAGCCAGTACTCTAGCGCTTTTAGCTACCCTAGTTTCAGAGCAAGCCATTAATACCCTCAGTGAAGCCAGTCGTGGCGGTATGCTTTCTCAGCAAGATTTTCGTGCCGCAGGTCTTGCCTTAAATTTCGATTTTTCCAGCTTGGAATGTGTCATTATCGTCCCACCGGAACAACTGTTAACTCAACAACTTTCGCTATCCTCATCTCAAATAAATGCCAGTAAGCTCACCCCGGCTTTTGTCAGTGGTTACCTCAATATCAGCCTATCAGGCATGCAAAGCCAAGCTGTTGATAACGATGATTCACAACGCGAGACACTCTATAGCCACCGCTTTGACGCGGCGTTAAATATTGGCCCTGCTAATATCGAGTACGAATCAACTTATGAGAACGCCAATGATGAATCATCTATTTATGCGCGACAAGGAACACGCCTCAATGTCGACTTTCCTTCGCAAGGTACGCGATTAGTGATCGGTGATATGTTTAATGCCGGTAAAAACTTACAAGACAGCGTGGATATTTTAGGCATTGGCATTACCCGCGATTTCACCTTAATCCCGACCAGAAATGTTCGTCCTAAAGCGACACAATCTTTTACCTTACTGCGCACATCTAACGTCGATGTCGTGATTGACGGTGTCATCGTGCAACGCTTAACACTCAGCGCTGGCAGTTACAATTTAAATGACATTCCTTTGGCGCAAGGAAACAATGACATTGAACTTATCATCACTGACTCGACGGGTAAGCAAGAGCGAGTGCAATTCTCCGTTGCGACCGGTAATGACTTACTCAACAGTGGCGAGTTTGAATATAGCTTGGTCGCAGGGGTACCAAGTGAATTTGACGATAAGCAATTAGCTTATGAAACCTCGCAGCATGTAGTGCATGGTTACTTTGATGCCGGTGTTACGCCTTGGCTAACCTTAGGCGTCAATGCACAAAGTCGAGAGAAATTATATCAATATGGTGGCTCGTTACTGTTTGCTAGCCCTATCGGGGTGACTGAATTGCTCGCTTCAACCAGCCATCACCCAGATGTGGGCAATGGGCACGCATTTCGTGTTGCCTTCGACGCCGAGTTTGATGATAGCCATTCGCTCAATGCACAATGGAGCATCATTTATGACTATCAAAGCGATAATTTTGTTGGGATTAGAGATGTAGAAATAACCGATACGCCAGTCAATAGCGTTGAACATTACGTATCGATGTTTGGCTCTCTCGATATCACTCCGCGCCTGCGCGGCGCGATGTCAGCAACGTATAGTTCAGGCTCAGACCAAGACGATAACTATTGGTCTGTCAGCCCCAGTTTATCCGGCCCGCTGTTTGGCACGCCAGCAACGTGGAGTGCTCGCGTTGATTACCGAGATTATCAATACAATGATGATGAAGTGAATACATCACTAACATTAAGCTGGCCGCTCAGCCAAGCGACTCGCATCGTTGGCCGCTACGATAGCTCACAAGATAAAACCACCGCAGACATCACTTACCGTGAGGGAGAAGGGAACACAGGTGGCGTGCAAGCTTATACCACGCTCGTCAATGAAAGAGACAGCGACGCCAACCTTGACGCAGGGGTTAATTATACCGCTAACCGCTTTGAAGTGATCGCCGACCACACCACGCGTTATCAAGACTTTAGCGAAGATCAACGTACGCACAATACGCGCCTAGAAGTCTCCAGTGCGATTGCCTTTGCTGGAACCTCTGTCGCGGTCGGTCGCAGAGTGGGCGAAGCATTTGCTGTCATAAAAAAACACAGCAGTTTGGCTGAAAACAAAGTAGCGATTGACCCCGAAAGAAACAGTGAATACGCACGTGTTTATGGTCAATCAGATCGCAACTTTTTGGTCTCTGATCTGGTCGCCTACAACTCACAATTGGTGGGTTATGATGTGGAAGACCTCCCCCCCGGCTACGATCTTGGTGATGGTGCATTTCTACTTAACCCTGGTTACAACCAAGGTTACCAATTACAAATCGGTTCCGATGCCGTGCTCACTGTGATGGGTAATTTGATCGATCGTCAAACCAATCAACCTATCTCTTTAATCGCCGGCGTTGCTCACTATTTAGGTGATGCCAAACAAGAACCAATCGAATTTTTCACTAACCGTAAAGGACGCTTTGCGGTTTCCGGAATGCGCCCTGGCACCTATCTTCTTGAGCTCAATATGAAACAGAAACAATCATTAGAGATCACCATAGAAGCAGGCAGTGATGTATTGATCTTATTAGGAGATTTGTATGTGGATTAGCCGCTTAATCAATCAATGGGCTATCGCCCTATTCACGCTCATGGCCTCTCACTCGCTATACGCCAACTGCCAAGCAAGCCTTGTCAGTCTTGATGCCATTTCCTCGCAAAATAGCTATGACGTTTTCGCCACAGGGCAATCGGCGCTGGTACAAAATTACCGACTAAGAGCGGATATTCAAGGGGAGGAATGCAGTGTAGAGGTCGAACTTGATCTGGATAAAGGTGCTGGCGCTTTACGAGGCGCTAATCAGCAGCAAATCCAATTCGAGTGGCAAGGCAGTAATGGCTATCAAAAAGCAGGACGCTGGTATCTCACCTTATCAGAAAGTAAACCTGTCACGACATTTCAAATCAAGTACCCAGCAAAACAGTGGCTAGATGCTGGTCGATTTTCTGGCGAGTTAAAAGCAACACTCAGCGGGACATCGTTGTTACAGAATCAAAGCGAACAAGAGCTATCACTCAATATTGAGGCGGTCGTGCTACCGAGTGCCAAAATCCAGTTTTATGGGTTGTCACAGCAACATTATGACCTCGATATTGGTGAGCTGGCGGCGAATAAAGTCATACATTCCGCGCCCAAACTGTGGGTACAAAGTACGGCTAGTTATTCAATCTCGATTGAATCGATGCATCGGGGTGTAATGCGCCATCAATCAGCAGATGCTCAGTGGGATATTGGTTATCAAATGTTGCTTGATAACCAACCAATCGAACTAAGCAAGACGTCGTCTCAATGGCATTCCGATCAAGCCACAGCTGGCAGACCGATTCCAATCACCTTCATTGTCGGTGATACATACCGCAAACCCGGTGGAACCTATAACGATACTTTATATATATCGATCGAACCTAACCTAGCTCAGCAACCGTAATGGTGATTGAAACCAAAGCCATTACAATAAAAAAACACCTTTAGCGAACCCTTATCAATATACCCAAACAACTTGAAGTTGCAGGTAGGCGGCAAGTGAGTTCATCCCCATGAGCATAGATAAACTATGTGATTGGGGTGAAATAACGTAGCCAACACCGCTGCAGCTTCAAGTGGGAAGGGTATAAAGGTGCCGCTATTTCACACCTATAGGGGTTGGGTGAATCAGCTTAAATCAACATCTTTACAGCCAAAGAAATAAGTGGCGAGAAAGCCGACAACGTATGAAATCAAAAGGCCTCCGACAAACACCAACATCCCTGCAAAAATACCCTGCCCGGATGTCATCAATGGAACCGCGACAATACCCGATGGACCAAATACCGTATTCAAACCAACCGGTAAACCAAGGTAAGAGACTAAGCCGATAAAGAAACCACCCGCAGCGCCGCCAATACAGGCTGTCACAAAGGGTTTCACTCGCGGTAACGTCACACCATAAATGAGCGGCTCACCGATACCCAAAATACCAGGGATGATGGCACCTTTGACCTGAGTACGTAGCAACGCATCTTTTTTCGCTTTAAAGTAGAGCGCTAATGACGCACCCACTTGCCCACCACCAGCCATCGCCAAAATAGGAAACAGTGAGTTAAAACCTTGCACATCCATCAACGCAAAGTAAACCGGCACAAAACCTTGGTGGATACCAAACACCACCGAAATCAAGAATAAGCCGGATAACAACGCCGCACCAAACGGGTTATCGTTCAGGTTCAAAAACAGCCAAGACATGCCTTTAAAGAGTTCGCCACCAATTGGCATGATCACCAAGAAAGTCACTACCCCCATGATGAGCAAGGTCACCACTGAAGTTAAGATCATATCCAGATCATCCGGCATGTATTGGCGCACTTTACGCTCAACCTGAGCACCTAGAATCGACGCCAATAAAACACCGATGATGTTGCCACGCGGGTCAATGGTGAAACCAAAGAACTCATTCATACCCGAATAGATACCGGTTGTGGCTTCAGGGTTATAACCAAGCACAAATAGAGAAGCTAAAATCGCCCCATTAACCCCCGAACCACCAAACGCTTGCTGCGCGTTATAACCAATCAAGATGCTCAAGAAAGCAAATAGCCCTTTACCAAACACCTTCATATAAGCGATCAAATCAAGCATAAATTGACTTGGCGACTGGTCAATCACAAACATCTGCTCAAGCAATGTGGCAAAACCAAGCAATAAACCGGCAGCAATAAAACCGGGGATCAGCGGGGTAAAAATGGTCGCAAATTTGCTCAGAAAACGTTGAACACCACTGGTTTGCTTACTCTTCATCTGCTTTTTTTGTTCAGAAGCGATGGTCGATAAATCTTGGTTTTCAACATCAATCTCTGCCGCTACCGTTTCACCATTCGCCAGCATCTCATTCATCATTTCCGCTGCTGTTTGCGCTTTACCAGGGCCTAAAATAATTTGTAGCTGTTGGTCACTTTCTACCACTCCCATCACGCCGGGAATCGCTTTTATGGTTGCTTGATCAGCCAAGGCATTATTGTTCAATGTTAAACGTAAGCGTGTCATGCAGTTGCCACACTTGCTAATGTTACCGCTCCCACCCACTGCGCTCAGTAGTTTCACCATCATGCTTGAAGTTATTTTTGCCATTGGGACATCCTTTGGATAAATCCAGTCTTATTATTTATTGGTCGTTAAGTGCCGCGCGAATAAACCCATTATGCTTAGCGAGTTTTTGTGTCGCTTGCTCGGCATTCATATCGGCAAGAATCATTAAAATGGCGGTTTTACAGTGACGCTGACAAGCATTGAGCGCCTGTTCGGCTTGATCGCTATTACAGCCAGTTGCTTCAACAACAATGTTGTTTTGACGCTGAATTAACTTGGCATTGGTGGCTTCAACGTCGACCATCAAATTCCCAAACACCTTACCAGAGCGGATCATCGCACCGCTGGTCAGCATGTTGAGGATCAGCTTTTGCGCAGTGCCCGCTTTCATACGCGAAGAACCAGTAACCACCTCAGCGCCAACCACGGGGATAATCGCAATGTCGGCTTGTCGTTGCATCGCACATTGTGGGTTACATGCAATGGCCACCACCGTAGCCCCGACCGACTTGGCGTAAGCCATACCACCTAACACGTAAGGCGTACGGCCACTTGCCGCAATACCGACCACTACGTCTTTATCTGTTAGATGGAGATGTTTCAGGTCGTCCTGCCCAAGCTCGGTATTGTCTTCCGCGTTTTCAACCGCTTTGAGGATGGCCTGATGACCACCAGCAATTAAGCCCACCACCAGATCCGGATGGGAGCCATACGTCGGTGGGCATTCACTGGCATCTAAAATACCAAGACGGCCAGAAGTGCCCGCGCCCATATATATCAAGCGTCCTCCCGTTTGAAATGCTAATACGATTGCATCCACAGCTTGCGCAACTTGAGGTAACGTTTTCTCTACAGCGAACGCGACTTTTTGATCCTCACGATTAATCACTTGTAGCATTTCGAGTGTTGGAAGCGTGTCGATATCAGCACTGGCTGAATTGCGGCCTTCAGTGACCAGTTGGGTTAAATCAATTTTCATCACATTTTTCTCGCTAGGAATTCGAAACTGGGGCGATTCTATGGAATAAAATATTCCAATTAAGTGATAAAAATCACATCACAGGTTATTCTTTAGGCAGCGAATGAGTGGAATAATGGACACACTCGGTGTGACCAAAACAACAAAAATAAAACAAATAAACTTTAAATACAGTCACATGAAAATAGTTTTAATTATTTCCACATAGGAATAATTTATTCAAAAAAGTGAGAGGAAAATGATGTCTGTAATGAACAAGCTAATGAGCCGCCGTACGCAACTCTCTAGTAGTGGCTTAAAAATTGCGGATTGGATCATCGCTTATCCAGAAAAAGCCGCCACTGCCACAAGCCAAGCATTAGCTGAGCATGCTCAAGTGAGTCAATCCAGTATTGTAAAATTCACTCAAAAAATTGGTTTTAAGGGATATAGCGAATTCAAGTTGGCACTGGCAGAAGAGCTCGGCCGTAAGCAAGCAATGCACACCACCCCTTTGCACAGCAATATTTTGGTCGATGACCCCATCGCCGTCATTGCACAAAAATTGGTACAGGCTAAAACGGACGCCATGTTCCACACCACCAATGCGCTTTCATTTAGCCACTTTAACCAAGCCATTCAATGGATAAATTTGGCAAGCCGTGTACAAATAGTGGGAATTGGTGGCTCAGCCCTTACCGCAAAAGATTTAGCATTCAAGCTATTAAAATTAGGCATCACCGCATTAACCGAACAAGACAGCCACGTTCAAATTGCGACAGCACGGACTCTTTCGGCGCAAGATATCCAAATTGCGATTTCATTTTCTGGGGATAGGAAAGAAATTCTGGTGGCAGCAGAATCGGCCAAGGAGCAAGGTGCAAAGGTCATTGCCCTCACGTCACCAACCAAAAACCGATTACGCGAGCTGGCGGATCTCTCCTTTGACACCATCGCCGACGAAAGCCAACATCGCAGTTCTGCTATCGCTTCACGTACCGCTCAGAACGTCCTCACCGACCTGATATTTATCACCCTAGTTCAACAAAGAGATGAATCCGCTCGGCAGTTGATTGATGATATTTCATCGGACATTCGGCAGATTTTCTGAAACTATCCTGTCCTTGAGTTGATTGCAAATCGATCAATGTCATGAAAAGAAACAGTGGTTCATAAAAAATAACACCACCGATCACAAATACAATTATTTATATATGAACGATATTGATCGTATTTGAAATACGGGTAATCTGTTTTCATCATCAAGGAGACAGTTATGTTTATTAATTACAACAACAACCCCATCGACACTAAGCATTATGATACGACACGCTTAAGAGAAGAGTTTCTAACAGAAGAGCTCTTTAAAGAAGAAAGTATCGTCATGGTTTATAGCCACATTGATCGTGTTGTAGCGATGGGAGCTAGCCCTTCAATAAACACCTTGAAACTCAATGATTTTGTTGATGAAAAAGCATTTGGCACCGATTTTTTCTTACAACGCCGTGAATTAGGCATCATCAACCTTGGGGAAAAGGCCGAAGTTCGTTGTAAAAATCAGACTTATGTTCTCAACCATTTAGA
This sequence comes from Vibrio aestuarianus, assembly GCF_012395185.1. Lineage (GTDB taxonomy): Bacteria > Pseudomonadota > Gammaproteobacteria > Enterobacterales > Vibrionaceae > Vibrio > Vibrio aestuarianus. The sequence goes on from NZ_JAAZTU010000038.1 coordinate 27,128, forward strand.
TGCACTTTATTTAGGTAAAGGAGAAGAGAATATTGAGTTTACATCGCTAGTCGATGGCAAGCTCGCAACGCTATATTGCTTAAGCGCGCCAGCTCACCATCAATATCCTTCAAGAATAATCAAGCGAAATGAAGCGAAACAAGTTGAGCTTGGCACACAACAACAAGCCAATGCTCGCATAATCAACCAATATTTACACCCAGACGTGTTACCAACTTGCCAACTATGCATGGGAGTCACGCACCTACAGACAGGCAGTGTCTGGAATACCATGCCAGCGCACACTCATGAAAGACGCATGGAAGCCTATTTGTATTTCAATATTAAACCAGAACAAGTTGTATTCCACTTTATGGGTGAGCCAAAAGAAACACGCCATATCGTGGTTCGTAACCAACAATTAATTTTGTCTCCAAGCTGGTCAATTCATTCAGGTTGTGGCACGCAAAACTACAGTTTTGTGTGGGGAATGCTAGGAGAAAACCAAACCTTTGACGATATGGATTTCGTTGATATGAACACTATCCGCTAATTCTAATACTTATAAATCTATACCTTACTTTGGAGACATCAAAATGTTTAAAACTAAAACGTTAAAACTTACCACTATTGCTGCTGTTGTTGGTAGTACTTTAAGTTTTTCATCATTAGTGAGCGCTGCGACTGAAATCAAAGCGGCGTTCAATCAATCAGACAAACACCCACAATATCTCGCCCTAAAAGAATTTGGCCAGAAGCTCAATCAAGAAACAGAAGGTCGCTACAAACTAACAATTTATCCAAATGAATTACTGGGTGATCAGCGTGCAGCACTTGAATTGGTGCAAAATGGAGCAATTCAACTCGCTGTTGTAGCAAACCCATTGGTAGAAAATTACGACAAAACTTTCCGTGTGATTGGTTTGCCGTACATTTACACAGGCCCACAACACCAAGAAAAAGTATTCACATCAGGCGAGCTTGATCCACTCTTCAGCTCTACATCCAAGTTTGGTTTTGAAGTACTGACAGCGTATACCGCTGGTGCACGTAGCATGTACACCAAAAATGGCCCAGTAAGAAACGTTGTTGACATGAAAGGTCAAAAAATTCGCGTTATGCAATCTGACACTATGATTAAAATGCTTTCTTGTATGGGCGGTACCGGTGTACCAATGAGCCAAGGTGAAGTATATACCGCAGTGCAGCAAGGCGTACTCGATGGTGCTGAAAACAATGAAATTACCTATGCCGATCTAAAACAATACGAAGTTGCACCTTACTTCTCAACAACTCGCCACCTAATGGTTCCAGATTTAGTGGTGGCAAGCAGCTACTTCATCTCTAGCATGTCAAAACAAGACCAAGCGACTCTAAAAAAATTGGCTAAAGAGAGTACGGTTGCACAGTTCAGCATGTGGAATCAACAAATTGAAACAGCAAAGAAAACAGCAATGGATAAAGGGGCAACCTTTACTGAAATTGATAACACACCATTCCAAGAAAGCTGTAAGAAACTGCAAGATGACCTAATTGAAACAGCAGAGCAAAAAGCCTTATTCAAAACAATTCAATCAATGCAGTAATACCAGTAATTAAGGCTGGATACTTTCCAGCCTTTTAAGGATTTGATAAGTGATGACCAATAACAATGGCTTTTTTAGTAAAGTCGAAACCCTAAAAAGCTGGGTAGATAAGATTGTTTCTAGCATTTGCATTGCCGTAGTGGGAGCAATGACAATACTGGTGACTTACCAAGTTGTAGCGCGATACTTATTTAATAGCCCCAGCGCAGTCAGTGAAGTGTTATCGCGATACCTCTTCATTTGGTTGATTCTATTCGGCAGTGCTTATGTTTTTGGATTACGCGAGCACATGGCAATCACATTTATTAAAGATAAATTTAGCGAAAAAACCAAAGTATATATCGAAATGTTCACTGAACTTGCTACGGTGGCTTTTGCTCTATCAATAATGATTTTTGGTGGTTACAGCAGTGCAGTACGTCAAATGTGGCAGCTTGATTCTGCATTACAAATTCCAATGGGCACGATTTACGCAGCCATTCCAATCAGTGGCGGATTAATGGTGTTCTACTTCTTGTACAACGAATTACGTTTATTCAGTCATTTACAACAACTGAACCGTTCAGTCACTCATTAAGAGGCTATGTTATGGATTTAGCATTAACAGCAGCCCTAATTATGTTTTGTGGTGCTCTATTTTTCCTAATTATTGGCGCCCCAATCAGTATTAGCGTTGGTATATCATCATTTGCCGCTATGTTGTCTATTTTACCCGCTCAAGGAGCGATGGTGACATCAGCACAGCGCATGTTTGTTGGCTTAGACTCTTTTGCTTTGCTCGCAATCCCTTTCTTCATATTGGCTGGCAACATTATGAATAATGGTGGTATCGCGATACGGCTTATCAATTTTTCAAAAATAATCAGTGGGTTTTTTCCTGGTTCACTTGCGCAAACTAACGTTGTTTCGAATATGTTGTTTGGCTCTATCAGTGGTTCAGGGGTGGCGTCAGCGGCTGCGGTTGGTGGCATTATGTCACCAATTCAAAAGAAAGAAGGCTATGACCCTGCATTCAGCACTGCGGTTAACATTGCTTCAGCACCAACTGGAATGTTGATTCCACCGAGTAATACTCTGATTGTTTACGCCACCGTCGCTGGCAGTGTTTCGGTTTCAGCACTATTCATGGGTGGCTATTTGCCAGGGATCTTATGGGGTTTAGGCGTCATGATCATGGCTGGCATTATGGCTAAACGTCGTGGTTATATTACTAAACACTCAATGACCTTAGCCGATTGTGCCAAAGTGACACTGGACGCGATTCCTAGCCTTTCACTGATTGTAGTGGTGATTGGTGGTATTTTAGGTGGAGTATTTACGGCTACTGAAGCATCAGCGATTGCAGTAGTTTACGCACTATTTTTGAGCCTCTGTTATCGAGGTATCGATTTAAAAAAATTGCCAAATATCTTTTTAAATACAGCTAAAATGTCGGCTATTGTTATCTTTATGCTAGCAACATCGTCCATCATGTCATGGGTAATGGCCTTTACTCAAATTCCAGGCATGATAGCTGATGGGCTACTTTCTCTAACCGATAATCCTATTATCATTTTATTGATAATCAATCTGGTGTTACTGTTTGTCGGCACCTTCATGGACCCAACACCGGCAGTCTTGATTTTTACCCCTATTTTCCTACCGATTTGTATGGGACTAGGCATGGATCCAGTACAGTTTGGTATTCTGTTGGTGTTTAACTTATCACTAGGGACGATTACGCCACCTGTAGGCCCAATATTATTTACCGGATGTAAAGTCAGTGGCATTAGCATTGATAGTGTTATCAAAACCTTGTTGCCATTCTTCGCTATTATCTTTTTAGTCTTGATGCTAGTGACTTATGTCCCTGCCATTTCAATGGCAATCCCTGAGATGATGGGGTTAATTAAGTAAGTTATTTACCATCCGTTTAAAAAGCGCCTCTTATGAGGCGCTTTTAGTTGATAACCCATCAATGATTGTATGTAATGCTTCTAGATGAGTTAATCTCCAACCTTATACCCAAACTACTTGGATTTGCAGGTAGACGACAAGTGAGTGCCCCCATGAGCATAGATAAACTATGTAATTGGGGGGAACGAACGCAGCCAACACCGTGGCGACTTCAAGTAGAATGGGGATAGTTTCTATATTACGTAATAATGATGCCCTTCAATGGAAAACAATAAGAAAACTGAATACAGAGCTCCAGCCTTAGAAAAAGGGTTAGAGATCTTAGAACTGCTAGCCTCTCATGAAGAGCCTTTAACTAAAAAGCAAATTGCCGATAAGCTAAACCGCAGCATCAATGAAATATTCCGGATGCTCTCCGTGCTTATCGAAAAACAGTACATTGAGTTTAATGACGACTCTTCTAGTTACTCTTTAACATTAAAAATGTTTGCCCTTTCCAACCAACATCCGCCCATTTCTCAACTTCTAAAGCGAGCAACACCTTTAATGGAGCAGCTATGCTATAAAGTCAACCAATCTTGCCATTTGTCCCGCTATAACAATGGAGAAATGGTAGTCATTGCGCGTCAAGAAAGCCCTTATAAAATGGGATTTGGTCTCAGGTTAGGGTCACGAATTGATGTCTGTTCATCTGGGTCTGGTATTGTATTAATAAGTTTCAGTTCAGAACAACAACGGGCAGAAATTTTATCCAAAGCAGTAGCAACCAAAGAAGAGATAAGCCATGCCCTCAGCCATGTAGAAGACACGCTCACAAATGGGTTTTATGTTGGGGCTAGTCCTCAAATATCAGGCGTAACCAATATTAGCGCACCGATTTTTGGCGTCCAAGGCGATATTTTTGCAGTAATCACCATTCCATTCATGACTCTGAACTCTCGCACCGTACATCACCACATTGAAGATATTGAAAATACGAGAATTGAACTGCTAAAAGTGGCCAAACAGCTCAGCCAAAACTTAATAAGTTAGGTCGTGGTGGCCTTACACACCACGAGCAAAAAGCTGCGCCAAGAAATCCATCTCTTGTTGGCTCTCTTTTATTGACAGTGCTTCTAACCACATACATTCGCTGTAATGTTCTGCTTTCAGAAATAGCTGACAACCTTCAAAGTCAATCAACCATGAATGAATGTCAGCGTCCCGCTGTTTTTCAATGACGCTTGCCGAAAGCAAATCAACCAAACGCTCCCCAAATTGAGGAAAAGTATCAAAATCAAAACGTGGGGCGCTCAGGATCAGTCGCCCTTCCTCTTGCAGATAATGCGCTAAACCAAACTCAACCATGGTGGGTTAAATGCTCCTGAATTAAGTCTAAAAATGGGTCGGCATATTTTTCAAGTTTGCGTTGTCCCACCCCATTAACCGCCAACATTTCACCGTAAGAAGTCGGCAAGATCTCAGCCATATCGATCAAGGTGGCATCACTAAACACTACGTAAGGAGGCAGACCATCTTCATCGGCGATCGATTTACGCAACTTTCGCAACTTAGCAAACAGGGCTTTATCGTAATTCTTATTCGACAATTTATCTGATTTCGCAGCGCGAGCCGCGGTATCAAGCCTTGGGATCGCAAGCTCTAACGACATTTCACCACGCAATAATGGCCGCGCTTCTTCGGTAAGCTGCAAGGTCGAGTTGCGGGTGATATTTTGTTGCAGCAATCCTTTGTGGATCAACTGACGAAAAATACTGACCCAGTAGTCATGGCTGTGATCTCGCCCGATGCCATAAGTGGTGAGCTTATCGTGGCCGTTTTCACGAATACGGATATTTTGCATGCCGCGCATCACTTCCACCACATAGCCAATACCAAACCCTTGATTGACACGATAAACACACGATAACGCTTTTTGTGCCTCTTGCGTGGCATCGAAATGTTTGGGTGGATCTAAGCAAATATCGCAGTTACCACAAGGCTTCTCACGATACTCACCAAAATAATTCAGCAGTACTTGGCGACGACAAGTTTGCGCTTCGGCAAACGCACTCATTGCACCAAGCTTGTGGCTTTCGACCTGTTTTTGTGGCCCTTCTGGTTTTTCATCTAACATGCGACGAAGCCAGCTAATATCGGCCGGGTCGTAAAGCATCATCGCTTCAGCCGGTAAGCCATCACGCCCTGCTCGCCCTGTTTCTTGGTAATACGATTCAATGTTGCGTGGTATATCAAAATGAGCCACAAAGCGTACATTAGGTTTATTGATCCCCATGCCAAACGCCACCGTTGCCACCACGATTTGAATGTCATCACGTTGGAAAGCTTCTTGTACATAAGCGCGTTCATCTGCATCCATCCCCGCATGGTAACTGGCTGCGCGAATGTGGTTGTTGCACAGTTTTTCGGTCAGCATTTCAACCTTTTTACGGCTACCACAATAGATGATGCCGCAATGACCTTTCTGGGTATCGAGGTAACGGATAATTTGCGAAACCGGCTTATGTTTTTCCACCAAGGTGTAGCGGATATTAGGGCGATCAAAACTGCCCAAATAAACATGAGGCTCTTGCAGTTGTAGACGATGTAAAATGTCGCTACGGGTAGCATCATCGGCCGTAGCGGTTAACGCCATAAATGGCACATGGGAAAATTGCTGCTTCAACTGACCCAGGGCGGCATATTCAGGACGAAAATCATGCCCCCACTGCGAAATACAGTGCGCTTCATCAACTGCAATCATGGCTAAAGGTAAGCTTTGTAAACGCTCGATAAAATCACGCATCAATACACGTTCTGGCGAGACATAAATCAGCTTTAGCTGCCCTGAATTCATACGGTTATAAACCGAAATCAACGCCTCTCGTGACATGGTTGAATTGACACATTCAGCCGCCACGCCGTTGGCTTTTAGTTGGTCTACTTGATCTTTCATCAGAGAAATCAGCGGCGAAATGACCAAGGTAATGCCATCTTTCACTAACGCGGGGATCTGATAACAGAGCGATTTACCGCCACCGGTGGGCATAATCACCAAGCTATCTTGCCCGGCTAATGCCGCTTCAATGACCTCTTGCTGACCAACGCGAAAAGTCTGATAACCAAAAACAGTCTGTAAAATACTGCTTGAACTATCAGGCGCGGGATCAGCTTGTTGAGCAATTAAAGTGGCGGTCATGAAGTTTCCAAGGTGGTAGTGATAAGCAACGGCAGCGGAGCTTGTTCAAGTCCAAGCAACAAAGCGTCTTATTGTAGTGGTGTTCGATGGTGAATAAAACCGCAAAATGTGTCTGCTATACAATTGATCGGCGTTGTCATGCTTTCTCACCAACTGTGCTGGCCAGCCACTTGAGCGTATTTACAAAGATGCAACTAAAACGCGGATAGGTATATACTGTCGAATCGTTTCGCTACACAGCGATCAACCCCTCCGAGAAAGATAGTAAATGACTCCAGAAGAAGAACAGCAACGCTCACGACAGGGTGTTCTATTAGCCATCGGCGCTTATACCATGTGGGGCATTGCTCCTATTTATTTTAAAGCGATCGGCGCGGTTTCCGCATTAGAAATCCTCAGCCACCGCGTCGTCTGGTCATTTTTCTTGCTCGCTGCATTATTACATTTTGGTCGTAACTGGCGCAGCGTACGCGATGTGATGAGCAACAAAAGTAAAATGCTCTACTTAGTCACGACCTCACTTTTGGTTGGCACCAACTGGCTTATTTTTATCTGGGCGGTCAATGCCAACCACATGTTAGATGCCAGTTTAGGCTACTACATAAACCCGCTATTGAATGTGGTGCTTGGAATGCTATTTCTTGGCGAGCGGCTACGTAAACTGCAATGGGTCGCCGTTGCACTGGCAGCGATCGGCGTTGCCATTCAACTAGTGGTCTTTGGCTCGGTGCCCGTAGTGGCCATCGCATTAGCCACCACCTTTGGTTTTTATGGGCTACTGCGTAAAAAAGTGGCGCTGGATGCACAAACCGGTCTGTTTATTGAAACCTTAGTGATGTTACCTGCCGCGGCCATTTATCTGCTCTTTATTGCCGATTCAGCCACCTCAAACATGGCGACTAACCCCACAAGTCTTAACATTTTACTGGTTGCAGCCGGGGTTATCACCACTCTGCCACTGTTGTGTTTTACTGGAGCTGCGACCCGCTTAAAACTGTCTACGCTGGGCTTTTTCCAGTATATCGGCCCAAGCTTGATGTTTTTACTCGCCGTTTTAGTTTATGGCGAAGCCTTTACTAGTGACAAAGCGATCACTTTTGGCTTTATTTGGGGAGCATTAGTATTGTTCAGCTTTGATGGTTTGACCTACAAGAAAAAGCCTGTACCGAAAACAACCACAATCTCATCAAGACTCTAGAGAAATAGCTATTACATGAACGAAGCCAGTATTTTAATTACCCTCGCTAGTGTCCACTTTGTTGCACTGATGAGTCCAGGGCCTGATGTCGCGTTGGTAGTACAAAACGCCACGCGCTATGGTCGCCAAACCGGCGTATTCATTGCGCTTGGTTTATCGTGCGGCATTTTATTCCACTCCCTACTCAGCTTGACGGGTGTGAGTTACCTAGTGCACCAGCACCCAACCCTCTTTGCCATTCTGCAATTGGCTGGCGGTAGCTACCTACTTTACCTTGGAATAGGAGCATTGAAGGCTACATACACTCAGTGGATAAGCCCTTCAAGTAACGAGATCATCGAAAACTCTGCGTTATTGTTGAGTAATAAACGCCAAGCTTTCTCTCGTGGCTTCATGACTAATATCCTTAATCCCAAAGCTTTGGTGTTTTTTATCAGCCTGATGTCGAGTTTAGTCCCCGCTGGCATGTCACTATCCGGTAAGGCAAGCGCACTACTGATTCTATGGGGGCTTTCATTGCTGTGGTTTGCTAGCCTTGCTTGGATGCTGTCGACTAAGCGATTACAAAAGCGTTTACAATCACTTAGCACCTATATTGATGGCCTGTGTGGGGTTATTTTCACCGCTATTGGTGGGCTTATTGTACTGCAAGCATTCACAGCATTTGCAGCCTAATGCAGTGATCAACGCTCCTTCTTGTGCGAGATCTCTTACAAACGGGTGAGCAAATATCGCTTTTTCCATGGATGAAATGTCCATAAAACACTCTAAGTATTTGATTTATAATAAACCGAACGCTGTGAACCAAAAAAAATTATTACGAAATCGTTTTCCTAGCATTGCCGATAAATTAGAGATGGGTAATAGGGGTTTGAAGTCCAACGGTACAGAAAACAACGCTAAGGGGGTTAACAGACTGATATTAATCATATTATTCTCTGTGAAGTCCAATGGAACGAAAACGTACGATAAGGCGTTAATGTATTGCGTCCC
>NZ_JAAZTU010000039.1 GCF_012395185.1 Vibrio aestuarianus
GAACTTAATATTGTAAGAAAAATTTCCTCAGTTTATTATTACCTTGTCGACTAAATTAAATCTTATAGGAATAGTCATGTCTGAATTAACAAAAACTCTACTAAATATCCGTAGCCTACGCGCTTTCTCTCGTGAACTAACTCTTGAGCAACTTGAAGAAGCTCTAGATAAATTAACGATTGTTGTACAAGAGCGTAGAGAATCAGAAGAGGAAGAGCGTTCAGCTCGCGCTGAACAAGAAGCCAAACTTGCAGCTATTGCAGAACAAATTGCAAAAGATGGTATTGATGTTAGCGCATTAATTTCAGCACTTTCTGGTGAAACAAAAGGCAAAGTAAAAGCTCAAGGTAAACGCGCACCTCGCCCTGCAAAATATAAATATGTCGATAATAACGGCAATGAAAAAACGTGGACTGGTCAAGGCCGTACACCTTCTGCAATTCAAGAGCAACTTGATGCAGGTAAGTCTCTAGAAGAATTTGAGATTTAATTATCAATTAAATAAAAAGGCTCCCTATCGGAGCCTTTTTATTATCTGTAAGAACATTAGCGTTCCCAATATGCTTCTTCTAAACTGTCTTCGCGTTCAGGCAAACCACGAGATAAACGTGGAGAATGTTGCACTAACACTTCATAGCTCGCACGATTAGAATATTTGCAGACTTGAGAAAATGATGAATAGGTTAAAAAGTCGTTCTGGTGCTTACTTGAATTAGGTACATTCTCTTTGTGATATTTATTGGCGGCCATATCATGCAATAAGGCCGATAAAGCCGCATCACCGGCACCATTCGTGTTTTTAATTTTTTCAGGTCCACCCATATAAGGTGCAATATGAGAATAAATACGGATTGGGTTTTCACAGCTTATTTTTGATGCTGGGCGGCTAAACTCGTAACGGTTAAATTCAGGAATCGAACCTGGCAATAGCGGCAATGACGTCTCTCGTTTTGCTGAATCTTCGGTATAACCGGCCATAAACAGTCCAACAGGACCTGCGGTACACAATACTAAATCAACCCAATCTAACGCTTTATTCGATGCAGCAAGCGGATCACTTTCACCGGTTAAAGCCTCTGCTTCATCTTCGTTCATAGCAACGACAGTGACATTATCACGCAAAAATTCTTGCCAATATTGGGGGTCGTCTTGAATAACAAATTTTGTCCCTAGTGTTAATACCACTGGTACATCGTATTTTTTGGCGTACTCAATCGCCTTCATTGTTGCATCAGGCATCGGATCGCCCTTTTTACAACGCACAAGATACGCCGTGATAACTAATGCCGAAGCACTACGAAATATTTTTTCAGGCACATTATCCGGGGTAAGTTGATTCATCTGCCCTTCGCTAATGGCAAAAGTACGCTCTCCATCTTCAGTAATTAGCGCAAAACAACGACCAATAGCGCCATCTACACCTTGTAAATAATTCAAATCCATACGACTTGATGTATTACATAGATAACGGTATCCATAACTGCCTATTTTTATATCCTGGCTCATGACCCCTAATAAGGTAGATCGATCATCGGCCAACACCGAATAATTGTGTAATGTATTACCTATAGTGCCACCGGCATACTCATTCGTAATTAAGTTATTTTCTTTTAGCTCGACATAAAGCGCTTCGGCTTTTTGATCATCAATAACTAATGAGTGCCCTTTACTAAGCCCATATTTATCAATTAGGTCTGTTGTTACTTTCGCTTCTATATCGACCAAGGTTTGGTCAATACCAATAATATGTGTACGCGACATCTTCTTATTTTCTTGTGATTGAATGACAAGAGGATCGCGAGCGTGAACAGGAAAGTAATGCTTGGATTTGCGTTGACCAGGAAATTTCATAACGTAAGTCTGAGTAAAGGGGTGAAGGATGCGCGATTCTACCGCGCACCCAATTGCGCGGCAACTAAGTCGGTTATAGCAAACGTTTGCTGATGGTTATTTTTATTCACCTTCCATGAAGCTGAGATCTGGTAGCATATCCAAATGCTCAGAATAACGTTTTAAATTGAATTCACCTTCATTTTTCATCACATCGAAAACTTCAATCGCTAGCGCACACGCCATTGATGCCACCGCATCTTCTCGGCTACTCCCTGTCATCATCAGACGCATTAATGTCTCTTTTACTTTGATTGGATTTCCTTCTGCGAGTTGATTTTCAACCGTTTCAATCAGAATCGCGTCATCCATTATTTGGTTTTCATCTTGCATGTTGCTGCCTTATATAAATCTAACTAATAGGTTGAAATTATTGGCAAACCATATGTGCCATTTCAAGTGATGTAAGTCATCACCGAGAACCCAACCCTAATAAGAGAATATCGAGAATTTCATGCACTATGCCATAGGCAATTAGAGAACTCTAAAATTAATTTATCTTTAGTACTGGTGGAAACTACAGCAATTAAGCGTAATAGAAGTGTGATTGCAGTCTCGGATCTGTCCCCACTAAAATCTTTCTGATAGAATCTGCATCCAAGTCAATTTAGTGGTATTTAGTAATGTCAGATAACCGCTGCGCAAACAGCCAAAAGAAAGTCATTGTCGGCATGTCCGGTGGTGTTGATTCCTCAGTTTCCGCGTATCTTCTTAAAGAGCAAGGTTACCAAGTTGAAGGCCTGTTCATGAAGAACTGGGAAGAAGACGACAATGAGGAATATTGTACGGCAGCAGAAGATCTCGCTGACGCACAGGCAGTTTGTGACAAACTAGGTATCCACCTGCACACGATTAACTTTGCCGCAGAATACTGGGATAACGTATTTGAGTATTTCCTCGCTGAATACAAAGCTGGGCGTACGCCTAACCCAGACATTCTTTGTAACAAAGAAATCAAGTTTAAAGCCTTCCTAGAATTTGCCGACGAAGTGCTTGATGCCGATTACATTGCTATGGGTCACTACGTGCGTCGCACCTTCCCTGAAGGCAATGAAAAACCACAAATGTTACGTGGGTTGGACAACAATAAAGACCAGAGCTATTTCCTTTATACGTTAAGTCACGAACAAGTTGCACGCAGCCTATTCCCTGTTGGTGATTTAGAAAAACCTGAAGTTCGCCGTATTGCTGAAGAACAAGATCTAATTACTGCGAAGAAAAAAGATTCAACTGGCATTTGTTTTATTGGCGAACGCAAATTTACTGATTTCTTATCTCGCTATTTACCTGCCCAGCCGGGTAAAATTGAAACGCCAGAAGGTAAAGTGATTGGTGAGCACCAAGGTTTGATGTATCACACTTTAGGTCAGCGTAAAGGGTTGCACATCGGTGGCCAAAAAGGCGGCGGTGGTAATGAAGACCCATGGTATGTCGCAGAGAAAGATCTGCAACGTAATGTTCTTATCGCGGTGCAAGGTGCTGATCACCCATTGCTTAAGTCTCAAGGTTTGATCGCATCACAATTACACTGGGTTGATCGTACGCCAATTACGGAACCATTGAGCTGCACAGTGAAAACACGTTATCGTCAAACGGATATTGCATGTACTATCATCCCTATTGATGATGACAATATAAAAGTTATTTTTGACGAGCCTCAAGTCGCCGTCACCCCGGGTCAATCTGCCGTTTTCTATAAAGACGATGTTTGTCTTGGTGGCGGAATTATTGAACAGCGCATTTAATTGATTTAGGAGTAATTACGTGGCTAACACCATTTATGACCGTACCATCGCATTTGCCGGTATCTGCCAAGCGGTTGCCTTAGTGCAACAAGTCGCGAAAAATGGTCACTGTGATTCAGACGCGTTTGAAACTTCTCTAACGGCTATTTTAAGCACTAACCCAAGTAATACTCTCGATGTTTTTGGCTCTGAGGCTAACCTTAAGGTTGGCCTTGAGTGCTTAGTAAAAGGTATCGATAGCACGCCTTCTGGCAGTGAGCTTACTCGTTACATCATTAGTCTAATGGCATTAGAACGTAAATTAGATGGTCGCCGAGATGCAATGTCACAACTTGGCGATCGGATCCAAACCGCCGAACGTCAAATCGAACATTTTGATTTGTTAGACGATCAGATGGTCAGCAATATAGCCAGTATTTATCTTGATGTCATTAGCCCTATTGGGCCGCGTATCCAAGTCACCGGCACCCCTACAGTATTACAACAAACTTCAACTCAGCACAAAGTACGAGCACTGCTCCTTTCGGGGATCCGCTGCGCGGTATTGTGGCGCCAAGTTGGAGGAAAACGTCGCCATTTGATTTTCGGTCGTAAGAAAATGATCGAACAAGCACAAATACTTTTGGCGCGTATCTAGCTTCAATGCAAAGAATTCACTCTCATACTTAACCTCAAATTCAGGAGAAAAACATGGAACTGTCAGCCTTGACTGCTGTTTCACCGGTAGACGGCCGCTACGGAAGTAAAACGATTGCGTTACGCAGTATCTTTAGTGAGTTTGGTCTCCTCAAATATCGCACCATCGTTGAAGTACGTTGGCTACAGAAGCTTTCAGCAACCGCTGAAATCGCTGAAGTACCAGCATTCAGCGCAGAAGCGAATCAATTCCTCGATAATATTGCTGCAAACTTCTGTGAAGAAGACGCTGCTCGTATTAAAGAAATTGAACGCACGACGAACCATGATGTTAAGGCTGTAGAGTACTTCTTAAAAGAAAAAGTGGCAGAGATGCCTGAGCTGCACGCCGTCAACGAATTCATTCATTTTGCTTGTACCTCTGAAGACATTAACAATACTTCTCACGCGTTAATGCTAAAAGAAGCACGTGACACCGTTATTCTTCCTGAAATTCGTAACATCATTGATGCAATCCGTAAGCTAGCAGAAGAGTACCGAGATATTCCGTTACTTTCTCGTACCCACGGCCAGCCAGCTTCTCCTAGTACAATGGGGAAAGAGATGGCTAACGTAGCGTACCGTATGGAGCGCCAATATAAGCAAATTGCTAATGTTGAGATCTTAGCCAAAGTGAATGGCGCAGTGGGTAACTATAACGCTCACCTATCAGCTTATCCTGAAGTTGATTGGCATCATTTCAGTGAACAATTTATTACTGAATGCTTAGGCGTAACGTGGAACCCTTATACAACACAAATCGAACCTCATGATTACATTGCAGAATTGTTCGATGCCGTTGCTCGTTTCAATACCATTCTGATTGATTTCGATCGTGATATTTGGGGCTATATTGCACTGGGTCATTTCAAGCAAAAAACCATCGCTGGCGAAATCGGTTCTTCAACCATGCCGCATAAAGTAAACCCAATCGATTTTGAAAACTCCGAAGGTAACCTTGGTCTAGCTAACGCGGTATTCGGTCATTTGGCTCAAAAACTGCCTATCTCACGCTGGCAGCGTGACCTAACTGATTCGACTGTATTACGTAACCTAGGTGTGGGTGTTGGCTATGCAATTATCGCCTACACATCAACACTAAAAGGCATTAGTAAACTCGAAGTTAACCGTGATGCACTATTGGCAGAACTGGATAAAAACTGGGAAGTATTAGCAGAACCAGTCCAAACTGTGATGCGCCGCTATGGTATTGAAAAGCCATACGAGAAGCTTAAAGAACTCACACGTGGTAAGCGTGTTGATGGTGAAGCAATGCGTAATTTCATTGACGGCTTAGAGCTACCAGAAGCTGAAAAAGCACGCTTGAAAGAGATGACACCAGCCAACTATATTGGTCAAGCTATCGAACTCACAGATAAGCTGTAAGACTTAGCTTCGACTCTCTATGACAAAGCCCACGCACGATATTCGTGGGCTTTCGTTTATCAACACAACAGCCTTTGCTCATACAGCAGACGATGTGCTCTTGGTGTGATATCAATTATTTTTTATGCATATTGCTTTTCAAATTCGTGCATAAAATCAACCAGCGCTTGAACCCCTTCCAATGACATTGCATTGTAGATAGAAGCACGCATACCACCAACCGCACGGTGACCTTTTAGTGAAGCTAAACCGCGTGCCTCTGCTTGCTCTAAAAATACGCTATCCAGCTCAGGTTTTGCTAATTGGAAAGGGACATTCATTAGAGAACGGTTATCTGGGTGGATCTCATTACGATAAAATGGAGACTCATCAATACAGTTATATAATAAGGCTGCTTTTTCATGGTTAATCAATTCAATGGCTTGAACACCACCCTGCTCTTTCAACCATTTGAATACCAAGCCTGACAAATACCAAGCAAATGTCGGTGGTGTATTGAACATGGAGTCTTGTTCTGCCTGAACTTTATAGTTCAAAATCGTCGGTAAAACATCGCTAGCCAATCCCAGAAGATCATCACGCACAATCACAATACAGATGCCTGCCGGGCCTATATTCTTTTGTGCACCCGCATAAATCACACCGTATTTTGACACATCAATTTGACGAGAAAGAATAGTTGAAGACATATCGGCCACAATCGGCTTATCCGTTTGAGGAAGATCATTGATTTCAATACCATCTATCGTTTCGTTCGGACAAAAATGAACATACGCGGATTCAGGGTCAATTTTCCAATCACAGGCAGGGATAACAGCAGCCTTACCATCTTTAGTGACTTTGGCATTAAACACATCAGGTTCGCAGTATTTGTTCGCTTCGTTAATCGCACTTTCTGCCCAATAACCAGCATCTATATAGGTTGCTTTAGTTGCGTCACCAAGTAAATTAAGAGGCACGGCGGCAAACTGAGCTCGTGCACCACCTTGGCAAAATAAGACTTTATAATTATCAGGAATATTCAATAAATCGCGTAGATCTTGTTCCGCATCTTGAGCGACTTTGATAAATGGTTTGCTACGGTGGCTAATTTCCATCACGGACGTGCCAAGTTCATTCCAATTCACAAACTCAGCTTGTGCTTTTTCCATTACCGCTTTTGGCAAACCCGCAGGGCCCGCACTAAAATTATAAACAGTGTCCGTTTGATTTGGTTCCATGAAGTCCTTGCTCCTACTATCGACAATTAATGTGATTAATAACACTTTTTACACAGGATAAAAAGCGAGAAAAGAGGTCATGTGACCTCTTTTTTTTATTGATAGGGAAAAAGCATTACTTTACTGACATTAACCAAGCATTACTGGCATCAACAAGGCAACCAGTGGAAGTTGCTTGCCGTTTTTAAACTCCAGATTTCCTTGTTTAATTTCAGCTTGAAGTCGATATCCATCAGCCTCTTGAACCATCATTTCCATGATAACAAGTTCATCGATGCCTTGTTTAATAAATGGAAAATCCTCAACCAATTGATTCGAAATAAAAGTATCAACATTACCCACTAACGCTGGCAAAATAATACTTGGGTCTTGCAATATATCATTGGTTCCTTCCGGTACAGCGATTTTCCATTTTGATTCAAACTCACCACTAGCGATTTTTAGCGCCATTTTATTCATAGAAAGGTAGAAACCTTTCGCAAATAAAGACTCGATATAAGGTAAGGCCTGCTGAATATCTTGTTCCGACAATGCAGGGTTATTTTGGTATAGTGTGGTGAGTTTTTCCAATGATTCACTGTCTAAGTCACCCAAGGTGAAATCAATATTTAAATCATTCACTTCACCGTCATTTGAAAGCAGTTTTTCCAACACGACAACATGATTACTGCTAAAGCGAGCAAGATCGCCATTGATTGAAGAGTCGAATTTATAGGTGGCATTAGTCACATCAAGCACACTGTTTTCGAACCCATCAACAACACTCAAACGTGATAAAGCCAGTGACTGGTCTCCCAACCAAAAACCTTTGTCTTGTTTACCTGCACCTTGACCAGACAATTGAGAAAGCGCCATTTTCTCACCACTCGCAAAGTCAAGTTCGACTGATGGAACATCAAGTTGGTAGGATATTTCACCTAGCACAGTGACCGCCCCTTCTAATGTTGCAGGTGAAGTCGACACCACCATTTGGCCATCTTGTGTCGCATAATGCCAGCTATCTAATACAAAGGAATATTGCGTATTACCATTAAGTTGCGTTGTACTGGTTAAGCTTAACGGAAAATCAGGTGTATTCACTAATGATGAATGAGCCGTTAAGCTCATAAGACCATGCTCAACCTTGCTATTAACTAGGAACTCAGTTGGCAAGCCGTCAGCTACCAATTGTTGCTTTAGTCCCTCATCGATTATCTGATAACGCGTTTGAACGTTAGAGGAAAGGTAACCGCGATCATAGTTAACAATCTCGGCCTGAAAAGCCAAGGAAGAGAGCTTTGCTATCCCATCGCTGATGACATTATGCCCAATTTGACCCACAGCAAGCGGCCAACATAGCGCGAGAGAGATTGCGCCACCTACGGCACCAATCATTTTTAATTGTTTCATAGTTTTCTATCCTAAACAGTTTCACTCAGTCTACCGTAAAGAAATGAAAACCAAAACAT
The DNA here is from genome assembly GCF_012395185.1 of Vibrio aestuarianus. GTDB lineage: Bacteria > Pseudomonadota > Gammaproteobacteria > Enterobacterales > Vibrionaceae > Vibrio > Vibrio aestuarianus. The sequence goes on from NZ_JAAZTU010000039.1 coordinate 8,365, forward strand.
AGAGTTAAGTCAGAGTATTGCTAGAGGATGAGAAATTCTAAAACCTAGCTCTCAAACCCAATTTTAGATAATTGCTACAGTAGAATAAATCGCCATGACTCTAGAGGCTCGAGTGAATCATTACGCACTACTTTGTTTAGATAACAACCCTATCAGTGTTGATCAACTGCGCTTTGAACTGGCGCCATTTGCGCTTAAATTTGATTTACATACTGCCGAATCCATCGAAGAAGCAGAACAAACACTTGAGTATTTACAAGAGCAGCAGCAAACCATTGCTTTGGTTATCGCCAGTCACCACGAAGCATTTAATGGCGCAGATTTTTTAACTCACCTCGATAAGTCTGAGCACACTCGCTCGGCTCGTAAGGTATTGATCAGTTGCGGACAAGATATTCAAGCCATTCTCAGCGCCGTCAATGAAGGACGTCTTGATCATTGTTTAACAAAACCAGTCCCCGACCAAATATTATACAAAACCGTTCACAAAGAGCTCACCACTTATATTTTAGAGAACGATAAAGAGAACATTCTCAATTACAGCACTGTACTTGATCAACAGCGTATTTTACGTGCACATATTGACAATAAAATGCGCAGCTACAGAGATGGCTTCATCTCTGACTACCACAAGCTTTCTGACGGTGAATTAGCCGAGCAAGTAATCGGCGCTCTTCATCAATTTTTTGAAAATGAAGATGAAACTCATGCTTGTAGAACCTATTCAGCAGAGCACCTACTGACTAAAGAGGGCGAAGACAACCGCTTCTTATGGTTCATTACCGAAGGAGAGGTCGCTTTATATAAAAAGGATGAGCTTGGTCAACAGCGAGAAGTGGTTCGACATAAAAAAGGGAATATTGTCGGTGGAATGTCTTTCGTTACCGGAGAAAAATCCTTTTCCACCGCCATTACTTTGACCAAAACTGATGTAATTAAGTTAGACCGAGATGTCTTTTCCAAGGTCATGCATTCTGACACACGGTTACTGCCCCTTTTTACCAACTTATTATTGCGCCACTTCAATCGCCGCCTGCAACGCAGTATTAACACAAAACTAGAACTACAAAAGACGCTTGAATCATTGGAGTCGGCTCATCAACAGCTTATCGAACGAGAAAAGATGGCGATGTTAGGGCAACTTGTCGCTGGCGTTGCTCACGAGTTGAATAATCCGATTGCCGCCATCTTGCGAGGGACTGAAACATTATCCAATAAGATTGAGCTGATAGTGAATGCGACGAGCAACCAATCACTACAAAATAAGGGCAGTCAATTACTTCAAGCCGCTTTACAGGCCAAACCGACATCAACGGCCGAAGAGCGAACCCGAGCCAAAACTCTTGAAGTGGAAATAAAAAACCGTTTGGTTGCCAAAAAGCTAGTCAAGTTGAATCTCGATGATGATATCGAACTCAAACAATTAGCCAAAAACTCGCCAGATAACGCATTGGAAAGGTTAGAGCATTTAGAAAGTTACTTCTTAACTGGCAGCACGTTACGATCCATAAATGTTTGTGCACAGCGCATTGCCGATATGGTCAAAAGCTTAAAAGGTTACGCACGACCAGACGATGAAACCCTTCATAGAGTCGATATTCATGAAGGCATCGAAGACACTTTAGTGATCTTTGAAAACCGCCTTAAACGGCATAGTGTAGAAAAAGAGTATGCGCAATTACCCCTTGTTTCCTGCCAGCCCATCGCATTGCAACAAGTATGGACCAACCTAATATCCAATGCCATTGATGCGTTTCCTGAACATGGGGTGTTACATATTACAACCAAACAAACGAGACACGATGATCGCCCTTTTGTCACTATTAGCTTCACAGATAACGGCAGTGGCATAGATGACGAGCAAAAAGCCAATATCTTCACATTGAACTACACCACCAAAAAAGAGGGCAACTTTGGTCTTGGGATCGGCTTATCTGTATGTCAACAAATTGTCCAGCAACATAAAGGCTGGCTTGAGGTTCAATCGAAAAAAAACACCTACACCACAATGACAGTTTGGCTACCAATTAATTAATCCGTCTCAGTGACTTTGATAAAGGAGAAAATCATGAACAAATTCTTGATTCTATGTGTCGACGACGAACGAGAAGTTTTAGATAGTGTGATGCAAGACTTAGACTGCTTCGAAGAATATTTCATCGTAGAAGCTGCGGAATCGGTTACTGAAGCAAAAGAAGTTATTGCAGAAAACCAAGCTCAACCGCCTTGATACTGTGTGACCACATCATGCCAGAGCAAACTGGGATTAGTTTTTTGATAGAATTAAGTCAAAACGAAGAGACAGCGCAGACTCGAAAAGTGTTGCTCACAGGCCAAGCAGGTTTAGAAGATACGGTTGAAGCTGTCAATCACTCTAGCCTGCATTTTTACGTTGCCAAGCCTTGGAATGGCGATAAGCTGCGAGAAATAATAAAAGATCAATTAACGCAGTATATGATTGCCAATGAATCCGAGTTAATGCCATGGGCGCGAGTTTTAGATGCCGAAAAAATATTTAATTCCATCGCAGAAAACCGCATTAATTTTGGCGAATAACCCTATTTTTTATGAAAATGGCACTTTCTTTGCTTATTTTTTGCCAAGACGACAAAAGAATGACATTTTTTTGATGGTGGCAATAGCTCACTATGCACTATGATGTCTTAATTGATTAATGTCACAGTGGATTTTCCACTACTGACCATGGAAATAAACTAAAAATATAGGTTTATAGTGACTATGCGTAAAACAATCATTGCGGCAGCACTACTGCTTGCCTCTGGGCAAACATTGGCTGAATCCGACCGAAACAGCCCAACGGTCATGAGCAACTTTAATTATGACTATATCGAAGCTCGCATTGGAGTCAGTCCAGTAACATTTGGTGCAGCAATAAGTAAGTCTATCCACCCAAATGCTCATATTATTGGCCGTATTGACTCTGAATTTGAAAGTGATTTTGATGCTGCTGCAGGTTTTGGTTTCCACGCCCCCATCAACAACTGGGCAGACTTTACTGGTGAAATGTTGCTTCGCATCGTCGATAGTGAAAATAGCAGTACCGATACCGGAATAGAGTTAAATCTAGGTGTTCGTCAGTGGCTTGGCCCACAACTTGAAATAGGTGGTAAAGGCGGTTATGTCTCAATTGATGACAATGATGACTGGATTGCGTCTTTCTATGCTCGCTTCCACTCCACAGAACTATTCTCCGTCGGAGCTGAAGCTCGTATTAACGATGCGTACGGTGAGCAGTTGATGTTCACCACTCGCTTTAAGTTCTAACGAACTGTTATACAAAAAAGCCAAGATAAGTGTCTTGGCTTTTTATGACAGTCAATTATCCTCATTGTTTACGAACAACGATTCAATAGCTGGCGCTTACGAGGTTCTTGTAACAGTTTCCAGTGAATACCTTCGATTGCGCCCGCAAATTTCCAAAGTAATTTAACATCCACGTCGCTGCCATAGATTTTTCTCACCTTAGAAAAAACCTCTGATGCCCCTAATTCTATAAATGTCTCGACATCAGCAACACCAGCTTTCTTGACCATGCGCTCGAGTGTTAACTGCATGTTTGGTAAATCACGCAAACGCCGACTAGCAGAAGATTTTTGGAAACTTCTTTGCTTTACAGAGTGCCGTATTGATTGAGCAACGATAGCATCAAGCTCTTCACTTTCACTAACAAAAAGGTCAGTAATATCATAGTAGTTCACCGTTGCTGTGGTTTGCTTTTTGACGTGTTTATACTTTTCACAGCCTAAGCGAGTCAACATGCTATCAAGATGGCCACCACCGCGGATAAAAATACGCTCCTCGCTGATAAGAGAGTACATCGCCTCATTTTGAAACAACCCCACTCCACCAAACATAGAACGCTTTTGGAAAGCGCCAAACTTAATTACATAATCGAAAAATGCTTGCTCAGTCATATCCATTGATCCTTAATCAAATTCCCCGATTAAACGTGATCACCAGATAGCAGCAGATTTTTTAGCGAAAAAATGAATAATTCAACGGCAAGTTATTTAATTATGTAATATTAGCTTGCCTTTATATACTCATATCATAGTTAACGATACGAAATAAGTCTGGGCATATCTCACATCCATTACTATATTTAATCTGTTTTATATGACCAGCATCACAGTATCAATTTGTGAGTGTACTTTCTTTGACACCTACAGCCTCACTTGAGGCACTTAATTTTGACCAAATAGGAACAAATTGACGTAGGCTGATGTAATTGGTTGCTTATTTAGATTAGCAAACGGTAAAATGCCCCTAATACAAATTGAGCACATTACTATGAATCACTTATCTTTTTATTGGCTTCCCGAACATCGCCAAATGCTTATCCAAGGACTAGAAAGCGAATTTGCTCAGTTAGTTGAACATTCAATTAGCACCGGGAAAATTTCGCTACCGCCAATTCCGGATGTCGTTCTTAAAATTCAGAAGCTTTGCACGTTAGAATCGTCAGGAATATCGGATGTGGCCGATTGTCTATTGGAAGACCCCGGACTTGCAGCCATCGTTATACGTGTAGCAAACTCCGTTGTTTTTAATCGCCGCAATATTACCTGCACTGACTTAATTACTGCGGTATCCCGCCTGGGTATTCTAAGAGTTCGCGATATTGTGACAGCACAAGCTATTGAACAACTAAAACACTCCGTAAACCTGAGCAAAGCATGCAATAAAATACTAGTTAACAGTGCATCGGTATCAAAAGAGCTCGGTGCGACAATGGTTTTAGTCACTCAAGCCTTTAAACTACTTGAACCGGCTAAATATCAACATTTAGAGCAAGAAAAAGCACTATTAGTTGGCCTATTGGCTGATATTGGACTGTTCTGTTTAGTCAGTGAATATCACTTATATCTACAGAACGGAAATTATCTAGATCAAGAGATTGCGCTACAAATCTTCCAGTCTCGCAGCTCGAAGACCAGTCAATTGGTTTTACGAAATTGGGGTTTTGACTCAGATTTCCTAGAAGTGGCCGGAAATCAATCTTTAGTCGCATCTTCTCATGAAGTCAGTTACCTTGATGTGGCACGCATTGCACACCACTTGCTCTTATTTCGCCGACAAGACGACGATATTGATGAGCATGAAGTTGAAATTAATGCGACAGGTGCTGAAGTACTGTACAACCTCAGTAATTTAAGCGAGATTGAATTCAAATCAAAGCTGAGCGATGTCATTAGCGCGAGCGGTTTTTAAATAAAAGATAATCAGAGGATTAGATGCTCTCAGGGATGTTATTTATTTTTGCTCCATTAGTCGTGGGGTATCTATTTTCTATAACCAATCAGCAATGGTTGTCAGCGTTGAACAAAACGACCTCTTGGTTAGTCTATGTCATTCTGTTCCTTATGGGGCTCAGTTTAGCCGCACTTGATAACCTCGGCGATAACCTACAGCTGATCCTCAAATTCACTGCCGTATTTTTCTTAGCGATCGGTTTATGCAACCTGTTGGTTTTACCGTTTGTTGACAAGTTTTGGCCGATCAAAACCGATGCAAATCACACCAAACTTCCACTTTCAAATATGGCCTTAGAGTCCATTAAACTGATTTTAGTTGTTGGGGGTGGACTAACCATCGGTGTCGTTTTAGCGTTAGATCTCAATTGGGTAGATACTGCCAGTGAATGGATTCTATTTATTTTACTCTTTTTCATTGGTATCCAATTAAGAAATAGTGGATTAACACTCAGACAAATCCTACTTAATAAACATGGCATGATCATCGCCTCAGTTATCATTGTCAGCTCATGGATTGGCGGTATCATCTCAGCGATGATTTTAGAGATCCCAGTATATAGAGGGCTCGCAATGGCATCAGGATTTGGCTGGTATTCACTGGCTGGAATTTTAATGGGTGATGCCTTCGGCCCTGTTTATGGCGGTGCTTCTTTTATGATTGAGCTATTAAGAGAACTCATTGCCTTAGTCATGATCCCTATGTTGATCCGCTCTAAACCCTGTACATCTATTGGCTATGCTGGCGCAACCGCGATGGATTTTACATTGCCAGTGATTCAAACAACAGGTGGTGTGCGTTGTGTCCCTATCGCTATCGTCAGTGGCTTTATTCTCAGCTTACTCGTGCCCATTCTGATGCTGTTCTTTGTATCACTTGCAGGCTAGGTCTCAGGAATCACCTTAATCATTATTTACACTCATAATTAGGGAGTAAACTCCCACACAATAACAAAAGCTCAAAAAGGAAGATTTATGAAACGTGTCATTGTTGCCCTACTACTTTCAGCATCTACGAATATGGCAATGGCTGCTGATAATCAATGTCTGAACAAAAAGTATGATGCCTATATTGATGCATCATTAACTTGGTACAGCGATTTAACAGATCTAGTTACTAAGCAATATCCAGATCTTGAAGAAGTAAGCCAATGGTTCTTACAAGGGCGTCAACATCACTTCGAACTCAGTCGAGCAGCCGTACATTATTATCTTCAAAACGATCCATCCAAAGTCGCCACCTCTCAACCTGTTGAAGCTTGGCTGAAACTGGAACAACATGACGTTAAAGTACTCGCCTCACGCAGCGATGAACTTGGCCAAATAGCAAAAACCACGTTTGAAGATCGACAAACTGCACCGAACGAAAAGAATTATGAGCTACGCTCAGCACTTGCAGAATTACTCAGTCATCCCAAGCAAATCGATGCGGCACTCAATCGCTACAACGATGCAATTTCAACGCTAGAAAAGAACAAGTGCCAATAAACTAAGCCCACCGCCCAACCGAATTAAGACGGGACATCTGTCCCGTTTTCGTTTAGATTGTGCCGATCGCTTTCCATAACAAATAAAAATTACGACGCTGTATGGTATCCGAACAGAAAACTGCAGATGTGAGTTTCGAGAGCTTACTACGAATCTTCACCGTGCCTGAAGGCCCCGACTCTACACTGACAAAAATTGAAGCAGAGCTTTCACGCAACCTTAATCTTTTCCTGCGTGAACACATTGTTGCCGAAGAAAAACCACTAAAAGAAATCGAGAAAGATTTCTCTAATGCGCACATCCCTGAAGCGCCTGAATTTGTGTCTGAACACACGCAGCACCTACTTGATACGCTCGTTTCTCATTCGGTTCACACTGCTGCGCCAAGTTTTATTGGTCATATGACCTCGGCATTGCCCTATTTCTTAATGCCGTTGTCAAAAATCATGATTGCCTTGAATCAGAACTTGGTAAAAATCGAAACATCCAAAGCATTTACCCCCTTAGAACGTCAAGTGCTGGGTATGCTGCACCGTTTGATTTATCAGCAAAATGACCTTTTTTATTCACAATGGATGCACAGTGCAGAGCACTCACTTGGCGCATTTTGCTCGGGTGGTACTATCGCGAACATTACTGCTCTTTGGGTGGCGCGCAATAATGCACTTAAAGCACAAGGTGATTTTAAAGGCGTTGAAAAAGAAGGCCTATTTAAGGCAATGCAACATTATGGATATAATGGACTGGCGATATTAGTGTCTGAACGCGGCCATTATTCTCTGAAAAAAGCAGCGGATGTACTGGGGATTGGTCAAGACAGCCTGATTTCAGTAAAAACTGATAATAATAATCGACTGTGTCCTGATGACTTACAAGCAAAAATCACCCAGCTAAAAATAGATAAGATCAAACCGTTTGCTGTCATTGGCGTTGCTGGTACAACTGAAACTGGCACAATCGATCCGTTAAAAGATATCGCGGTTATTTGTCAGCAAGAAAACTGCCATTTCCATGTTGATGCAGCTTGGGGCGGCGCAACGTTAATGTCGAATAACTACCGCCACTTACTTGATGGTATTGAGCTCGCCGACTCAGTAACAATTGACGCACATAAGCAGTTATATATCCCGATGGGTGCAGGAATGGTGTTATTCAAAAACCCAGACGCAATGCATTCCATTGAACATCACGCGCAGTATATTTTGCGCAAAGGGTCGAAAGATCTCGGTAGCCACACATTGGAAGGGTCTCGCTCTGGTATGGCTATGCTGGTGTATGCCAGTATGCATATCATCAGTCGGCCGGGTTATGAGCTATTGATCGATCAAAGTATTAATAAAGCACGCTATTTTGCCGACTTGATTAAACAACAAAACGATTTTGAGTTAATCTCTGAACCCGAGCTTTGTTTGCTAACCTATCGTTACCTTCCTCCAATAACGCAAAAAGCTCTCAAGTTGTCGACCGCTGAACAAAAAGTAAAACTGAACGAACTACTCAACGAGCTCACTCAATTTGTACAGAAAAAACAAAGAGAAACGGGTCGTTCATTTGTTTCTCGTACCCGCTTAAACCCAGAGCACTGGGACAAATTGGATACTATAGTTTTTCGTGTTGTATTGGCTAACCCACTGACTACCAATGAAATATTAGGCTCCGTTTTAGAAGAACAACGCCAGATCGTCAAATTAGCCCCTAATCTTATGCTTAAAATTGACCAGCTATCACAGCAGATCCTTGGCCAAATTTAACGTGATCAGTTACAGCAAATTGAAAATTTATTTCTTTTTGCTGTAACTAATTAATCATTAATTAGCCAAAAAATTCATTTTCCCTCTATTTAAACCTCAAATATGTAGTTTTCATGAAATTTTGTTTGAGGCTTGTCATATTCTCATCAATTGATGAGCTGAATTGTTACAGAATTCTACAACCTAGGTTTATACTCCCTTCATGGCGTTGGTTTAGTCCCCCTTTTTTGGAAATGCATTATTTCCACTCCCCCAAGAGGATCATTGGCAAAATCAACGAGTTGTTCTCTTCGCCCGCGTGAACACTATGAATACATTAGAAAAAATTCAAAAAAACTTGGAAAATTTTAGCAAGTCGGAACGTAAAGTTGCTGAGGTCATTATGGCTTCACCACAAACGGCGATTCATTCAAGTATCGCGACACTGGCTAAAATGGCTGATGTCAGCGAACCCACAGTGAACCGTTTCTGTCGCCGCTTAGACACCAAAGGTTTTCCTGATTTCAAGCTTCACTTAGCACAAAGCCTTGCTAACGGAACTCCGTATGTAAACCGTAATGTTGAAGAGGAAGATGGTCCTGATGCTTATACGCATAAGATTTTCGAATCAACCATGGCGTGTTTGGATGTGGCCAAAAATAGCTTAGATCCCATGCAAATCAACCGTGCGGTGGATCTGCTTACTCAGGCTAAGCGCATCTCTTTCTTTGGATTGGGCGCCTCTTCTGCAGTTGCAAAAGATGCCCAGAACAAGTTTATCCGATTCAATATTCCGATCACTTGTTTTGAAGATATCGTTATGCAACGTATGAGCTGCATTAACTGTACTGATAACGACGTGATCGTCTTAATTTCTCATACTGGTAGAACAAAAAGCCAGGTTGAGATAGCGAATCTTGCTCGTGAAAATGGCGCAACGGTTATCGCTATCACGGCGAAAGATTCGCCACTAGATAAAGCGAGTTCACTTTCGATCTCACTTGATGTGCCAGAAGATACGGATGTTTATATGCCAATGGCCAGTCGTGTCGTGCAAATGACCGTCATTGATGTACTCGCCACTGGTTTTACTTTGCGCAGAGGCTCTGGCTTTCGGGAAAATTTAAAGCGTGTGAAAGATGCTTTGAAAGATTCACGTTACGATAAGCTATCACAATTTTAATCTTGAACGGAGCCGCTAACACTGGCTCCGTTTTTTAATTTTGCTTACTGCTCTGCTCAAGCATAGGATCATGCACAATCTCTACACGATTTGCTACGTTAGCATCTAGTTCTTTACACCCAGCCTGACAGCCACAAACTTGATTCAAAATATAAACCAATCGCTCTTGCGTTAACGGTAAAGGATTGCCCTTGATAGCAACCGACTGCAAAGCATCATCAGCAACCTTTTCAAATGAGGTACTGCAAACACCAAATTGACTCAAGTTTGGCAACTGCAGTTTGTCGAGCATCATTTTTACCCACAAAATGCCATCTTCCACATGTACGTTATTTCGACCAGTCACGATTTGTGCAATTTTCTCATAGCGACTCAGTAGATCTTTTCGTTTAGCTTTTCGCGCAGATCGGATATTTTCATACATCACATGCGGAGCTAATCGCGCCGTAATAACGCTATGTGGTGCCTCTAATTTGCCACCTAACGCTGAAGCTAATCCATGCGCAGCACCCAATTTAGCATTAGTGATAGCCATACCGCCCAACATGGCAGCAAATGACAGATCGGCGCGTGCTTTTTTATCATCTTTGCGACAAGCGGGTAAAATAGAGCGACTTAAACGCCGTAACCCTTCTTCACAAACCATATCCGTCAATGGGTTTGGCTCTCCGCACACATAAGCTTCCATCAGATGGGTAAATGCATCCATTGCACCTCGCCCGGAAGTATACATATCGGTACCGTAAGTGAGTGCTGGGTCGACAATGGCGACATCAGCCAACATATCAGGACTACGTAAACTCACTTTAACTTTATCTTGGCCTGATTTTAGTACCGCATTACGTGTTACTTCAGCACCAGTACTCGCGGTTGTAGGAATTGCAATAAAGGGGATAGGTTTGGTTTTAAGTGGAACGCTTCTGCCAACCACTTCAACATAGTCGTACACGTTTCCTTGATTGGGAATAATTGCCGCAAGCGCTTTGCCCATGTCAATAACACTACCACCACCGATAGCCACCACCATGTCGGGCTTAAACCTGCGACCAAGAATAGCGGTTTCTTCGACCATGGTGATATTAGGTTCACCCGTGATAGCCACATGTTGATAACGCATATTTTGAGCATTGAGGTATTGAGTGATGATACGTGATCGTTCTCGTTCTTTACCTGAGACCAGTAACACGCTGTAACCATATTGATTTAAGATTGAGAGCGAATTTGGCAACGCCCCTTCTCCAAAAATGATCCGAGTTGCTGTCATAAATTGAAACATGAATGCGTTCCTTTTCTCTAATCCTAATTAGCTAGTTTTAGAGTGCCCTTATCCTTGTCACTTTTTCTTGATGCAGTGCAACTTGGAGATAATAACCATGTAAAATGTATAAGTTTATGCGTGGTATCACAGCGAAGAAAGCTCGTATACATTGGTAACAGTCGAAAATATCTGGCTTGCATCGTTTAAGAATTCAGCAATAGATTTTACCTATTGAAACAACAGGTGATTGCCACTTTATTTCCTTTCTTGAATCGTGCATAGTTGCACCAAACAGAATAAAGGAGAAAGCTATGTTCGTTGTTATTTTCGGCCGTCCTGGTTGCCCTTACTGTGTTCGTGCTAAAGAACACGCGGATACATTGAAACTGAAGCGTGATGACTTCAACTACCGTTATGTTGATATCCATGCAGAAGGGATCAGCAAGGCCGATTTAGAAAAAACTGTCGGTAAGCCAGTGGAAACTGTGCCACAAATCTTTATTGACCAAGAGCATATTGGCGGCTGCACCGAATTTGAAGCTTACGCGAAAGAACATTTAGGCCTATTCGACGAATAAAAGCTGAAAACATTAGAACCCGCTGATATAGCGGGTTTTTGCTATTTGGTATAAATAAATCCTGCTCTTATTTGATCGGGTCAATGAATTGTCAAATATCAAAAATATCACTTATCTTTTTGCAATATTAAGATACAATTCCCACACTTAACCTACCTCTTGGCACACATAATGAGTTGAGCCGTGAATATCGACGTCGTACTTTTGCTTGAACAGAACCCCATTCTTCTTATTTTTGTTGTCTTAGCGATTGGCCTAGCATTTGGCAAAATTCGTTTTGGTAGCTTGCAACTGGGTAATTCCATCGGTGTATTGATCACATCGTTAATTATGGGACACCTTGGTTTCTCATTTAATGCCGAAGCATTGACCATTGGTTTTATGCTGTTTATTTATTGTGTCGGTATTGAAGCTGGCCCAAACTTCTTTGGCATTTTCTTTCGAGATGGGAAGCACTATCTTATTTTAAGTTTGGTGGTTTTGGTCACCGCAACTTGGATTACCTATTTTGGTAGCTACTATCTCAATCTCGATTTTGGCCTAGCGGCTGGTATGATGGCTGGTGCATTAACCTCAACACCAGTCCTAGTCGGTGCGCAAGATGCTCTAAATTCAGGGCTAGCAACTGTGCCAAGGTCGATGGATCTCTCTCTTATTTTAGATAATGTCTCTGTGGGTTATGCGATGGCTTATCTGATTGGCCTTATCAGCATGATTATGTTTGCCAAGCTATTGCCTAAATTACAGAAACAAAATTTATCTGACTCTGCTCAGCAAATTGCCCAAGAACGTGGCTTAGGCGGCAGTGGCCAACGTAAGGTCTATCTACCGATTATTCGTGCCTACCGTGTTGGACAAGAACTGATTAACTGGGTTGATGGCCGTAACCTGCGTGAACTTGGTGTTTATCGCCAAACTGGCTGCTATATTGAACGTATTCGCCGTAATGGTATCCTCGCCCACCCTGATGGTGACGCCATATTGCAAGAAGGTGATGAGATAGCGCTGGTGGGTTTCCCTGACAGCCATGCTCGACTGGACCCAAGTTTTCGAAATGGCAAAGAGGTTTTTGACCGCAACCTGCTTGACCTGCGTATCTCTGAAGAAGAGATCGTCGTTAAAAGTGACAGTATTGCGGGAAAACGCCTATCGGACCTGAATTTATCGGAATACGGTTGTTTTCTTAACCGAGTAATTCGCGCTCAGATTGAGATGCCAATGGACTTAGACATCGTACTCGCTAAAGGGGATGTGTTACAGGTCAGTGGCGAAAAAAGCCGCGTACAAGGGTTAGCAGACAAAATTGGTTTCATTTCGATTCACAGTCAAATGGCTGATTTATTAGCGTTTTGTAGCTTCTTTATTATTGGTATTTTATTTGGCTTAATTACCATGACTTTTGGTCAGGTTTCATTCGGTCTTGGTAATGCCGTAGGGCTATTACTTTCAGGTATTATGCTCGGTTTTTTAAGGGCTAATCACCCAACCTTTGGCTATGTTCCTCAAGGTGCACTGAATATGGTCAAAGATCTCGGCTTGATGTTCTTCATGGTCGGTATCGGATTAAGCGCAGGTGGAAAAATGTTCGAGCACCTCGCTGACGTTGGTATTCAGGTGATTGGCTTAGCTTTCTTAGTCAGTGTAGTACCAGTGGTTTTTGCTTACTTAGTGGGTGCTCATATTTTAAAAATGAACCGTGCTCTGCTGTTTGGCGCGATCATCGGTGCGCGTACGTGTGCTCCAGCGATGGATATTGTCAATGACTATGCCAAGTCGACCATTCCAGCTTTGGGCTATGCTGGCACCTATGCGATAGCCAATATATTGATGACGTTAACCGGTACGATCTTAATTCTGCTCAGCTAGATAATACCTCTTTCCAAAGAAGAGGGGTTAGGGTTGCAAAACTAAAAGAGGCACTCGTTTCTGAGTGCCTCTTTGCATTTGACGTACGATTAAATAAATATGATTAGATATCAATCACATCAAATTTAACTGCTGTCTCAACATCGGCTTCGTAATCAACACCTTCCACACCAAAACCAAACAGTTTCAAGAACTCTTCTTTATACTCAACGTAATCCGTCAGTTCTTTTAGGTTTTCAGTGGTGATTTGCGGCCACAATTCACGACAATGTTGTTGGATATCCTCACGCAATTCCCAGTCATCTAGGCGCAGACGATTTTCCTCATCAACTTCTGCGGCACTGCCGTCTTCTTTATAAAGACGTTGACTGAACATGCGGTAGATTTGTTCCATACAACCTTCATGTACGCCCTGCTCTCGCATCTTCTTGAACACCATGGCGATATATAAAGGCATAACAGGAATCGCCGAACTCGCTTGAGTCACAACCGATTTAAGAACAGCAACATTTGCCGTACCACCAATTGCCGATAGTTTCTCATTGAGTTCAGCGGCTGCACGGTCTAGATCCATCTTGGCTTTACCAAGTGCGCCATCCCAATAGATCGGCCATGTCAATTCTGTACCAATGTAGCTATACGCTACGGTCTTACAACCTTGCGCAAGCACACCTGCATCAGATAGAGCCTTAATCCATAACTCCCAATCCTGACCACCCATTACTGTGATTGTGTCTTCAATCTCCTGCTCAGTCGCAGGTTCAACACTGGCTTCAATAATAGTGTCTTTATTGGTATCAACCGCCGTTGATGTGTAAGTTTGACCAATAGGCTTTAGCGATGAACGAACCAATTCGCCAGTCTCTGGTAACTTACGCACTGGAGAAGCTAACGAATAAACCACCATATCAACTTGACCTAGGTCTTGTTTAATCAGTTCAATCGTCTTTTCTTTAGCTTCGTTAGAAAATGCATCACCATTTAGGCTTTTCGCATATAAACCCGCTTCATGAGCAAGTTTGTCAAACGCAGCCGCATTGTAGAAACCGGCAGTTCCTGGTTTCTTCTCTGTCGCTGGTTTTTCAAAGAAAACCCCGATAGTCGCAGCATTACCACCAAAGGCTGCTGCAATACGAGAAGACAGGCCATAACCACTTGATGAGCCCACAACAAGTACACGCTTAGGTGCATTTTTAATTGGACCTTGCGCTTTAGTGTAAGCAATTTGTTCTTTTACATTAGCTTCACAACCCACTGGGTGCGTTGTCGTACAGATAAATCCGCGAATTTTAGGTTTGATGATCATATTCAACTTCCTTCAAAAATCTCAGCTAGGATAAAAGTTTCGCCCACAAATCTCACCTTATTTCTTTCAAAATAAGCAGAAATTGCAAGTGGTTGGATCACTGCTTCCCAAAAAACAAAGGCACCCTTGATAGGTGCCTTAATTAATCAGCGTTCTTTTTACTCGCTACGCGACGTTATTTAGCTTTGGCTTTCCCGGCTTATTGGTCATTACCTCGCTAAAATCATGACTAAAATGGTCAACTTGTATTGCCTTATAACGCAATTTATCAGCTTCTAAAATTTGCTCAACTTCAGTTTGAGTCAGAACGTTGGCTTGTAAAGCCTGAGCAAGCCTATCAGCCAGTACGCCTTTGCGGGCAACTTTACCCTCTTTGGCAGCGCGGAACAGCTTACGCTCAAGGCTATTAATACCGTACATAGCTAAAAAAGCTTGTTCCATTAATCCGACACTGTCATTTTCTTCTTCTCCGATGTAGCAGAGATGTGTAAGACGATCACGGTGAGCACCTGGTGTCATTAGGCTTTCTGCTAATTTAATTGACAATTCATCGCTCGGTTTTGCAAAATGATTCCCCAATGGGAATACCAATATTTTTAATAAACGTCCAACAACTTTAGTCGGAAAGTTTGTATAGGCTTCTTGCAATGACTGAGCCGCATGATGCAAACAGTGTTGAACAGCGTAGTGCACGTAATCGAGGTCAGCCTGTTGACGTCCTTCATCTTCGTATTTTTTCAGCGTCGCTGATGCCATGTACAGGTAACTTAGACCATCGCCCAAGCGCGCGGAAATCATTTCTTTACGTTTAAGCTCACCACCTAGAGTCAACATGGCAAAATCTGCACTCACCGCTAGAGCACGACTCATACGGGTTAACTGCTGATAATAAGTTTTAGTTGGTCCACTCATATCTGCTTTAATAAAACGTGAACCTGTCAACGCAGCGCCCACAGCACCGAACGTGTTCTTGGTAGCATGAGCGATATGTTTAAACAGCAGCTTGTCGAAATCTTTAGCGCCTTGCTTAACATCTGGGTTGGCCGCCGCTTCCATTTCCTTCAGTACATAAGGGTGGCAACGCGTTGCGCCTTGACCAAAAATCATTAAGTTACGAGTCAGAATATTCGCCCCTTCCACCGTAATCGCAACGGGAATACCTAGATAATGCGTACCTAAATAATTCATTGGACCATCTTGAATCGCACGCCCAGAATGAATATCCATCGAATCATTTAAGATCGTACGGGCAATTTCCGTCATGTGATATTTAGCAATCGCGGTCACAATACCCGGCTTTTCTTTAAGGTCTAGTGAGGTCGTTGTCAACGTGCGCGTCGCTTCCAATAAATAAGTTAGCCCACCAATACGTCCTAATGCTTCAGCAACACCTTCAAATTTACCTATCGACATTCCGAACTGTTTACGAACATAAGCGTAAGCACCCGTTGTGCGAGAAGTCAGATGACCAATTGCCGTTCCCAATGCAGGTAGAGAAATACCACGCCCA
This sequence comes from Vibrio aestuarianus, assembly GCF_012395185.1. Taxonomy (GTDB): domain Bacteria; phylum Pseudomonadota; class Gammaproteobacteria; order Enterobacterales; family Vibrionaceae; genus Vibrio; species Vibrio aestuarianus. The sequence continues at coordinate 24,557 of NZ_JAAZTU010000039.1, forward strand.
GCAGATAAGCATTCAACCAACATTCGCCAACCTTTACCTGCATAATCCGCACCGCCAATCAGCCAATCCATTGGTATGAAAACATCTTGTCCACGAGTCGGGCCATTCATAAAAGCAAGGCCAAGTGGGTCATGACGTTCGCCAATTTCAACCCCTTTATGATTAGCAGGAATGAGAGCACAGGTAATGCCAATATCTTCTTTGTCACCCAATAACTTGTCAGGATCACTCAGCTTAAATGCCAGACCTAATACGGTTGCCACCGGAGCGAGCGTTATATAACGCTTGTTCCAGCTCAGCTTGATACCAAGCACTTCTTTACCTTCATGCTTACCATAGCAAACCACGCCTTGATCAGGAATACCACCAGCATCAGAGCCCGCTTCAGGGCCTGTCAAAGCAAAACAAGGGATATCGGTACCATCAGCAAGACGCGGTAACCAATAATCTTTTTGCTCTTCTGTACCGTAGTGAGAAAGCAGTTCACCAGGCCCAAGCGAGTTTGGTACCATAACGGTAACAGCGGTACTGATACTACGAGTCGCAATACGTGACACAATTGTAGAGTTCGCTAATGCTGAAAATTCTCGGCCACCATAAGCTTTAGAAATGATAAGAGAAAAGAAACGCTCCTTACGTAAGAATTCCCATACCTCTTTAGGTAAATCACGATCTTCTTTTACGATCTTGTGATCATCTAGCATTGATAGCAGGGTTTCTAACTCGTTATCAATGAAAGATTGCTCTTCACTTGATAACGTTGGTTTAGGGTAATGATGCAGCTTTTTGAAATCTGGCTTGCCAGAAAATAGCTCCCCATCCCACCAAACACTCCCGGCTTCCATCGCTTCTTTTTCCGTATCAGATAACGGTGGCAATACCTGTTTAAACAGTTTAAAAGCTGGGTCGCTTATCCATTTTCTTCGTAGAGAGCTCATAGTTCAGATCCTTTTGTTCACTTGGATTTTTACTGCTTTATTATAATAAATAGTTGGGTAGTTACTCAGCAGCCACACCGGCAGCCAAATAGGGAATTATCATGTCAACTACGGTTTTTACATCCACTTGTGTGCCAAAATCATTCTCGGCAATATCGGCCAAGGCTTGGCTTGAAGCCATAGTAAAAACACAAGTACCTAACGTGAAATGCAAGCGCCAGAAAAGTGTTTCAGGCGTTAAACTTGGGTTGGCTTTCAACACTGACTGTGTGAAAAGTGACAACACCTCACTATAACGAGTGGTGATAAACCAACGTAAATGACCTTGCACATCGGTATAACCTCTTCCTATCAACAACATAAAACGACTCGTACCATTAGGCCTTAAATCATTTAAGTACCTAAGTGGGGCACGTAAAGATTCAAAAACATCGGCCATGCTGTATTGTTCTTGGGTATTCAATGTCATTAAGGCTTCGTTAACGGCAGGCATGAAAGCCTCTAAATAACGATTCAGTACCGCACGAACTAATGTTTTTTTGTCACCAAAGTGATAATTAACAGAGGCCAAGTTCACGCCAGCTTTACTGGTAATAGCTCTTAACGAAGTATCGTTGAAGCCATGCTCAGCAAACAATCCTTCGGCTACATCTAGGATTTTATCTTTGGTGCTACTTCTTGATGCCATTTCAATCACTCGTATCAAACACGTGTTTGAAATATACTATTGCCACATTTAATTAACAAGCAATTAACATCACACTTTTGAAAGATGGTCTGACCAGAATTGTGGGGAACTTAGACAACTGATTGAATTTATTTAATTTAAAAAATCGATGGAAAATTTTTAATAAAAAAGTGAACTCATTGAGAAAAGCTTAGTCTGAATAGGTGTAGTTAACAGAGCATCAAGAGTTTTACAGGCCGTCGAATTTTTCTTCTTACTGATAACTACGCCACTGCTTTTTCTTATTTAACTCCTATGTTTATTTGTATCCGCCCAGTGCCTTTTGCTCTGGGCTTTTTTTTATGTCTCATAACGCGGTTTTTCTGCTGAGATTTGACAACGAAAATCAACTTAAAAGACAAAGCTCACCTCACCAATCACTCCTTTTCATTTCGTGGTTCACGATGCACTATAGGTAAGTAAGAAAAAGAAGGTAGCGTCATGAAAAAAATACTCCTTATTGAAGATAACCGCGAAGTCGCAGGCATTTTGTTTGATTATTTCGAAAGCCTCGGCATGGAACTCGATTATGCCGATAACGGTGAGCTAGGACTAACCTTGGCGACAAGCCAATCATTTGACATCATTATTTTAGACTTGATGCTGCCACGTATGAATGGCCTGACGATTTGTGAAAAGTTACGTGAAATGGGCAATATCACGCCTATTTTGATGTTAACTGCATTAGACAGCCGTGAGGATATGCTCGAAGGATTTAAGTATGGTGCTGATGATTATCTAACCAAGCCTTTTGACCTCGCTATTTTAGAAGCAAGAATGCGCGCATTAACCAACCGCTACCGAGGAAATGTCGCCAATAGCATGCTCTGTTATGGCTCGCTCTCTATCGACCAACACACGCGCCGAGCACTTCGGGAGGGAAAAGCCTTAGCGCTCAACCCAACCACTTATACCATTTTGGAAATGCTCTGTTCACGAGCACCTAATGTGGTATCACGAGAAGAGATAGCTCGACAATTATGGCCGGAATGCGAACCTGAAAATGATGTATTACGAAGCCATATTTACCAACTTAGAAATCAACTAGATAAACCCTTTCCTCAACCTATGTTGATTACTGTACCTAAGGTTGGGTTTCGGTTAGAGGAAGCGTAATGCGCCGTTCTATAATCAATAATACGCGGACACTGACAGGCCGTTTAGCTCTGTTTTTCACAGGCTTATCCTTGGTCTTAGGCTTTGTGATTTATGCAATTTTTTATACCACATTACATTGGTCAGAAGACCGTGTTGGCGAGCGCCGCATCCTGATAGACAAAGAAGAGGCAATCTATCGTTTTAATCACGGCGAGTCTGGATATGTAAAAATTGATATCTTAACTGATGCCTATAATGATCTGGAATTGGTTCCTAGCTACTACAAACAGAAATACATTGATCATGACACTTTTTTAGGAGAAATAGGAGAAGGAGAAAGCTCACGCATGGTTCTATTCGGTTCGTATTACCATGAAGGTGAAAAAAAACCGTTAATTCTATTAAGTAAAATTGACGAATTAGAATTCCGAACGGGTGAACTATTTTTCTCTGGCATTATTGTTTTGTCGTGCGTTGCGGCGCTGATGCTCATATTTGGCGGGTTGTTATACCGCCTCTCACGCCACCTAATCGAACCAATTAATAATTTAATTGATCAATTGAACAATCATAAAGGTAACGCACAGCATACCTTTACGATTTCTGACGGGGCTGCAACCGAATTTGAATTACTCACGAAAAAAATGAACCAATATCGCAGTGACATTCAGTTATTAATAAAACGAGAGCAATCCTTTGGCCGATACGCTAGTCATGAGCTAAGAACGCCGCTCACCATCATTAAGGGAGCCAATGCATTACTTGCATTAAACCCTGTATCCGAGTTTCAAAAGCGCCAATTGGTTAGAATTGAAGATGCAACATCACAAATGAGCACTATTGTCGACGCTCTACTTGGCTTGGTTCGCTATGAACGCAACCCCCCAAGCGCTCCTAATCGTCTGTTACTACAGCATGAAGTCATTGCAACAATTAACAATAGCAGAATGCAAGCCGGTGATAAAAACATTGATATTGAGTTTATTTTTCACAGTTCACCTTCCATTAAAGCGACCGCTCCGGTCATTGAAATGATTGTCGGTAATCTACTACGAAATGCTATTGCCGCGACACGCCAAGGTAAAATAACTATCACACTTAGCCAAGCTGAACTCATTATCCAAGACCAAGGTATGGGGCTGTCCGATCAATCGAGCGAGGATGGACATGGTTTGGGGCTACTGATCGTTAGCGACCTCTGCCAACGTTATGGTTGGTTTTTTAGCCTCAGTAATCATGAGCAAGGCGGATGCATTGCTCGTATCTGCTTTCAAGAAGAACATGCCGGCGAGAAACCATTAAACGAATAATGACCTTACCCTGTGAAGCTGCACTGAAGGAAAGATAAGTATATACTGCCGCACTGTTTTATGTAGGCTCTGATAATGAAACTATCCGACACTCCTATCACGCAGCACATTTTTGCTAATAAGCATTTTTATTTAAAACGTGATGACCAGTTGCACAGCCATTTCTCTGGTAATAAGGCCAGAAAATTTATGGCGCTGTTAGATACTAAAGATGAGATCACAACGACGTTAATCAGCTATGGGTCCGTACAAGCCAATTCATTATACTCAATGGCTGCGCTGGCCAATATAAAGGGCTGGTCCTTTGAGTTTTATGTCGACCGCATCCCGTCATGGCTCAAGCAAAAACCGATTGGTAATTACCGTGGAGCACTTGATCTCGGCGCAAAAATCGTTGAAGTGAGTGGCGTTTCCCCAGTGCCTATCCACCCTGAAGAATATATTCGCACGCAGCGGCAGCCTGATTCTCATTGCTTGGTGATGCCTGAAGGTGGGCGCTCACCGATCGCTAAAGTGGGTATTAAACAGCTCGCGATGGAAATTCTTAATTGGGCACGATTTGAGAACAAACAATCGTTTGTGGTTGCACTTCCCTCTGGTACTGGAACAACCGCGTTATTTCTCCACAAATATTTAAAGCCACATGGTATTGAGGTGCTCACTTGCTCATGTGTCGGGGGTAATGACTATCTGACCAAACAGTTTGATGACTTAGGAGAAAGCGACCACCCAATCATATTATCTCCAAACAAAAAACATCACTTTGGGCAATTGTATGCCGCTGACTACCACGTTTGGCAGCAACTCCTAGAACAAACACATGTTGAGTTTGATCTACTCTACGACCCATTAATGTGGCAATGCTTGCTGCCTTGGATGCAAGATAACCCACAGCAATCTATTATTTATATTCACCAAGGTGGGCTGCTAGGAAACGAAAGCATGCTACCTCGCTACCAACGCAAATTCGGTTAAGCTAACAAAACGAGGAACATGATGATGCTGAGAACTTGTTTATCTGGACTTAGAAACTGCTCGTGGAGCTGCTATCTTCTTTCTACATTGCTTATTGCGCCGTTGACCGTCACTGCAAAAGTAATCTCAACACCATCTAACCCGTTGGTAGTGACTGGTACAGGAAAATCGCAGCAGCGAGTCTGCTACTACAATGACAAAGCGTATTCAATTGGTGCGGTATTGCAAGTGGGTGAAGTCTACATGCTATGCAAAGAAGCAAACGATTTCGAAAAAAATGGCGCATTACGCTGGGCAATATTAGAAAAAACCAAGCAAGAAGAATAAACGTGAGCCTGCAAACATCACGATTCTATTTTTCGGCCTATTTATTAGCTAACCTTATCTTCCATAGTGAATACGCCGCTATGATGTTCAAGGTTCTGACAATAGGTATTTCCCGGCACCTGTTTAGCCTCATACATCGCTTCGTCGGCAAGCTTCATCAACTTGTGGCTATTTTCCGATTGTAGTGGAAAGTAACTAATGCCAATACTGACACCAACGCACAACAACTCATCGTTAAACTCGATCGGTTGCCCTATTGCTTGGATCACTTGTCTAACTTTTTGATAAACAAACTCATAATCATCGATAAGATCTAAACAGATCACAAATTCATCGCCCCCCAGCCTACCAGAGAAATCCGAGCGACGAATACTTGCATCTATCCTAATCGCAACCTGTTTCAAGATTTCGTCGCCAGCGCTATGCCCTTTACTATCGTTAATCGCTTTAAAATTATCTAAATCCATGAAAAGAAGAGCAAGTTTTACCCCCGTCCTGTTCGCTTTGATAATCGCACTCTCCAGCGATTTTTCAAACGCTCGGCGGTTACGCAGACCAGTTAACGGATCATGTTCAGATAAAAATAGTAACTGCTCTTTCTGTTTTTGCAACTCAGAGGTTTGACGCTCCACTTCCAACTGCAGTTCATCTTTGGTTATGGTCGTTATCTTCAATGACTCTTTCATGCGGTTAAAGAAAGCGGCTAAAGCTTCAAACTCAGCATCTAAGCTTGCCGATACAATTTTACTGTTCAAGTCTCCTTGAGCTAATTCAAAAATACCTTGTTTTATCGTGGCAAACCCAGCTTTGAAACGTTTCAATATAAGCCAAGCTATCCCACTCACTAATATTGAAAAAAACAATAATTTCAAGGCACTCGCAACTACAGTGGCACGTTGGTTGTCAGTGCTTCGAATCAAAACAGATTTTTGTAGATAAAACAATTCTTCAGTCATACTTTGCACCAACATGTTGTAGCGAGAATGCAAAAGCCCTTTCGCATTGATATATGAATTTGATGCTGTCTGTGAGATTTGATTTGAGGCGAGAGTTTTTTCTTGCTGTAGCAATACCGCTAAACTGGTATTCATCCGTTGTAAATTGGTAATGTGTTTTTCCATCATATGGTGGTTTGATAATTTCTCTGACAAATTTTGTTGGGCAATCTCCACTTGCTCCAAGCTCGCGTCATCAGAATACTGCAAAAATATCCACAACTGGCTACGCAATAAATCCACACACTGTTGAATTTGTATAATATCTTCTAACTCTTTTTTAGTGTGTTCTTGCTCTGTCAATACACTCCATAACGAAAAAACAATTAGTAGCACAAGGAAGAAAGTGGAGGCGAACAACAATGTCAGCTTTCGAGAAAGTGAACTTATCATTTGATCGATACCTCACTATGCAATACTTCTTCTAGCGGTTTAGAAAATAACACTGATCTAAAATCGGGCTTATTACCCGCAACTAAACGTGCATCAATAGCCCACCGAGCCTGCAGTTGAATATTTGATAATAATGCGTTGCCCAAAGACAAACGAAAGACATAATCATCCCACGACCACTTTAGCTGATGTAACCGTATGCCAAGAGCCTTAGAAACAATCAGCATCGACTGCTCAGTATTTAGGCTGATCCATTCATTGGCATCTTTTAACGCGAGTAAAATTGAAACAATTTCATCATGTGAGCTGTAAGCGGTTTCTTTCATCGAAAGCAAATTAAATGACAAATGATAGATCCCAAGTAAACCTAAATTGAGTACATCAGATGACGCAGTCACTTCCGTTTTATAACCGTAAGGTTCCCAAGCTGAAATGGCATCCACCTCAAATGCAAACAGAGCTGAGTTAAGCTCTTGAGCTGGTAAATACACTTTTTCAACGGGCATATCTTTCAGATCATTGGCGATCAAAAGAGAGTCAAAATAAAATTCACTCGCACTGGCTTTAACTATCCCAACACGCTTTCCTTTCAGATCACTTAACTTGCCTATTGCCAACGACTCTAAGGTCAATAATTTTAAATCGTTGTCCGACTCAACAAAGCTCGTCAACAATGCAAAATCATCTCGCTTAAACAGTTCAAACACGACTACAGATTCTGAAGCCGTAGCATAATCAACCTGACCTTCAAATAATGCTTGAGAACATGCAACCCCGCCCATACAAGGAATCAACTCAACATTAACTCCATGTTTAGCAAAAAAACCTTGCTGAAAAGCAATAAAAAATGGTGAAGATAGCGGTGTTTGAGACACCCCAATTTTGATTATTCTATTATTCGTCAGCGTCTGTTTTTCATGTCCCTTAACAGCCCACAACAGTGTGATGACCAACAATACAACAATCGATATGACGACCTTGCCAACAACGCTTGCCTTTCTCTTCATAGTGCCCACAGCCAACTTATAAAATGAGTTTTATATAGGATAGTTTAGCCATGAATTGAAATAATTCTAAAGCAAAGCGCAATATAATAATGTTTGAATATACCCTTCCTATTTGAAGCTGCAGCGGTGTTGGCTACATTCGCTCACCCCAATCACATAGCTTATCTATGCTCATGGGGATGAACTCACTGGCCGCCTACCTGCAACTTCAAATGGTTTGGGTATAAATTATGAAGATGAGACAATAGGCCAAAGTATCTAGGCTAATGCTCACTAAAGATATGCCTGAAGGTTAGCAATGCGCATAAACGCAAGCTTTAAGGAGAGAAGTACACAAACTCTTGCTGAGCGGAGCTCCGGCACTTCTCATGTATTCACTACAGCAATGGAAAAACCTTTAAATTTTAAAACCATTGATAGAATTATTGCGACGCCTTTCCTCTTGCCGAGCGTTTACCAAAATGATAACCAAGCCCAAGAGGAGCAAAGAAAATAGCGATAATAAATAACACAAAATAGACAATGGTACTTTTGATTAATTCGATCAACTTATCCATGGCTAAAGTCAGTATATCTTGCGATATCACCTCTAGATCTTGAGCGAATTTCTCTCTCTCATCCGATACAATAACAGCTAGTGCTTTACGCTCTCGTTCGACCATATTGATCAACTCAATGCGCTCTCTTGCAACCATGTCATCCAATGCTTGCCTTTGCACACTCAGTTGTGCCAGTTTTTCGTCTGTTTTAGTGTCAATATCATTCACTAATGGTTGTAATTCAATCGCCATTTGTTCCGCTAAGTTACGCATGTAATCAGGATTATTTTCAATAAAGTTTTGAAAAGCATCAGAACTTTTTCTAAGGCTATCTAATGTTATCGTCAGCTCTTCAACGCTCGCATTACTATTGAGAGCAAGCAGTTTTGCTTTCCACGACATCAGCTTAAATGTTTGATCTGAAGCCAAGCTGACACGGTCAGAGATATCACCAAGCGCTTCTGGCATCGACCCTAACGTAGTGACCACTTCATCTGCATCGATATTATTTGCTACTAACCACGCTCTATAAGCAGGAGTGCGTGGAAAGGTTAAGTCCGTAAAAGGATGCGCTTGCGAGAATTGAGTAACAAACGCTTGGCTTTGTCGGTAAGCATCACCTTTGAGTAAAGATTTTGCCAGTTCATCGATACTGTTTTTCAACTGAATGGATACATTTTGTGCATGCTCAGTTTTAAACAGTGAATCCCCAGCTTGTGATTGGAAAAATTGCTCCATTTGATAAGTAAATACCCAGCTATCTATCAGGGCTGCCATAGGCGAAACCTGATAGGCAGAACGCTGCATACCTTCTTCAGCGTTAATCTTCCACAGTAATACGTAAGACTGATTCACTTGATCATTACTGTCGTATGTTGCCGCAATGTCATCTGCAGACTGTTCAACCAGAGAGAAAAACTGTTGCGCATACTCTCTAGTCAAAATTCTCGTATTCAGTTCTTGCTTGGTTAACGGTGTTGGGCCATCAAGTTTTACTTCCAATAATGAACAGGCACTAAGCCCCATGGCGATGATGAGCGAAATAAAAACGCGATAAAAGAACATGATGACCTCAAACCTAACTGATTGTTGCTATTGATATATACCCAAACCACTTGAAGTTGCAGGTAGGCAGAAAGTGAGTTCATCCCCATAAGCATAGATAAACTATGTGATTGGGGTGAGCGAATGCAGCCAACACCGCTGCAATTTCAAGTCGGAGGGTATAATGAATTTCCAGCACAGTATAGCGTTTGGGTTATGGAAGTCAGCATATTTTCAGATAAACTATGCCACGAAAGCCTAACAACTAGCCTCTCTTTTTAAACTACCTTAATACACCACTGGCTAGCACTGCTACCTACAGTACAAATAACCATTCAAAGTGATTAATCTGTTCAGTATTTGAAACAATGTTGTTCGTGTCCCGTTCTTTATTAACGCCTTAAATTCATTATTCTTATCAGCACCTTGTAATACAATAAACATGAAAAACTTTATGGGGTGGCTTAGCATCTCTTTAATAAAATTCTTATAAAATCAGGATGATTTATTCCAAACCTGTTTTTATGGTGATGAGCGAGGGGGATAGAGTGATAGATAAAGCTTATGCCAGTTCTATATTTACACAAACGTTTGTACACCCAAATTCGAGGCTTATTTGGCTAGGGGATACGCCACCAGAAGAAAAACGAGTTTATTCATTTTCAATGAGCTTGCCCGAACTAAAAATCAGTGAAAGTTCGCATATGGGGGCTCTCTTTTCTCCCAAAAATCAGGAATATGGGCAAAACGGACGCAACCGTATTTGTAGTAATGGACAGAGAGAAGAACATGAACAGGCTTGCTTATCTGGTGAAGAAGTATGGTATGCCTCTTATGGCTATATTGAAGAGGGAAAAATCCATGCTCGGCTGACTTATAACCCCTATTTTGATCAAACAATGCAATTACTTGATCAAATGATCATGGAAAAATAGCGTCATTATTCATGAATAAACTGATAAGGCGCTCCTACTTGAAGTTGAAAGTGAGTGAATCCCCATACTATGTGATTGGGGTGAGTAAACGTAGCTAACACCGCTGCAACTTCAAGTAAGAAAGGTATATCCCCCCAATACCAATTCCCAAAACAGCTTTTATCCAAAAATGGTATTCTCGACATCGCAATTTGTATCACATCATCTCTAACTCCACACAATCTTGATCCCCTGCATGCATTATTAATGTTTTTTCTGACACCATTATTAATAGAAATTATGATGGTGTGGTGCATGCTAGGGAAATTAATCACCCCAGCAC
>NZ_JAAZTU010000003.1 GCF_012395185.1 Vibrio aestuarianus
AGAGCAAGACGAAGCGCTTGATGAGCTGGAACTGCCGGAATACACCGAGCAAGACGCATTGGCTGACGCGAATGCCGAGCTGGCCGAAGAAAGCTCAGAGCCAGTGGCGCAAGAAACGTTTGAAGCGCTTGATGACGAGTCGCTGCCCGAGTTCAGCGAAGAAGAGGCGTTAGCCTCATTCGAACCAGAAAAGGTTAGTGAGCAAGAGTCGGTTGAAGAAGACGTGCTCGTTTCACTAGAAGCCGAATCGGTTGATGCCCCAATTCAAGAGCAAGACGAAGCGCTTGATGAGCTGGAACTGCCGGAATACACCGAGCAAGACGCATTGGCTGACGCGAATGCCGAGCTGGCCGAAGAAAGCTCAGAGCCAGTGGCGCAAGAAACGTTTGAAGCGATTGATGACGAGTCACTGCCCGAGTTCAGCGAAGAAGAGGCGTTAGCCTCATTCGAACCAGAAAAGGTTAGTGAGCAAGAGTCGGTTGAAGAAGACGTGCTCGCTTCACTAGAAGCTGAATCGGTTGATGCCCCAGTTCAAGATCAGGACGAAGCGCTTGATGAGCTGGAACTGCCGGAATACACCGAGCAAGACGCATTGGCTGACGCGAATGCCGAGCCGGCCGAAGAAAGCTCAGAGCCAGTGGCGCAAGAAACGTTTGAAGCGATTGATGATGAGTCACTGCCCGAGTCCAGCGAAGAAGAGGCGTTAGCCTCATTCGAACCAGAAAAGGTTAGTGAGCAAGAGTCGGTTGAAGAAGACGCGCTCGCTTCACTAGAAGCCGAATCGGTTGATGCCCCAGTTCAAGAGCAGGACGAAGCGCTTGATGAGCTGGAATTGCCGGAATACACCGAGCAAGACGCATTGGCTGACGCGAATGCCGAGCTGGCCGAAGAAAGCTCAGAGCCAGTGGCGCAAGAAACGTTTGAAGCGATTGATGACGAGTCGCTACCCGAGTTCAGCGAAGAAGAGGCGTTAGCCTCATTCGAACCAGAAAAGGTTAGTGAGCAAGAGTCGGTTGAAGAAGGCGCGCTCGCTTCACTAGAAGCCGAATCGGTTGATGCCCCAGTTCAAGCACCAGAAAATAATAACCGTCATCAAGAGGCGAGCAGTGAACAATCGCAGCTGATTGCCAAAGATGAGTTTGATGAACAGGCTTTAAACGATTGGTTAAATGAAGACGATTCCTCTCAAGCACCATTTTCATTTGAGAAACCACTAGACGCACTGACCATAGACAGTGCTGGTATGAATATCGATGCCATGCTTGAAATGGGTGGCGAAGATTGGAATGGTTTTAACTTAACGCCTGATCAGCAAGCCTCAATTCCTGATGACGTTCCAGAAGAAGAGCGTGAAGTTTGGAACCAGGATATTCAGACGGAAGAGCCCGAAATTCTTGAAGAGAATTGGGCAATGCAGGATGTGTTAGATGACTTTGATGCCAAGAAAAGTCAGTACATGACTATTGATGAGCTAATGGCACAAGTCGATGATGCCGAGCAAGGAGCGATTAGTCCAGAAGATGAAGCTCTCAAGCTTGATGTTGGCTTGAATGAATTCCCTGATGTGATTGGAGATATCGGTGATGTCGATGTCGATAGCGATTCCGAGGCGTCTGGAAAACTTGATTTAGCTAAAATATACATCGAAATGAATGATGAAAAAGGTGCAATAAAATTATTGGAAGAAGCGATTGTTGATGGTAATGACGTTATTCGCCGAGAAGCAAAGACCTTGATTGATATTATCAATGGTCGAGTATAGGTGAGTTTGGAGGCAGCTTGATGCTGCCTTTTGGCATCGATTAGAATTTTGTTGTCATTACTATTATACTGCCAACCCCATTTTTAAAGAGAATTGCATCATGAGAATCGCTTTAGGTGTCGAGTATAATGGTACTCAATACTTTGGTTGGCAGCGACAACGCGACGTTAAGAGTGTCCAAGAAGAGTTAGAAAAAGCACTTGCAGTTGTCGCAAATCACCCTATTGAAGTATTGTGCGCAGGTCGTACGGACGCTGGTGTTCATGGTACGGGACAAGTTGTTCATTTTGACACTAGCGCGAATCGAAAAATGGTGGCTTGGGTAATGGGCGTCAATGCTAATTTGCCAAAAGATATTGCCGTTCGGTGGTCTAAAGAGGTTTCTGAAGATTTCCATGCGAGGTTTACGGCCACGGCTCGCCGTTACCGTTATATCATCTATAACCATGCGTATCGTCCAGCAATATTATCTTCTGGTGTTAGTCACTACCACGGTGATTTAGATGTTGAGAAGATGCAGCAAGCGGGTCAGTTCTTGCTGGGGGAAAATGATTTTACATCTTTTAGGGCTGTTCATTGCCAGTCACGAAGCCCTTGGCGAAATATCATGCACTTAAATGTGACTCGTCATGGCCATTATGTGGTGATCGATATTAAGGCGAATGCTTTTGTGCATCACATGGTACGTAATATCACAGGCAGTTTGATCACTGTTGGGCGTGGTGAACAGGAACCTCAATGGATGAAGTGGTTGTTGGAAGCAAAAGATAGAAGACTGGCCGGAGCAACCGCAAAAGCTGCAGGTCTATATTTGGTAGATGTTGATTATCCAGAAGAATTTGACCTACCAAGAGAAACGATCGGCCCTCTATTTTTAGCCGATAATTTGAACTAATTAAGAGCAACTTACTCAAAAAATTCAGTGGCGTGTGTGAGATTAAGAGTCAGAAAATAGGTACAACCAGTTTTTTGTCTACACTCAGCATTTTATATGTTCTAATCCTCACGCATAAATCCCAATTTTGTATTTCCCGCAATAACGCGGGAGAGTTAAGAATAAAAGGTCTTCCATGAGTTGGCTTGAAAAGATTTTAGAAAAAAGCAACATTGTAACTTCACGTAAAGCATCGATTCCTGAAGGTGTTTGGACTAAATGTACTTCTTGTGAACAAGTCCTTTACCACGCAGAGCTTGAACGTAATTTAGAAGTTTGTCCTAAATGTGATCATCACATGCGGATGAAAGCGCGTCGTCGTTTGGAAACGTTTCTCGACGAAGGTAATCGTGTTGAGATCGGTGAGGAACTTGAGCCTCAAGATAAACTGAAATTTAAAGATTCAAAGCGTTACAAAGAGCGTATCTCTTCAGCACAAAAGAACAGTGGTGAAAAAGATGCACTTGTTGTGATGAAAGGTGAATTACTAGGTATGCCTTTAGTCGCTTGTGCGTTTGAGTTTTCTTTCATGGGTGGTTCCATGGGCTCTGTTGTCGGAGCGCGCTTTGTTCGTGCTGTCGATGCGGCGATTGAAAACAACTGCGGCTTGGTCTGTTTTTCTGCTAGTGGTGGCGCGCGCATGCAAGAAGCGTTGATGTCATTGATGCAAATGGCAAAAACAAGCGCAGCACTTGAGCGTCTCTCTGATAAAGGTTTACCGTTTATTTCGGTAATGACCGACCCAACGATGGGTGGCGTTTCAGCGAGCCTAGCAATGCTTGGTGATATCAATATTGGTGAACCTAAAGCTTTGATCGGTTTTGCAGGTCGTCGAGTTATCGAGCAAACGGTTCGCGAAGACTTACCAGAAGGCTTCCAACGCAGTGAGTTCTTACTTGAGCACGGTGCTATCGATATGATCGTTGACCGTCGTGAAATGCGTCAGCGTGTTGGTGGATTAATAGCGAAACTAACGAATCACAGTTCTCCGTTAGTGGTTTCTGTTAACGATTCTCCTGTTGAAGCTGATTACTCTGTACCAGAAGCGAACGAAAAAGGGTAAAGTAGGCACTAACAAACTAACTGCTTAATGGTTAAAAACGTTAGATGACTCAGAACCTTATTCCTCAAGCCACATCCTCCCTAGCGGTGTGGCTTGATTATTTAGCTAATATTCACACATCAGCTATCGACCTTGGGTTGGATCGCGTTCAAGCGGTTGCCCAAAAAGCAAACCTCACTAAACCTGCCCCAACTGTTATTACGGTTGCCGGAACCAACGGCAAAGGCTCGACATGTGCGATCATGGAAGCGATCTTGCTTGATGCAGGCTATCGTGTTGGCGTTTACAGCTCCCCACACCTTATCCGTTATAATGAAAGAGTACGTATTAACGGTCTTGAACTCAGTGACGAAAAACATGCCCAGAGCTTTTCCTTTATTGAAGAGCAGCGTGGTGAAATCAGCCTAAGTTTATTTGAATTTGGTACGTTAGCTGCGTTGCGTCTTTTCCAGACGGAAAAGGTGGATGTGGTTTTGCTGGAAGTAGGGCTTGGTGGGCGATTAGATGCCACGAATGTGGTTGATCACGATGTTTCTGTTATCACCAGCTTAGCAATTGATCATGTCGATTGGCTGGGCGACGATATTAATGTCATCGGTTATGAAAAAGCGGGCATCTACCGCAGTGGTAAGCCTGCTATTTGTGGTCAGCCAAAGCCACCAGCTACGGTTGCGGCACATGCCGATGATATTGGTGCACTGCTTCACCAAGTCGGGATTCAATTTAGTTATGAATTGGTGTCTGACACGACTTGGAATTGGCGTAGTGGTCGATTTGAATTAACGCAATTGCCTGTACCAAGTTTGCCTCTACCCAATGCGGCAACAGCACTCATGGCGCTAGGTTGTGCTGAGTTGGATCTTAGTGATATCAATATTGTCAACGGTTTGAAGAATGTAACATTAGCTGGGCGTATGCAGAAAATAAGCGATGCGCCAACCATTATTTTAGATGTGGCGCACAATCCTCATTCTGCACAATATCTGGCCGATCAACTTCAACAACAATATGCGCAACGTACTATCCATATGGTTGTGGGTATGCTGCATGATAAAGATGTAGAATCGACATTAAAACAGTTACAGCCTATCAGTAGTGCTTGGTATCCTGCCTCATTAAGTGGTCCTAGAGCAGCAAAAGCTGAAGAGCTATGTAGGCACCTTGAACAATACGTAGGGCAATTTACCAATCCTGTGAGTGCATTTGAAGCGGCAATGGCACAAGCCAAAGAGAATGATGTGATAGTGGTTGTCGGTTCATTTCATACCGTTGGTGAAGTATTAGAACACTGGCAGAACAAAGGAGTATAAATGGCAAGCAAGTTCCAAAGTCGGTTAGTGGGCACGATTATTTTAGTCGCAATCGGCGTGATTGTTCTTCCGGATGTATTGGATGGAAAGAAGACCCATTATAAAGAAGAGATTGCCAGCATTCCGATCAAGCCTGACTTAGATAGTGATATGGAAGAATTCCAGATTCTTGACCCCGTGGAAGATCAAATCGCGTTGCCTGACTCACCAGTTGAGGTTACTGAGCAGAGTACCACTTCGGAAAGCAAGCCTTTACCGATTAAGGTAAAAGAGCCAACCGAGAGAAACGACTATCAAGATAGTGCTTGGATCATTCAATTGATGGCTTTAAAGAATGCTGAAAACGCCAAAAATATGGTGATCGATCTGCAAAAACGCGGTTATCAAGCTCACACCAAACAAGAAAATGGTTTTACTCGGATCATTATTGGTCCAGATGTATCCAAAAGTAAGCTTGAGCGTCAACTCCTAGAACTGGAAAAAATTACCAGTACGAAAGGTCAAATGCTCAAATTTAAACCACTAAACCCATAAGAAAACGTTTGCGTCGCGTTTTTTTCTGTTAAAATGCGCGCCAACTTAAGATGTAAGAACTCATGAATTGGTTAGATATTGTCATTTTAAGTGTGATCGGCCTATCGGCATTGATCAGTTTAGTTCGTGGCTTTGCTAAAGAAGCTTTGTCATTAGTGATATGGTTTGGTGCTTTTTTTATCGCCAGCCAGTACTACGCAAAACTTGCGGTGTATTTTACTAATATTAATGATGACATGTTTCGTAATGGCACAGCCATTGCAGCATTGTTTGTTGCAACACTCGTTGTTGGCGCGATCATCAATTATGTGATTGCTCAACTAGTACAAAAAACTGGGTTATCTGGAACTGATCGCATATTAGGTATTGTCTTTGGGGCATTGCGTGGTGTGTTAATTGTTTCTGCAGCCTTGTTTTTTATGGATGCGTTTACCGCATTCCCGAGTTCAGAGTGGTGGAAAGGGTCGCAATTGGTGCCGGAATTTAGCCGCATTATTGCTCCGTTCTTTGAGCACTTACAAGCAACATCAAGTTTTCTATCTGGCGCGATTTAGCGCCAGTTATTGTCGCAAATCGAGGATTAGGACATGTGTGGTATTGTTGGAATCGTGGGTACAACGCCTGTAAACCAGTCTATTTATGACGCGTTAACGGTATTACAGCATCGTGGCCAAGATGCCGCTGGTATTTGTACCATAGAAAGCAATCGTTTTCGTCTGCGTAAGGCGAACGGTTTAGTAAAGGATGTCTTTGAAGCGAAACACATGCAGCGTCTTCAAGGAACGGTTGGAATAGGGCATGTACGTTATCCTACTGCGGGCAGCTC
Organism: Vibrio aestuarianus; assembly: GCF_012395185.1. Taxonomy (GTDB): domain Bacteria; phylum Pseudomonadota; class Gammaproteobacteria; order Enterobacterales; family Vibrionaceae; genus Vibrio; species Vibrio aestuarianus. The sequence continues at coordinate 6,430 of NZ_JAAZTU010000003.1, forward strand.
TAGCGCCTCTGAAGCTCAACCTTTCTACGTAAACTCTCCTTTCGGTATCACTCTTGCTCATAACGGTAACCTTACAAACGCTAATGAAGTTCGTCAAAAGCTGTTTGAAAAAGACCGCCGTCATATCAATACCACCTCTGACTCTGAAGTACTACTTAACGTACTAGCGCATGAAATTGACACCGTAAAAGGTAATGTTACGTCAGATGATGTATTCCGTGCCGTATCAAATGTACATCGCACCATTCGTGGAGCGTACGCAGTTGTGGCGATGATTATTGGTCATGGTTTGATTGCGTTTCGTGATCCGCATGGCATTCGTCCATTGTGCTTAGGTAAGCGTGAGCTTAATGGACGCACCGAATACATGGCTGCTTCTGAATCGGTAGCGCTTGATGCTGTTGGTTTCGATTTTGTGCGTGATATTGCTCCTGGTGAAGCGGTGTATGCGACGTTTGACGGTCAACTGTTTACTAAACAATGTGCCGATAATCCAGCACTTAACCCATGCATTTTTGAATTCGTTTACTTTGCTCGTCCTGACTCGTTTATTGATAAAATTTCGGTTTACAGTGCGCGCGTTGAAATGGGTAAAAAATTGGGTGAGCGTATCAAAAATGAATATTCAGACCTTGATATTGATGTAGTCATTCCTATTCCAGAAACGTCATGTGATATCGCACTTCAAATTGCTCAGGCTATTGATATTCCATATCGTCAAGGCTTTGTAAAGAACCGTTATGTAGGTCGAACCTTTATCATGCCAGGTCAGCAACAGCGCAAAAAATCAGTGCGCCGTAAACTTAATGCGATACGTTCTGAATTTAAAGGCAAGAATGTACTGCTAGTTGATGACTCTATTGTTCGTGGTACTACATCAGAACAAATCATTGAGATGGCTCGAGACTCGGGTGCAAACAAAGTCTATATGGTTTCAGCCGCACCTGAAATTCGTTTTCCAAATGTGTACGGAATCGATATGCCAAGTGCGAATGAGTTAATTGCTCATGGCCGTGATACCGACGAAATCTGTAAACAAATTGGGGCTGATGCGCTGATATTCCAAACCATTGAAGATCTTGTCGAAGCAGTGGGTCTTGGCAATCAAGATATCGCCAAGTTTGAAGCTTCAGTTTTTAATGGCGAATATGTAACCGGTGATATCGACCAGCAATACCTTGATTACCTTGAATCGATGCGTAACGATGATTCGAAAACCGTTCGAGAAATGCAGCAAGATCTTGCCAACTTGGAACTGCATAACGAAGGTGCGTAGTTTGGCGTTGTTAAAGGCTCAATAAAAAGGCTTCCGTGATGGAAGCCTTTTTTACATTCGTAGCTTATGCAGCTTATAAAACCATGGCGGCAAGCCAACCAAAAGCGATCAATGGAATATTGTAGTGAATAAAGGTCGGTACGACCGTTTCCCAAATATGCTCATGTTGGCCATCAGCATTTAAGCCTGATGTTGGACCTAACGTGGAGTCAGAGGCAGGAGATCCTGCATCACCTAGCGCAGCCGCAGTGCCGACTAGCGCAATGGTTGCCATTGGTGAAAAACCAAATGCGATCGCAAGCGGTACATAAATAGTTGCAATAATTGGAATGGTTGAGAACGAAGAGCCAATCCCCATGGTAACTAATAGGCCAACTACGAGCATGAGCAGCGCCGCGAGTGCCTTGTTGTCACCAATAGTGGTGGATAGTGCTTCAACTAATGACTCAACACCGCCTGTTTGCTTCATTACTGCTGCAAACCCGGCTGCGGAAATCATAATAAAGCCGATCATCGCCATCATATGCACACCCTTGGTAAACACATCATGGGTTTCTTTCCATGCAATTACACCACCAAAAGTGAACACCATAAAGCCTGCCAGTGCGCCGATGATCATCGAACCCGTCGACAGTTGCGCGGCAAGGGCGGTCACAATTCCTAAGCCTGCAATAAAAATGTGCTTTTTGTTGATCGCAGTTGGTTCTGTATGAACAGTGGTGAGTTCCGTTTCTTTATACTCACGCGGTTTACGGTAAGTAAAGAAAATTGCGACCAATAAGCCAAAAATCATGCCCATTGCTGGGAATATCATCGCAACAGGCACTTGACTTGCTGTGACGCCTTCAAGCCCATTATCGCGCAGATTTTTAAGTAAGATGTTATTGAGAAAAATACCGCCAAAGCCAACAGGCAGTACCATATAAGGGGTGATTAAACCAAACGTTAACACACAAGCGACTAAACGACGGTCAAGTTTTAGTTTTGCAAAAACGCCTAGTAGAGGTGGAATTAAAATCGGGATAAAGGCGATATGAACAGGAATTACGTTTTGAGAGGACATGGTCACCAACACTAACGCAATTAATACGGCATATTTCAAACCAGTGCTGGCTGCGCTGTTTTCTTTGCCGTGGATACGCTTGATAACGCTTTGAGCTAATAAATCAGTAATACCTGATTTGGAAATTGCCACTGCAAAAGTCCCTAACATAGCGTAGCTTAATGCGATGGTTGCACCACCACCTAAGCCACTTTCAAATGCAGAAACAGCGTCGTTTAAACTCATCCCTGCAACTAAACCACCGACTATCGCACTGAATGTCAGAGCAACCACGACATTCACACGCATCAGTGCTAATAGCAGCATGATACATACAGAAATTACTACAGGATTCATATTTTTCTCGGTTAGTTGTGTTTACTTATTATCATCTGATGGTTCAATAAGTGGCCAGCCTCCTAAGGCTTTCCATTTATTGACGATGCCACAAAAAAGTTCGGCTGTTTTTTGGGTATCGTAGAGCGCTGAATGCGCTTCTTTGTTGTCAAAATCCATCCCCGCAGATTTACACGCTTTGGCTAGCACGGTTTGGCCATATGCCAAACCACTGAGAGCGGCAGTATCAAACGTTGCAAAGGGGTGGAAAGGAACTCGTTTTAGCTTACAGCGTTCGCTGGCGGCCATGACAAAGTTAAGATCAAAAGTCGCGTTATGTGCCACCATAATGGCACGGCTACAATCATTATCTTTCTGTTCTTTGCGCACTAACTTATAAATTTCTTTGAGCGCTTCAGACTCACTCACAGCACCGCGTAAAGGGCTAAAAGGGTCTCGAATACCATTAAATTCGAGCGCTTCTTTTTCAAGGTTGGCACCTTCAAAAGGCTCTACATGAAAATGAATCGTCGATGCTGGGTGGAGGTCGCCATGTTCATCCATACGTAATGTAATGGCGCAGATCTCTAATAGTGCATCGGTTTTTGCATTGAAACCGGCCGTTTCTACATCAATAACGACGGGGAAATAACCACGAAAACGTTTTTTCAATGTCAATGCTTCATTTATGTCAGTCATGCTAGCTCTTGTTTGTGTGACAGGGCTGGCATTATTGCAGATTCTCTCTACGATAAAAACCGAACATGTGAATAAAAAGCCATTTATCTGAGGAGGATTTGCATACGTTACTGCCACACTGAACACTTCTAGTTGCTAGGGTGTAACAATTAGTGTGGCTAGATTTTTGCATAACTTGATACAATGGAAAACCAAGTGGCAATTGACCGCCACCATTGCAGTACCGCTCGGAGAATACAGCCATTATGAATAAATGGGTTATCGCTACTATTTTTACTACATTCGCTTTAAATTCTGTTGCGACATTTGCGATGGAAAAGCGTTATGTGGCAACGCCGCAGCAGTCTACGTGGCAAATGGTGGCTAATACACCACTGGAATGTCGCTTAGTACATCCTATCCCTAATTATGGTGATGCCGAGTTCTCTTCACGAGCAAACAAAAAGATAAATCTCGATTTTGAACTAAAAATGCGTCGCCCAATGGGTGAAACCCGTAATGTGAGTTTAGTTTCATTACCACCAAGTTGGCGTCCGGGAGAAAGTGCTGATCGTATTACGACATTGCAATTTTTTAAGCAGTTTGATGGCTATATTGGTGGGCAAACCGCGTGGAGTTTACTCAGTGAATTAGAGAAAGGACGTTACCCGACGTTTAGTTATCAAGATTGGCAAAGCAGAGATCAGCGCATCGAAGTAGCACTATCATCAGTGCTGTTCCAAGAGAAATACAATATATTTAGCGATTGTGTGAGCAATTTGCTGCCGTACAGCTTTGAAGACATTTCCTTTACGATTTTGCATTACGACCGTGATAACGTACAACTCAATAAAGCATCGCAAAAACGACTCGCGCAAATTGCAGAATATATCCGTTATAACCAAGACATCGACTTAGTTTTGGTTTCAACCTATACCGATTCAGTGGATGGTAAGAGCGTAAGCCAAGATCTCTCAGAACGTCGAGCTGAAGTCTTAAGGGATTATTTTAAATCATTAGGTTTACCTGAAGACCGCATTCAAGTGCAAGGTTATGGTAAGCGCAGACCAATCGCTGATAACGCATCACCAATCGGCAAAGATAAAAACCGAAGAGTGGTTATCTCATTGGGACGAACACTGATCTAATCCAGCTCAATAGATATAGAAAAAGCAGCGATGGCTGCTTTTTCTATATCTAGCTTATGCTTAATTAGCCTTCTAATCCCGCTGAAGCTTGCTTGTTTTGAATAAGTTCAATCATGTAGCCGTCAGGGTCTTTTATAAAAGCGATGTGGGTCGTACCGCCTTTTACTGGCCCTGCTTCACGAGTGACATTACCGCCAGCCGCTTTAATCGCGTCACAGGTTGTGTAGACATCTTCGACACCAATGGCTATGTGGCCAAATGCATTGCCAGGGTCATAGCTGGTGGTGCCCCAGTTATAGGTCAGTTCTATCACTGCGCCTTGTGACTCATCACCATAACCCAGGAACGCTAATGTGTACTTATACTCAGTGTTTTCATTGGTACGCAGTAACTGCATACCCATAACTTTGGTGTAAAACTCGATAGATTTATCTAAATCACCGACGCGTAGCATAGTGTGCAAAATACGACTATTTGACATGATGGGCTCCTAGCTTCTTGGCAAGTTTTTATAGTTCAGTTTTTTCTTTGTATTCACAAAGGTCTTCAATAATACAGCTACCGCAACGGGGCTTTCTTGCCACACAGGTGTAGCGACCATGAAGAATCAACCAATGGTGAACGTCAATTTTGAATTCTTTAGGGACGACTTTTAGCAGTTTTTGCTCGACGTCATCAACGTTTTTACCAACTGCAAATTTTGTACGATTCGAAACACGGAAAATATGTGTATCTACCGCGATAGTCGGCCAGCCGAAAGCGGTGTTGAGGACGACATTTGCCGTTTTCCGCCCGACACCGGGGAGCGATTCTAATGCTTCTCGATTCTCAGGAACCTCACCATGATAGTGGTCGAGTAAAATTCGACAGGTTTTAATCACATTCTCAGCTTTGGAGTTAAATAACCCAATGGTTTTTATATACTCTTTCAGTCCCTCAACACCCAAATCGAAAATAGCCTGTGGGGTGTTGGCAATCGGGTAGAGCTTGTCCGTTGCTTTGTTGACGCTGACATCCGTCGCTTGAGCGGAAAGCAATACTGAAATAAGCAGCTCAAAAGGTGTTGTCCATTTGAGTTCAGTTTCCGGTTTAGGGTTGTTTTCCCTTAAGCGTTCGAGAATCTCGACTCGTTTGCTATTGTTCATCGTGCTGGCTGCTTCCTTTGTATTTTGACTTATATTAGGCGTTGGTCACACGTGCTCGTTCTATGGCTGGCTTTTGTTCTTTTGGCTGGCGAGCAGCAATATTACTATCGATAATGTTTTTAGCCGCAATCAAAAAACCGACCCCAATAAACGCACCAGGTGGAAGCAGGGCAAGCAAGAAGCTGTTATCAAAATGGAATATTTCGATACGCAGCATGGTCGCCCAATCTCCTAGCAATAAATCGGCGCCATCAAACAGTGTGCCATTGCCAATCACTTCGCGCATTGCACCTAGAACCACTAAAATAGTGGTCATACCCATTCCCATCCAAAATCCATCTTGAGCAGAAGGTAATACTGCATTTTTTGATGCAAATGCTTCAGCGCGGCCAATGATGATGCAGTTGGTGACAATGAGAGGAATGAAGATCCCAAGCGAGAGATACAAGCCGTAAGCGTAAGCGTTCATCAACAATTGCACGCAGGTAACCAGTGCGGCGATGATCATCACAAAGACGGGGATACGAACTTCTTTTGGTACGTAATCTCTCACCAAAGATACAGTGACATTAGAGCACACCAGAACTAATAAGGTTGCGATGCCCAAACCTAAGGCATTGGTCACGGTTGACGATACGGCAAGCAATGGACATAACCCAAGTTGCTGTACTAACGCTGGGTTGTTGCTCCACATACCATTTTTAATTAGCGTTTTGTGGTCAGTCATCATTGGCTCCTTGGCAGTCAAAAGGTTGAGCTAATAACTGTTCACGGTTGTTGTTAACAAAAGCAACCGTATTTTTCACTGCTTTCACTACCGCTCTTGGTGTGATAGTTGCGCCAGTGAACTGGTCAAATTGTCCACCATCTTTGCGCACCTTCCAAGTATCCAGATTCTGTGCGGTCACTTGTTTGCCTGTGAAATTCAATATCCAGTCTGTGACACGCAGGTCGATTTTGTCACCCAGCCCCGGAGTTTCTTGATGCGCTAAAACTCGCGTGCCAGTGATCGTTCCATCTTGTTGGATACCTATAATGATTTTTATTGCACCGTTATAGCCATCAGGCGCGATTGCTTCAATCGCTAACGCGCTCGGCTGACCGTTGAGTGTTGCAATATAAGCATGCATCTGCTGCTCAGTTCCTAGTGCTGGGTCTTTAACCAGTGTACAGGATTTATATAGCTCATTATCATGTGCATCATGAGCAATGACTTGGTTGAGGATCGACTGCAACTGCGCTTGCTCTTGTCTGCTTATTTGCTCTTCAGTGAGATACTGAGTTAAGGCTACAACGCCTGTCGAAGCACAAGCAAAGATAGCAAGGATCAAACCGTTTTTACGAATGGCGGTTAACATAGTGCTCCTTAATGACCATAAGTACGAGGTTTAGTGTAGTAGTCGATCAACGGTACACACATGTTTGCTAGCAATACGGCAAAGGCAACGCCATCGGGAAAACCACCCCAACTGCGAATAACAAAGACCATCATGCCAATGAATGCACCGTAAATAAGACGACCTTTTACTGTGGTCGAGGCGGTGACAGGATCGGTGGCGATAAAGAATGCCCCCAACATTGTTGCACCAGAAAGTAAATGAATCAGCGGTGATGCTGTTGTTCCTGGAGCAATGAGTTGAGTGATAAGGCTGGCACACAGCAAACCACCCAGCACAGCAACAGGAATATGCCAATTAATGACGCGCAGCTTTATTAGCAGTAGTCCACCGGCTAGATAGGCGAGGTTGACCCATTCCCAACCAATACCCGCTAAGCCACTAAATTGTGGATGCGTCATGGCTTCAGACACAGTTTGACCTGCGCGCAGTGATGTTTTTACCGAATCTAATGGTGTTGCCATAGTAACGCCATCAATGCCGGTTCGAATTTGTTGTAGTGAAAGCCCTTCAATATTAAAGCCGCTAAAAATGAGTAAAAATGCATCACTAAATGAAATGGGCTCTGGTGCCAATGCGTTCGGTGCTATCCAACTGGTCATCTGTACTGGAAATGAGATCAGCAAAACCACATAAGCAACCATTGCTGGGTTGAAGGGGTTTTGTCCGATTCCGCCATATAGATGCTTTGCGATCACAATGGCAAAAAGCAGACCAATAAACAGCACCCACCAAGGTGACATCGGAGGAATGGCAATAGCTAACAACCATGCGGTGACCAATGCGCTGTAATCACTCAGTGAGCGAGTTGGGTTGCGTTTGCGCAGCAGCATTACTCCGGCTTCAAGTGATAAAGCAATCACAATGGCCAATATGAGCTGAATAATAGTGCCCCAACCGAAGAAATAACTTTGTGCAATCAGTCCAGGGATAGCGCATAAAGCTACCCACTTCATCAAGTCTGAGGTGCTGCGCTTACTGTGCGCGTGGGGGGAGCTGGCAATAAAAAAGGCCACTACTCATTCTCCTCATTGTTTTCATTAACTTGTTTTTTTTGTTGGGCTTTACGTGCTTTAGCACGCGCAATGGCCGCCGCTACCGCGGCTTTTTTCGGGTCGTCTTGCTCAGTTGGTTCCACTGGTGTTTGAGTGTGTGACGGCTCTGTTTGTTGCTCTGCTTTACGTGCTTTAGCTCGGGCAATGGCCGCCGCTACCGCGGCTTTTTTCGGGTCGTCTTGCTCAGCCGGTTCCACTGGTGTTTGAGTGTGTGACAGCTCTGTTTGTTGCTCTGCTTTGCGCGCTTTAGCTCGTGCAATGGCCGCTGCTATCGCGGCTTTTTTCGGGTCGTCTTGCTCAGCCGGTTCCACTGGTGTTTGAGTGTGTGACAGCTCTGTTTGTTGCTCTGCTTTGCGTGCTTTAGCTCGTGCAATGGCCGCTGCTACCGCGGCTTTTTTCGGGTCGTCTTGCTCAGTTGGTTCCACTGGTGTTTGAGTGTGTGACGGCTCTGTTTGTTGCTCGGCTTTACGCGCTTTAGCACGCGCAATGGCCGCCGCTACCGCGACTTTTTTCGGGTCGTCTTGCTCAGTCGGTTCCACTGGTGTTTGAGTTTGTGACAGCTCTGTTTGTTGCTCGGTTTTGCGTGCTTTAGCCCGTGCAATGGCCGCAGCCACTGCCGATTTTTTATCCGTAGTGTCAGTAACCACAGGCTCTTCGGCACCGCTCGATTGCGCTTTTCGCTCTCTTGCTTGGCGTTTTCGCTCTTCTCGGAGCTTTATCATTTCAGAATTGTCAGGTTGCGTTTCGCCTGCTTGAAGTGCTTGCGCCTGTTTAGCTTTTGCTCTGGCTATAGCGGCTGCCACTGCAGGTTTAACGTCAGGTGAATCCTTAGTTTCAGCTTGGGCTTTTTGTGCTTTAACGCGTGCGATAGCGGCTGCAACAGCATCATCACCACCTGTTTTTTTCATCTCTTGACGGCGTTCATCAGCGGCTTTCTTAAAGCGATTTTCACGCTCAGCTTTATCTCTTTCTAAGCGTGCTTTTTTCTCTTCAAAGCGTAGCTTGGCCCGCTCTGCTGCTTCAGCTTCTTGCTTACGTGTTTTTATTTCCGCTTTTGCTTGACGATAATACTGCACCAAAGGAATTTCACTAGGGCACACATAAGCGCATGCACCACACTCAATACAGTCCTGTAGATGCAGTTCTTCACACTTGTCATATTCTTGTGCTTTTGCATGCCATTGCAGTTGTTGGGGGAGTAATGATGCGGGACAAACTTCAGCACATTGCCCACAGCGAATACATTCCATTTCGTGTTGTGACGATGCAATTTCTTTACGTGTAGGAGCAAGAATACAGTTGGTTGTTTTGGTGATGGGCACCTGAGAGTGAGGCAAGGTAAAGCCCATCATTGGGCCACCCATAATCAACCTCGGCAGTTTTTTATCAGCGGTATAACCAAACTGCTCCAGTAAATGTTGCACGGAAGTGCCTAGTAATACCCATACATTACGAGGTTGCTTGAACGTCTTGCCAGTTAGTGTCACCACTCGGTTGATTAACGGCTCACCGTTAATTACAGCACGCTTAATAGCATACATTGACCCAACATTTTGCACCATAAGTCCGATATCAGCTGGAATTTTCCCGACGGGAACTTCTTGGTTAGTCAGCAGCTTAATCATCTGCTTTTCGCCACCAGACGGGTATTTAGTTGGGATAACGCGGATCACGATGTTTTTATTAATAGCCGCTTTTTCTAATGCTCGAATTGCTTCGGGTTTGTTATCTTCAATACCAATGATGGTCAATTTTGGTTTGAGTATGTGTTCAACGATGCTAATGCCTAGGATGATTTCTTCTGCATGTTGCTGCATCAAAACGTCATCGGCGGTAATGTAAGGTTCACACTCGGCCGCATTAATGATCAGTATTTCTGTGCGAGCCAAGCCCGATTGTATTTTTTTAGCTGTTGGGAAGCCTGCGCCACCTAGCCCTGAAATACCCGCTTGGCGAATTACTTCAATCAGTTGCTCTGGTGTTTTCTGCTGGTAATCAGCTATAGGAGTGCGCGCGATCCATTCATCTTGTTGGTCTGCTGTTATGACGATACACATTTCGCTCAGCCCTGAAGGGTGTGCGGTAGTACGTGGTTCAATTGCAGAAATTGTTCCCGAGGTAGGGGCATGCACAGGCAGCATGAAGGTCGATGTATACTGGGTTAAAGGTTGTCCTTTCAGTACACGCTCACCAACCGTTACCAGTAAATCACCTGCGCGGCCAATATGTTGCTTTAAAGGCAACACGATTTCGTTGGGAATGGATGCGGCAATCAATGGTGTTTGGTTTGATTGACGTTTATTTTCTGGTGGGTGAATGCCGCCAGGAAAATTCCAAAGCGCACCCGTTCTAATTTGTTCAATTAATGGCAACATACCAGTCCTTAATTCACGCTTTTCTGCGATTGAGATGCAGAATCGGTAACATCAACAACAGGAATGGCGTTCATTTGCCACTTCCAAGTATCGGTGGTTTGTTCTACTGGAATCATTTCAATACAGTCAGTTGGACAAGGCGCAACACAGAGGTCACAGCCAGTACATTCCGATTTTATAACGGTATGCAGTGCTTTAGTGCCGCCGACAATCGCATCCACAGGGCAAGCTTGAATGCATTTTGTGCAGCCGATGCACATATCTTCATGAATAAATGCAACGGTTTTCACTTTATTATCAAGGTCGTGGGCTGACTCTTCTGCTTCGACGCCCATTAAATCGGCCAGTTTTTCGATGGTTGCCTGGCCACCTGGTGGGCATTTATTGATTTTGTCTCCGCCAGCGATGGCTTCAGCGTAAGGACGACAACCTGGGTATCCACATTGCCCGCATTGAGTTTGCGGTAAAATAGCGTCAATTTGATCGACGATAGGGTCGGCCTCCACTTTAAAGCGGATAGAAGCAAAGCCCAAAATGGCACCAAAAATGGCGGCTAGAGCAGCAAGCGCGAGAACAGCGATTAGTATCGTACTCATATTACAGTTTCACTAACCCCGTAAAGCCCATAAAAGCAAGAGACATAAGACCTGCGGTAATCATCGCGATAGAGGCCCCTTTAAAAGGCGTGGGTACATCGGCCACGCTGATGCGTTCACGCATTGAGGCAAACAGAATCAATACCAATGAAAACCCGACGGCAGCACCAAACCCATAAATAATAGACTGAATAAAATTGTGGTTCTCGTTGATATTAAGCAGAGCCACACCCAAAACAGCGCAGTTAGTGGTGATCAAAGGAAGAAAAATACCAAGTAGGCGATACAACGTTGGGCTAGTTTTGTGTACCACCATTTCGGTAAATTGCACCACTACCGCAATAACTAATATAAAGCTCATCGTGCGCAGGTATTCAATGCCTAATGGGTGGAGTATGTAGTTTTCAACTAGGTAGGCACACACAGAGGCTAAGGTTAGTACGAATGTCGTCGCCAACCCCATGCCTATTGCCGTTTCTAGTTTTTTTGAGACACCCATAAAAGGGCAAAGCCCCAAAAACTTTACCAGTACAAAGTTGTTGACCAGTACTGTGCCAACTAACAACAAAAAATATTCGGTCATAGTTATATCAATCTTAAATTCCGATCCGGTCATTATCGTGCTTTGCAAGGGTAATAACAACCAAGGAAAGATAAGGTTTTATACCTTTGGCGGAAATCTATACGCTTTCGCGCCAAACTTACCGCATGAGGTTGATTGCCATAGCTAATATAAGCGTTGGGCTTGATGGCTATTATACCACTCTACTATTTGGCATCATGGCTTTGGAGCAAAGTTGTAGTTGTTCTCAAAGTTATGCTTTGAAATACATTTCTTGCTCGATATCCCTCATTCCATTGTTGCGAATTTCTAGATGTAATATCGAAATAATCACAGATGCATCTGATTGATTATGCTACGTTATACTCATTATTTTCTATGGGTATTATTGGTTTGACTATTCACACTCTTCAAGAACGGCATCGGTTTTTAGAAATGCTTGCCTTGTGGCAAGGCTATGTTCGCAACAAAGGACTCAGATCTTGCCGTTCACTGCCGCACAGGCAGCTTAGAAAGCGTTAGAGATTTGTTTATCTGTTAAAGATTGAGTTGTTCTTGCCATGATTTGTACACCGTAAATTGGAACATACGGACAATGTACCTATTTGTGTACCTAAACTTCTAAGCTAGTACGAGTCAGGAAAAGACGTTAAGAGAATGCAATTCCTTGAAATAGCTAGGTTTAGATACAAAAAAAGACGTCCTAGGACGTCTTTTTTCTGGAATTTGGCTCCCCCTGCAAGACTTGAACTTGCGACATACGGATTAACAGTCCGCCGTTCTACCGACTGAACTAAGGGGGAATTGCTTTAAGCGGTGCGAATGTTAGCTAGCGAGATGTTTAGTGTCAACCTTTTTACATCAATAAAAAATAAATTTTCCCATTAAAAATGCTTTACTTTTTTGTATCCCTTATCAGTATTAGGCTAGGTTTACTTATCCACCAAAATTGTGGATAAGTGTGTTAATGAACCTTGCGCAACTTGTTTTTAGGACAGATATTGAGTAATTACTCAAATGTGACTTACTGTTAATCTTGTATTTAACTGTTTGTTTTTACGTTTTTTTTATGACTTATCAACCGAGACGATTGTGGTGGTGGTTACATCGCGTAAAAATAAAAATATCGATTTTCAATAGTATTTTGGGGAAAACAAGTGGATTATTTTTTTGTACAAGGCTGATTTTTGTACGAATTGGGTGGAGGATGATAGCAAACTCCAAAGTGGTAATCTAGTGTTTTTTTCGATGCTTGCTCGATCTTCTGCACAACTATTTTGATGAATTGCTTGCAACAAAACCTCGCTAACAGCGAGAATGCTTGAGAGGTCACAGGCATTGGTTAGAGGAACTATGAACAAAGCGTTTGAATTGGTATCAGACTATCAACCGTCGGGGGATCAACCAACGGCGATTAAACAGTTATTTGCTGGGTTAGACGCAGGGCTTGCTCATCAAACCTTATTGGGTGTGACGGGGTCGGGCAAAACGTTTACTTTAGCCAATGTCATTGCGCAAGCTCAGCGTCCAGCAATTTTATTGGCACCTAACAAGACCTTAGCCGCTCAATTGTATGGGGAAATGAAATCATTCTTCCCCAATAATGCGGTTGAGTATTTTGTCTCGTACTACGATTACTACCAACCAGAAGCTTATGTGCCAACCACGGACACGTTTATAGAAAAAGACTCCTCGGTTAACTCCCATATAGAACAAATGCGGCTTTCCGCGACCAAAGCACTTTTAGAGCGTAAAGATGCAATTATTGTTGCTTCGGTTTCCGCTATTTATGGGTTGGGTGATCCAGATTCATATTTAAAGATGATGCTGCACGTCCGCCGTGGTGATGTGATGGATCAGCGCGATATTATCCGCCGTTTAGCGGAGCTTCAATACACACGTAACGACATGGCGTTTGAACGTGGTCAATTCAGAGTCCGCGGTGAAGTGATTGATATATTTCCAGCCGAGTCAGACTATGCCGCTGTACGAGTCGAAATGTTTGATGATGAGATTGATTGCATCAGCCTGTTTGATCCGCTCACAGGGGCGATGATTCAGCGTGACTTGCCAAGGTATACTGTTTATCCCAAAACTCACTACGTGACTCCTAGAGAGCGAATATTAGATGCAATAGAACTGATTAAAGAAGAGCTGCGAACTCGCCAAGCTTATCTGCTTGAAAATAACAAATTGCTCGAAGAACAACGGATATCGCAGCGCACTCAATTTGATATTGAAATGATGAATGAACTTGGATTCTGTTCTGGTATTGAAAACTACTCGCGCTATCTCAGCGGTCGTAATGAAGGTGAGCCACCGCCAACACTTTTTGACTATCTGCCTCATGATGGCTTGTTGATTATTGATGAATCTCACGTCACTGTGCCGCAAATTGGCGCAATGTTTAAAGGGGATCGATCGCGCAAAGAAACGTTGGTCGAATTTGGTTTCCGTTTGCCTTCTGCCCTAGATAACCGCCCATTGAAGTTCGAAGAGTTTGAATCACTCGCGCCACAAACTATTTTTGTTTCTGCGACACCGGGTAACTACGAATTGGAAAAATCGCAAGGTCAGATTGTCGATCAAGTTGTTCGTCCAACGGGTTTGCTTGATCCTGTGCTGGAGGTTCGCCCGGTGGCGACACAAGTTGATGATCTGTTGTCTGAAATTCGAATCCGTTCGGCCAAGGAAGAGCGAGTATTGGTTACCACTCTGACTAAACGAATGGCAGAGGATTTAACCGAATATCTGCATGAGCATGGAGTAAAAGTTCGATACCTTCACTCGGATATTGACACAGTTGAACGAGTTGAAATTATTCGTGATCTTCGTTTGGGTGAGTTTGATGTATTAGTGGGCATCAACTTACTTCGCGAAGGTTTGGATATGCCAGAAGTGTCGTTGGTTGCTATTTTGGATGCAGATAAAGAAGGCTTCTTACGTTCAGAACGATCGCTGATTCAAACCATTGGTCGTGCCGCACGTAATATCGAAGGCAAAGCGATTTTATATGCAGACCGTATCACTAACTCGATGAAGAAAGCGATGGATGAGACCGAGCGTCGTCGTCAAAAGCAGCAAGCGCACAACGAGGAGCTGGGCATTCAACCGCAGGCCCTTAAACGTAATATCAAAGATATTATGGAATTGGGTGACATCACCAAATCGAAAAAACAGCGTGCTAGCGCTCAAGTTCCGTTATCGAAAGTGGCCGAAAGCTCTCAAACCTATGGCGCGTTAACACCACTGCAATTAGAGAAAGAGATCAGTAAATTAGAAGCTAAAATGTATAAACATGCGCAAGATTTGGAATTTGAATTAGCAGCACAGAAACGAGATGAGATTGAGAAGTTACGTCAGCAGTTCATAACCAATAGTTAAAAAAATAGCCAATAGAAAAGAGACTCTATTGGCTGTTATTTGTGAATACTTTATTCACTAACAACGTCAGTTGGCTAGGTGACCCCTAAGGGTCATATAAGCTAAAGCATATACCATGCCAAGCTTAACTAAGCCCTAAAGTGTGATGTGGGCTTTAAACTATCGGCTTTCTCTAACTTTTTTTTGCAAAATGCAAACCTTAATGCAACAATTAAGGCATACTGCAAATGTTAATGGCTAGGTTATGCAATCGAGTTTATCAATACGGAAGACTAAGTATCTTCTGATGGTCGAAGATACTGCGTCTGTTGCGGCGTTGTATCGTTCTTATTTAACGCCTCTTGAAATCGATATTAATATCGTCGGGACCGGCCGCTACGCAATAGAAAGCTTGGCCCATCGAGAGCCAGATTTAATTTTGCTCGATCTTCGATTACCGGATATGACTGGTATGGACGTCTTGCACGCGGTCAAAGATCAATATCCTGACGTCCCTGTGATTTTCATGACAGCACACGGTTCGATTGATACTGCCGTTGAAGCAATGCGTCATGGGGCACAAGACTTTCTGATTAAACCCTGTGAAGCGGACCGTTTGCGTGTCACGGTCAATAACGCCATTCGCAAAGCAAGCAAATTACGAGATGACGTCGGTAATCCGGGTAATCAGAATTACCAAGGTTTTATTGGAAGTAGTCAAACTATGCAGTCGGTTTATCGCACTATTGACTCTGCCGCAACCAGTAAAGCCAGTATTTTTATCACAGGTGAGAGTGGTACAGGTAAAGAGGTGTGCGCCGAAGCGATTCATGCTGCGAGTAAGCGCGGTGATAAACCGTTTATTGCCATCAATTGTGCGGCGATTCCTAAAGATTTGATAGAAAGTGAGTTGTTTGGTCACGTCAAAGGTGCATTTACTGGTGCAGCCACCGACCGACAAGGTGCTGCCGAGCTAGCCGATGGTGGTACTCTATTTTTGGATGAATTGTGTGAAATGGACTTGGATTTACAAACCAAGCTATTGCGTTTTATACAAACGGGTACATTCCAAAAAGTCGGTTCGTCTAAAATGAAAAGTGTGGATGTGCGTTTTGTTTGTGCAACCAACCGTGACCCTTGGAAAGAAGTTCAAGAAGGGCGTTTTCGAGAAGATTTGTACTATCGACTGTATGTAATCCCTTTGCATTTACCCCCTTTGCGAGAACGAGGTGATGATGTTATTGAAATCGCTTATTCGTTGTTAGGTTTCATGTCGAAAGAAGAAGGAAAAGGCTTTGTCCGTCTAGCGCCTGAGGTGGTTGAGCGTTTTACACAGTATGAATGGCCCGGTAATGTTCGCCAACTACAAAATGTTTTACGTAACGTTGTTGTTTTGAACCAAGGTAGTGAGATCCAACTAACTATGCTACCACCACCTTTGAACCAAGTTCTGGATAATCAAATCCGTATCCCCAATTCGAATTCAGAGACTGATAAAAAAAGTGTCACCGTACATGATATTTTTCCACTATGGTTAACAGAGAAGCAAGCCATTGAGCAAGCGATTGATGCTTGTGATGGCAATATTCCTAAAGCCGCGGGTTATTTAGATGTTAGCCCTTCAACCATCTATCGTAAAATTCAAGCATGGAACGCCAAAGAGAATTAATCGAAATGGAATTAATAAATCAAAATAAAATTGCACATTTAGCTCAGGAAATTGGTGAAGAGAACGTTCCTGTATTGTTGCAGATCTTTCTAGGGGAGCTTAGTGACTACTCTCATAAGCTTACTGATGACACGCTAAGTAACAAGTTTGAGTATCTCAAAGAGATTAGCCACGCTCTAAAAAGTAGCGCATCGAGCTTTGGTGCTGATAGATTATGTGCTAAAGCCGTTGAGATTGACGCGAAAGCGAAAGAGCAGTTGTTATTTGATGAGGCTCAAGAATTGGCAGCGATGCTGAGTTTGATTGAAGAAACGCATCGCTGTTATTCCAACTTGATGGAGCCAAGTTAATTATTAGGTAATTCCATAGGGAATTAACCGATTAACTGAGCTTCAATCGCTTGCTGAAGTTTTACGCGATCATGCCGCCAGTCGCGGTTGGGAGAGGCTAAGTCGTTGGTGACACAATTCCATCGTTCAGCGAGCTCTGGATGAGGCGTGTCGCCAATCACAACATCAATACCACGAGCATGACATGCTCTCTCACACCATTCCAATTTTTGTTGAAGTGACATTCTTCCCGCCGGACCTTGCTCTGGCGATAAGTTTTCGACAAAAATCAATTTTGCTTTTATGTTTTGTTTAATGGCATTGCCGATCTCTGGCAGTAACAGTGGCGGCATTACACTGGTTAAGAAACTGCCGGGGCCAAGGATAATACAATCTGCAGCACTGATTGCCGCTACCGCCTCTTTCGTAGCTGGTACTTCAGGCGACAAGTCTAAACGGCGCAAGTTTTCCTGCATTTCATCGACATTGGTTTCACCTGTAACCCAGCGACCATCCAAAGACAAAGCAGTCAGATCAGAAGGATGCTCCGACATTGGCACGATATTGACGTCCACTTTCAGCATATTGCGAATCAGGTTGATTGCATCGAGGGGGCGTACCGATAGGTTGTCTAAAGCAGTTAGCATTAAATTACCAAGGTTGTGTCCATTCAGCTCACCTGCGCCTTTGAAGCGATATTCAAACATCATCGAACTGATCGAGGGTTCGGTAATCAATTGATTAATACAGTTGCGAGTATCACCCCAAGCAATACCACCTTGGCAGTGGCGAATGCGACCAGTTGAGCCGCCGTTATCGGTAGTGGTAACAATACCGGTTGCGTTAGAACCGAAATCTTTTAAAGCCGCTAGCATACGTCCTAGCCCGTGTCCGCCGCCTATAGCGACGACTTTTTTGGATGCGTAAATACTCATCTGTTTCTTCTTATTTTTAAATATTTCACTACAATTTAGAGTAGGTGGTTCATAACTCATACTCATTAGGTGGTAAATTGAGTGGTGGATATATTTTTTTTGCTACAAGGGTAGAATCACTTAAAAATATTAAGTATTTTACCTTCAGCTGCTGTTGATTTGGTTGATTATAATACCTCAACAGCTGCCATAGCTCCGAGCTTAATCAGCTAAGTCTCATTTTTGTGAGATAAGGTGGTTAAGCCAGTGGTCTACTGCCACAAGGGCATAATTGGAAATGATTATGCCTCCCGTATTTGGAAAGGTGTTTCGTGGCGCAACAATTCGAAGATAGATTTCAGCGTAAATTTTATTATTTACGCTTATCCGTTACAGATGTCTGTAACTTTAAATGCACATATTGTCTGCCTGATGGTTATAAACCTTCGGGGCAGAAAAATTCGTCATTTTTAACCCTCCCAGAGATACAACGCGTCGTAAAAGCATTTGCTGATTGTGGTACGTCTAAAGTACGCATCACTGGTGGTGAGCCCAGTCTCCGCAAAGATTTCACCGAAATTATTGCGACAGTGGCCAATACAGCTGGCATCAATAAAGTAGCGACGACAACCAATGGCTACCGTATGGCGAAGCAAGTTGAACATTGGAAAGCCGCGGGGTTAACTCACGTCAATGTGAGTGTTGATAGTTTAGATCCGCGAATGTTTCATCAGATCACGGGCGAGAATAAGTTCAATGATGTAATGTCGGGGATTGAGCGTGCTTTTGAAGTCGGATTTGAGCAGGTTAAAGTTAATGTCGTACTGATGAAAGACATGAATCATCACGAGCTTCCTGCTTTTCTCAACTGGATCAAACACCGTCCTATTCAACTGCGTTTTATTGAATTGATGCAAACTGGAGATATGGATAGCTTGTTCGACCGTCATCATGTTTCTGGCGTAGCGATTCGTAATCAACTTATTGCGGACGGCTGGGTGCTCAAAGCACGAGCTAATAATGATGGTCCGGCACAAGTGTTCGTTCATGCCGATTACCAAGGTGAGATTGGCCTTATCATGCCTTATGAGAAAAACTTTTGTGAGAGTTGCAATCGCTTAAGAGTATCAGCAAAAGGCAAACTGCATTTGTGTCTGTTTGGCGACCATGGAGTTGAACTGCGTGATCTGCTTGAAAAAGATGAACAAGAAACAGCGTTAATTGAACGTATCCAAGCGCAATTACAAACTAAATCTGTGAGTCATTTTCTACATGATGGTCATACAGGAATGACACCACATCTCGCCTCAATCGGCGGCTAAAATTCGAATTTTCTGATACTTGCCCACGATATAACGAAGGGGCAAGTTCAATACAACATCATATTTTAAAAAGAAAGGTGAACTAATGGGTCACGCAGAAAGCAAATTCCAACCTGCAAATATCGCGGTATTAACAGTGTCAGATACTCGTACTGAAGAAAATGATACCTCAGGCGGTTACTTAGCCGAGCAGCTTCAAGAAGCTGGTCACAAATTAGCAGATAAGAAAATTGTCATTGATGATATGTACAAAATTCGAGCGATTGTTTCACAGTGGATTGCTGATGAAAACGTCCAAGCGGTGTTGATCACTGGAGGAACAGGCTTCACTTCTCGTGACAGTACACCTGAAGCACTTAAGCCTTTATTTAATAAAGAAGTGGAAGGTTTTGGCGAGTTATTCCGAATGGTTTCTTATGAAGAGATAGGTACATCCACCATTCAATCTCGCGCTATTGCGGGTTTTGCTAATCACACCGTAATTTTTGCGATGCCGGGGTCTACCGGGGCATGTCGTACTGGTTGGACGAAAATTATTAAGCAGCAAATGGATGCAAGTCATCGCCCTTGTAATTTCATGCCTCACCTTGCGGTATAAGGAAGCCCGATGAGCTCATTTACTCATATTAATGCTTCTGGTGAAGCTAACATGGTTGATGTTTCGGCAAAGGCCGAAACCGTTAGAGAGGCACGCGCAGAAGCGTTTGTTCATATGGCACCAGAAACGTTGCAGTTAATCGTTTCTGGGCAACATCACAAAGGTGATGTCTTTGCTACGGCTCGTATCGCGGGTATTCAGGCGGCAAAGAAAACATGGGATTTAATTCCACTCTGTCATCCATTGTTGCTTTCCAAAGTTGAAGTGCAGCTTGAGGCTATTGAGGCTGAAAATAAAGTACGTATTGAATCTGTTTGTAAGCTTGCAGGAAAAACAGGCGTAGAAATGGAAGCTCTGACGGCTGCTTCGGTTGCGGCGTTGACCATCTACGATATGTGTAAAGCCGTTCAAAAAGATATGGTGATTAGCCAAGTTCGTTTGTTGGAAAAAACAGGCGGGAAATCGGGTCACTTTAAGGCCGAAGAATAAAAATTGAATTTTGAAAACTATAATTCAAACAAGACAGTAAGTGGTGAAGGCATGATTACGGTTCTCTTCTTTGCTCAAACACGAGAATTAGTTGGGCAAGACAGTTTGGTTGTTGATAGTGAGTTTGATACGGTTGAAGCATTGCGTGCTCACTTAGCCGCTCAAGAAGGTAAGTGGGGGCTCGCGCTAGAGGCTGGTAAATTATTAGCCGCCGTTAATCAGTCGATTGTCCCATTCGATACAGTGTTGCAAACTGGTGACGAGGTTGCTTTTTTTCCACCAGTGACTGGGGGCTAAAATGGATAGCAGAGTAAGCGTACAGCAAGATGATTTTTCGGTTGATGCCGAATATCAATATCTGTCGGAGGGAACGGCAGCCGGTGCGGTGGTTACTTTTATTGGTAAAGTTCGAGATATGAACTTGGGCGACAACGTCATTGGCTTGTCGCTGGAGCACTATCCAGGTATGACAGAGAAATCGCTCAGTGAAATTTGTGATCAAGCTGAGCTACGTTGGCCTTTGCAGAAAATTCGTGTGATTCATCGAGTCGGCGACATGGATATTGGTGATCAAATTGTGTTTGTTGGTGTTACCAGTGCGCATCGTGGTTCTGCATTTGAAGCGTGCGAATTCATCATGGATTACTTAAAGACTAAAGCGCCTTTTTGGAAAAAAGAACGTACCACGCATGAAACACGTTGGGTGGATTCAAGAGATTCTGATGCTAAAGCTGCGGCTCGTTGGCAGAGATAGGTACCATTTGCTTAGTCCTTTTTGAGCATATGAATGGTGCCTCGTTGCTGATGTTTAGCATGAAATAGAGCTTTATCTGCAATTGCAACAAATTGTTGTGGTGTCATGTTGGTTGGTATATCGACGCAATGTTGTATGCCGATTGTTATCGAAACATAGGGAGAAACGTGTGAACCTTTGTGGGGGATCGCTAGTTCTCTCACTTTATCGAGTAGTTGATAGGCTCTATCTTTACATTGTTTGTCATCTATATCGGTAAGAAATAGCAAAAATTCATCTCCTCCGTACCGAAAACAGAGATCATGTTTTCGTTTCCAATGCTGAAGTAGTTTCCCTACCTCACGCAACACATCATCACCATTAACGTGCCCATAGTGGTCGTTGTATTGTTTAAAACAATCGATATCGATCATAAAAATAGCGGCACTGGATTTTTCTAGCCTAGCCATATCTAAAGCTTGAGGGAGTAAGGAATCCATCGCGTAGCGGTTATAGACTTGGGTGAGGTGATCTATATAGGTCAGTTTTTCAAGCTCGAGCTGGTGGGTCGCGAGTTTTTCTACAGTACGTTTGTATTCGGTAATGTTACGTACCGTCCAGAGTACATACTCTGTTCCGGCTAACGGGATTACGAGTGCATTGAAATATTGAACATCTTGAGGGCCTTCTATGCCTTCAAAACAGGGTAAAGTTTTCGGATCAAGCTCATATTCGAATTCTTGGTGCTGACCGCTATCAATCACGTCAGCAACGATTTGATTAAACCAACGAGCTTTATCGTGTGGAAGCACTTGGTATTGGTTTAGGCCGATGATGGTGGCAGGGTTATGGTGACGACTTCTGTCGGTTCCTCCCCATGTTTCGACATAGACTCCTTCACGATTAATGAGAAAAGTTGGCTCAGGAAGCGATTCAAAGAAGGCATACATCAACACTGGATTTTCTAAGATAGCGGATATTAACGGTGAATTCGCCATACCTCAGCCTTAATAATATAAAAGTTAATACATTAATATATAGATGATCTTGACGATAAAATCTTGCGCGCAATGGCGTGTTCAATGCTATTAAGTGGTTTATAAATGAGACGAAGGGCTTTTTGTTTTTCAATGATTTTCTTTTAGTAAAGTAACACTCTGGAATGGTGATAGTTTTTGCCTATTAAAAAAATTGGTCATTTCCATTTAGTAAAATCAAGAAATTAGACAACACTTACTCTAAAGGCAGCATAACGTTGCAAGTAAGGAGACTATTATGCAATCGCTCAAAGTTAAAGATTATATGACATTACAAGCGGTTACTTTTAAACCCGAAATGCCACTCACTGCCGCGCTAGATAAAGTGATTCGTTCTGATCATCTAGGCGGCCCTGTCATTAACGATCAAGAGCAGGTTATCGGTTTTCTTTCCGAGCAGGACCTACTCGATAAATTAGTGAAAGTCAGCTATTTTTGCCAAGACACACATCTAGTCAGTGACTGTATGCACCCTGATGTGTTATCTGTCGGGCCTGATACCTCCATTATAGAACTTGCTGATATGATGAAAGTCGGTAAACCTAAGGTTTATCCCGTGATAGACCAGGGCAAATTGGTGGGTATTATCACCCGAAGAGATGTGCTACGTGCACTGGGTAAAAATCTCGACAACTGTTTCAAGCGACAAGTATAAGTAGATTCAATCGTTTTCTAATCGATCGAAATAAGGATGTCGTTGTCTTTGCTATCCTGAGTCTAACTTAAATTGTGTGTGAGTAGTCCAGAGACGCCAAAGAGCGTCTCTTTTTTTTACTGGAGTATTGACCTTGGAGTTAGCTCTAAGGTGTAAGCTTATTGAAAAGTAAAAGGAGAACCTTATGTGTACAAAACACGACGCCTGTCGCTCAACAAAAAAAACGATAGTTCATCAGCATTCTGCTTCATGTGCTAGTCCCAAAATCACCTCCATTAAAGCGGCTACGGTAGAGCCTAGTGATGGCGGCTGTTGTAGCTCTCAAGGTTGTCCAAGTGGTGCAGACCCTACTGATGACGAGGAATCTGCTCGGAGAGCATCATCCAATGCGCTTTATTCTTTAAGTTGGCAAATAGAGGGAATGGATTGTCCTTCTTGTGCGCGAAAAATAGAAACCGCGATTAAAAAAGTAAACGCTATTGTTGATGCAAAAGTACTGTTTGCTACTGAAAAACTGGTGGTTCAATTTAATGCGCCAGAGGCAGAACAAGCGATAGAGCAAGCCGTTGCCAGTGCGGGCTTTTCGATTCGCCGCACTGGTGCATCTCAAGTAAAAACTAGCGATAACACTGGTTGGAAATTGATCCTCATCCACAATGCACAAATCTTCTCAATAGCCTCAGCCATGGTTTTTGCTGCCATTATCCAATCTTACTTGCCACAGATTAGCCACTGGATTTTCGTCGTAACCTGCTTGGCTGGTTTATATCCGATTGCCAAAAAAGCGATACAGTTGGCAAAGTCAGGAACCCCTTTCGCTATAGAAACGTTAATGAGCGTTGCCGCATTAGGTGCACTCTATCTTGGGGAAACAGTAGAAGCGGCGATGGTTCTTTTACTATTTCTTATCGGTGAGCGTTTGGAAGCTTTTGCCGCCTCTCGTGCGAGAAGTGGTGTGCAAGCATTAATGGCTCTGGTACCTGAAACAGCAACAAAAATAGTGGCAGGAGCTCGCGTGAATGTCGCGGTAAGTGAGCTACAGCCAGGGGATGTTGTTGAAGTATCACCGGGAGCACGACTTCCAGCCGATGGCCAGTTACATGAAGTATCAGCCAGTTTTGATGAAAGTGCTTTAACTGGCGAATCATTGCCAGTTGAACGTTTTAAAGGTGAGAATGTGATGGCGGGCGCGGTGGTCGTCGATCAAGTGGTACGTTTTATCATAGTATCCAAACAGGGTGAAAATGCGATTGACCGCATTTTGCATTTAATTGAAGAGGCTGAAGCTCGTAAAGCGCCGTTAGAACGTTTTCTTGACCAATTCAGCCGTTGGTACACGCCATTAATGATGGTGCTCTCCCTTGCGGTGGTTGTTATCCCACCACTGTTTTTTGCTCAGCCTTGGGAAACGTGGGTGTATCGAGGTTTGGCGCTGTTATTGATTGCTTGTCCTTGTGCTTTAGTGATTTCAACGCCAGCGGCCATTACGTCGGGTTTAGCCGCCGGTGCGCGTCGTGGAGCCTTGATAAAAGGTGGAGCAGCGTTAGAGCAGTTAGGCAAAATTGAAACTATCGCGTTTGATAAAACCGGTACACTAACTAAGGGTAAACCCGATGTAACTGATGTGATTGCGCTTAATGGTTATCCGGAAAACCAATTATTGAGCATGGTGGCAGCTATTGAAATGGGGTCAAGCCATCCGCTGGCTACCGCCTTGGTTGCTAAAGTTGAATCTATGGGGCTACCTATTGCTCAGGCCTCTGACAAGAAGGCACTGATTGGTCGAGGTGTTTGTGGGGTTGTGGATGGAAAAACATACCAAGCACTAGCGCCAAGTAAAGTGACGGTTAGTGTTTCTCATGAGACAAAACAGCGCATCGAAGTGTTAGAAAGTGAAGGTAAGACCGTTGTTGTTGCTTTGGAAGATGCGCGACTGATTGGCCTATTGGCTTGGCAAGATACCTTGCGTGAAGATGCGAAAGAGGCCATTGATGCTCTGCATCGGCTCGGGATCAGTACGATCATGCTCACGGGTGATAATCAAAGAAGTGCTGCAGCCATTAGTACTCAATTAGGTATCGACTTCAAAGCTAGTTTGTTGCCACAAGATAAAGTCAGTTATATCCAGCAGTTGGCACAGCAAAAAAATGTGGCCATGGTGGGGGATGGCATCAATGATGCGCCGGCAATGAAAGAAGCGAGCATTGGTATTGCAATGGGGGGAGGAACCGACGTTGCGCTTGAAACAGCAGATGCCGCTATTACCCATAATCGGCTCATTGAATTAGCGACCATGGTGGAGTTATCGCAAGCGACGTTAAGAAACATTCGGCAAAATGTCACGCTGGCTCTTGGCTTAAAAGCCGTATTTCTAGTGACAAGCTTATTGGGGATAACAGGGTTGTGGGTCGCTGTTTTGGCTGACAGTGGTGCGACAGCTCTCGTTACATTGAATGCTTTGCGCTTATTGAAATTCAAGCAATAACCTCATGTTGATACGGGTGGCGGGTTGTCACCTGTATCATTTATGCTTTCACCGCCATTCTTTCTGAAAATGTGAAGTATGCGAACTATAATTGCATTGTTTTGTTCTATATAACCTTTTTACTTGAAGCCGCAGCGGTGTTGGCTACGTTCACTCAACTCAATCGCATAGTATGTCTATGCTCATGGGGATTCACTCACTTGCCGCCTAGTTGCAACTCCAATTAGTTTGGGTATAGGCAAACCAATGGCATTATTTAAACGTACACTATTGCATCGATATGGACCGTTTTTGTGATGCAAACCGTTTTTCCGTGAAATGTTCGGTTACATTACGGTATTCATTGTGAAATTGATCACTCTTTGTTGAGGCTAGGTCATATAAAGTAAGTCCATACCCGATGAATATCTATGAGCTGAACAAGCCGCAATAAGGAGTCACTTATGTCTCAAGCAGTTTTCCATCTTGGCGTTACCGAAGCCGATCTTAATGGTGCAACCCTAGCCATCATTCCTGGTGATCCGGCGCGTGTACAAAAAATCGCGGAAGAAATGGAAAATCCAGTTTTTCTAGCAAGCCATCGCGAATATACGGTTTACCGTGCAGAATTAGATGGTAAGCCAGTGGTGGTTTGTTCAACTGGTATTGGTGGTCCTTCAACTTCTATTGCGGTTGAAGAACTTGCGCAACTTGGCGTTCGTACGTTCTTACGCGTAGGTACCACTGGTGCCATCCAACCACATGTCAATGTTGGTGATATGATCGTGAGCACAGGCTCTGTTCGTCTTGATGGTGCGAGTTTGCATTTTGCCCCAATGGAATTCCCTGCCGTTGCTGATTTTGATGTGGCAACCGCGATGAAAGCAGCAGTTGTTGAAAGTGGTGCTACAGTGCATATGGGCGTTACGGCATCTAGTGATACTTTCTACCCTGGCCAAGAACGTTATGACACTTTCACTGGTCGTGTTGTACGCCGTTTCCAAGGTTCAATGCAAGAATGGCAAGACATGGGCGTGCTAAACTTTGAAATGGAATCTGCAACGCTACTGACTATGTGTGCAAGTTCTGGTTTGAAAGCGGGTTGTGTGGCCGGTGTTATCATTAACCGTACTCAAAAAGAGATCCCAGACCACGCTATACTGAAAGAGACGGAAGCGCGTTCAATTAAAGTAGTTGTTGAAGCTGCACGTAAAATGCTTTAACGCTTAAACTTTACACTTCTCTTTAAAACTAAGCCCCAATGTTTGGGGCTTTTGTGTTCATAGAATCATCAGCCAAAATTTTCATTCATCAATCCGGTTGCTGTCAAAAACGATAAGTTGATATTCACCACTGTCAATAAGCTGCTGTAAACCTCGAGCGAACACTCGGTTAAGATGTTGGCTGCGTTCAAGGTTGTGTTTAGAAAATAGAATATGCATTTTGTCTTCCATCAGAGATTGGCTACTGACTTGGAACTGAGATGCTTCTTTGCTATCAAACAGTTTACCGAGTAAATAGTTTCCTCTGATCAAACCTGTCGGATAAGCATCAATACGTTTTTTGGCTAACTTTATAAAATTAATCTCTTCAGCGTTGGCGATATTGGGCTCAACGCCTAAGTTGATAAGATAATTGGTTGCTTGGTAGTCTTGGGTTGCACCGATAATATATTTTTTGAGATCTTCAGTATTGTTCCAAGTAAAGCCCACATCTTTGTGTGAGAAAAAAACAATTTTTTGAGTAAAGAATGGCACTGAGATAAGAAACTTTTCCTGTCTTGAGTCGCTGACCATCCAAGGGAAGCTGCCATCATACTTATCTTGAGCTGCAAGGCGTAGAGAGCGTGACCAAGGGAAGTAATCCAATTCAACCTGATAACCCTGGCTTTCAAAGGCTTTGACCACTATCTGCTCTGCAATTTTCTCGTTGGGGTTAGCAGATGAACTGGTATAAGGAGCCCATTCTCCAATCGCAAACTTTACTCGCATTTCTTGTGCGGCTAACGGGTAAGAGAATAACAGACAACTTAACATCCACGATATTGCTTTCATTTATCCCAACCTAAAGACGACCTATCGCTCAGTCTAGTGGTATCGTTTGCTTTTAGCGCTCTGTTTAAAAAATATTTGTGATAGAAATCGAGTAAGTCGGTTAGCGTTAATGCTAACCGACTTATTTTACTCAACTGAATGCAATTTTAGGTAGTGGTTGGTAGAGGCTTTCAGTTAAATCACTCAGCATTTGATCGTACACATGCGAAATGCTCAATGATATTTCGGTGGTGATTTGATACATCCTATCGGGGCTAATATCAAAAGCAGGGTGGTCGTGTAATTCACCTAAGCTGTGCAGGGCCGATGAACAGCTAGGCGAAGCAATCGTCAGTGGGCTAATTAACGCTAACTGATTCATCTTACGTCTCACAACATCGCTGTAGTGCTGTAGACGCATTCTTCCATCCTGGCTTTGCATATCATCAATACAAATACGCAGTTGCGTGAGTGAGTCCATTGCATCAATGACTTGTTGCCAGTTGATGTGGTATTCATCACTTAAGTCTTCGCGGCTTGACTCAACTAACCACGCCAAAATGACTTCATCCATTAAGAACATACAGTGGCGAATCGTTTTACCATGCATCATCTGATTACGAGCTACACTGCGTTCTGGCCATTCATTCATCAATGCTTTTAGCTTGAGTTGCAGTACACGGTACATTGGCTTGTTGTCAAAATGCGCTGTGGCAATCAGTTGGTTACTTTTCTGAAATAGTTGGTCCTGTATTTCAGTTAATTCGGTGTCTCGTCGACTGTTTGATAGCAATGCATGGTGCGTAATGCTGCGGTGCTGACGGCTAAGAAGCAGCAACTGGCGCAGATTGATCAGTAATTCATATTTCCGCTGTAAGGTTGATTCACGCTGTTTAGATAAATAAAACATGAACCATAATATACCGATAGAGACGAGCATAGAGATAAAAACAAACATAACCAACTCCTTGTTAATGTTATACCAATAAGGAGGTAGCAGACTTAATGCCAATTATTAATTTCTTATTATTCAGATGGTTATGATTTATTAAGGCCAGTTAATGCATCAAAATAGTGCATTTTGAACTAAAAGTGTGAGGCAGATCGCTATTGATGGTCAGGTGATATAAAAAATCCCCAATACATCTCTGCATTGGGGACTGTGTTATTTGGCGAGCGATTACATTACGCGCATACCTGGTTGAGCGCCTTCATGTGGCTCTAAAATCCACAAGTCACTACCACCAGGGCCAGCGGCTAAGATCATGCCTTCCGACATGCCAAACTTCATTTTACGAGGTTTGAGGTTAGCGACCATCACGGTCAGTTTACCTTCTAACTCTTCGGGTTTGTAAGCCGACTTAATTCCAGAGAATACCTGACGCGTTTCACCACCGATATCTAGTTGGAATTTTAGTAGTTTGTCAGCTTTTGGTACTGCTTCACAAGAGATGATACGAGCAATACGCATATCAACCGCTGCAAATGCATCAAACTCAATCTCAGCCGCAATTGGATCTTTGTCCAGTTCCGTTTGGCTCGCTTTCTCGTTTTCCGCTTCTGCTTTTTCTTTTGCTGCGGCTTCCGCTGCTGCATCTTCTTTAGAGGCTTCAATCATGGCTTCAATGTGCTTAGGATCAATGCGATTAAATAGCGCTTTGAATGGTGTTAGGCTATGACTTGTGAGTGGATCTTGTACGCCATCCCACGTAAGTTCTTGATTCAAGAAAGCTTCGGTACGTGCAGCCAGTGCAGGCATAACTGGTTTCAAGTAAGTCATCAATACACGGAATAGATTAATACCTACCGAGCAGATATCTTGCAATTCTTGATCTTTACCTTTTTGTTTTGCCACAACCCAAGGTGCTTTTTCATCAACGTATTGGTTCGCTTTGTCAGCGAGTGCGGTAATTTCACGAATCGCACGGCTGAATTCACGAGTTTCATAAAGTTCTGCAATGCGTTCAGCGGCGGCAGCAAATTCGGCATACAGTTCTGGTTCAACAAATGTATCAGAAAGTTTGCCATCAAAGCGCTTAGTGATGAAACCTGCGTTACGAGAAGCTAGGTTGACGATCTTGTTAACTACGTCAGCATTAACGCGCTGCGTGAAATCTTCAAGGTTCAAGTCAAGGTCATCAATACGGCTGTTAAGTTTTGCCGCGTAGTAGTAGCGTAAGCATTCAGGATCTAAGTGGTTAAGGTAAGTACTTGCTTTGACAAATGTACCTTTAGACTTAGACATTTTCGCACCATTGACAGTCACATAGCCGTGTACGAAGACATTGTTTGGTTTGCGGAAACCGCTGCCGTCAAGCATGGCAGGCCAGAATAGGCTGTGGAAGTAAACAATGTCTTTACCAATGAAGTGGTATAGCTCTGTTTTACTGTCTTTATTCCAGTACTCGTCAAAGTCTAAGTCATCGCGTTTGTTACATAGGTTTTTGAATGAGCCCATGTAGCCAATCGGTGCGTCTAGCCACACATAAAAGAATTTGTTCTTTTCGCCTGGAATTTCAAAGCCAAAGTATGGCGCATCGCGTGAAATATCCCACTGTTGGAGGCCTCCCTCAAACCATTCCTGCATTTTGTTTGCAGTTTCAGTTTGTAGTGAACCAGAACGAGTCCACTCTTTAAGCATGCTTTCAAACTGAGGCAAGTCAAAGAAAAAGTGTTCAGAGTCCTTCATTACCGGAGTAGCACCAGAAACGGCAGATTTCGGGTTAATCAATTCAGTCGGGCTGTATGTTTCGCCACAATTATCACAGTTGTCACCGTATTGGTCTTCAGACTTACATTTAGGGCAAGTGCCTTTAACGAAGCGATCCGGTAGGAACATCTCTTTTTCTGGGTCAAATAACTGAGAAATAGTGCGGCTAGAAATAAAGCCATTTTTCTTCAGTTCAAGATAGATATGTGAAGCCAACTCGCGGTTTTCTTCGCTGTGCGTACTGTGGTAGTTATCAAAGCTGATATCAAAGCCCGCAAAGTCTTTTTGGTGCTCTTCGCTTACCGCGGCAATCATTTCTTCTGGCGTGATACCCATCTGTTGCGCTTTAAGCATTATTGGCGTGCCGTGAGCATCGTCAGCACAGATGAAGTTTACAGTGTTGCCGCGTAAGCGTTGGTAACGAACCCAAATGTCGGCTTGGATATGCTCAAGCATATGACCAAGGTGGATCGAACCGTTAGCGTACGGAAGGGCACAAGTTACCAGCAGTTTCCTTGAAGAAACGTTTCTTGGATCAGTCGCCATACTTAATATTCGCTTTTATTGATAGGTATTAGAAATTGTGACTAATACTACCTTATGAAGCGAATGACTCCAAGGCGTGCGCTTAAGGAATCCCGCAACTTTTTTAGGGTTCTGTCAGACAAAGGAGAGTGATAGCATGAGCAAAAAAGGAGAGCGTATGCATCAGTTCACGTCTAAACAAGATTTTTGCGATTGGTTGAACCAATTTGAACATCCTTATCTGATTTCTGGTTGGGCAAATCAGCCTAATTTGGTTTCCATTTCTGCTGCGGGTATTTTTAACATTCAACTACCTTTTGCGGCGAGTGAATTGGTTCAATCGTTGTCTCAGTGGATCACAGCAAAACAGCAAGCCAAAGAAGTAGTGGAATTTAGTTTTGATGTGCTTATCGCACCGAAAGCCTTGCAAACGAAAGTTGCCCACAGTGTAAACGGGGTAAAGAATATTATCGCTGTAACATCAGCAAAAGGTGGGGTTGGGAAATCAACGACCGCAGTTAATTTGGCGTTAGCAATTGCTCACTCTGGCGCTAAAGTCGGTTTGTTAGATGCCGATATTTATGGCCCATCAGTGCCGATGATGCTTGGTAAGCAAGATGCGAAACCAGAAGTGCGAGACAATAAGTGGATGCAGCCGATCCTTGCGCATGGCATTTATACTCACTCAATTGGCTATCTGGTTGATAAAGCCGATGCGGCAATTTGGCGAGGGCCAATGGCTTCAAAAGCGCTAGCACAATTACTCAATGAAACTGAGTGGCCGGAATTGGATTACCTCGTGATTGATATGCCGCCGGGCACGGGGGATATTCAATTAACGCTTTCTCAGCAAATTCCTGTAACAGGGGCGGTGATTGTGACGACACCACAAGACCTTGCGCTTGCGGATGCACGTAAGGGAGCGGCGATGTTTGAAAAAGTGGATGTACCGGTGGTTGGATTAGTTGAAAACATGAGCTACCACATTTGCAGTCACTGTGGCGAGAAAGAGCATATCTTTGGAATGGGAGGTGCGCAGCAACTCGCCAGTGAGTATGGTTTAGCTTTGCTCGCTCAAATCCCGTTACACATCACTGTGCGTGAAGATATTGATCAAGGTAAGCCTACGGTAGTCGCAAGACCAGAAAGCGAGCACGCTGAGCATTACTTGGCGTTAGCTGATCATGTCTGCTCTCGTCTGTATTGGCAAGGTATAGCCAAACCAGATGCAATCAGTTTTACATTGGTCGAATAGCCCGTTAAGCACCATGTAACGCACGAAAACGTTTGCTTGGTGCTTTGTTACTCCATTCGAATAAAACCCGCTTTAAAGTCTAAGCATTGACTGGCATCACATCGGTTAAGTCCCTATAATCGGGCAGTTTATCTATTTTCATCACCAAACCACATCGGGTGCAAAAATAATGTCTGATAATAATCAATGCGTCATCGTAGGTATTGCTGGCGCTTCAGCTTCTGGAAAAAGCCTCATAGCAAGCACGATATATAATGAACTTCGTGCCAAAGTGGGCGACCACCAAATTGGTGTGATTACGGAAGATTGCTATTACAACGACCAAAGCCATCTCAGCATGGAAGAGCGTGTAAAGACAAACTACGACCACCCGAGTGCACTTGATCACGACCTTCTTTGCCAACATTTAGAAAAATTGACTCGCGGCGAAGCGGTTGAAGTGCCAGAGTACAGCTATACTGAGCATACTCGTACTGATAAAACGACAACGCTCACCCCGAAAAAAGTGATCATCTTAGAAGGTATCTTGCTTCTTACTGATCCTCGCTTGCGTGATTTAATGCATGCCACGGTATTTATGGATACACCACTGGATATCTGTTTATTGCGCCGTGTTAAGCGTGATGTTGAAGAACGAGGTCGTACTATGGAGTCTGTTTTAAAGCAGTACCAAAAAACGGTTCGTCCGATGTTTATGCAATTTATTGAACCGTCAAAACAGTACGCTGACATTATTGTTCCACGCGGTGGTAAAAACCGTATTGCCATTGATGTATTGAAAGCCCACATTGCTAAATTGTTGAAATCTTAACGTTAGTGGTCTTTATTTTTAAGCAGACAAGTGGCACTTTATGTGCCACTTTTTGTATCTAAACATAAGCAAGGAAAAAGCTGATGAAAAAACTGTTTCTTTTCATTGCCATCATTATCGGTGTGTTAATCTCGGCCGTGCTCGCACTTGTTCTTTTGGTTAACCCTAACCAATTTAAACCATTGATCGTGGAGCAAGCCAAAAAACAAACTGGCTTAGACTTAGTGATCGAAGGAAATATTGGCTGGAGTTTCTTCCCTTCCATCGGCTTCGAACTAGGCAGAACCGAGCTTAGAAACCCTCAAGGTTTTACCACTGCAAATTTGTTTAAAGTGGAGCAAGTTGGTATTGATATCTCTGTTATGCCTCTGCTTGATAAGCAGTTGGAAATTGGCAATATCAGCTTAAATGGGGCGGAGTTTCACCTCGAAACCCTCAAAGATGGTCGCTCAAATCTAGATAGTTTGACTCAGCCAGCAGCCTCTCAAACGACTCAAGCTTCATCAGATGAAAAGCCTTCGCAGAATGCACAGAATAGCGATAATTCTGCAAGTCCGGCCCAAGAGTGGAGCATTAACCTTGCAGGTATTAGCGTAGAAAATGCGTTACTTGAAATACAAGATCGCAAAGCGGGTACGCATACAAAACTCTATGATGTGGCTCTCAATCTTTCTGAGTTTGCGGTTGATCAATGGACATCAATGACTTTTGCTGCCAAAGGCAAAAATAACCAACAAAATTTTGCCGCAACAGGCCGAGCAGAGTTTAAATTGGCTGCTGGTTTCAAAGAATATGCATTAAAGAATATCGTTCTTGATACGAATTTTAGTGACCCGTCAAACCAAATTGATGCTGCGAAAGTCGAATTAGCGACTTTTGAGTTTGATAAGGCAAATGACCTTTCATTTAGCGTGAAAGGCAAAGCTGCTGATCTAGCGTTAGATGCACAAGGGAGCGCCCAGCTTACCGTTGATAAAGCCATCAGCTTGGTGAAAGTTGATAAGTTAACGTTGGATGCCAATCTAGAAGGGGCGAGTTTACCGCAAAACCCGATGAAGGTCGGGCTGAGCTCGGATATCAGTTTTGATATCACAAAAGGCTACCTCAATGTGCTGTTAAATAAACTTACAGCCAATGCCTTGAACTTTGATGGTGATGCTAATGTTACGTTAGCCGACATTCCTAAAGTTCGTTTTAATCTTCACAGCCCAAATATCGATCTTGATGAGTTTTTGGGTTTAACAACAGCCGAGCCTGCGGGTAAGCCAGTAGGTGGAAGCACTCAGCCGGCTGCATCGACTACCGATAAGGCGGCAACGGCTACTGCTGCCCCTGAGATTGAACCAGATCTAAGCGCATTAAAAACATTGGATGTAAAAGGTGTGGTGGTGATTGATAAGTTCAAAGCAAGCAATGCTCACCTGCAAAATGTCAAAACCAATTTTAGTGTTAACCGCGGTATTGCCGATTTGGTGTCATTTACATCTGATTTGTACCAAGGCTCTATCCAAGCGACGGCTCGTTTAGATGCAACTAAAACTCCGGCTACCTACAGTGTGAAGAAAAACATAAAGGGTGTGAAAGTCCTGCCACTATTGAAAGATGTCGCTAATAGCGAAATGTTAGAAGGGACGGGAAATTTTGATGTGGATGTCAAAGGTCAAAGCTTGACACCGACGGGCATCAAAAAGAACCTTGTTGGTACGGTAAAGATTAATTTTGCAGATGGAGCAGTCAATGGCATCAATATCGCGCACTTGATTCGTAGCAATTACGCCAAAATCAAAGGTAAAAAAGTAGAAAGTGATGCTGTGCAAAAAACAGACTTTAGCGCTATGACCGCGACATTGACACTGAATAAAGGTGAGGTTTCTACCAATAACCTAGCGATGCAATCACCGTTGCTAAGAATTCGCGGTGAAGGTAAAGCGAATTATCTTGATGAAACCGTAGATTTCTTAGTCAGTACTTCAATTGTTGGTTCACTCGAAGGTCAAGGTGGTCAAGATATCGATGAACTTCGCGATGTGACCATTCCTATCAATGTGTCAGGAAAATGGGCTGATCCTAAATTTAAGCTAGTGTTTGATGACGTGCTTAAGCAAAAAGCGCAAAAAGAGATCGATCGTGGTTTAGAAAAATTAGGCGTCGAGATCAAAGATGAGAAAACCAAAAAAGCCGTGGATAGCTTATTGAAAGGATTATTTAACTAATTCTTGAATAGGTATCTTTATAGCCTCCTCAGATGAGGAGGCTATCTTCGTTCTACCAATCCACACCTTTTAAGGCTTTTACCCCAGACTCAAAAGCATGTTTTACGTTTTTAACTTCTGAGACCGTATCAGCCATTTCAATTAAGGTGCGATGTGCTCCACGACCAGTAATGACAACGGACTGCATTTTCGGACGTTGCTCTAATGCGCTGACCACTTCATCTAAATCAATGTACCCATAACTCACCATGTAAGTCAGCTCGTCAAATAGCACCACATCAATCGATTCATCTTTGAGCATGCGTTTGCATTCTTGCCATACCGACTGCGCAGCTTGTGTATCAGCCTCTTTATTCTGTGTTTCCCAAGTAAAACCGGTGGCCATAACTTGAAATTCGACCCCCAGTTTTTCTAATAAATTACGCTCACCATTGGCCCATGTTCCTTTAATAAATTGCGCTACCGAGCATTTCATTCCATGTCCAACCGCACGAGCAATGGTGCCAAAGCCGGAAGTTGATTTACCTTTACCATTACCCGTAATAATTAACAGCAAGCCTTTTTCTTGCTGGGCGGCGGCAATTTTTGCATCGACTTGTTCTTTTACTTTCTGTTGCCGAGCCTTGTGGCGTTCATTTTTAATCTCTTCGGTAGACATGCCCAATCCTGTTCATTAATAGTATTGTCGCTATCATATCTCAACTACTCGGCAGCAAAAACCATCGAAATAACAAGGAATAAAAAAGCCAGAGCAGTGCTCTGGCCTTGAATGTTTCGCTAGATATTAGAATCGATAATTGGCTTGCACACCAATTATCCATACATTACCTGTCGTTGTACCCACAAACTGACCACCGATCTTTTCCGCTGCATCATCTGAGGCATAGCCACGAGATTCAGTAATCGGTGCATCTTTCGCTAGGATGTAAGTGAAACCTGCATCTAGGGTGAATTGGTCAGTAAATGCGTAACCAGCACCAATACTTAGCCAAGTACGGTCTGTTTCTGGGATAGTAATGGTTCGGTTTTTATCGCTCACTGCCGCCATGTCGTATGCAACACCAGCGCGCAATGCCAATTTTGCATCTAACTGATAAGTTGCACCTAGCGCGAAGCGATAGTTGTCTTCCCAATTTTCAATTTTCACTTCAGATGGCTGGGCTCTGCCTACCAGTTCGGCTTCGAGCTTGTCAAAGCTGCTCCAGTCTGTCCAGTTAATGCTAGCATGCAGAGCAAGTTTGTCATTGAGTTGATGGAAACTGGCTAATTCTGCGGTTGCAGGTAGGTTTAGGTTCATAAAGCCATCAAGCTTTTGACCTGATGACAAACCAAAGCCAAGTCCTTCAGCGTGCCCTTCAAGTTTCAGTTTTACCTCTGATTTATAGGTGAAACCAATGCGGTTGTTATCGTTGATTTGCCAAGCGGTACCCACTTGCCAACCCCAAGATGTGTCATCACCTTCCATGTATTTTAGTGTTGTGCCTTTAGCTACAGAGATTGGTGCACCTGTAATAGGATGAGTTCCTACAACATTATTTGAGGCTGCTGTCGCACCAAAATGCCCTTCACCTATGACATAGCGAACACCACCACCAATGCTAACCGTTGGGGTCACTTGATAACCAACATTAACATTCGCTTCCATAGTTTTAACCATGGCTTCATTGCCAAAATGGCTTGCTGCAAAGTTATTATCTAACTCTGTTTCCATGCCGTAGTTAGTACCCAGAGCCAAGCCAAGCACCAGTTTTTCATTGACCTGATGTGATAGGTAGAAGTTAGGAATCACCGCGTCGTGTGCAAAGTCGTCCGATTGCGCGGCAATGTTGTTTCCGTAGAAATTGACATTACCGTCAACATCTACATTCGGGTTAACGTAAATAGCACCCACAGAAATTTGCGTACCTTTCAAATAAGTCAGCATGGCAGGGTTACGCCATTGTGCACTGGCATTATCAGCCATGGCTGCTTCACCAGCGTAAGCACGACCAAGACCGGTTGCAGAATATTCAGCAAGTTGGAAACCTGCTGCTTGGGATGCGCTTGATACGCTGAATAGTCCACATGCCACTGCGAGTGAAAGAAGAGTTTTATTTGATTTCATTATAATGTTCGCTGAAATATTTGAATTTGGTGGGAGGATTCTAAGGTTAGAGCTAATACTTTAAAAACATAAAGCAGTGTATTTCCCATTTTTGAAAGTAAAATCTTTAAAATCTAGAATTTTAAGTCGAATACTCTGCTTGTTATGAAAGTGTTTCTATTTTTCAGCGAACATTTGTAGCGTGGTTTAAGGTTATAAAGGTACAGCTGTTAGCTGAATTAGGCGAGGGTATGCTGTTACAGTATTGAAAAGGGCTGGAAAACCAGCCCTTTATTGATGCTTTGCTAATGAACGTTTTGTTTAGAAGCTGCGGCTATATTGTAAGCCGACTAGGATTGCATCTGCATGAGTTGTTGCGGTTAGTACAGTACCGGCAGAATCTTCTTTAACGCTTACATCGTCACCTAATAAGTAAGTGAAGCCAAAGTCTATATTTGAAGCGGTATCAATATTGTAAGTGAAACCAGCCGAGAACCATTGACGGTCAGAATCTGGTACAGAAACTGAAGTTAGTGAGTCTTGTGCACTAGTGTCGTACATATAGCCAGCACGCACTGTCCAATCGTTATTTAGATAGTAAGTACCACCGATTGCGTAGTGCCAGCCGTCTTGCCATTGGTATTCTTTACCATAAGTACCGCCACCAGCTAGAATTGCTGCGATAGGTGATTGTGAAGCATCTAGGTTTTTAAAGTCGATTTGATCAAAGGCACCCCAACCAATCCATTGCACGCTATAGTGGACAGCAAACTTGGTGTCTTGAATTTTGTGAAAACCAGAGAATTCTGCGATATCTGGAAGTGGTAGGACGATTTTTTGACCGTAATCATCTTTTGCTTCAAATTCCGGACTGTAATGGTAAGCAAGGCCAAAGCGGTTATTCTCGTCTAATTCGTATACTGTACCTAAGTTAAAACCAACAGCCCAACCATCGGCTTTATCAACATCTAGAAGAGCCGTTCCTGCAGGAATTGTCGTCTGTAGCTTTTGCGATAGTCCAGCAGCTAATGTTGCACTAGCGTAACGCTTCATTGTGCCTTGACCATAGATCAGATCTAGGCCAGCACCAATGCTCCACTGCTCATTGATACGGTATGAACCAGCCAAACCGAAGTTAAAGCTTTTAACATCAGTTAAACCGCCATATTCTGAAGCCAAATATGAGTCAGAAAATTCAGTTTTGGTACCAAAGTTAGTGTAAGCATTAACACCCCACGCAAATTTGTCATTCACTGGAACAATTAAGTGGATATTTGGAGCTACAGATGTACCGCCTACATCATCCACATCAGGAATTGATTGCCCCATATACTTTGCATCTTTCACATCAATCATTGTGGTAATGCTTTCGAAACCTAGGGATAACTCCATTTTGTCAAACAGAGCCATAGCCGCTGGGTTGCGAGCCATTACCGATGCGTTATCGGCGATAACGGCATCACCTGCGAATGCACGACCTAGGCCGGTGGCTGATTGTGCATTGAGTTGGAAACCTGCTGCAAGTGCTTGTTGTGAAGCGAGAGCTACAGTTACAGCGAGTAGAGATTTTTTAAACAGACGCGTCTTGTTCATTGTGCTTTTCCTTTTAACATCGTCGCCTCTAATGGGCGTTGTCTGAGCAATAGCTCAGTTTGGTGGCTGATACTAGACTCTAGTGTAGAAGATAGAAATCCGACCATTGTCTAGTTGGATGATAAAATTGCAGAAATGATGTCTATCTGGCAGGAAAAGCTTATAAAATGCTTTATTTTAGAGTTTTGACTCTATTTTTATCGGAAAAATCCGACCCACAACTCGATGTGAGTCGGAACGTGATTTAGCTGGCAGGTTTTAGCATTGGCATCAGTTTTTTGGCGATGTTGGCGACATCTTCACCTTTTTCTCCGACAAGGATAAGGCTTGTGTTACCCATTGGTTCGATAATGCCATTCATGCCTTGCTGGGTGAAATTGGCAGGTTGATCACTAGCAACGCCAGCTAAAAATAGCGTTACCTTGCCTTTTTCGCCTTGAAATACCATGTGTAGGGCATTTGCTTGACCAAATCCACAATGGTTTAAATAGTAAACATGGTACGGAAAATTATGATTGAGCTGATAAGCAAAAGGCAGCATTTTGGCGTTGATCTGGCTTGAATTCACCTGTTCATCAAGAGTGCTGACAAACCCATCTTCATCAATAACGTGTTTGATTGCCGTATCGACAAGGCTAGCTTGCGCAGGTGGTACGATTAAGTTGCCCCAATTGACTTGACCTACGAGTAACCCGAAAACAAAAGCAATAGAAGCGGCCATTGCCATGGCTTGCTTTGCAAAAGTTGCTCGAACTACATTATCGGCTACGGATGTTTGGTTAAATAAGATGCGATCGGCTAAGTCATCAGGCACATCAACATTCATGGCAGCGGCAATTTTCGTGTCTAGATTGAGCACATCATCTAAAAATTTACTGTTCGCTTCATTCGCAGAGACGGCATCGATCAGATCTTTATCGCGCTGTTTTGGATCTGACATCACGCGGCGGCGAAATTCTAAATCATCCATTTTGCTGCCCTCTATAAGTTTCAGAAGAATCCAACATTTCTTTCAATTGATT
The DNA here is from genome assembly GCF_012395185.1 of Vibrio aestuarianus. Taxonomy (GTDB): domain Bacteria; phylum Pseudomonadota; class Gammaproteobacteria; order Enterobacterales; family Vibrionaceae; genus Vibrio; species Vibrio aestuarianus. Next base: position 45,858 of record NZ_JAAZTU010000003.1, read on the forward strand.
GCGAGCTCGAAACAAGCGAGTCATCACTGTGTTTTTATTGAGCTCTAAGATCTCGCCAATTTCTTCACCACTAAACCCGCCAATCACTTGCAGAAAAAGTGGTTCTCGGTATTCAATATCCAATTTCATGATCTGCGCTTGTAACCATTCTTGTTGGTGATGAGGATCGTCGTTGACTTTAACATCGCCGCTATAGTCATCAATATCGACCAAATCAAATTGTTTTCGCTCAAATCGGCGAGCATTCTCTCGACGCAGAATCGTGATTAGCCACGATTTCGCTGCTTTTTCATCGAGTAAACTATCAAGAGATTTCCAAGCTCGCAGGCAGGTCTCTTGCACCAAATCTTCTGCAATACTCTTGTCTTTACACAGCCAGTAGGCATATCGGTAAAGGTCCCGATGATAGGCGCGCACGAGCGCTTCATATTTTCTTTGTCTGTCCATATCATTATTGACCGGGGGGCTGGCCTTTTTCTTTCCAAACATTTTTATTATCGACACATGAGCCTCCATCTGCTCTGTGGTTTTATACCAACGTTATGCGTTTAGCATAGGAATACGGTGTGTTATGGAAATTCAAGTTTTGCGGCTTTTTCATTCCGCTACATTCAATAAATCACAATAAAATTGATCTACTTCAAAAAGTCATCACCTGAAGCCGCTATAGTACACCTTGTCATCTCGTTAGTCATTGCGACTAACATGTTGAGCAAGATGACACTTCCTTTTGAAGGCTGACTTTACTTTCTCCTAATCAGGAAACTGATTATTTCAATTGGCGTAAGTTAATTGCTTTATATATTCCGACCACACATTCTTGTGTGGTTTTTTTTTGCCTAAAATTCTCCAATACCAGAGCGCGTCCGCGACCATGAGAGGGCTATCTTCTCGAGTTGTCTTATGTTTTTCTTCCGTTGTTTTATCGGGATTTGCCTAGATTCGATGCGAATATCACGTTTATTTAAACACTTGTTTGATTGTTTTAACAATCTCGTTACAATGCGCAGGTCAGACCTCTTATTGTAAGGAGAAACAATGGGCAAGCAGGAAGTCAAAACACGCTCGGGTGAACGTGTTGCAATTGTAGCGGGGCTGCGCACTCCTTTTGCGCGTCAAAGCACCGAATTTAGCCAAGTTCCCGCCGTCGACCTAGGAAAAATGGTCGTTGGTGAGATGTTAGCGCGTACGGATATTGATCCTAAATTGATTGAACAATTGGTCTTTGGGCAAGTGGTCCAAATGCCGGAAGCGCCGAATATTGCGCGTGAAATCGTGTTAGGCACTGGTATGAATATCCACACCGACGCTTACAGCGTGACACGTGCTTGTGCCACTAGTTTTCAAGCCGCGGTTAATGTGGCTGAAAGTATCATGGCTGGAACCATTGATATCGGTATTGCGGGTGGTGCTGACTCTTCTTCTGTTTTGCCAATTGGTGTCTCTAAAAAGCTTGCCGCAGGCCTTCTCGCACTGAGTAAAACTAAAACGGTTGCTCAAAAACTCAATATATTAAAATCGCTTTCCTTCAAAGACTTAATGCCAGTTCCTCCTGCTGTTGCAGAATACTCGACTGGGTTATCGATGGGGCAAACGGCGGAACAGATGGCGAAGTCACATAATATCAGTCGCTTGGAGCAAGATGCACTGGCTCATCGTTCCCATACCTTAGCTGCGCAAGCGTGGAAAGAGGGTAAAATTCAGGGCGAAGTGATGACCGCTTTTCCTGAACCTTATAAAAAGTGGATTGCGGAAGACAACAATATTCGTCATGACTCCACTTTAGAGGGCTATGCCAAGCTACGTCCTGCGTTTGATCGCCAATATGGCAGCGTAACCGCAGCCAACAGTACACCACTAACTGATGGTGCTGCCGCGCTTATATTGATGCGCGAAGGGCGAGCTAAAGAACTCGGTCTAGAGATCATGGGGTATATCCGCTCATACGCCTTTTCTGCGATTGGGGTAGAAAAAGACATGCTTATGGGGCCTTCCTACGCGACTCCTCTTGCTTTGGCGCGCGCGGGTATCGAACTTTCCGACCTTACACTAATTGATATGCATGAAGCTTTTGCGGCGCAAACCCTTTCCAATATGAAAATGTTCGCGAGTGACCAATTTGCCCAACAGCATTTAGGTCGAGCGAAAGCTATCGGTGAAATTGATATGGATAAATTCAACGTGTTAGGTGGTTCTATCGCTTATGGTCACCCCTTTGCAGCAACTGGTGCACGTATGATTACACAGACATTAAGAGAGCTGAAACGCCGGGGGGGCGGGTTAGGCTTGAATACGGCATGTGCGGCTGGTGGCCTAGGCGCAGCGATGATTTTGGAGGTTGAATAATGAACACAGCAAAAGCCTTTAATTTGACCATTGATGAGCAAAATATCGCGTGGCTCGCTATTGATGTCCCAGGCGAGAAAATGAACACGTTGCAAGCGGCGTTTGCTGAAGAGATGCAAGCCATTTTCTCAGAACTGGACGCGCAAAAAAACAGCTTAAAAGGGATGATTGTCTACTCACTTAAACCAGACAACTTTATTGCAGGCGCTGATGTTCGCATGTTGGACGCTTGCCAATCGTCAGCGGAAGCAGCAGCGTTAGCGAAACAAGGTCAGGACATGTTTCAAACCTTGTCTGATCTTCCTTTCCCAGTTGTTGCTGCGATTCATGGTCCCTGCTTAGGTGGTGGTTTAGAGCTAGCATTAGCGTGTCACTACCGTGTGTGTACGGATTCCGATAAAACGCGTTTAGGTTTGCCTGAAGTTCAACTCGGCTTATTGCCAGGGTCGGGTGGCACTCAGCGTTTACCTCGCTTAATTGGTTTGCTCCCTTCACTTGATTTGATTTTGACTGGCAAGCAGTTAAGAGCAAAAAAAGCCAAGAAACTGGGTGTGGTGGATGCCTGCGTGCCTGAAACTATTTTGCTTGATGTAGCGCAGAAGTTTGTTATCGATAATGCAGGAAAAAATAAGAACAAACAGAAGGTTGCAACCAAAGAAAAGCTGATGTCTCATACTCAATTTGGGCGTAAGTTGATTTTTGATCAAGCGGCGAAAAAAACTAAACAAAAGACGCGCGGAAACTACCCTGCGGCTGATGCAATTTTAGATGTAATTCGACACGGTTTAGAGCATGGGTTTAAAGCCGGATTGGAGTTAGAAGCAAAGCGTTTTGGTGATTTAGTAATGAGCTCTGAATCAAAAGCCTTGCGCTCTATCTTTTTCGCGACGACCGAGATGAAAAAAGAAACGGGCAGCAGCGCCAAACCTAAACACGTTCAGCGTGTTGGTGTATTAGGGGGCGGTTTGATGGGGGCTGGCATTAGTCATGTAACGGCTTCAAAAGCGAAAGTGCCAGTACGCATTAAAGACGTTTCTAATGATGGTGTTTTGAACGCGCTGAATTACAACTACAAGTTGTTTGATAAACAGCGTCAGCGCCGCATTTTGTCTAAGGCACAACTACAATCGAAAATGTCGCAGTTGTCTGGTGGAACGGACTTTACTAGCTATTCGCAGATTGACGTAGTAATTGAAGCGGTATTTGAAGATTTAAATCTAAAACAGCAGATGGTTGCAGATATTGAGCAAAACGCAAAAGATAGCACCATTTTCGCTACCAATACTTCATCACTGCCAATTTATCAAATTGCGGAGAAAGCGGCTCGTCCTGAAAATATCATCGGCTTGCATTATTTTAGCCCAGTAGAAAAAATGCCGTTGGTAGAAGTGATTCCTCATCAAGGAACTTCGGAAGAAACGGTGGCTACCGTGGTTGCACTTGCTCGCCAACAAGGTAAAACACCGATTGTTGTTAAAGACTGTGCTGGCTTTTATGTGAACCGTATTCTTGCCCCTTACATGAATGAAGCCGCGCAAGTATTAATGGCGGGTGAGCCGATTGAAAAGCTCGATACGGCATTGCTTGATTTTGGATTTCCTGTTGGGCCGATCACTTTGTTAGATGAGGTTGGTGTCGATATCGGAGCGAAAATTATGCCGATTCTGGTCAAGGAGTTGGGGCCAAGATTCCAAGGTCCTGATGTATTTGACGTACTGTTGAACGATAACCGTAAAGGCCGTAAGAGCGGCAGAGGCTTCTACACTTACGAAGGCAAGAAAAAAGAAGTGGATAAGTCGGTCTACAAATTGCTGAAGCTGACTCCGGAATCGAAATTGAGCGACAATGAAATGGCACTGCGTTGTGTATTACCAATGCTCAATGAAGCGGTTCGTTGTTTAGATGAAGGCATTATTCGTAGCCCTAGAGATGGCGATATTGGTGCTATTTTCGGTATTGGTTTCCCTCCTTTCCTTGGTGGGCCATTCCGTTATATGGATCAAATAGGTATCGATAAGTTAGTTGAAATGATGAACAAACATGCTGAAAAGTATGGCGATAAATTTGCACCGTGCGATGGTTTATTGACTCGTGCTGGATTAAATGAGCGTTTTTATCCTTAATCGCAATGACTCTAACTTAAAGTACTAACAGCGAGGGATTGCCCCTCGCTTTTTTTTGTGCGAATTATTCTCATTTGTTATAAGATGAAAAAACAATAATGAAGTAAAGAAGGATTTCAAATGGATGCATTAGAACTGCTGTTGAACCGACGCTCCATTGCTAAGCTCAGCTCACCCGCACCTGAAGGCAAGGTATTGGAAAATATTATTAAAGCGGGTCTACGAGCACCTGATCACGGCGGTTTAACACCTTGGCGCTTTGTCATCGCTCAGGGAAGTGGCTTGAATAAACTCGCCAATATTTTAGCGGCAGCAGCACAAGCTGATGACAGTGAAGCGGTGGTGATCGAAAAAGTGAAAAATGCGCCCTTTAGAGCACCGATGGTCATTACCATCATTGCCAAAGTGACCGCACATGACAAAGTGCCTGCATTCGAGCAGCATTTGTCGGCTGGGTGCGCGGTGCAAGCTATGCAAATGGCCGCAGTAGCACAAGGTTTTCAAGGCATTTGGCGTTCAGGTAATTGGATGTTTCATCCTGAGGTGCGTAAAGCTTTTTCTGTGCAAGGGGAAGATCAAATCGTTGGCTTCTTATATCTAGGAACACCAGGATGTACAGCGTTGAAAGTGCCAGAGCGTGACTTGAGCAAATTTGTAGAATTCTTATAGAAAAGAGACCCAGTCAGGCTGGGTCTCTTACAAGACAACAAAACGTTTAATCTAGAATTTAGTCAGTGTGATAGGCAATCACAAAATCGATAAATAAACGGACTTTTTCAGGTAAATGATCTTTGTGGTTGTAAAGCATATAAATATCACGTGGGTTTGCTACCCAATCGTGTAGCACTCGCACCAGACTTCCATCTTCAATAAACTCCTTTATCATCACATCTGGCATCAAAGTAATACCCAGACCTTCAGAGCAGGCACTGCGAACAACATTGAGGGTGTTTGCTTGAAAGCGGCCTTTGTCGTTATTAACTATACTTTCCCCTTTGTTATTCGTCAGTTGCCACTTCATTAGAGGGTGACCTTTAAGCAATGAATGGTTACTGAGCTCTTCTGCATGAATGGGGGCCGGATGTTTAGCCAGATAAGCAGGGCTTGCCACTAAGATATCTTTTACTTCATTAATTTTTCGGGCAATCAGGCTAGAGTCTCTTTGTGGCCCGACTCTGAAAATGACATCCCATTCAGTTGGGTCAAGCTGGTCTGCATGATTGCTCGTGGTGAGTTCAATGCTGATATCAGGGTACTGATTCATAAACGCATTGAAGATGGGCATCATCATGCGCTTGGTCACGTTGGATGGTGAGGATATTTTGAGTTTACCTGAGGCCCCTCGGCATTCGTCAGTGAGCTCTTCAGTTGTTGCCGCGAGTCTGTGCAGTAAAGGTGAGCACTCTTGAAAGAAGCGTTCGCCGGCTTCAGTTAGCGACAGTTTCCGAGCATGGCGATTCAACAGCCTAAGATTCAACGAATCTTCAAGTGCTTGAATGCGTCGGGTAATGGTCGCTACTGGGATCATCGTTTTGCGTGAAGTGGCGGTGTAGCTTCCATTTTCGACAACCAGTCGAAATAGGTTTAGGTCATCTAATTTCATTATTCCTGACACATTATTTTGCGAATTTGAGTAATTTATACGTATATCATTTGTCAAAGTTTGAGTCATATCAACTTGTTTGACGAAAAGTGATATTCAATACATATAGTAGGTAGCCTTAAAAGAAAGTGGAACATTTGTATAAATCTTATTTAGAGACTACCTTATAAAGTATCGTATCAATCCATCTTATAACAATAATATAACCGCTTTTAAAAGCATTGTGAGGCGATAGCTATGTACAAATCTCACAGTCAAGTCGGTGAGCGCTCGGCACAAAAACTTATAGAGAATACCCACATCGACCAGAAGCTTATCATGCTCGTTGATGATGATCCTATTTTCAGGCATATCACCAGTGGCTACTTGGCTTCTCAGGGCTATCAAGTGCTTGAAGCTGAAAATGGCCTTGATGGCTTACGCAAATTAAAAGATGCAGAACCCGATCTGATTGTCTGTGATCTTGCAATGCCAGTGTTAAATGGTATTGAATTTGTTGAAGAAGTGAGTTTGGAATACCCCTCAATGCCATTGATTGTGGTCTCTGCAACCGATGAAATGTCTGATGTCGCCAAAGCCTTGCGCTTTGGCATCAAAGATTTTCTACCCAAACCAATTGGTAACCACCAACATCTTGGTTGTGCGATTGAAAGTACGCTAGAAGATTCATTCAGTCGTTTGGCGGATCAACGTGACTTCTCAACTCAGTGGTTTCGTATTGATGATGATGGCGATGTTCCTGAAGAGCAGGAATTACATTGGCATCTCGAGTATTTACAAGATAATCCAAATGCTGCGAGAGATTTGCTTCACGCCTTGTTACCGGATAAAGACACCTCGCAAGGAAGTTGGAAATGCAGTTATCGACTTTTACAGTCTGCTGATGTGATGCCTTTGGTCTTTGATTATGCGTGGCTAATGAATGGGCAATTTGCTTTTTACTTAGTTGATTCAAATAATTACTATGACGATGGTGTTGCGTCGACCTTATTGGTCAGAGCTTTATTTCATGACTATCTGCGTAACTTAAAGAGCTTCAGTGCTGATCTAAAAAATATGGCTGAGATATTGGAAAAGGGGATTGAGTGCGCTAAATCGGCCAACTCCGTCAAAGCGCTATTTGGTATTGCGGATCTCTCTGAAGGAACGGTTTCGCTGTTGCCGGCTGGTTTGGACTGCCAGTGGTCTAACGGCTACATCAACCAACACATAGCACCTGGCGTTAACTTAGGTGAAAACTGTTTGAAAAATTTTATTACCAAGGATTTACCGATTAATTCAGCCTGCCAACTATCAAGTAATCGATTAGGTTCCAGCAGCTTTAAACTGGATATTTATCAAGGCAAAGATGCCTGACTGATCGGTGAAGCTGATTAATTCGCTAGTCGTTATTAGACTTTAATAACCCTAATTTTACTCTGTGTTTGTGGTGATGTGTTTGAGGTATAGTTTGCGCCTAAAACAATAATTACCAAATCCGTTTACTTTTCATTAACCCTAATTGATAAAAAGAGCGGAGAAAACAGTCACCCAACACTAGAGAAGTAGCAATGGCAGACAAAGATTTTAAAGAACCTTATAATGTTTTTTACTTTTTAGGCTTAATCGCCGTCATTTTGATCCCGACTTTACCTGCAACATTGACTTGGATTCGTGTATTTAACGGTTATTCAGGTTTTTAATTTTGAACGGAGCTCGTCATTAATATTCGTCATATCTTTCTTAATATTTTTGGCGGGCTTAGCTTAGTTTTAGGTATTATCGGTATTTTCTTACCTCTACTCCCAACGACTCCATTTATCTTACTCGCCAGTGCTTGTTTTTTGAGAAGCAGCCCTCGCTTTCATTATTGGTTACACCATCACCGTATATTTGGTCCAATACTTGATAACTGGCAACAGCATCGTGCTGTCTCTCAACAAGTTAAGCAACGTGGTTGCGTATGGATTATCGCGAGTTTTGCTTTTTCTATCTGGTTTGTTCCTCATTCTTGGTTAAAAATCATGTTGTTTATCATGCTTGTGGGATTGATCACTTGGTTTATTCGCCTTCCAGTTCATGAGCAGGTTGCTAACCAACAAGAAAATCACTAGCATTATAGAGAAGTGTGCCCACTCTTCGAGTGGGCGTTTGTTTTTTCAGCGACTAGATATATTGGCATATCGATAGTGCTGAGAGCTCACGCTCTACCACTCTAAGCCTGTATAAGCCTTGGGGTCTATGAGCCAATCGAAGTAAATTAAGTTATGACAACTGAAACTATCTCTCTGATCAAATCAAGCATCAAAAGTATTCCTAATTATCCAAAACCGGGCATCCTATTTCGTGATGTCACCAGTTTGCTAGAAGATGCTCAGGCATACCAAGCGACCATTGCATTGTTGGTTGAAAAATATAAGGACATGGGCTTTACCAAGGTCGTGGGCACTGAGGCGCGTGGTTTCCTATTTGGTGCACCACTTGCGTTGGAGTTAGGCGTTGGTTTTGTACCTGTACGTAAGCCAGGTAAATTGCCACGAGAAACGGTTGCCCAGTCTTACGAGTTAGAGTACGGCACCGATACCTTGGAAATTCATGTCGATGCCATTAAGAAAGGCGATAAAGTTCTGATGGTTGATGACCTGCTTGCGACGGGTGGCACGATTGAAGCGACCACCAAATTGATCCGTCAATTAGGGGGTGAAGTTGACCATGCTGCATTTGTGATTAATCTACCTGAAATTGGTGGAGACAAACGTTTACAAGCAATGGGACTAACCGTCTATAGTATCTGTGAATTTGAAGGTCACTAAGTCAACCAACTGGAAGTATTCATGAGTTATCTTGCCTTAGCGCGAAAATGGCGACCAACGAAATTTAATGAAGTAGTCGGACAAGCTCATGTCTTGACGGCGCTTGAAAATGCATTAGCACAAAATAGATTGCATCATGCTTATCTGTTTAGCGGCACTCGTGGTGTTGGAAAAACGACCATCGGTCGATTGTTTGCCAAAGGGTTAAACTGTGAAACGGGTATCACCGCCACTCCTTGTGGTGAATGTGATACATGCCGTGAAATTGACCAAGGACGCTTTGTTGATCTCTTAGAGATTGATGCTGCATCACGCACTAAAGTTGAAGATACTCGTGATTTACTGGATAACGTGCAGTACAAACCTGCACGTGGTCGCTTCAAAGTTTATTTGATCGATGAAGTTCATATGCTCTCTCGCCACAGTTTTAACGCTTTGCTTAAAACGTTGGAAGAGCCACCTGAATATGTGAAGTTTTTACTTGCGACGACTGACCCGCAAAAATTACCTGTTACTATTTTATCGCGTTGCTTACAGTTCAATCTTAAACCAATTAGCGTTGAAAAAATCCATGAACAGCTAGAGCATATTCTATCAGTCGAACAAGTGGCTTGTGAATCCAGAGCGCTAGGTATGATAGCGCATGCCGCTGACGGCAGTATGCGTGATGCACTGAGCTTAACCGACCAAGCGATTGCTTTAGGCAATAATCAGGTTATGGTCGATGTTGTTGCGCCAATGCTTGGCACGTTAGATACCGACCAAGCACTGAATTTACTGCAAGCTATCAGCAGTAAGCAGCCACAAACCGCGATGGAATGTGTAGAGTCTTTAGCTCAACATGGCGTTGATTGGGATGGTTTGTTACAGCAAATCGCGACGCAATTACACCGTATTGCGATGTATCAAACATTGCCTGCCACACTAGATAAAATGCAGCCAGATGCTGAAAAAATTCAGTTATTGAGCAAAGCATTAAGCCCACAAGATGTTCAGCTTTATTACCAAATTGCGTTGAAAGGTCGCGAAGATTTAGCTTTGTCACCGACGGCGCGTGTTGGTTTAGAAATGATTGTCTTACGTATGATGGCGTTTCGCCCTGCGTCAGTGTCGCTGGTCAATACTATTAGCACAGATGTGTCTAAACCTAGCGAACCTCAAGCTCAACAGTCAGCACCAGTTTCTAGTGTTGCAGCTCCATCTCAAACCGCACCCAGACCAAATGTTACTCCTGCGCAGCCGGTAGTATCGACAGAACCGCAACCTGGCTACCCTAGCTACGAGGCGGATCGAGAGTACGATAGTCGCTATTCTGACATGAATTATGATGACTCTAATGCAATGGACTATGTACCAGAAGCATATTCGCACGCGTCATCAGCACCCCCAGTCTCTCAACAACCGGCCACACCGCCACCAGCACAGTCGGTTTCACCGATAGCAGGGTTACGCCATCAATTGCGCTCTCAGCGTAAAGGGTTAGCTCAACCAGTAAAAGGTTCTAATCCAACAAGGAACGGTGGAAAAAAGTCTAATGCGGCATCTGCTCAACCTGAATCTGTGCTTGAACGCGTTGCGTCGCACGGTAAATCAGCACGGATGTCGCCTGCATCAAAAACCAAGACGGAGAGCGACCAACCTCTTGGTAATGAACCTTATCAATGGCGTCCAACACAGACTGAGGTCATTGAGCCACAACAGAAAACTGAGCTGACACCCACTCAAATTAAACAAGCTTTGGAGCATGTTAAAACCCCTGAAATGGCGGCGAAGTTGTTGGAAGAGTCGGTAGCCAAAGACCCGTGGGCAGCATTGATTCAAAAACTGAATACAGCAAAATTGGTTGAACAACTGGCGTTAAACTCTGTCTATCATAAATCAGGCTCATCAATCGAGCTGACATTAAGAGCGAGCCAAGCTCATCTCAATACCGAACGAGCGCAAAGTGAATTATTGCAAGCGCTCAATGAAGTGCTTAATGAAGAGTGTCATCTTAGTGTGACGATCGGCGAGCAAGGTGAAACACCATTAGAGCTTAGAGAACGGCTGTACCAAGCAAGGTTAGAGCAGGCTTTTGCCAGTTTGGAGAGCGACCCTAGTGTGGTGTTTCTTCAAAAGCGCTTTGAAGCTGAGCTTGACCGCGATAGTGTGAGACCAATTTAATCAAATTAACCGTGTGTGGGGTTGAATCTATAGTTTAGTAACCCCACTTTATGTGAAACACCCAATGAAACCAGAGAGATAAACATGTTTGGTAAAGGCGGTATGGGCAACTTAATGAAGCAAGCCCAGCAAATGCAAGATCGCATGCAAAAGCTTCAAGAAGAAATCGCAAATATGGAAGTGATTGGTGAATCTGGCGCAGGTCTTGTAAAAGTCACTATTACTGGCAGCCACAGCGTACGTCGTGTTGAGATCGACGAAAGCTTGATGGAAGATGACAAAGAGATGCTTGAAGATCTTATCGCAGCGGCATTTAACGATGCAGCACGTCGCGTTGAAGAAACTCAAAAAGAAAAAATGGCTTCAGTAACTGGTGGTATGCAACTACCGCCAGGTATGAAAATGCCGTTTTAACCAACAAGCAGGTTTTTAATGCGTACCAGTCATATGCTGGAGCATTTGATGGAGGCCTTACGTTGTCTACCTGGGGTTGGCCCCAAGTCTGCTCAACGTATGGCCTTTCATTTGTTACAGCGCGATAGAAAAGGCGGCTTACAGCTGGCCGATGCTTTAAGCCAAGCGATGACAGAAATTGGTCATTGCAGTGAGTGCCGAACTTTCACTGAAGAAGAAACGTGTAATATTTGCACCAACCCTAAGCGCCAAGAAAACGGCCAGCTGTGTGTGGTAGAAAGTCCAGCGGATATTGCCGCTGTTGAGGCTACGGGCCAATATTCTGGGCGTTATTTCGTGCTTATGGGCCATCTGTCGCCATTAGATGGCATTGGCCCGAGTGATATCGGTTTGGATACTTTGGACTATCGTTTACAGCGTGGTGGCATTTCAGAAGTGATTCTAGCGACTAATCCAACAGTCGAGGGTGAAGCAACCGCGCACTATATTGCTGAATTGTGCCGAGCTCACCAAGTGTCCGCAAGCCGTATTGCTCATGGTGTACCTGTTGGTGGAGAGCTTGAGCTAGTCGATGGCACAACGTTGTCTCACTCGCTACTTGGGCGGCAAAAGTTGTAATTCGCTTGAACGCGCTCTAAAGATCAAAAGCCGCTGTGATAATCGCCAGCGGCTTTTTCATTGAACGTTTTATTGGTTGGTCTTTTTCAAGAAATGAATGGCTACTCTTGATGATGATTCAACCAAGAGGTAGCTAGGTTAAAAGCTCCAATTCAGTAATGTTCTGTAGTGCTTCTTGGGCTGTGTTGCCACAAATTATCGGACAAGCCTTAAACTGGTGGCATACTTTGGGCCGTTCTGGCTTGCCAAACAACTTACATAGATTATCGTCGTTAAGTTGAATGCAACGAACTCCTGCCGGTTTACCATTTTCCATGCCTGGAATTGATGAAGAAATACTAGGGGCAATACAGCATGCACCACAACCGAGTCGGCATTCCATAACATTGTCCGAGAGATAAATTAGGCACGCATCCTAGCAGATATTAGTAGGAATCGCAGCGTCTGTGGTGGATTTTTCTCCTTGAATTTTCTACGCCACAGCGGTATAACACGCCCCCATTCGTTAAGTTAGTCGTTAAGTAAGAAGTCATCCTATGAATACACCATTTTGGCAAACTAAATCCCTAGAGCAAATGACTGAGCAAGAGTGGGAGTCGCTTTGTGATGGGTGCGGTAAGTGTTGTTTACACAAATTAATGGATGAAGATAGTGATGAAGTGTATTACACCAATGTCGCTTGCAGTTGGTTAAACAGCGATACTTGTTCGTGCAAAGATTACCCAAATCGATTTAATTCAGGTGAAGAGTGTTTAAAACTGACCCGCGATAAAATTGATGAGTTTAACTGGCTACCTGATACGTGCGCTTACCGCTTAATGTCGGAAGGGCAGTCTCTACCACAGTGGCATCCGTTAATCACTGGCTCCAAAGAAGCGATGCACGCCGCGCAAGAAAGTGTCCGTAATAAAGTGGTTTATGAAATCGATGTTATTGATTGGGAAGACCACATTTTGAACCACCCTTCACGACAGTAGGTGTATCAAGGGTTTTCAATGGGTTATGGAACGGCTAAACCCAAATAAAGCCCAATAAAACCATATATCATGAAAATTTGTGGTCACGATGTGGGCATTTTTTGTCCACACATTGTGGTCATTCGGCAGGTTCTTTCTCTGCTGAAAACTCCCTTCTCAAACTTGTTAGCGGGTTCTTACTCAGCACATCTTCTAAGTGATCAGGTGCCAGATGAGCGTAACGCATAGTTTGCTTTATATCGGCATGACCAAGTATTCGTTGTAAGGCAATAATGTTGCCGCCATTCATCATGTAATAGCTGGCGAACGTGTGGCGCAGAACGTGGGCGGCTTGTTGTTTTAGCCGTGGAATATTTCTGGAAATGAAGCGGTACACGGTTGAATAGCCAATCCCAAACAATGGGCCAGAGCCGGGTTTATAAATTTCCTCATACAACTCTGGGCTAATAGGAACTGAGCGGTTCTTTTTACCTTTGGTTTGAGTAAAGGTAACTTTGTATTGGCTCAACTGGGAACCTGTAAGTGACGCAGTTTCACGAAAGCGACCACCTGTAGCTAGGCATAGTTTTATTACTTTATGTAAGTCGTCATGGTATTCGTAATTCTCTGCTTTGGTGATTAGGTCGTGCATTTCTTCAATGGTCAGGAATTCCATTTCAGATTCATGCAGCTTGAACTGGCGAACAGAACGCAGCGGGTTTTCTCCTTTCCATTCGCCCATGCGTTGCAGCTCTACAATGACTGCATTCAGCAAATCTTGTTCGTTGTTGCAGGTGCGAAAAGAAACCGCCACGTTGCGACCATTCAAATCAGTCACATCACCAGCTAAGCGACGAGTGCGATATTCCGTGAACATGGCAGGAGTGAACTTGTGATAGAGCGGGTCATCAACGGCTAAGCCAATCACTTTCAGTTTGTTGTAGGGTAAGCGTCGATTTAACCCCACCTACTAATATTTCCGCATGCTCGGCATAGTGATTCCATAACTAAGGAGTTACCATGAACCCATCCAATAAACCTCAGGTCTGGGCTGAAATCATTGAACAGCAGAGCCAAAGTGAGTTATCCATTGTCGCGTTCTGCAAAGCAAATCAATTGACGGAACATACTTTTTATTACTGGCGTAAAAAACTTTACGGCGGGGGCCAACGTCAGCTTGTCCATCCTGTTGTGATCGAAGATAAACCGAAAATAAAAAGCAATATTCAATCGGTAGTGCTCTCACTACCAACAGGAATAACGGCTGAGTTGCCCGCTGAAATGCCAGCACACCAAATCCAGAACTGGTTACAGGCGCTGATGTGTTAACACCAAATTCCGGTATTTATCTGGTCTCTGGTATTACCGATATGCGTAAGTCCATTGATGGCCTGTCACTGATTGTTGCTGATGTACTGGACATGGATCCGTTCAGTGAAGCCTGGTTTATCTTCTGCAGCCGTGGACGAGATAAAATCAAAATTCTCTTTTGGGATACCAATGGCTTCTGGCTTTATTACCGCCGACTGGAGAAAGGCCGTTTTAAATGGCCGAAACCAAATAAATTGGGTCACGTAGCTATTTCCAGACAGCAACGTCAGTGGCTATTATCAGGGCTTAATCTGGAGCATCCTAAGGCTCACCAGCCCTTATATGGTCTTGAAGTGTGAGCTAAAACCATGATCGATATAAAAGGCTTGAACGATCCTTTTCCCCTGTCAGACTAACAGCATAATCTTGACCAAGAGCCTGACAAATGAATGACCTTCCTGATGATGTAGAACAACTGAAAGCGATGCTGTTAGCGCTTCAGGAAGCCAACCTGGCTAAGGATAAACTGCTACAGGCTCAGCAAGAAGAAATGGCTGAGCTTAAAACACGGGTGGAACTTCTACTTGAGCAACTCAATCTCAGTAAATCCAAACGGTTCTCTTCCCAAAGTGAAAAGGTGGCTAAAGGTACCTTTAACGAAGCAGAGCAGCAAAATGCGCTGAACAAGCCAGAGCCAGCCCATCATAAAAAAGGACGTAAGCCTTTACCCGAAGAGTTAGAGCGGGAAGTTCAGGTGCATACGCTGAATGCGCCACACTGCGAATGTTGCGGTCATGAACTGCATAAGTGTGGCGTGGAGACTTCAGAAGAGCTGAAGATCATCCCTCAGAAAATCAGTGTGATCCGTCATGAACGAACCAAATATGCTTGCCGCCAGTGCGAGCATACCGAAATCAGTAGTAAGATAGTGACAGCTCCAAAACCCGCTAGCATGATCCCCAAAAGTATCGGCAGCCCAGAAACCTTCGCCGCCATCGTTACAGCAAAATATGTGGATGCATTACCGCTATACAGACAGGTTGATATCCTCAAACGCGGTGATATCGATATTAGCCGAGGTACTTTGGCAAACTGGTGCGTTCAGTTAGGGAGTAAAGTTGAAGTCATTATCGACCAGATGAAAGCCCGTCTGTTATCAGAAAGCCTTATCTGCGCAGATGAAACCACGGTACAGGTGCTATCGGAGCCAGAAAAGACAGCTCAGAGTCAATCCTACATGTGGGTCTACCGAAGTGGCGAGTTCCATACGACTCCCGTAGTCATCTACGATTACCAACCAAGTCGAAGTGCAAATTGTGTAAAAACCTTCTTGGGTGACTACTCAGGGTATCTACTGTCAGATGGATATCCTGCCTATGACACACTGAAAACAGTAACACAAGCGGGTTGCATGGCACATGTGAGACGTAAGTTCACCGATGCTCAAAAAGCCCAACCAACAAAGAAAGTGGGCCGTGTAGAGAAAGCGTTGAACTATATTGGAAAACTCTACGGCATTGAACGGGAAGTCAGAGGGCTAAGTCCAGAAATACGACAGCAGATTAGGCAACAAAAATCCAGCCCCGTTCTTGATGAGTTCCATAAATGGCTGGTCGGGATCAAAGAAACACAATTACCGAAGGGAAAGCTCGGGGTTGCTATCAACTATACGATAAACCAGTGGCCAAAACTCCTTACCTATCTGGCAGACGGAAATATCAGCATCGATAATAACGTGACTGAAAGAGATGTGCGTCCGTTTACGACTGGACGCAAAAATTGGATGTTCTCAACTTCAGTTGGCGGAGCAAAGGCCAGTGCAAACCTCTATAGCCTGGTCATGACTTGTCGTGCTAACGATATCAATCCGTACTTCTACTTCGTGCACCTGTTCAGGGAATTACCGAAGCGCTCTTCAAGTGATGATCTGACTGATCTTATGCCATGGAATGTAGAAATCCGTGAGGCTGAATAAGGCCTCACTGGTTAATTAAGCGTTTACGTTGTAGGTGTATTTCGAATGGGCGAGTGACTGGCCGTGGCGTTCTTGCCAAAGGTCGATCATATCGACCAACCTTCTACGCTCGATTTTATCACCAAGCCAAGGTTTATCATCAACCTCGGACATAGTGAACTTTTCGAATGCAAGTGCTTAACCTTTAGTAGCGAAGCGCTTGCGAATGCGCTTACCAGCTCGGCCCTGCGGATAACACTCACAAAGCCAAGGTTTTTTGTTGCCATCTTTAAGGTTTCGGACTGACATAAACTAGATGAAGAAAAATGACATGACCTGAATGAACAAGTAAACAACGACTAGACCAAATAAAAGCCCAGCCATTGAGTGTCTTGCAGACCAGAGGATATAAGCCTTAGGTTTTAATACTTTGTTAAAGTGACGAGCCTCAACTTCACTAATGATGGTGTCACATGTTTCTTGTAAGTTGAATTTTAGTTCACACTTTTTTTCGCCTTTCGTATCTTCTCCTACGAATGTTTCGATATCGAAATCATAAAGTTTGTTTAGATGATCCTTAGGAAATAATTCGCATGACGCTAAAGTGTTCAGTTGCTTAACTTTCCAAAATATACTTTCTACTTTTGTGTTATATCTTTCTTCTTGATAGAAAGAACTATCGTCGGTGTTCTGCCAAGAAAGATCTGATATCGAATTTAAAGCATCAACAAGCCCATCTTTGTGGTTCAAGATGGAAACTCGCTTGATATTATGATGATGGATAAATAGTGAGATTATCCAACTGACAAATACCCACTCAAATACGAAGCCACTATCCATTTTGGGTACGCTTTACTTCAGCAGCTGCGATACGCTCGTTTACTATATCAATAAAGTTTTGGTTTGTTTCGTGCTTGACGATAAGCTTGGCGTCTAGTTCAGCTTTTGTTAAACCTTCTCGCGAAATTAAACCTGCGAATGCTTCTGCTAAAAATGAACGTCCATAACGGTTATATCCAGTTAGGTCAACAATAACTTTGTCGTTTTTTCTTATAGCTTCGACAAGTATCTGCTTTCTGAATACTTCACCTGCAGTATGTTCACAGCCTGGGGCATCTGTTGCGTATCTACCTTTAGGGCGAGGGTGAAACTCATCGACTAACTTGATTTCTCTAATCGAGCTCATCTAAATTTATACTCCATTGTAGCATTGTGCCGGGTAACTCATGTGAATGTTCAACTCGCGTATGTTCTTCACTATGCCCTTTATTATATTGATAACAGCCTTTGTTACTGAATACTAGTAATTTACTGTCTGTATCCTCTGTGATGACGTCTTTTATTGATTTACTGCCTTGACCATGGTCTTCATCATCTAGTCTGGTTAAATCTTGCATCATCGAAGCAAAAATTAGCCCAGAGTCACCAATCATAGCTCTGAATGGGGTGACATAGGACTTCATTGTACGGGCAAGACCAACTATAGCATTTCGCTTGCCTGTGCCTGTACTATTACCGTGAATTAATTGATTGTATTCATTAGGGTAGTGTTTCCTTACCCTATTCTGAAATACGGGACTATCAGGAAAAGATGAAGGGATACCTCTACCAGCATCATAAATAGCCAAGTACATGTACTTATCATTTGAGTGATAATCAGATTGTCCAACAGAACATATTAACCACCACTTCTTATTGATATCCTTGTTTTCTTCAGGGTAGGCATGGCGACCTACATTTTCCAAAGTCTCAGTTATTGCTTGAGATATCTTTTCTTCAACTTCAGATGGTATATCTCCACCGTAGTACTTGTCTCGTATGGCGTCGACGAGTATATCTGGGAAATCCACGAACTCAGCGTTACTTCCGCTTATTACTGGTATGCGTCGATCATTACTGTCTGCAAGAGTAGCTCTCCGTATAGCTGCACTGTCAAAAGAACCTGCTTCAATGATTGATCTGTTAACTGTCTTGTGATCGTTAGTTGCCCATATGATTGATATTTTTGCTTTATATTTGTCTTGAAGTGCCACTATCATTAGAAACATAGGGAGTCTAACTTTCTTAGTTTCTTTGAAAGAAAGATATATATGATTATGTTCCATCAATAAGTTTTCTAGTAACGCAAAGAATACGACTAGTTCTTGAGAGAAGCCTTCAATCGAGAGGTCAAGGTACTCAGGAATTGGTAATATGGGCTTATTGAACAGTGTGTTAATTGTTTCGTATTTTGATAGTTCTTTGATGCCAATCCCTTCGAATATTGTTTTAGGTTTTCTAGATGAACTTCGAGGTTTCAAGTATCTTTTAGCGTTTTCTCTATCTAGTTGCTGTAAGTTTTTTTTCATATGATATTGCTCGCGTGACTATGCTACTGCTGCTTGTTGTTCCTTCGTAATCGCGAGACTTTCTCGATATTCGGAGGCTTCTGCTTTAAGAGTCCAATGGACATCTGATACGCCTTGTTGCTCTACGGCTTGTTTTATTTCTGCAACTGTCGTTCTAAAGAACTCCTTTCTAGGGTTCACTTTGTTCACAGAGTTTAAATCAAACTTTCTGTGAAGTTCTTTTTCTAAAGCGGGAGCGTCTTCACTATAAATCATTGCGTGGACGTCGAATGAGAATGGTACCGAAGCGTCACCAAGCTCCTTGACGCGGTCCATTGGTTCTAGGCGGCGTGTCATGCCAATTTTGAATACTTCTTCCCCAAAACTACCAACGTTACTAATCACGTAAACGTGGCCACGTCGAGTTTGTTGTGCCATAGATAATGCTCGTTGGCCTTTTTCTTCTGCTTCCTTTAGCTTTCCTTCTAGTTCAGCTAGTTGCGTTTCAAATTGAGCTTTTTGCTCGTCATTGGCAGCCGCCAGTTCAGAACGAGCTTTTTCAAGAGCTTTTTGGAGAATACGTTCTTCTTTCTCAGCTTCTTTGCGTGCTTTTTCCATTTCTCTGATAGCACGTTCTTCTTCACGAATCTGAGCTTTGATCTCAGCTTGCTCTTCTCTTTCTATTTTTTTGAGTTCAAAAGCTGATACCGCCCACTTCAGTTCATTTAGTCTCGCATCCAAATATTCCTGATTAATGCGAGCATTTCGGAAAGGTGCTCCGTTATGGTTAACCAAAGCGAAGGAGTCAATTATTTCTTGCTTAATCTTACCGTAGTTGTCGTGTTTTACTTTTGACAAAGCACTATCAACTTTTCCGTTAAATGCATCGACAGCAAAGTGGATTGCATACGTTTTTCTATGTGCTTCCGCATAATCACATGCTCCTGCGTATCCATCTTTGACCATTTCTCGAACTCTTTTTCTAGCTGCCTTGAGTTCGTCTCCTGCTTCTTTGTGGCCGAACTCCTCAGCTAAGTCATCCAATACGGAATGGTTCGGGATTATGTAATCATCTTTGTAACCATCGATGGTATTTCGCATTGCACGAATAGCTTTTTCGTATGAGTCAGCTTTGGCTTTCGCCTCGTAAGCATCACCGGCAATTTCTTTAGCTTGAGCCTCTGCAAAGCTGATCACTTTGGCGGCTTCTTCACGAGCATCATTCTTTATTACTTCTGCTTTTTCCTTAGAGTCTTTTACTCGTTGTGAAGCTTCTGAGCGGAGCTGTTTAGCTTCATCGCGGATCTCGTCCGCATCAAACTCTGCCTTTGATAGAAGTTGTAGAGATTGCTCGCGTTTGGCAGTCGCGTCTTCTTCTGCTTCATCGAGTAATTTTGCAGCATGGTTTTCGACATCTAGGATTGGAGAATATTTTTCAACTAATTCATTTCGTTCACTCTCAAGATGAGCGACTTTCTCATATGCGTATTCTACATCAAGGCTGGCTTGATCTAGTTTTTCTTCGAAAGATTTCTTTCTCTTCTTTCCCAGAATTATATTAATGATGAGTAGAAATAAGGGCAAAAAGAAGATGATGATGCCGATAATGGCGCCTGTATTCATGTGGATTTACTCCTAGCCAGTTGTTATTTATTAAGCTTCAATTTCCCCATCAAAGCGATGGTCTAAGTTAAGCCTATCTCGCCACTCTATTTGTTCTTTTCTTGATAGATTGTGGCGCTTAATAAAAGCGACCCAATTGACAGAGTCATTTAAGTGTTTTTGAAAAAGCTTGTTGATGCCAATGAGCTCGATGAGTTTTGGTCATATTGTTACTTGCCTATGTTTTGTCCAATTTCGGCCAATGTTTGCATGGTGTGGATGCCATATAAAACTAATCCGATAACCATTGCGACAAGTATCATTCCTTTGACTGCAAGCTTCATGGTGTTAATCCTTTTATTGATGGGCTTCTTCTTCTTCATTTCCATAGCCACGCGGCCAAGTACCTTGATGTCTTGCTCAGATACTTCAATCGTTGAAGTATCAAAAGCAATTGCAATTTTCTTACCTGGTGAACGCTGTAGGTAGTTGATAGATAAGCGCCCATCTACTACTACCAGAAAACGGTTAACCTTCGCCAAGGTACTTAACTGAAGCCCCTGATGTTAAGTGTTCGCGAACAATTAACTCATGAGCAATTCGATCGTGATGATGCCAAGTTAAGATGGTCGTTTTTGGGATTCTGTAGTGGTCGGCTAGCAAATTGTAGCTATCACCACCCGTCACTATTTCTAGCCTATCCGTAAATTCGCGACCACTTGAGTACTCGAACGGGGGAACCTTAGCTGGAATTCGACTCATTTCATTAGCCCTGTCATAGATAGAGCTGGATTCCAAAATCAATCGCCATTGGTTTTATTTTCAATTTAAATTGATTGCGTTTTAGATCAAATATAATTTCACATTCAATTGATGCGTCATGTTCCACCATTAAGCATCAACAAATCTCGAACAAGTAGAATACCACTCATGGCAACTCTTAAAATAGCAATTGATGCACCCGTATGCACAAAAAAGGAATTTTTACAGAAAAATGGGGTCAGGTCTTGCCTTTTGACTTACTTTTGCTAATCGTAGCTTGGCGAGTGAGCATAATAATCTAGCACGTTTCTGTACAGAGACGTGCTAGTGCGAGCATCGCCAGCATGACTCAAAAGGATATTTCTCGTAGATAAGAGCACTAACTTGTTTCAAAATGTAGGGCTCTGCTTTGATCGAATGTATGGGAAAGTTGGGAATTGTGGAGTGATTTTCTCAGGTTTTGGTTAGACAAAATGTTTTTGTTGAGAAAATCCTAAACCCATTGGTACTACTCGTTTCTCTCAGGATTCATAAAAACAAAAATTAATTCTGCCCAAATTGAATCATCCCTCACGTTAGGGAAATGAACCAGGCCCTTCCAAGCATTTGATTTCTTAGTAAATCGTTATGCTGCTGATTATGATGAGTGGTATTGATTTACTCAATAATCAGTGTGCGTTACCCAAGTAGGTTGAACCTCATAATAACAGTAGTAAACCGCCAATCGTTGCCGCAGCGGAAAGATATTGCCCTGCCGAATAGGAGTCATCTTCATCTTCAGGGATCTTGTCTGGGTGGTCTAAGCCTAATGCACCGTGAGCAAAGGATTCTACTTTATCCCCAACGGTTTTTTCCTTGTTTTGATCAACTTTGTTATCTTTTTCAAGCTCCTGCAATGCGGCAAGTAATGCTTTTCCTTCATCGGATAAAGTCACTTTATTTTGCTCGACTTTTAGCGGAGCAGCTGCGCTTGCCTCTGGTGTAGAGTTTGCTTGAGTTTTTACCGATTGACTTGAATACAGCTTAGCTGCGCCTGTTCCTACGGGTGTCATACTTCTCTCCTAAAATATGCCCTCAGACAATGTATCGACAGATATACAAAAAACTTGTGCAAAAAAATCGCAATTTGTATGAAATAAACACAAGCAAAAATCGCGCCTATTTATCCGATCAAATCAGACAAAAGACGCAGTCTATTTGATTGGCTATTTACAGGAGAGCTCTGCATTTCGTGTAGCAAGTTGTTTATAGGCTTGCATACGATTGTTCGGTTGGATAAAAGCAGTGGGAACAGGCAGTACCTCTAGTTGAAAATCTGGAGAAAGCGGCTGAATTTTTTCAACTGGGGTAATAACAACGATCTTCAAATTTGGATTGCGACGAAAAATAGAATTTGCAGTACCTAATCCCTGTTGTGTGTGGAATTTACCCGCAATATGCATGACTTGTGAGTTAGGGTGATCAGTCAAATATTCAACAATACTTTCTGCCATGGTTTCATCCCAGGTGATTTGTGCAGCAAACTGATTTTCTGTTTGTTCGGCAGATCCGTGATGCATCGATGCCATGAATTTTTCTTTATATAAAGATGAAGACATATCAACTTGTCTGGCAACATGTTGTCGTTGTTCTGCTGGCAACCTATCAAGATATTCTATGCCGACTTTTCCTATGCAGCGTACAATCGATTTAGGAGCATTCGCCGCAATGGTGTCGATGTTGTGCGCTTTGGCGTATTCAACCAGTGGGCGGTAGTCACTTTCATAATTTGGCCACGCATTCGCTTGAGAGATAAGGTATTGCTCACCAATTTCGCCTGCAAGATAACGATTGAGTACTGGTTGGCTATCGCGTGAAAATTGTTCCATAGACAAAGCGACATCTCGTTTTTGTAGGTTGAGTTGTTCGAGTAGATCAGTTTGAAAGCGGTGGATAGCTGGGTGCGTATGCCATTCTCCAACCAAAATAACATCAGCATTTTTAAGCGCTTGAGGTAGGGCTGTGAGAGCGATTGGCTCTCCTTCAGGAGAGGCTAGTTGGTAATCATAAAAGTGTGTGACTGGCTTAGTCGAGTATGTTGTACAGCCCATAAGCCATAGGGATAAAGCAAAATAAATAATCGTGCGCATGAGAGCCTCCATTTAAGTTTTAAATAGTAATGGAGGCGTTGTTAACTTGCAATATAATGAGAATTGTTATCAGTTATTCTTTCTGTAAACGCTGATCATAAAATCCGCCTCACATTCAAATATCTCGGCGTTTTTCAAATCAGATCTTAATTCATCACTGGCTCGCCATGCAAACGGGGTCATCTGCAATAAATCAAAGGCATCAGAGCCACTAAGGGACATTGTATAATTAAGCTGTTGTTGGTGTTCTAATGTGAATCCAGCGATTATTTCAGGCGTTTCATCATGCAGCTGTACGGTTTG
This sequence comes from Vibrio aestuarianus, assembly GCF_012395185.1. Classification (GTDB taxonomy): domain Bacteria; phylum Pseudomonadota; class Gammaproteobacteria; order Enterobacterales; family Vibrionaceae; genus Vibrio; species Vibrio aestuarianus. The sequence continues at coordinate 69,261 of NZ_JAAZTU010000003.1, forward strand.
GTAGATACCTTGTTTGAGCTGGTATAAATGGCGACCCGCTGGCGTAACGGTAATTACGATACCATTAGCTTGAATGCATCGGTTAAGTTCATCAGCTTTGCACGGCGCATAAATCCGCAAGACACCATCAAGTGAGTGATCTGCGAAAGGTAGGCGATGGCTTGATGCGACAACAAAATTGACATTCGGATAACGCTTGGCGGCATAGCGAATCGCGACTTTAGAGATGTCTAAACCATAAGTGGTTGCCTGTGGTGCTTGGTCTGCCAGCGAATGCGCGACAAACTGAGTGTAGTAGCCTTCGCCGCAGCCAATATCTAAAAATTGGTATTGTGAACCTTGCAAATAGTCACGACATAATTGGGTAACAGCTTGACGCATCGGGTCATAATGTCCACCTTCGAGGAAGCGGCGTCTTGCTTGCATCATCTCCTTATTGTCACCGGGATCTTTTGAACGCTTGTGTTGCACAGGCATTAAATTCACATAGCCTTCTTTTGCGCGGTCGAACTGGTGATTATTTTCACATCGGTAGTTTTGTTGATTAAGTGCAAGAGGCTGGTGGCACAGGGGACATTGGTAAGTCATAACGACCTCATGGAGATATTCAAGGCGGCAAGTTTAACGGTATTAGCGTTAAATAAAAAGGGTGGGAAAGTACCACCCTTATATGATTGCGCTTATGCAGAAAGACGAGTGATCAACTGGTGGCTTTCACCGGGTTGCAAGGTTTTACCTGCAGACAAACAAGGTGCATGTAGTGTTGATTCAACACATAACATGGTTTGGTAGCCATCATCAGGCATGTCGGCCATTGGTTGTGCTCCTGCTGCCCAGGGGTTCCAAAGTACCGCCGAGTTATGGCCGCTATTTTCAACAGTCAGTGTTCTATTGAGTTTAGCGTCAGCAACCTTAATTTGAGCCTCTGGCGCAGTATAAACACGGTCAATGGTATCGGTGAGGAGTAATTGTTCACCGCCTTGACATACCTTCGCATTCTGTAGGCTATCGATATATTCACGGCCCATACCAGTGGTGGTAGTTTGGCTAATATCGCCAACATTGAGATAAGTATGCAGTGCGCCAGAGAACGTCCATGCTTTCTCATCAGTGTTGGTGACTTCAAGGGTGAGATTTAATGCATCACCAATTTCTACATACAGACGTGCTTGGAATTGATAAGGCCAGATAGCCAACGTGTCGGCTGTTGCTTCCAGTCCAAGAACGACGATGACGCCATGGTCGTTTTCTTTATGTTCAACCAGCGTCCATTCACTAGTACGTGCAAAGCCATGAGCTGGTGCGGCAATACGGCCAAACCATGGCCAACAAACAGGAATGCCGCCTCTTAGTGCTGCTTTTCCATCAAAAATTGCACTATCACTCATCCAAATAAAATCATCTTTGCCAGCTGGGGTGAATGACACAACGTGGCCGCCATGTAAGGCAATACCTGCGGTTGCTTTATCGTGAATAACACGAACGATTTTCACACCATCTTTTTCAACGATGGTGACGTTATCAGAAAGAAATGTGAGCGTTGGAAGAGAGTGTAAGTCCATAAATGCCGTTCCTCATGCAGTTCCTGCCAGACAAACGGGTAAGGAACCGGTTGGAGTTGTCCAAAGCGAGTCCCTTGGTAAAGGGACAGATACTAAAAAGGCGACACAATGGCCGCCTTTATTCTCAACGAATTTCTTCGCTAAACACTTACATTATTTAGAAACGTGAGCGATTAGGTCTAGAACTTTGTTTGAGTAACCGATTTCGTTGTCGTACCAAGATACAACTTTAACGAAGTTGTCAGTTAGAGCGATACCAGCTTTAGCATCGAATACTGAAGTTTGAACTTCGCCGATGAAATCTTGAGATACAACTGCATCTTCAGTGTAACCAAGAACACCTTTAAGAGTCGTTTCAGAAGCTTGCTTCATTGCAGCACAGATAGCTTCGTAAGACGCGCCTTTTTCTAGGTTAACTGTTAGGTCAACTACAGAAACGTTAGCAGTTGGTACGCGGAAAGCCATACCAGTTAGTTTGCCGTTTAGTTCTGGAAGAACAACGCCTACTGCTTTAGCTGCACCAGTTGAAGATGGGATGATGTTTTGAGAAGCACCACGGCCACCGCGCCAGTCTTTAGCTGAAGGACCATCTACAGTTTTTTGAGTCGCAGTAGTTGCGTGAACTGTAGTCATAAGGCCTGAAACGATACCGAAGTTGTCGTTTAGAACTTTAGCGATAGGTGCTAGACAGTTAGTAGTACAAGAAGCGTTAGAAACGATGTCTTGGCCTGCGTAAGATTCGTGGTTAACACCCATTACGAACATTGGAGTTGCGTCTTTAGATGGACCAGTTAGAACAACTTTCTTAGCACCAGCAGTGATGTGCTTACGTGCAGTTGCGTCGTCTAGGAATAGACCAGTTGCTTCAGCAACTACGTCAACACCGATTGCATCCCACTTAAGATCTTCTGGGTTACGCTCAGCAGTTACACGTACAGTTTTACCGTTTACTACTAGGTTACCGCCTTCAACTTCAACAGTACCGTTGAAACGGCCGTGAGTTGAGTCGTACTTCAGCATGTATGCCATGTAATCTACGTCGATAAGGTCATTGATACCTACAACTTCGATGTCATTGCGCTCTTGCGCTGCACGGAATACGAAACGACCGATACGGCCAAAACCGTTAATACCTACTTTGATAGTCATTGTAGTTGCTCCACAACTTAATTTCTGATTAAAGATAAACTGGTAGTAAAATTACAAAATCCAGTAAACATCTGCAACAGATAATCGGACTTAACTTGTTCAAAGTCAAAAAAAACTGTCGCTTTTTTTCACAATCCGTCGCAAGTGATTAAAATTTAGACTTTAAGTGGCTTTCGATTACTACCAGTTGGCGTAAAATACTTTAGAGCTCTAAAGCATTTAAGAAATTCTAAACCTACCGTTTTACGGAGAGAAAGTATGTGCTACAAAGAGCTGGCTGTGCAAGTTTTTAGCACAAAAAGAATGGTCAAATTTTGAGAAAAGGAAGTTTTGTTAAGTGGAAAGAAAGGTTGAAAACTCCATAAAGCCTAATGAATACTGGCGTGATAAGCTTACTGATGATGAGTTTTATGTGTGTCGTATGCGGGGGACTGAAGCTCCATTCAGTGGCAAGTTATTGCACAACCGTGACACGGGGGAATATGCGTGTACTTGTTGCGAAGCGTTGTTATTTACTTCTAGCAATAAATACGATTCAGGTTGTGGTTGGCCGAGTTTTGATGCGCCAATTAACGAAACCGCTATTCGCTATTTAGAAGACCGAAGCCACGGAATGGTACGCACCGAGATCCGCTGTGCTCAGTGTGATAGCCATCTTGGACATGTTTTTCCTGATGGACCAAAGACGACAGGGGAGCGATTTTGCGTCAACTCAGTGTCGTTAATTTTCAACAAAAAGTGAAAAAGCGGTGATTTTCTCACCGCCTTTCGTTTTATCGTTACAGGTTTTAACGTTGATTGGGTGGTACCCTTATTTTTACTCTAGGTTTACAGGTCAGATAGATTCGAAGGCATAAGAGACGCTTTAAATTGTCCATTTTCTATTGCCTCTGTTATTTGATCCGCGATGAGATCCAACTTATCGAATTTCTCTTGAGTAAAGCCATACAGTAATTCAAGTTCGGCTTCTGAGGCAACAGGTGCATTGAATGCTTTGCCGACCATTGCCCAAATGTACGCTTCTTCTTTGCGTTTTAAGATCTGATTAGTGCTTGCCAAAGATTTAATAATTTCGATATTAACTACTTTGCCTTTGCTAAGTTCAAGCGAACGAGTGAGTAAGGTAATACTTTTTTCTCTATCTCTGTTGGTATAAAAAGTAGCAAGCGCATACTGCATTTCTGCATTGTCAAGTTCAGGTTTTCCTTCTAACTGTAAAAATTGACGCTGTGCTTGTTTATCGCCGATTTGACTCCACAAAAAGTAAAGAGATTGTGCGGAGCGTGATTGTTTCAGTTCTTTAACGATGCGCTCCAGATCATTGCCTGAATTGACCAGAGCCTCAAAACGTCGCTGCTTAAGTTTGGTTTGGTCTATGGCTTGAATTTGGGAGGCGAGCTCAAGGCATTTTCGATAAGCTTTGACCAAACCGTATTCTTCAATTTTGTTTTTATCAGTAGGGTTCTTCAGTACCTCAAAGCGGTGCCAAATTAAATCGGTACGAGGAATTCTGCACTGACCATCATCCATATTGAGCTGTTCACAGCGTAAGTTTGGATTATCAGCGCAGAGCTTTTCAGTATTCTTATTGTTTTCAAAGCAGCCACTAGCAAGCAGTGGAAAGCAAAGAATTAGCGTAATTTTTATGCGGTTCATTGTCTTAGCTTGTGATCAAATACACTTATTTATTTGGCTTGCCTTGACTCAATATATTGGCAAGTTATGTTTGTGATGAATTTGTTAATCAAGGACACATCATGGATGCCAACCAATTAATTAACGCCATCACACCTGAAGCTTATGAGCGTTTATTGCACGCTGTGGAAACGGGTAAGTGGCCTGAGGGTACACCACTTTCTCAAGAGCAGCGAGACTCATGCATGCAAGCTGTGATGTTGTATCAATCTAAGCATAATCTAGAAGCTGATCATATGACAGTTGCCGTCGGTGGTGAAATTAGCTTGAAGTCAAAAAGTGAACTGAAAAAGCGCTTTCAAGCAGGGCAAGAAGATATCGTGCGAGTTAACCCCAATCACGATTGAGCCTGTAAGGTGTCGGTTGTATTAAAAAGCCCTATCTAAACAAGACGGGGCTTTTTATTGCTCATAGTTTAATGCCGATGGCATTTTAGCGGCATGTTACAGGCTCATTTCACCACGCAATACTTGCTGCATTTTTGTTTTAACCTCTTCGTAAGAGAGGTTTTGGCTAAGTAAGTAGTGAAGCTTGGCCAATGCTGCTTCAGGTGTCATGTCATAGCCACTTATCACGCCAGATTCCGCCAACGCACAACCAGTCGCGTAGCCACCCATGTTGACTTTGCCTGCCAGGCATTGCGTTAAGTTGACAACAATTACACCACGCTCAGAGGCCTCTTTTAAATGACCTAATAATTCAGGGTTTTGTGGTGCGTTGCCGACACCGAAGGTGAGTAAAATCATTGCATTTACAGGTTGCAATAAGGTGTTGCGAATCACCTCGTGTGAAATGCCGGGGTACATTGTGATCACTCCAATTGGTTGCGGGGTGATGTTATGGACTTTAAAGGTACCTTGAGGTGGTTCGTTGACTTTTACGCTATTGCTGATTTGGATGTTAATTCCAGCTTCGAGTAAAGGCGGTAAGTTTGGTGAGGTAAAAGCATTAAAACCATCGGCGTGAGATTTCACACTGCGGTTGCCTCTCATCAATTGATTATTGAAGAATAACGTCACTTCATTGATAGGATAATTGGCCGCAATATGTAGAGCATTAAGTAAATTTGCTTGACCATCAGAACGAAGTTCAGCCAACGGAATTTGCGATCCAGTCACGATGACAGGCTTACCTAAATTTTCTAGCATAAAGGAGAGCGCAGATGCCGTGTAGGCCATGGTATCGGTACCGTGTAGGATTACGAAACCATCGTATTTATCATAATTATCACGAATATCGTTGGCGATTTGTTGCCAATCTTCAGGGGTCATATCAGAAGAGTCGATCAGAGGATCGTATTCGTGGATGGTAAACTCAGGCATTTCAGGACGGTGGAACTCGGGCATGCCTGCTAATTGTTTTTCCATGAATCCCGCAATTGGGACGTAACCATGGTCGGATTTTAACATGCCAATAGTGCCGCCAGTGTAGGCGATGTAAATATGTTTTCTTGCCATTGCTAGAAACCACTCGTGTAGGGGGGAACAGAGCGGCGATTATAGCGTATTAAATCAATATAAAAAGGGGCGCTTTGCACAAAGCGTCCCAGAGTTTTTTTAGTTAATATGTCTTATTTTTATTGTACTTGGCAGTTGAGGCAAAACGCGTATTGCCCTTTTGGATCATTAAAACTGCTGAGTATATTGGCATCTTGCACCAGTTGCTTTGCCGCTGGTTGTAGCGCAGTTGGCAGCATCGAAGAGACATCAAACTCAAAGTGAGTTTGTACTTGGCTCATGATGTCTTGTAGGAACTGTTGTGCCGGAGTGAGTGGTTCTTCCACCCAGTAAATATTATAGGTTTCCAGCTTCGCTAATTCCGCTGCCAGTTTTACTGCGTCATCAAAGTCACCCATTTGGTCGACTAACCCATGGTTCATGGCATCTTGTCCCGTCCAAACTCGACCTTGAGCGATGTGGTCAACTTGCTCGGTGGATAAGCCGCGGCTTGCACCGACAAGGCTAATGAAACGGTGATAACCGTGCTCTATACCTAGCTGTAGTGCATCAGCTGCGCCTTTTGGCAGGCCGGTGGTCACCCCAACGCCAGAGAATGGAGATGTGCCGATCCCATCAGTATAGACCCCCAGTTTATTGAGGCCTTTTTCAAAGGTAGTGATAACACTGAAAATACCGATTGAGCCTGTTAATGTGGTTGGTTGAGCAACGATTTTATCTGCGCTCATCGAAATCCAATAGCCACCAGAAGCCGCTAGGCTCGACATCGAAACCACAACCGGTTTTCCAGCCTCTTTCAATGCTTGAATTTCGTTACGGATTACCTCAGATGCAAAGGCACTGCCACCCGGGCTGTCGACTCGCAGTACGACGGCTTTGACTTTATCGTCATTACGGGCTTGGCGGAGTAAAGCTGCTGTTGTATCGCCGCCCACTGTACCGCGTGGCTGGGAGCCATCCATGATCGCACCACTGGCAACAACAACTGCCACATCATTCATCTCACTACTAAATTTAGGCGTCATTGTCGCTTGGTATTCGTAGTAACTCATCGCGTTGTAGCTATCTTCGCCATTGCTACCGAAAACTTCGGCTAATTCAAGGCGTACTTGTTGGCGAGTGGCGAGTTCGTCGACCAAACCGAGTTTCAGCGAAAGCGCGGCAAGGTCACCATTACTGGCTTTTAGTTGGGCAAGGAATTCGTCCATTGATGGGTTAAGCGTTTCGGCATCAATTTGGCGATTGGTTGAAACATCATCGATGTATGCGCCCCACAACTGCGTTAACCAACGAGAAGCTGACTCTTTGGCAGCCTGTGACATGTCATCGCGAATAAAAGGTTCGATGGCAGATTTGTATGTGCCAACACGAAAGACGTGCGTATTGACATCTAACTTTTCTAGCAAGGTTTTATAGTACATAGAATACGCACTATAACCTTTGAGCATCACCGCGCCATCAGGCGCTAAGAACACTTTGTCAGCGTAGCTGGCTAAGTAATATTGGCTTTGGTTATAGAAGTCACCAACGGCGTAAATTGGTTTACCCGCCGCTTTGAACTCATTGAGTGCTTTAGCTATGTAGCGCAACTTAGTCAGGTTCGTCTCAGACATTTCACCTAATGCTAAGACTAAGCCAGTGATTTTTGTGTCGTCCTTTGCATGGCGAATAGTGTCAACCACGTCAAACAACACATTTTCTTTTGGTAAATCTTGACCAAAAAATGAACCAGCTACCGAATCCATTGGATTCACATAAGAGCTTTGTTCAACGATAGGACCAGACAAATTGAGCACCAAGGCCGATTCTTTGTCTACGGTCGGAAGAGGGGATTCTGCATGTACATACAAAAAATAAATAATGGCGATACTGAGCAAAAAGAATAAGTTGGTTAAAGCCACTCTTACAAAAGTAATAGCTTTCCAAAAACCTTTAAAGATCAAGCCGATAAATCGAAATAGTGATTTCATTGCCTCTCCACTGCGGTTATTCGCTAGCGTGTTAAATGAATAGAAGGGAATACCCTTGAGATATGAATGAGTTACATCCTACGTGATCTAGTATACCCAAACAACCGCAAGATTGATCGGTGTTACAAAAATGTAAACACTTGTTTGATTTTTATTGACTCCGATAATATTCTGGTCTGACCACGAAGCATGATTATAAAAGTGAAGTCAGCATGTACCCACACCTATTACAGCCATTAGATCTAGGATTTACTCAGTTACGTAACCGTGTATTGATGGGATCAATGCACACTGGATTAGAAGAACATAAAGAAGGGCTCCACAAACTCGCCGCCTTTTATGAAGAGCGGGCTAAAGGTGGGGTTGGACTGATCGTAACTGGCGGTTTTTCGCCTAATTTACGTGGTCGACTTCACCCTTTTAGTGCCGAGTTTAGTAAAGTGAAGCACGCTCGCTCCCATAAAGTGGTCACTGAAGCGGTTCACCGTCAAGGTGGCAAAATAGCCTTGCAATTGCTTCATGCTGGCCGATACGCGATGCATCCTTTTGCTCAGAGTGCATCAGCGATTAAAGCGCCAATCGCGCGCTTCGCACCGAGCGAAATGAGTGTTCGTCAAATCAAAAAAACCATCGATGCCTTTGCAAATAGCGCTGAATTGGCGCACTTAGCGGGTTACGATGGCGTGGAAGTAATGGGTTCGGAAGGCTACCTTATCAACCAGTTTATCTGTAAGCGTACTAATATGCGGTACGACGATTGGGGGGGAAGTTATGAAAATCGCATTCGTTTTCCCTTAGAAATAGTCAAGGCGATACGCGCTGCGGTTGGTAAAGAGTTCATCATAATCTTTCGTCTTTCGATGCTCGATTTGGTCGAAGAAGGCAGCACTTTTGAAGAAGTATTAATGCTCGCCAAAGCATTAGAAAAAGCTGGCGTGACCATCATTAATACTGGTATCGGCTGGCATGAAGCCCGTATCCCAACGATTGCCACGCAAGTGCCACGCGCCGCATTTACTTGGGTGACAGAGAAAGTGCGTCCTCATCTATCGGTTCCGGTGGTGACTTGTAACCGAATTAACACACCTGAAGAGGCGGAGAAAATACTGGCATCTGGCCAAGCTGATATGGTTTCTATGGCCCGTCCATTTCTTGCTGATCCAGAGTTCGTGAGCAAAGCCGAGCAAGGAAAAGCGGCGCTTATTAACACCTGTATTGGCTGTAACCAAGCTTGCTTGGATAATGTATTTAAAGCGAAACGTGCCAGTTGCTTGGTCAATCCTAGAGCTTGTTACGAAACCGAAATAGTGGTGCAACCTGCCGAAAAAACCAAGAAAATTGCAGTGGTAGGGGCAGGGCCTGCTGGCTTGGCGTGCGCCACTACTCTGGCAGAAAGAGGCTATCATGTTGATTTGTTTGAGCGCAATGATCGAATTGGTGGTCAGTTTAGGCTAGCAATGCAGATCCCCGGTAAAGAAGAGTTTCGAGAAACTATTCGCTATTTTGCCAATCGAATTGATGAGACTGGCGTCAAGCTTCATTTAGATACAGAGGTTACTTTCGATATGCTGCAAGGCTATGATGAAGTGGTTATGGCCTCTGGTGTGACCCCAAGAAAAGTCAGCATTGAGGGTATTGAAAACCAAGAAAAAGTGGTTGATTACCAAACCTTAATTCGCGAAAAGACACCAGTAGGCGAAAAGGTCGCGATAGTCGGGGCTGGTGGTATTGGTGTCGACGTTGCCACCATGTTGACCGAGCCGCAAGATCACACATTGGATGATTGGCTGCACGAGTGGGGGATCGATAAAGAAATCGCTCACCCTGGTGGCTTGTACCCTTACCCTGATTCACTGAGCGATAAAACGGTTTGGGTTTTACAGCGTCGTAAGGGGCGTGTCGGTAAAGGGCCAGGGAAAACGACAGGTTGGATCCACAAACGCACGCTTGAGAAACGCGGAGTTCACTTATTGGGTGGTGTGAGCTATGAAAAGATAGACCCGTACGGGCTGCATATTTCTATTGATGGAAAGCAGCAATTACTTGATGCAGACAAAATCGTCATTTGCGCTGGTCAAGAATCGGTTCGTCCGTTTGAAGACAAATGGGATTCGTTAGGTGACAAATTACATGTGATTGGCGGTGCTGATTACGCCGGTGAGTTGGATGCGGTACGCGCTATTCGCCAAGGTGTTGAGTTAGCGACGAAGTTGTAGTACCCAACCATTTATTCAATAAATAGACAAAAAGCGCTGAATTCAGCGCTTTTTTGATGGTATCCAATTTGCTTTTGTTCGGTCAAATTGCTTAAAGAATCACGGTTTTGTTGCCATAGACAAAAACGTGATCGTTCACGACTTTATTGAGAGCTTTGCTTAAAACATTCTTTTCTACATCGCGTCCGGCTTGTGCCATATCTTTGGCACTAAAAGTGTGATCAACAGGAATGACATCTTGTTTGATGATTGGCCCTTCATCTAAATCGTTGGTAACAAAGTGTGCTGTTGCACCGATGATCTTCACGCCACGCTCATACGCTTGTTGGTAGGGTTTTGCACCAATGAAGGCTGGCAAAAAGCTGTGGTGGATGTTAATGATTTTGTGATGATAGCTCTCAACAAATGTCGGTGTCAGCACGCGCATGTATTTAGCCAGAACCAAATAATCTGGTTGATATTGGTTGATCACTTCCAGCAGTTTTTCTTCGTGCTCAGAGCGGTTTAGCCCTTCGTGAGATACACAGTGATAAGGAATATCAAACCGTTCGGTCAGGCTTTGTAGTGTATCGTAGTTACCCACAACCGCGGCAATCTCGACATCTAAGCTGCCATCGAAGGTTTTCATTAAAATATCACCGAGGCAATGTGCTTCCTTTGTGACCAAAATCACTACGCGTTTACGTGATGAATCTACGAGTTTACGCTTGGCTTGAGCAGGTAGCGCTTGATCAAGGTCAGCAAGAAGCGTCGTATCATTGAAGTAACCTTCAAGTTCGGTACGCATAAAAAAGTGACCGCTTGTGTTATCAACGTACTCATTATTTTGGATGATGTTGAGTTGATGTTTATAACAAATGTTGGTGATTTTTGAGATTAAGCCTGGTGCATCGCTACAATGAGTCAGGAGAGTCTTTCTTTCCATTATCTAATACTTCCGTGATTGAATTCTTTTATTCTAAAAACTAATTCGAGCGCGCATGAACGGTGACGCACTCCACAATATAAGGGCTATAATTAATCTATTATCAAGTTGGTTTCAATAAATAAACGGGTTAACCGTTAGGCTTTAGCTTATTTTCTTCTTCATGAGAGTCTTAAGGCGGTATTTATGGATAAAGAACTCCTTGCACGTAAACTGTACGTCGAAAGAGTGAGTGCATTGATGGGCGATCAGCAGATCGATGAAATTATCTTGGAAGACATGTGGGAGAGCCGAGCATCACCGGCCGACGCAGCTAAAGCAATGACCCAAGCTGAAAGTGGCTATGAAGCGCCGATGTGGCTGTCTCGTTACCTCAATCGCAAATAGAACATTCCTAACCGGCGTGAGTCATCGTTCGATTCGCGCCGATTCATGAAACCTGCCATAATGCCCCGCAACGAATACTTACCCCTATTTTTAGATGATCGCAAAAACCTTTTCTTCGCAGGGTGCACTCGGTAAAGCCATTCCTGGTTTTCAAGCACGACAAGCACAAATTGATATGGCTGAAGCTGTGGCCAAGGCCATTACCCAGCAATCACAATTGGTGGTTGAAGCGGGAACTGGAACAGGGAAAACATTCGCTTACCTTGTCCCGGCATTGCTCAGTGGTAAAAAAACCATCATTAGTACAGGGTCTAAAAACCTACAAGAACAGCTTTTTCACCGAGATTTACCGCTAATGGTTGATGCTCTCGGTTTCTTTGGCAATGTCGCATTGTTAAAAGGTCGTGCGAACTATTTGTGCCTTGATAGATTAAGCCGACAAATGATTGAAAGTCACACCAATGAAGCAGATCCGCAATTGTTGACTCAATTGGTTAAAGTTCGTAGTTGGTCATCAGAGACCAAAAGCGGTGATTTGGGCGAATGCGATGAACTGCCTGAAGATAGCTTAATTATCCCAACTATTACCTCGACCAATGATAACTGCCTAGGTAAAGAGTGCCCAAGTTACGTTGATTGTTTTGTATCCAAAGCGCGAAGAAAGGCGATGGATGCTGATGTGGTTGTAGTTAATCACCACCTTTTCCTCGCTGATCTTGCTATCAAAGAAACCGGATTTGGCGAATTAATCCCTGAGGCGGAGGTGTTCATCTTTGATGAGGCACATCAATTGCCAGATATTGCCAGTCAATATTTTGGTCAGTCTGTCTCAAGTCGCCAAGTTCAAGAGCTAGCGAAAGATATTGAAATCGGTTATCGCACTGAAGCTAAGGATATGCGCCAGTTACAAAAAGTAGGCGATAAACTAACTCAATCGGCGATGGAATTGCGTATTGTATTGGGCGAACCGGGTTTTAGAGGCAATTGGCGTGAAGCCTTATCTTCCCCATCTGTTGCACGTGAATTAAGTCGATTGCGTGAGAGTTTAGATTTTGCGATTGATGTCCTGAAACTGGCTTTAGGGCGTAGTCAATTATTAGATACCGCGTTTGAGCGAGCTAACCTTATTAAAGGGCGTATCGACCGAGTGTGTGATGTTTCTATTACCGGTTATTCCTATTGGTATGACACGACACCGCGTCACTTTAGTTTGCATATTACCCCTCTCTCTGTGGCGGATAAGTTTCATGAGCAGATAGAACTCAAGCAAGGTTCGTGGATATTTACTTCCGCGACGTTGGCGGTGAACGATGATTTTAGCCATTTTACCCATCGTTTAGGCTTGAAGCCGCAGGCGCAATTTTCTTTGCCGAGCCCGTTTGATTATGAGCAGCAAGCCAAGCTGTGTGTGCCGCGTTATTTACCAGAACCCAATAGTGCTGGGCTGTCGGATAAGTTGGTGCAAATTCTTGCGCCTGTTATAGAACAAAACCAAGGACGCTGTTTCTTCTTATGTACCTCACACAATATGATGCGTGAATTAGGAGAGCGTTTTAGAGAAGTACTAACGGTTCCAGTACTTTTACAAGGGGAAACCAGTAAGCAAAAAACCTTAGCGGAGTTTATGGAGCTAGGGAACGCGTTGTTAGTGGCAACTGGCGCATTTTGGGAAGGGATTGATGTTAGAGGTGACGCCTTGAGCTGTGTTATTATTGACAAACTTCCGTTTACTGCACCTGATGATCCGCTATTAAAAGCGCGAATTGAAGATTGCCGTTTGCGAGGCGGAGACCCATTTTCTCAAGTACAATTACCAGACGCGGTCATCACGCTAAAACAAGGCGTAGGGCGTTTGATTCGAGACAAGAACGACAAAGGGGCGCTCATCATCTGTGATAACCGATTAGTGACCCGTGATTATGGTGGGGTATTCCTTGCCAGTTTACCGCCCATTCCTCGTACGCGAGATTTGGATAAAGTGAAAGACTTCCTTAGTCAGATTTCAGTAACAACACAAAATAATTAGAGATAGTAATGAGCGCAAAAATTCTTGCCTTAGACACAGCAACAGAAAACTGTTCTGTTGCATTGATGGTTGGCGACAAACTGTATGTTCGCAGTGAAGTTGCACCACGTGATCACACCAAAAAAATCCTGCCAATGGTCGATTCGGTTCTAAAAGAAGCAGGCATCCGCTTACAAGAACTGGATGCATTAGCTTATGGTCGTGGTCCGGGAAGTTTTACCGGAGTGCGCATTGGCATTGGAATTGCACAAGGTTTAGCGTTTGGTGCCGACTTACCAATGATCGGTATTTCAACCTTGGCAGCAATGGCGCAAGGTACCTATCGGCAACACGGTTATCAACAGGTTGCGTGTGCTATTGATGCCAGAATGAGTGAAGTGTATTGGGGGCGCTACCAGCGTCAAGAAGATGGCTCTTGGAGTGAAGTCGACAGCGAATGCGTGATTCTACCGAGTGTGCTAAGCCAGCAGTTAGCTGCAGATGATAAGACTTGGGGTTGCGCAGGTACTGGTTGGGCGGCGTATGCCGAGGCGCTGGAATCGTTATCCATTGTTCGTGAAATGGGCGAAGTACTTTACCCAGATGCGCAAGATATTGTTTATCTTGCACAGTATGAGTTTGCCAAGGGAAATACCACATCGGTAGAAGAGTCTAGCCCAGTCTATTTACGAGACAAAGTGGCTTGGAAAAAACTACCTGGCCGCGAATGATTTACAGTGAGTAGGGTTATATGCCAATCCTACTCAAATAGAACAGGAACAGTATGGTTTCAATTAATGGTTTACCTCCTTCGATAGTGCCGGGGTCTAATAAGACCAATAGAGCAAATAAGAAAAATGAGGTAAGAAAAGGCGATACTAAAGCTGCGGTTGGTCAAACAACCAAGGTGGCTAATGCTGTTTCTCATTCGATTCGTCAAGTACAAGAAGCTGATATTCAGCGCGCAACCTTAGAATATGATTTACCAGAGGGGCGAGCCAGAAAAGCGATGGAAGAGTACATGGACGTGATGAATCAAGCGAAAAAAGAGGAACTTGCTCAGATGCTTGGGGTCGACATTTACATCTAACCGAATAAGGTCACGACCATGCGTGCTACGAACAAAAGCGTTTTTACCCATCGAATCTTTACCCATAAAACATTGGCGAATAACAAGCTAACTTGTCACTCTTTTATTAGTAAAATCGTGCTGCTTTTATCTTCTGTTTTGATGCTTAGCGCCTGTTCTAGTTTGCCAGAAAGCCTCAAAGCAAGCGGTGAGAATGTGTTTACTGACTACAGTAGTTGGGTAAATAGCCCAGTCGCTGTCGGCAGTGAAGTTCGGCTTGGCGGTGTGATTGCCAATGTCACGAACTTAACCAATCAAACACGTATTGAGGTGGTGAATTTACCGATAGGTTCATCTGGAAAGCCCGATATTAGCCAAGAGCCGCAAGGCCGCTTTGTTGGTTACGTCGACGGTTTTGTTGATCCTGTTACTTATGCTAACGGTCGTTTGATTACGGTTATCGGGGTTGGTACGCCCGCAGAGCAAAAGAAAGTAGGTGAATATCAATATACCTTTCCTGTAATGGCGGTCAAAGGTGCTCATTTGTGGCGTATCGAGGAGCGGGTCATTGTTAATGAAGTCGGTTCCTATTTGTCACTGTGCAATGGTTTATATTGTCGTCAAAGAGCGCCAAGTTCCAGAGAAGGGCGTGTGGTTCAACAGGTCAAATGAACATTCAACAAAAACGTTATTTCCTTGAGCAAGGTTATATTGCATCACAGGAAATTGGCAACCCACAAACGGCCGAAGTCTCGGTCGTTTTTTTACATGGCTGGCTGGATAACTCATCCAGTTTCTTAGGTTTAATCAATGAGTTAAGCTGTAATTTTTCTGGCGCACACCTTTGCGCAATCGATTTGCCCGGTCATGGCTTATCAAGCCATAAATCAAACGACAATTTTTACCCTTTTCACGACTATATTGACGATATTTACCAACTTTTGCTCAATTTGTCACCAAACAGGTTGGTGTTGGTTGGGCATTCGCTTGGTGCTTTAATCGCAAGTTGCTATAGTGCCGCCTTTCCTGAGCAAGTCGCAGGATTAGTTCAAATTGAAGGGGTGGGGCCACTAGCTGAATCGCCAGATAAAAGTGTAACTAGGTTACGTAATGGTGTGCTGAGTCGGCAACGGATCCGACGTAAGCCAAAACGTTCACTACCCACCTTAGAAGATGCGATAGCTCGCCGAGCAGCAGTCAATCACTTGGATACGGAATTGATTCGTCCTGTTGTCGAGCGAGGAATAGAACAGCGAGGCGATCAGTGGGTTTGGCGGCACGACGTAAAGTTAAATAGTGATTCACTATTTAGGATGTCGTTTGAGCATGCTTGGCAATTTTCCGGGCAAATCCAATGTCCACATCGGGTCATTCTTGGCGAGCAAGGTTTTGGCTATTTAAAGCAAAATCGTGACTGTTTAGCCAATAATCACTGTGAAATGTTCACTATTTCTGGTGGTCATCACTGCCATCTTGAACAACCTTCGCAAGTCGCAGAACTAATTTTTGGCTTAGTTAACAAAATTTAAACAAGTGTTTGAGTGTTTCGTGCTCATACGCTTTGGCTGTGCTGTAATAGCAAAAATAAAAATATTGCCGTAGAGCAGCAGCCAATAACGAGGAGTATTACCGTGGATAAACCTTGGCTTTCACGTTACCCAAGTGACGTACCGGAAACCATCAATCCAGATACGTATCCATCTTTGGTGGAAATGTTTGAACAATCTGTCCATAAGTATGCCGACCAGCCCGCTTTTATGAATATGGGCTCAGTAATGACGTTCCGTAAACTGGAAGAGCGCAGCCGTGCTTTTGCTGCTTACTTACAAAATGAGCTAAAGCTGAAAAAAGGCGATCGAGTGGCGCTAATGATGCCAAACTTGCTGCAATATCCCGTGGCATTATTTGGTGTACTTCGCGCAGGTATGATCGCGGTTAACGTTAACCCACTGTATACCCCTCGTGAACTTGAACATCAACTCAATGATGCCGATGCAAAAGCCATCGTTATTGTGTCTAACTTTGCCAACACCTTAGAGCAAATCGTTGATAACACACCGGTTAAACACGTGGTACTCACAAGCCTTGGGCAGATGTTACCAAGAGCCAAAGGTACGCTCGTTGATTTCGTTGTGAAATATGTCAAAGGGATGGTGCCAAAGTACGATCTGCCAGGGGCGATCTCAATGCGTAAAGCATTGCATAAAGGGCGTCGTCTGCAATACGTTAAACCATTTATGTCGGGTGATGATATCGCCTTTTTGCAATACACCGGTGGCACTACTGGGGTCGCGAAAGGTGCAATCTTGACCCACAGAAATATGATTGCCAACGTACTGCAAGCCAAAGGTGCTTATGGCCCCGTTTTAGCCGAAGGGCGCGAACTTGTGGTGACAGCATTACCGCTGTATCACGTATTTGCATTAACGGTAAACTGTTTATTGTTCGTCGAAATCGGTGGTCGCAACCTTTTGATCACTAACCCAAGAGATATTCCCGGCTTTATTAAAGAGTTGCAAAAATATCCCTTTACTGCCATTACTGGGGTAAATACACTCTTTAATGCGCTGGTCAATAATGAAGATTTCCATGAACTTGATTTCAAAAATCTTAAGCTATCAGTGGGCGGCGGCATGGCAGTACAGCGCGCAGTTGCTGAGCAGTGGAAAAAAGTCACTGGGATTCATCTACTTGAAGGCTATGGTCTAACTGAATGTGCTCCTTTGGTAACCGGTAACCCTTATGATTTAAGTGATTATTCAGGTGCTATCGGTTTGCCAGTGCCGTCGACTGAAGTTCGTATTGTTGATGATGAAGGTAATGTCTTAGCGTATGACCAAGTGGGTGAGTTGCAAGTGCGCGGGCCACAAGTGATGCAAGGTTATTGGCAGCGACCTGAAGCAACGAAAGAAGTCATCAATGCGGATGGTTGGTTATCTACTGGCGATATCGTGAAGTTTGATGAACAAGGCATGCTGTATATCGTTGACCGCAAAAAAGACATGATTTTAGTCTCTGGCTTTAATGTTTATCCAAATGAAATTGAAGATGTCGTTGCCCTGCATGGTAAGGTGTTGGAAGTTGCAGCGATTGGACAGTCACATGAAGTGTCGGGTGAAGTGGTGAAAATCTATGTTGTTAAACGAGATCCTAGCCTGACCAAAGACGAAATTATTACGCATTGTCGTAAGCATCTGACCGGTTACAAAGTGCCTAAGTTGATTGAGTTTAGAGAAGACTTACCTAAATCTAACGTTGGTAAGATTCTGCGCCGCGTATTGCGCGAAGAAAATGAAGCTCAGCAAGCAGAAGCAAAGCGCGCATAAGCGTCAAGCCAGCAACAGAAAATAATGATAGAATGCCGACATAATTGTCGGCATTTTTATGTCCCCCATCGTGGGCTGCCCAAAGTGAGCCATTTGTGAATTATCAAATCATTACCCAATTGAACGACCTTCAGCGAGTATGCCTTGCCGCACGTGATGCAGACTTAGTGATGCTCGACACCGAATTTGTTCGCGTTCGTACCTTTTATCCGCAACTCGGCCTTATCCAGTTGTATGACGGTGACAACCTCTCATTAATTGATCCACTGGCTTTTGATGACATGGCTCCGTTTGTTGAATTGTTGCAAGATGTCTCAGTATTAAAGGTGTTACATGCTTGTGGTGAGGATTTAGAAGTCTTCCACAATGCCTTTGGTTGTGTTCCTTTCCCGATGGTTGACACGCAAGTGATGGCCGCATTTTTAGGTCATGGACTCTCAACCGGTTTTGCCGCATTGGTGAACGAATTCGTTGGTGTTGAATTGGATAAAAGTGAGTCGCGAACTGACTGGCTTGCTCGTCCATTATCACAAAAGCAGCTAGATTATGCTGCCGCTGATGTTTTCTATCTATTACCTATGTACCAACAGCTGTTGGAAAAAGTGACTCAGGCTGGCTGGTGGGATGCCGCGCAGCAAGAATCAGAACTGCTCGCGGTTAAACGTATTAAGAATACCAATCCTGAATTTGCTTATCTTGATCTTAAAGGGGCATGGCAGCTCTCACCGAAACAGTTAGCGATTCTAAAGCCTTTGGCTACGTGGCGTTATGAAGAAGCAGTGCGCCGAGATTTAGCGTTAAATTTTGTAGTGAAAGAAGCCGATTTACTCAACATCGCTCGCTTGGGGTTGACTAACCCTAATCGCATGATTGAAGAGGGGGCCGACCCGCGAGGGATTCGTCGCCACAGTGACAAAATCATCGCTTTGGTCAAAGCGGGGCAACAAACCCCTGCCGAGCAATATCCGCCTCAAATCGAACCTTTGATGGACTACCCGGGCTATAAGCAGCTATTTAAAAAGTTGAAAGATGAAGTTAAAACGGTCTCTCAAACAACAGGATTAGCGACAGAGTTTTTGGCATCGAAAAAGCAGCTTAATCAACTCTTAAGTTGGGTGTGGAAGAAAGGTCGAGACCCAGAAAAATTACCGGATGTTATGCAAGGCTGGCGTTTACCTATCTTAGGTGAAAAGCTCAATAAACTGGTTTAATACGAGGGTGTGTTGATTTAGCACACTTTTAACTTAACCCTTCGGGTTGCATTTGTACGGTATTATTTCTGATCACTTACTTACAGTGATTGATTATACGATTAAAAAAGCCTGCTAAAAAATGCAGGCCTTTTTCTAGAGCAGTTTTTAACTCGACTTCAGGTTGAGTTTATTTTTCTTCGTCGGGCAGTTTGACATTCAGCTCTAATACGGCGATGTCATCCCCTTTATGCTCAAAGGTCAGCTCAACCATTGAAGGGTCAATTGGCACATATTTAGCGATGGCTTTTAGAATGTCCTCTTTCAACTGCGGTAAATAAGTCGGTGCCGGGTCACTTTGGCTACGACGTTCAGCAACGATGATCTGTAAACGTTCTTTCGCAAGATTAGCTGATGTCTTCTTTTGTGGTCTGAAAAACTCAAGTAGTGACATAGTGCTTAACCTCCAAATAGTCGTTTAAAGATGCCTTTTTTCTGCTCAGTGACGAAGCGAAAATCAACTTGCTGACCTAATAGGCGCTCAACTGCATCACCATAAGCTTGGCCTGCATCTGACTGTTCGTCAAAAATAACCGGTACACCTTTGTTGGAAGCGTTCAGTACAGCTTGGCTTTCTGGAATCACTCCGAGTAGAGAAATGTGTAGGATCTCTTCGACGTCTTCCACACTTAACATCTCACCTTGCGTTACGCGTGTTGGGTTATAACGCGTGAGAAGCAGGTGCTGTTTGACTGGTTCTAGACCTTGTTCTGAGCGCAGTGATTTTGAGTCTAAAATCCCAAGAATACGGTCGGAATCTCGAACAGAGGAAACTTCTGGGTTGGTGGTCACAATGGCTTCGTCGGCAAAGTAGAGCGCCATTAATGCACCTTGTTCAATACCTGCTGGAGAATCACAGATGATGAAATCAAAACCCATTGCATCAAGTTCATCAAGTACGCGCTTAACGCCATCCTTCGTCAGTGCATCTTTATCGCGAGTTTGTGATGCAGGAAGAATGAATAAATTGTCGGTGCGTTTATCTTTGATCATCGCTTGGTTAAGAGTCGCTTCACCGTTGATGACATTGACAAAGTCATACACAACGCGACGTTCGCACCCCATGATAAGGTCAAGGTTACGTAAACCAATATCGAAATCGATAACCGCAGTTTTTTTACCTTTCAAAGCCAAACCTGATGCGATGGCTGCGCTTGAGGTCGTTTTACCTACGCCGCCTTTTCCTGACGTTACAACAATAATGCGTGCCATTATGTTTTCCTTGTTAATTTTTAAATCGTGAGCGTTTCGAAGTGTAGTGAGTCATCAACCATGCTGAGCATCACTTTCTTCTGCCAAAACTCACTTTCAATTTGATCACTAAGCCAGTAATTACCAGCAATGGATACCAGCTCAGCTTGTAAATCGTGACAAATAATTCGTGCTTCGGCTTGACCGCTTGCGCCTGCGATGGCTCTGCCTCGCAATGTGCCATAAACATGTATAGAGCCATCAGCAATTACTTCTGCTCCAGCACTGACATGGTTTAGGATCACTAAATCGCCATCTTTAGCGTACACTTGCTGTCCAGAGCGAATTGGAGTGCGAACGACTTTGGTCGGTGCCATTTTTGCGGGTGCTTGAGCAGGGGACTTACTTGCGCTCATCACGGCAAAACCGGCTTCTGATGCCAAGTTTTGGCTGCGTTTATCTTTACAGCCAGTCACTCCTACCGGAATCATTCCTGCTTCACTTATCCCCTGTTTTAGCATGATGAAATCAAGCTCGCCCATTACCTTGGCAATATTAATAACCACCGGGGCTGATGCGAAAAAAGCTGGGGCTTGGGTTACTTTTTCCTTGAGAAACTCAATGGTATTGGCAACTTCATTGTCGCAAAGGTGTAAAACTGACAAAGTAAAACTGCTACCTTTTAGGTCAGGAGTATTGGACATCTTATTTTTGACCTCAATAACTAATGGCTTCACTAGAAAGGGCGTTGCCTGAAACTAGGGTTGTCATGTTATATTTACTCACTTAGCTCAGCAAGTTATCTACTGCCAAATGTTTGTATTAATCTCAAATTTGGCGAAAATTTAACGTTTATCACTTAATCTGCTTAAAAAGCCGATTTATTACAAGAAAGGGTTGTCATGCTTTGTTCTATCTACAAAGGCTCAAAAAAAGAAGGTACCTATCTTTATATTCCGAAAAAAGACGATTTTTCACAGGTCCCTGACACGCTGATGCAGATGTTCGGTAAACCTACTTTGGTGATGGTAGTGAAATTAGAAGGACGGACACTTGCTCAGGTCAACATTGAGAAAGTGAAAGAGTCTTTGGAAAATGAAGGTTATTTCTTACAGTTACCACCGCCACCAGAAAATTTACTTGAAAACTACAAACAGCAAAAAGCTCAGCAACAAGGCCGTTAGGTTTTTAGCTCAAGGAGGGCGATTTGAGAAAATTATTGTCAGTCGTATTAGGTTTGAGTCTTACTGCGCCGTTAATGGCGAATGAAGTCAGTTTCGAACAGTATGTCGAAAGCTTAAAACAGCAAGCACGCAGTGAAGGGATCTCAGAGCAAATTTTAAGCGATGCTTTCAAAGATGTTGCTTACAAGCCGCGTGCGGTCAAAGCGGATCGCAATCAGCCAGAAAAAAAATTGACGCTGGACGAATATATTCCCCGTGCAGTGCCAGATTGGAAAGTAAACCAAGCCAAAGCCTTGTATGAAAAGCACTATGATCAACTTAGCCGTATTGGCAAACTGTATGGTGTACAACCTCGTTTTATCGTGGCGCTATGGGGAGTGGAAAGTAATTTCGGTGCATTGACGGGGGGTTATAGTGTTATTGATGCTTTAACGACCATGGCTTACGACGGTAGAAGAGAGGCATTTTTTCGTAAAGAGACGATGGCTGCACTGCAGATTCTACAGCAAGGTCATATCAGTGCTGACGACATGAAAGGGTCATGGGCAGGTGCAATGGGCCAATGTCAATTTATGCCTAGTTCATTTTTGGCCTTCGCTTCTGATGGCAATGGTGATGGCAAAAAAGATATTTGGGGCACTAAAGAAGATGTGTTTGCTTCAACGGCCAATTACTTAAGCCAATCAGGTTGGGATGATAAATACACTTGGGGCCGCCAAGTAAAAATCCCGAAGGGATTTGACCATGAGCTAGAAGGACGTCAATCAGAAAAAGGCAAATTCCTGCAAGAGTGGTCCAAGCTAGGCGTTACTCGTTATGATGGCCGCCCGTTGCCCACGCTAACAGACGATATTCAAGCTTGGTTGATCATGCCAGACGATGAAGCTGGTCGAGTTTATTTGGTATATAACAATTACAACGTGTTAATGAAGTGGAATCGTTCGTATTATTTTGCGCTCGCCGTTAGCCATTTAGCGGACCGCATCGCCAGTTTTTAGTTGTCGTTGAATTCATTACTCAACCTGGGTGATGAATTCAACTATACCCTTCCCACTTGAAGCTGCAGCGGTGTTGGCTGCATTCGCTCACCCCAATCACATAGTTTATCTATGCTCATGGGGATGAACTCACTTGCCGCCTACCTGCAACTTCAAGTTGTTTGGGTATAATTGCTTAAAAGTTTATGATTTTGTGAATAGTGCTGTGGTGGTTTACTTTTTTTTTGGTTACTATCATTTTTATTATTTTGAACCAATGTCACACTTATTTGTTTCTTTTGGTTATGTTTAGCGGTCGAAATCACTTGCTAGTCATAGCTGGTGGCAGCACTTTACAGAGGAATATCGGTGGCGCATGACGTTCACAGCTTTGTAGCGGATAAACTATCGGAAGTAGTCTTAACAAAACATCACCGGCAACGGATGATGGTCTTTGCTTTGACGCTATTTGGTATCGTATTTCTTGGTGTTTTTTCTGCTTATTGCTTTTATAAAGGTCAAGTGTTACTGGCAACAACTCTAGCATTTTACACTGGTTTTGGCTTACTGACGGTGTGGCTATTGACTCGTTGGCGAACGGTTGGCTTGGTTTGCCTTTCTGCGATTATTTACTCTTTAAGCTTATACCTTGTCATAACTGGTGGATATGAAGGTACGGGGGTAATGTGGGTATATCCGCTTGCCGCAATCGGAATATTTATTAATCAATTTAAGCATGGTTTACTTCTTTCCTTTCTATTTATTACTGGTGTTTTTATAACGCTCGCTTTCCAATTGTCGATCTACGAATATTCTCATGTGATGAGTATCCGCTTGGTCATTACATTGATTGCATTAAGTGGCATGTGTCATATCTTGATTTATTTTCAGTCTCAAATGGATGACTACATACTTAAAATGCATGAGGAAGGTATTCATGAACTCGCTTATATTGACTCACTGACCAAGTTGGCTAACCGTTCTAGTTTCAACTCGGTACTTTATCATTCCATGCAATTAACTCATCACTACCAAAGCGCAATAATTTATATCGACTTAGATAATTTCAAGAACATTAATGATCGCTATGGTCATAATTATGGCGACATCGTCCTAGCTGAATTTGGCTTAAAGTTGAAAGCCGTGGCAGAGCAATATCTACAACAAAGCTTAGGTGCATATGATGTTGCTCGCATCGGTGGCGATGAATTTGCTATTTATGTGAAAGAGTATGCCAGCGAGCAGGATGTCGTGAACATGGCAAATGAGATCATTGCACTATTTTCTAGCCAGCAGCTCTCTTCACTAAAAAAAGTAGTGAACGATGTTGGAGCAAGTATTGGTATTGCATTCGTTGACACGAAAAAGATGGACTTGAGTGATAGCCTGACGATTGCAGACAGGGCTATGTATCAAGCCAAAAAGGCAGGCAAAGGTAAAGTTTGCGTTGCAGAAGTTGGTTCGGAAATCAAGAGGAGTTACGGCACTAATCCATCAGAAAATGCATGGTAATGTTCTCCCTTTTTTTTGTCCATTGATGTTGTTGTCAATTAGAGCAGAAAGTAGAAGTTTCTCTTCATGTTTTTAGATGTTGATACTGGTTATTATTGGCCAAAATATCATCTACAGAGAGACTTATATGTTAATGCCAAGCGTAAATCGATTAGGATTAGTTTTGGCGATAGGGATATCGTTGGCTGCATGCGGGGGAGGTGAAGGGGATTCATCTTCGAATGTAGTTACGACACCAAAGAGTGTTACACCACCAACCAGTATTCCCTCTTTGGAAAGCGAAAAAGATCGTCTTGATATTGTGGTAAATGATATCACTTTATTATCGTCATCTAGCTATGCTGGATATAGTTTTAGCCCAACTGTTTTTAATCAAATGGGTGAGGTTAGCTATACGAGTGATCCAGCTGATATTGTTGTCGATAATGGCGATGGAAGCTTAATGGTACTAAAACCAGGTTCGGTTACCGTTACGGCTACGGACACACTTAATGGTTACAAAACTGCAAAAGATATATTTAATGTCACAATTGAAAAGTGGGATAATTCGAGTTTAAAGGCTGACTCCTTAACACTTAATACGCTTGGTGATAATAATACGCGTAAGTTAAATGTTAGAGGATTCAAAGGCGAACTCAACTTTACGGTTCAACCTAAGTATGACCATATTATTAGTGTGGATCATGAAGGAAATGTCACTGCTAATGGATTTGCAGGAACAGCTATTGTAACTATCACCGACTCTGGAAATAGTAGTTATAAATCTACTAGTGTAATGGCTAAGATTATAGTAACGGCTGTGTCAGCGGATACATTAAGTTATGAGAATTTTGAACAAGAATATAGTGATGGCTTATTTATTCAAGCAAATAAAATTACCGGGGCTCCAATAAAAAGTCAGAATTATTCCGTTTGGGATGGTCAGGATGTTTTAAACATCAATCCTGCTACTGGAGAAATGGAAATACTAAAAGCTGGTGAGGCAATAATTCAGGCAAATGTCGAATATCAGCCGGGGTATAGTACTAGTAGAGAAAGCGCTACATTTACAGTGAAGATAAATAAAGCTGAAGCACCTTATTCTCTAAAGCTAGATAAGCAATCTGTAGTGTTTGAGGAAGAAAAGCGTCTTCAGCCAAGCTTCAATGGTAGTCCTGAATCTGTAAGCTATTCTATCGCTGATGGTCAAGATGTATTGAGTATAGACCCGTCTACTCATTTTCCTCAAATTAATAATACAGGAACTACTGATGTTACGGTAACTGTTCCAGAAAATGATAGATATAAAAAATACCAAGGCGTTATCTCATATGATGTAATCAAAGCTCCCCACCCTGGATTGAGAAATGATTTTATTAAGTCAGAATATCATGAAGATTTGTCTTTACCTTTTCATTTGGTTGGCCAAAAAGGTAATTTATCTATTATATCGAGTGAGCCATCAGGAATAACTTTACGTGATGAACAATTAAAAATACCTGGTGTTGGTTATTATGTTTTAAGTATATCTGATGATGGTGGGCGTAATTACCAACCTGTTGCTAATAATGCAACTGTAATAGTTGAAATAAGCCAAGGTGTTCAACCACAGCTAGAAGAGTTAAAACCGATTACTGTGGTATATGGTAATGACTTACTAATTGATTTATATAAGTACTATGGAATTACTACTAACAGTGATCTGGAAATCATTAACATAAGTAATAAAGAAGTAGTAACTACAACTGATGCACATATTCTGAAAGTTATTAATTCTGGTACCACAGTGGTTACAGTCAGAAAACCTGAAAGCTCTAATTTTCAAGCATCAAATATACGTGACATTGTGATTACCGTTCAACCAGTTAAATCATCATTAACGTTAAGCCCTCAATCGGTTGTTTCAGCATCTTTGGACCAGAAAAGTCTTCCTGCCCCAGTCATTATCGGAGCAAATGGGCAACTCTCTTATTCGTTAAATTCTAATTCAGCGATAGATGTTATTAAGGTAAATAGCGATGGGAGTATGGATATATTAAATGCAGGTGTTGCTATAGTTAGAGTCGTCGATTCAGGTCGTGGTGGTTTCTCCGAAAGTGAAATGACATTTAATGTCATGGTTGCTCAAGCGGATAATCCAATAAAATTTAGTTATCCATCGATTGAATATCAAGATAATTTGACATTGTCTCCTAATATTTCTCAGCCGATTGGTTCTAACGAGATAATTACAACTAATTATAAATTGCTTAGCTCAAACAATAACAATGTAGAGGTTAACAAAAGCACTGGTGAACTTACTATCAAGGGGGCAGGAGATTACAATATAGAAGTAACTTCAAGTTCTAGAAATTATAAGGAGTCAACCCAAATAATCAGCGGCAGTGTAAAGAAAGCAACCCATCCAGGTATTGTTATTGACAACATCAGTGTTGATTTTTCTCCATTTAAAAAAATAAAACCAGTTGTGTCTTCAGCACAATATGGAAAGAGAATCTATATGATAAGTGCTGAATCGTCTAGTATATCAGTAGATGTAAATAGTGGTGAAATATCACTTAATGATTATGATTCAGGCGCGGGACATTTCAATATATATGTTTATGAAGAGGAAAGTGATAACTATTTCGCATCAGAGAAAAAGCATTTCATAGTTCAGGTTAACTCTCCACAAGAAACAGATGCCAATCAAGTATTTTCTCTTTATTACACCATAAATCAAAATATCCTTACACTTAAGAGCGATTTAGGTACTAAGAACAAACTAGGTGTGGGTACGACCTATAATTTAGAAGGTAGTCGATTTAGTGTATTAGGGCATCAAGCATTAGAGAGAAATCAACTCGTTAAGGTTTCAATGGAATCGAAAATAACGGGAGAGCAAGGAGCTGCAATTTTTAGGCTCGTGCGAAATGATAGCTGTATATCTGAAAATAAGATTATCAATTGGAATGAAATCAGCTCCTGTGAAGGTGAAGGGCTTTCTTACAATGTTACTTTAACACTTATCGATGCTTCTGATAATATCAAAGCTGGTGGGGCCTGGCTCTCTACTGGACCTATTATTATAGCCCGTTATGGAGACAGGAAGTTTTATAGTGGTCCCGATGGTGGTGGTTATAGTAATACCCGAGTTCTTGGTAAAGGCTACTCTGAACCGAGTAATCTTTATTGGTGGGAGTTGGTTAACATTACTTTAGATGGCGGGGATTGGATAACATCACTTTAGAGTCCTATTTTTCAAATGGTGACCGATAACCGGTCACCATCTTTATTACGGGAGATCAACTTACTTTAGTATGAAACTGTTCACACGCAAGCATCGTATTTTCTATCAGACTTGCCACCGTCATTGGGCCAACGCCACCAGGGACTGGTGTGATAAAGCTTGCTTTCGCCCTAGCGACATCGTACTCCACATCACCCACTAGTTTGCCTGATTCCAAGCGGTTAATGCCAACATCGACCACAATCGCACCGTCTTTCACCCAAGCACCTGGAATAAAGTTGGGTTTACCAACAGCAACAACCAAAACATCAGCTTGGCGCACATGGTGCTCTAAGTCTTTAGTGAAGCGATGGCATGTCGTTGTCGTACAGCCCGCAAGCAGTAATTCAAGTGTCATTGGGCGGCCAACAATATTGGAAGCGCCTACAATCACCGCGTGTTTACCGCGTAGTTGAATATTGTAGCGATCGAGCAGTGTGATAATGCCTTTTGGTGTACATGAGCGCAGTTTAGGAATGCGTTGCGCTAAACGGCCTACATTGTATGGATGGAAACCATCCACATCTTTCTCAGGAATGATGCGCTCAAGTACATGAGTTGTGTCAATACCAGCCGGTAGTGGCAGTTGTACTAAGATGCCATCAATTTCTGGATCTTCATTAAGTTGATCGACTAACGTCAGTAACTCTTCTTCACTGGCGGTGGCAGGAAGGTCATAAGACTTCGATACAAAACCAACTTCTTCACACGCTCTACGCTTGCTGCCAACATAAACTTGCGATGCAGGATCTTCACCGACTAATACAACAGCAAGGCCTGGCGCGCGCAACCCTGCATGAGTACGAGCTTTTACTCGTGCTGCGACTTCTGAGCGGACTGTTTGTGAAATAAGTGTTCCATCAATATTTTGAGCGGTCATGACTTTCCTTACACATTCGTAGCGAAAATTTTTGCGGGCATTGTCGCAGATATTTTTAATAACATCTATAAGCAAACGTTTGCTTTGTTTTGTTTTTCATCAGTATATTGCTGGGCGACTCTTTTTTAGGCATTTGAAACAAAATGTTAGAGAAAGCGATTGATTTACCGAGTTCAACTCGTATAATCCTTTCCCTGTAGCGCGCCCTTAGCTCAGCTGGATAGAGCACGTCCCTTCTAAGGATGTGGTCGTAGGTTCGAATCCTACAGGGCGTGCCATTTCTTCTAGAAGCCTGATAACTTATTAAGTTGTCAGGCTTTTTTCGTTTGTGAGATTAATTCTCGCTCAGTGGTTGAGAGCTAATTTGTTCACTGAGCTTAAATAATAATGCACTGGCTTCCATATGTTGCGGATAGTTATTAAACAATTGGCGCGTTTCTTCGGTCATATCCAATAAATCGCTCGGCAGTTGCCACTGCAAGGCAGTGGTGTACAGCATGGCTTTGAGAGGTTTATAAACTTGTTGTTCATAAGCCTGCATTAATTGCTCTAAAAGACATTCACGCTCCGATTCAGTGCGAAGTGGTGATTTACTTTGATCAAGAAACTGACGGTAGATTTCACTATCAATCAGCATTTCCATCAGAGGAATGTTATCTTTTGCTCGTTCGTTGAGTTCATCTTTTATGATGCTTAGCCAATGTTCTTTGGTTAAATCACTAGCAACAACATCATCAAATTGGTTTCGTATTTTTGTTTCGATAGAAGCTTGTGCCTGCTTAAGAACGGAGCGAACAACTTGGAAAGGTAATTGGAACTCTCTACATAATTCAACGATAAGCGCATGAAAACCACCGCCAGGAAGATGGAGGCTGTGTTTGAAGGTGGCTATTGCATCGGTTTGTTCTGTTGTTAACTCGCACATGTCATCACCTTGTTGTCTGTTAAATATAAAAAATCAGCTCGATAGGTGAGTGACACTACCGAGCAATGATGCATGTTAATCTTTCATCCAGAGTTATGCGATAAAAAGGGTAGCAATCGCGTCTCATGGCTAATATTGATGGCCGTTCACTCTATTAGTAATTTCAGGGCCTCGTTCGAATATTGTTCTTGATATTTGATAGTAAATTTATCTAACGGAAGGGGTTTTGAATAATAGTAACCTTGCAGTAGATCGACGCCTAATGAAGACAATTGTTTTACATGCTCTTTGGTCTCTACACCCTCAGCAACGACTCGATAACCTAAACTTTGTCCCATTAAAATCATTGAAGATACAAATTCCAGGTTGGATTGATCTAATGTCATGTCGAGTATAAAACTGCGGTCTATTTTAACTTCCGACAGTGGCAAGTTTTTTAGCAGTGATAGTGATGAAAAACCGGTCCCAAAATCATCTAATGAGATAGAAATACCTGCATCACTGAGTTTTTTTAACGAACGTAACGATTGATCATAATCCGTGAATGCGGCGGTTTCTGTAATTTCTAAACAAAATAACGATGCAGGTAATTGGTAGCCATTAATGGTGTTGATGATTAAGTTAGCAAAATCTGGCTGGGTGAGTTGGCGAGCACTGATGTTTATTGATATCTGATTGAGTCCCTGCAACAGTTTTGAATGACTTATATCTTCACAGACTTTGGTAAATATTTGTTTGCCTAGTTTTTCAATCAACCCAGATATTTCAGCAACTGGAATAAATTTGCTAGGAGGTATCTGCCCATTGATCGGGCAAGACCAACGCGCTAAGACTTCAGTAGCAACGATTTTCCCACTTTTGTTACATACTTGCGGTTGGTAGTAAATATCGATTTTATTGTCATCAATTGCTTTCGATAGCCGTTGTTCCAGAGCAATAAATTTGCTCGATTCTTTATGCATCTCAGGACTGAATCTGAGGTACTTTCCGCCACCTTGTTGTTTCGCACGGTACATGGCAATGTCTGCATTTTTGATCAGTTCTTCGGTGGATGAAGCATCGGAGGGATAAATTGCCATCCCTAAACTTCCCTGGCTACTAACTTTTATTTGATTGTGACGCATCGGTTTTTCAATACTGCGCAGTATTTTTTGTGCAATATCACTGGCTTGTTCTACATTTGCAACAGAGCAAAATAGCAGAAATTCATCCCCTCCAAGCCTTGCTATTGTGTGCTTTGAACCCAGTGCTTGGGTTATCTCTCTGGCAACATGGCAAAGTAATGCATCGCCGACATGGTGGCCGAATGAATCGTTGACCATTTTAAAACGGTTTAAGTCCATGAGCATTACAGCTTTAAGCTGTGTTGACTTATTGTCGATGTGAGCGGTAATTTCTTCGATAGCTTTACGTCGATTTGCAACCCCAGTCAATGAGTCAAAATAAGCCATATGGTGGATTTTAGCCGCTGACTCCCTTTGCTCTGTTATGTCGGTCATCGATCCAATAAAGCGCACGGCCTTGCCATTTGAGTCGCGTACTGCTGAACCATTCGCCTGTACCCAAATGTAAGTATCATCAAACTTACGCATTCGAAATTGGGTTTTAAAGGGCGTGTTGTTTAGGAAATGTGACTGTATTTGTTTTTCTAATTCTTCCAAGTCTTCAGGGTGAATATGCTCAAACAATTGATCACAATCAAAATGCTTTGTCTCTAGGTCATCATCCATTCCTAACATTTTGATGAGACGACTATTCCAATGAAGAGTATTGGTTTTTAAGTCCCAATCCCAAATGCCGTCATTGGAACTGTTTGATACGACTTTTAACTGTTGGAGTAGTTGTTGTGCATTTTTTTGGCGCAATTGGCTTGTTTTTAATAATTCATCTCGTTCGATGAATAAGGACAACATATCGAGGTAATTGTTAAACATAGCTTGAGAAGCAACGCAATCTTCACCTTGTAATGAATCAACGATGGCCAGTAATCGCCAATGGCTTTTTTGCCCGGTTGAAATTGGGATGATGGTTGCCATGAAATGTTCGTCAGAATTGAGCTGTGGAAAGGCACTCAAACCGTAACTGTCGCTTTCTGCCTTTAACGTTATTTGTGGTTTTATATAACCGCGTTCTGCCCAATCCGTTACTTCGAGTTGTCCTGAGTGATAGGTAGCCATGCAGGCCCAATCAAATCCAGAACCATATAACCCGTGAGTATCGAGTATTGAATTAAAGCCATTTTTAGCTTGTGCATAGAAACTTTCAAATAGTTCTGCTGGAGATAGACCTCGAACATTGGTTAGAGCGTGTCTTATTGATCCTTGCGTTTCATTCGTTCTGTTGTTGGTATTGGTGTTTCCACAGGATTCTCTAACCACCAATTTTTGTGATATGTGATGAATCTCATGTTGAAATGGATCACCAGCAATTCGTTGGAGGGCGCGCTGGAATGCTTGATTAGCCAAAGATTCAAGCTGTTGATCGACAGTGGTTAGCTGAGGATGAGTTTGTTTACCCAAAAAGATGTTATCGACGCCAACGATGGCAACTTGCTCTGGAACTTTCCAGCCTAAATGTTGCAATTGTTCAATCATACCAATCGCATTTTGATCGGTGGCACAGATCACGGCACTACAATCGGACTTTCTCTCAATGAAAGCTAACGCGGCCTCTCTTCCTCCGGATAAAGCACAATTATCGACGCAAAAAACGTGTTCAGACTGATAGATATGGTGATATTTACTTAACGAATCTTGATAAGCCTTAAAGCGTGAGCGTATATCATTGACCGATAAATCTCCGCAGAAGCCAATTTGGGTATGGCCATTGGTGTAAAGCCAATCATAAAGTGCTTCAATTCCAGCGCGTTGGGTGCTGCAAAATTGTTCGACAGGGAGTGGTGAATAACTGGCTGCTAATGAGATTACCGGAATATTTTTAGCTAATGCTTTTTTTACTAAGCGGTCGGAAGCACAATGAAGAACCACCAGTAATGCATCAAGGTGGTTTAAGCTAACGTCGAGGTCAAAATCTCGTTGCTCTCCGGAACGAATGATGACTAAATTAGCGTTATTCTGCTTGGCGAGTTGACGGCAGGTTGCGCTCAACTCTCCCATATAGAACCCACTTAGCATTGGCATGATCACACCAATTGTTGGACGGCTTGGTTTATTTTTAGGCATATCATTAGTCGTCAGTGTTAATGTTAGTAGTTGCTTACAGGGTAAGTTTATTATCCCTAAATCAGTTCGATAAAGTGCGCGGAAAGTGGTGAAAACTGAAGTGGTACGTAGGCTGTATCTTCTTTCTCATTCACTATCAATACCAGTGCTTGCTGGGTAAGGTGCTCAAACAGTGGATATTCCCCCTCGCTTAATCCCCAATACTTAATCAATGCCATCGGAATACTTAGATGTAATGATTTCGAGTGAGTGTCACTGAAGTTCGCCGCCAGGATCAGTTTTTGAGTGGTATTCCCTCGAGCAAAAGCAAATAGGCTGTCTTGCAGAGGAGCAAAGTTGTCAACGTTTTGCGCATACAAATCATGATATTCGCCCATCAAGGCCGGGCTCTGTTTGGCTAAATTGAGCAATGTGCAATAAAAATCGCGAAGTTGCTTTTCACTATCAGTTAATTGGCCACCATCAAATAGGCCGTTGTTCATCCAGCGCTGATGACTTGGCACACCAATATAGTCGAAGATAGAAGTGCGAGATGGCTGACCAAAGCCTGCATGTTCGGCACCCGCTTCCCCGACTTCTTGTCCGAAATAAATCATGGTTGGCGCGGTCGATAAGCACGTTGAAATCAACATCGCGGGGATCGCTTTTTCAGCACTTCCTGCAAATTGTGGTGATGCTATACGCTGCTCATCGTGATTATCGAGAAAGTGCAGCATGTGATGTTCAATATCACGCAATTGATATTCAATGCGGCCAATCTCTTTGGTCGAACCATGACCTTGCATCACCGCTTTTAATGAATCGTAAAGGTCTACTTTATCGTAGAGATAATCCATCTTTCCTAGCTGAATATAATCTCGGTATAGCTCCGGTTGGTACACTTCGGCTAATAAAAATGCGTGTGGATTTTGTTGTTTAATCGCCGAGTTCATATAGCTCCAGAACTCAATAGGCACCATCTCTGCCATGTCGTAGCGAAAGCCATCGACGCCTTTATTGATCCAATACAACGCAATATCGCGAAACTTGACCCATGAATCTGGCACGCTTTTATCTTGCCAGAATGCAGCATGCTCACGGTGAGACTTAAAACGGTACTCTTCTGGTAACGACACAAAATCTTTGCTGCCGTCGGGTCTTATGCCGTAATTTACTTTGACGGTTTCGTACCAGTCATCCGCATTGGGTTTAGCAAGTCGTGAACCATTGCCTGTCCATTTTGCAGGATATTCATGGTATGGCGTTGCTAAATCAGGGTGCTTTTCGCCACCGAGTGGCAAAAGGGAAGTAGGTATATCAGGCAGTTCAAATGGCTGCTGTGGAATGTAATAGAAGTTGTTATCTCTTGCATATTCGACACTGGTGTCATCATTGGCTCCGAAATCATTTACACCAGCAGGGTTATTTAAGCCGCGATACTGCCTTGCAACATGATTAGGGACGATATCGATGATGACTTTCATACCCGCATTGTGCGTTCGGTGAATTAATGCTGCAAACTCTTCATTTCGCTGTTCAGGGTTATCGGCTAAATCTGGATTGACCGAATAGTAGTCTTTGACAGCATAGGGTGAGCCTGCACGGCCTTTGACCACACTTGGGTGATCGTTGTGAATGCCGTATTGAGTGTAGTTACGAACCAAAGCATGGTGGGGTACACCGGTATACCAAATATGGGTGATGCCCAACTTTTGAATTTCAGCCAGCGCTTGATGAGTAAAATCACTGAATTTACCCAAGCCATTTTGTTCGGCGCTGCCCCACGGAGTATTGACACTTTTTTTATTACCAAATAAGCGCGTGAATACCTGATAGATATTGTATTTATTAGTGGTCATAACGGTTGAACCTAAGCCATCACGTTTATATCAATATTGGATGAGTTTTAGGCTAGTTGAAGCGCAATGAGACAAAATCCTCCTTGATGCATTAATTGGGGGCGTAGATGGCAAGGAGTGAGCGGAAGTGTGATGCGGTTTGAATTATTTGGAACGCTAACTAGCATAGACCCCACTAACTGGTGAGGTCTATGGATAGAGAGTCAACGCTTACGAGCGTTTAGCTTGCTTAGGGCGAGAAGGGGGACGAGACGCATTGGAGCGGTCGTTATCACGCTTTTTCAAGTGGTAATTTAAAATCGAAATAGGTACGTCTTTTTTCGGGGTGAAGCCTTCAATCTCTTTGCGTACCAATAAATGTCCTAAGCGACTTTCAATCATACATAAGTTTTTAAAGTCATCTCTTGATACCAGTGAGATTGCTTCGCCTGTAGCACCTGCGCGACCAGTACGGCCGATACGGTGAATGTAGTTTTCAGCTGGGTAGGGCAGATCGTAATTGATAACACGCTCTAAGTTGTCGATATCAATCCCGCGAGCCGCGACGCCAGTCGCAATCAGAAATTGAAGTTTACCGGCTTTGAAATCGGCCAATAATTTTTCTCGAACTTCTTGGCTACGCCCGCTATGAAATGCTTCGGCGGTGATGCCGCGTTTTTCCAATTGACTGGCTAACTTGGCGGCGCCATGTTTGGTTTCAATGAAAATCATCGCCTGCTGCCATTGGTTTTCATTGATCAAATGGCTAAGCAGAGCGGATTTTTGATCTTTATCGACCGTGATGATCCACTGCTCAATTTGATTTGGTGTTTTGTTGTAGCCCGCAACATCAATTTCGATTGGGTTATTAATCGCTGATTTTGCCAGTTCGCGTACTGGGCGAGAGAGTGTTGCAGAAAACAGCAAGTTCTGACGATCAAGCGGTAGGCGATCAACAATTTTATTGATGTCTTCAATGAAGCCCATATCCAACATGCGGTCGGCTTCATCCATGACTAACACTTCCAGCTCGTCAAAATGGACGGCACGTTGTCCATACATATCAAGCAAGCGGCCTGGTGTGGCGATCAAAATATCCACACCTTCAATCAAGCGTTGTTTCTGTTTTTGAGAATCAACACCGCCGTACATTGCAAGCGATGTCAGTGAAAGATATTTCGCATATTGCGTAATGTTTTCTTCTACTTGCAGTGCTAACTCACGAGTTGGAGCAAGAATTAATGCACGTACGCGTTTGGCACGCTGTGTTTTTCCTTGGCTGAGCATTTGTAGAATAGGCAATACAAAACTGGCCGTTTTACCGGTACCGGTCTGCGCCGCCGCTATCACATTTTTACCCGTTAAAATGGCTGGAATCGCCTTTTCTTGGATGGGAGTGGGGGCGGAATAACCGAGTTCGGTAACGGCTTTTAAGATTGGATCGCTCAATCCAAGATTGGAGAATGGCATGCTGACTCTCAGAATTATGATAATTTGGTAGGATTAGCCCAACAAGGCTCAACCTGTGTCGATAAGAGCACATTCTAGCATGAAGTCAGCAAACGCGAACGAAGATCGCACATTTTAGCGATAGCTATTTTGTTGTTCATGAAAGGCAGTGATACCGCTTGAGTATCACTGCTGCTAGTCGAAGTTATTTAGCTGAACGTTTTTGAGTAAATCCGCCATATAGGTCCAATCGTCGGTGACGTAAGTTAGTGACGGAGCCTTCCATGTTGAGCTGCTTGAGTTTGTCTAAATCAACGTCTGCAAAAATGATCATTTCAGTGTTAGGGCTTGCCTCTGTGATCGTTGCATCGTGTGGGAAATAGATATCAGAAGGGGAGAAAACCGCCGACTGAGCATATTGAATGTCGACATTATCCACCCTTGGAAGGTTTCCAACACTGCCGCCAATAGCAACATAGCATTCGTTTTCGATGGCACGGGCTTGTGAGCATAAGCGTACGCGTTGGTAACCATTTTTGGTATCAGTCCAAAATGGCACGAAGATGATCTGCACATCTTGTTCTGCCATCATTCTGCCAAGTTCTGGAAACTCACTGTCGTAGCAAATCAAAATGCCGACACGTCCTGCATCGGTTTCAAAAACCTTCACCTTATCGCCACCATCAATCACCCAGTCTCTTTTTTCATGTGGAGTGATATGAATTTTATACTGCTCGTCTATCGAGCCATCTCGATGCAGCAAATAGGAGACATTATACAGTTGGTCATCTTTGATCACCGGCATACTGCCAGCAATAATGTTGATGTTGTAGGTGACTGCCAATTGTGAAAAATGCAGTTTTATTTCATCGCTGAATGAAGCAAGAAAGCGTATTGCTTCAACTGAATTCTTATCATTTTGTAACCCCATTAACGGCGCATTGAAAAACTCTGGAAATAAGGCGAAATCGGCCTTGTAATTGGACAGTGATGACACAAAAAATTCAGATTGTTGCATCAAGTCTTCGACGCTTTCCATCGCGCGCATCTGCCATTGCACAATGCCTAAGCGAACAATAGTCTTTTCAATATCATGAACAGAAAAGATATCTTCTTCATAGAAGAAATTATCCCATTCTAATAATGTTGCGTAGCCTTGTGAGCTGTCGTCTTCCGGTAGGTAGTGACGCATAATACGTTTTACGTCGAAATCATTCGCTAATTGAAAAGATAAAATAGGGTCATGCAGCTCGCGTCTTTTGATTTTTTCTATATATTCAGCGACCTTCATTTCTTTGGCATGTTTAGCGTAACCTGGAATACGCCCACCAGCCAAAATTGCTTTCAAGTTATTGCTGCGACATAACTCTTTTCTTGCCTCGTAAAGACGTCTTCCTAAACGTAAACCTCGGTAATCTGGGTGGACAAACACATCCAAACCATAAAGTGCATCACCACTGGTTTTATGTTGAATCACATTATTTTCATTGATGATGTCGGTATAGACGTGCGGTAATGACATCCGGTTATAGTCAACTTTAATTGTTAATGCTGCGCCAACAATGCGCCCATCATCTTCAATACAAATTTGCCCGTCAGGAAACTGATGTACAAGGTCCATGATGGTCATCCGTGGCCATGACCCGCCAACGTCATGAAAGACCAGATCCATTAACGCCGCCAGTTCAGAATAATCACTCGTCTCTATGACTCTTAAGGTTAAGCGTGGGGTTGATTTTCTCATTGAATAAGTATCCTTTTTTTATTTATCTGGATTGCTCGTTAGAAATCAGCTGACTGATAGCCAGGAAAAAATAGCAACGAGTAATACGACATTTTCACTATCTCTTAACCTTCTGAAGATTACTAGCACAGCTTCGTTAATTTTTTATCGAGATAAAAACAATATTGTTAACAACTACTATGGGGAGTTAGATTCGCATCACAGAGGTTTTCGGATAAAAAACATCCATATCCGATATATTAACCCTACTGTTTCGTAAGGGAATTCATTCATGGAAGATCAACAGTTACCCATCCAATATACGGTGGTCAGTGCGCTTAAATTAGTAAGAGCAAACTGGCTGACGTTGCTTTTTCTGTCTTCTCCTTTTTGTGTAGTGAATGGCTATTTTGTTTTAGGTTGGGTTGATATTTCACAGCCTCAAGTGATCTTTACACCATTGAATATGCTGATTGGTTTACTTTATTTGGCGACAGCAGCAATGGCGACCGTTAGGATTCACCGTTTGGCACTGTTAGATGAAAAGTCATGCAGCTTAGGGGCTATTTTCCATATCAGTATCCGTGAGTGGCGATTTGTGGGGTGGTGGGGTGTATTGGCGAGTGCTCTGTTTGGTGCGATGTTTATCCCTTTGTTTCTGGTCGGGTCACTTGCAAGTACTGTTGGTGCTGCACAATGGGTGTTACAGCTTATGACTTATGGCGTGATGCTTCCTATTTGCTGGTTATTAGCGCGTTGGTCACTGGTGTTACCTGCAACGGCTTTAGACCATCAACCAAGAGGGTTAACTATTGCGTGGCGCAGGTCGAAGCCACACAGTAAATCGCTGTTTATTTTGATTGGTGTGATCCCGACATTGATCAATATCGTGTTGCAACCATTGTTTGCGTCCAATATTTTGATGGTGACATTCTTAGCCTCTGCAATTTGGCTGTTTGTTTGTGCAGTTGAAATTTGTATTTTGTCATTGAGTTATCAATGGATCATTCAACGCGAAGCGGCAGAGCAGAAGCTAGAAAACCACTTGCAGTTGCAGGTAGGCGGCAAGTGAGTTCATCCCCATTAGCATAGATACACTATGTGATTGGGGTGAGTGAACGTAGCCAACACCGCTGCAAATTCAAGTCGGAAGGGTATAAGGTTTATTTTTATCAGAGACCGTTTATTCACAAGGTGGAGCTAAATGAATAAGTGCCAACCCACCTAATGATGTTTCTCGATATTTTTTGTTCATGTCCTTACCAGTTTGAAACATAGTATCGATGACTTTATCTAAAGATATTAAACATTTACTGGTTCGTTTTAATGCCATTCGAGAGGCGTTTATCGCTTTCATTGCCCCCATGGCATTTCGCTCTATACATGGCACTTGGACTAACCCTCCAATTGGGTCACAAGTCATACCCAATGAATGTTCCATCGCGATTTCTGCGGCAATGCATATTTGTTCGTTACTGCCGCCTCTCAGTGCGGTTAACCCTGCCGCAGCCATAGAGGAAGACACGCCAATTTCACCTTGACAACCCACTTCAGCGCCAGATATTGATGCATTGGTTTTGTACAAAATTCCAATCGCGCCAGCAACGGCTAGAAAATCTTTCAACTGTTTGGTGTCGAGCGGCTTAATGAAACGATGGTAGTACATTAGCACCGCAGGAATGACGCCAGCGGCACCGTTAGTTGGTGATGTGACCACTTGTCCACCCGCTGCATTCTCTTCGCTTACTGCAAAAGCAAATAAATTAATCCAATCCATGATTTCCATTGGGTCATTCTCTATTGCCGCATTTGCTTCCAGCTTTTTTAATAGCGCAGGTGCTCGGCGAGTGACATGCAGCCCTCCTTCTAGTATTCCTTCTGTTTCTAAACCTCGTTGCATACACAGCGACATTACCTTCCAAATTTGGTCAGCTTTTTTATTGATCTCTTCAACGCTTTGAAAGGCAAGTTCATTGCGGAGCACTAAACCACCTAAACTGAGCCCATTTTTTTCAGCTTTGAATAGGAGTTCGTCGGCAGAGGAGAAAGAGAATTCGACGTCTACTGTCGGTTGACTGCTGCCATGTTGCAGCTCTTGCGCTGTGGCAACAAATCCGCCTCCGACTGAATAATAGGTTTCAAAGGCAAGCTGCTGCCCTTGTTTACCAAAGGCCGTAATAGTCATGCCATTTTCGTGCAGTGGCAGGTTGGTCGATTGGAAAATAAGGTCGGTTTGAACGTCAAAAGCGATATTGTGAGAGCCTGCTAAGTTGAGTATTCCCTCTTCGAAAGCAACGGCTAGTGATTGCTTGGCACTGGTTATTTTGATGGTGTCGGGCTTATTGCCCAGTAAACCAAGAACGACCGCTCGGTCGGTATGGTGGCCCTTACCGGTTAACGATAAAGAGCCATAAAGATCAACTTGTACTCGCTTTACTTCAGAAAGATCAGCAATAAGGCGTGTGAATTGATAACCGGCGATCATCGGACCGTTGGTGTGTGAACTTGAAGGGCCGACGCCAATTTTAAAAATCTCAAAAATGGATAACATGGCAATACCTACGATAAAGAGAGTGACTGTTAGCAATAGTAGCGTTTTTCGTTAGTGAAAGAGAGAGAAGATTGAATGCTTTGTAACAAAAATTTAATATCTTAACCAGTTGAGTAAATATCAAAAATTCATCATATTGTAATCACGATGTAATAATTAGTGAGGGTAACATGCAGCATCAAGAAATGATCCAACCTGCTTTTCTCGGGGTGATAGGTAAAACCAGTCTTTTTTCGTTCGTTATCGTTATGGGTATATTTGCCTTTATCTAAATAGAGCCAACTAGGGTTGGGTTACACTCATATACCCTAGCAACTTGGTCGGGTATTTGTTAACGTGCGAGTGTCATAGCATTGTAAACAAAGGACTTCGCATGTCGATTTGGGATGAGGTAAAGCTACACAATCGTTACGGTCAGTTACCCACCGCTTTTTATTCTAAGGTTGATCCTACGCCATTAAAAAATGTGCGTTGGGTGGCTTGGAATAAACAGCTAGCTTCGTTTTTGTCTTTACCAGAGTCGGCTAACGATGAGTTATTAGTCAGTTTATCGGGTCAAGCACTTCCTTCTCAATTTAAACCGCTTGCCATGAAATATGCTGGCCACCAGTTTGGAGTGTACAACCCTGAACTGGGTGACGGGCGCGGTTTACTGCTTGCTGAAATTGAAAGTCACTCAGGGGAGGTCTTTGATCTCCATCTTAAAGGAGCAGGGTTAACACCTTATTCTCGAATGGGCGATGGCCGAGCAGTGCTGCGTTCAACCATTCGTGAATATTTGTGTAGTGAGGCAATGGCAGGTTTAGGAATTGCCACCACCCGAGCACTAGCTATGATGAGCAGTGATACGCCAGTTTATAGAGAACAACAAGAACAAGGTGCTCTGTTGGTGAGAGTGGCACAAAGCCATATCCGCTTTGGTCATTTTGAGCATTTCTTTTATACCAACCAACTTACGCAGCAAAAGTTACTCGCCGATAAAGTGATCGAGTGGCACTACCCAGACTGCCTCGCTGAAGAAAAACCTTATGCCGTTATGTTTAACCGCATTGTGGAGCGCACAGCCAAGATGATTGCCGATTGGCAAGCGGTCGGCTTTGCTCATGGTGTGATGAATACCGACAATATGTCGATTCTTGGTCAAACTTTTGATTATGGCCCTTTTGCATTTTTAGATGATTACGAGCCCAGTTTTATTAGTAACCATTCTGACTATCAGGGGCGTTATGCGTTTGATCAGCAGCCTAGAATTGCCTTGTGGAATTTGTCGGCGTTAGCACATGCGCTTTCTCCATTGGTTGAGCGTGCTGATCTTGAAGCCGCTCTTACACAGTTTGAAAGACAACTTGGGCGTTATTTTAGCCAGCACATGCGCCATAAACTTGGCTTACTGACACAACAAACCGGCGATTCTGCTTTGTTTGAGCATATGTTCGAGCTGCTAACTAAAAACCATACCGATTACACACGATTTTTTAGGCAATTATCTAACCTAGATACTCAAGGATCTCAAGCGGTTATTGATCTATTCCTTGACAGGGGGGAGGCCAAAATTTGGCTCGATCACTATCTAGAACGTTGTCATTTAGAAACGGATCGGTTTGGAAATTTGACCTCGCTTGAGGCGCGCTGTGAAGCAATGCGAAAAGTGAACCCTAAGTATGTTTTACGTAATTACCTTGCTCAGCAAGCTATCGATAAAGCGCAACAGGGTGATTATCAAGAAGTGCAACGTTTGGCACAACTACTGGCTCACCCTTTTGATGAGCAACCTGAAAACGATCACTATGCGCAACTTCCACCACAATGGGGGAAAAAATTAACGATCAGCTGTTCCTCATAACCATTCCAATTTGTGATCTTCATCCAGTTTGAATTCAAATTTTACATAAATATCAATAATCAAAAAAACGGTCGATCGATACACTGTGGCGATTAGTGGTAAAAAATAAAGTTGTGCTAAAGGCGGGAAAAGGGTATGCAGTCAAGAACGCGCATTGTTGTAGTAGATGATGATAAGGAAATTCGTGAACTACTCGACGAATATCTGACCAAATCGGGCTATGAAATTATTACGCTCGCTGATGGTGTGGCATTGCTGTCTTATTTAGAGCAAAACACGTACCCAGATCTTATCCTGCTTGATGTGATGATGCCGGGTGACGACGGTTTTACGCTATGTCAAAAAATTCGTCGCAATTCAAATGTGCCAATCATTATGCTAACAGCGGTTTCCGATGAAACCGATCAAATCATTGGTTTGGAGATTGGGGCTGATGATTATGTCGCGAAACCTTTTAGTCCGCGTCAGTTGATGGCTCGTATCAAAGCGCTGCTTCGTCGAGTGCAAGTTTCTGACGATAAGCCTACCGATAGTGCGTCTACCAAGCAGATTACTTTTGGCGATTGGCAACTTGATACCTTGTCGCATCGCATCATGCATCTTGAACGTGATGAAGGACATGATCTTTCAGGCAGCGATTTTGCCTTATTGATGCTCTTTTTAACCCACCCTAATGAAGTGCTGGATCGTGACACTATTTCGCACGCAACGCGTGGACGCGAAGCTTTGCCTTATGAGCGTGGTATTGACGTTCAACTGAGTCGCTTGCGACAACGACTAGGCGATAGCGCTAAATATCCTCACTATATAAAAACGATGCGTGGTAATGGTTATATTCTCTCGGTTCCGGTCACGTATGGTAGTTAAACGATGCCATTGACGCCTTTATTTTCGCGACTTAAACCCAATTCTTTAGTTTCTCGCACACTACTACTGACGCTGTTAGCGGTGGTGATTGCACAAGGGATCGCCACAGCCATTTGGTACAGCCAATCGAAACAGAAAGAACTCGAGGGAATACACTCGGTATCATCTAGTATGGCGGGTATGTTTGCTTCTACAGTGACATTTTTTCAGTCGCTGCCAGTGAAATACCGTCATATCGTACTCGACCAAATTCGTAATATGGGTGGCACGCGATTTTTTGTCTCTTTCAATAAAGAGGCGTTGTTGGTGGAGCCGATTGAAGAGACGCGCTTAAAGCGAGCTTCGGTTGATGCTGTCACTGAGGTTCTCATGCAAAAATTAAACAATGTCGCTAGCATTCAAGTGGAATTTACCAAGCCTGAGCACCTACGTTTATTGAAAAATGACATTTTACTTAGTGATTTACCAAAGTCCTGGGCATACCATACGTTAACACTGGAACCTCTTAATCCACCTATTTTGGTGGTGCAAATTGAGCTTTCAAGCCATGAGTGGATCTACGTTGCCGCCTTGTTGCCCGCACCGTACGTGAAGTTAGACGATACGATTTTAGGTAAGGAGCAAATGTTATTTTTGTTCTTTTCCACCACCATATTGCTGCTACTCACTTACTTATTAATGCGCCGCCAAGTTAGGCCGTTGAAAAATCTCGCTAAGGCCGCTAATGAAATGAGCATGGATATTGCCCAACGTCCTTTACGTGAAGAGGGCGCAACGGAGTTGATCACGGCCACGCAAGCCTTTAATCGAATGCAGCAACGTATTCGCCGTTATATTGCTGATAGGGAGCATCTGTTCTCTGCCATTTCTCATGATTTAAAAACGCCCATCACCCGTTTACGGCTAAGAGCTGAATTGCTCGACAGCGATATAAAACGTGAGAAGTTTAACCGTGATCTGGACGAGTTAGAGATGATGGTCAAAGGGGCATTACAGTGCGTACGCGATACCGATTTGCATGAGAATAATGCCAGCATTGATCTCAATGAGATGATTATCACTATCGCTGAGGGCTATAACTTATCTCAATCTGTGGTGCACTTCTCTCCGATTGAGATCGCTCCTGTTATCGCAAAGCCGCTGGCTATCAAGCGCGTGTTAACCAATTTAATCGGTAACGGTGTTAAATATGGTCAGCAGGTGTGGGTTAAGTTGGAAGAAACACCAGAATGGGTGGTAGTGACAATCCAAGACAAAGGCCCGGGTATTCCGGCTGATAAATTGGAGGCGGTATTTGAACCTTATTTTCGCTTGGCCGATGATGATCAAGGACACGGCTTAGGGTTGGGTATCTGCCGCAGTATTTTACATGGACACGGTGGTGATATTATTTTGCGCAACCCAGCGCACGGTGGGTTGGAAGTGCAAGTGTTTATCCCGCCTATGCTTGAAGTGTGATCTAGGATGCCAGACAATTTCTTTTTAGCGCAAAGCAAACGATGGGCGTCGATATGAGTACCAACACGAGGTTATCTATCAAAAAAATACTCTTGGTTTTATCGTTGCTGTTCACTGCATCGGCTGATGCCGCTGATGTTGAAGTTCTTCACTGGTGGACTGCTAATGGAGAAGTTGAGTCGATTGATGTACTAAAAGAGATGCTAGAAGAGCAAGGTCACAGTTGGAGGGATTTTGCGGTGGCTGGTGGTGGTGGAGAAAGCGCGATGACCGTGCTAAAAACCCGCGCCGTTTCGGGTAACCCACCCTCTGCTGCGCAAATTAAAGGGCGTGATATTCAAGAGTGGGCAGGGCTTGGTTTTCTGACCAATTTGAATGATGTTGCCAAACAAGGCCATTGGGATGATGTTCTTCCGCCCGTAGTATCCGAGATCATGAAATGGCATGGCCAGTATGTTGCTGTCCCAGTGAATATTCATCGTGTAAATTGGCTATGGGTCAACCTTGCACTATTGGATAAATTCGG
Organism: Vibrio aestuarianus; assembly: GCF_012395185.1. GTDB lineage: Bacteria > Pseudomonadota > Gammaproteobacteria > Enterobacterales > Vibrionaceae > Vibrio > Vibrio aestuarianus. Next base: position 113,604 of record NZ_JAAZTU010000003.1, read on the forward strand.
TCTGAAAGTACCTACTAGCTTGGATGAGTTTTTTGCAGTCGGCGATATACTTAAGGCCGCAGGCTTTATTCCACTTGCTCATGGTGGTCAACCGTGGCAAGACGCAACCTTGTTTGAAGTCATTGCTTTAGACGTATTGGGTCCTAAAGGCTACCAGCAGGCATTTGTTAATCTGGATATGGATGTGCTATCGAGTGATAAAATGGTCGAGGTGTTCAGCAAATTCCAAAAAATGCATGATTATATCGACGTTAATGCTCCCGGTAGAGACTGGAACGTAGCAACATCGATGGTGATAGGTGGTCAAGCTGCGATGCAGATCATGGGGGATTGGGCCAAAGGTGAATTTACCGCTGCCGGTAAAGTTGCAGGTAAAGATTACCTTTGTGTTGCAGCACCCGGTACGGAAGGGCAGTTCATTCATAATATCGACAGTTTTGCCTTTTATGAGTTAAGCGACACCGAAAATAAGCAAGCGCAACAAGCATTGGCAACGACGATTCTTGCTCCTCAGTTCCAAGAGATATTTAATCTCAAAAAAGGCTCCATTCCTGTGCGAGTTGACGTAGACATGTCTAAGTTTGATGTATGCGCTTTAGATTCAATGAATGCCTTTAAAAACACGGCAGCATCCGCTGGGTTAGTACCTAGCATGGCACACGGCATGTCAACGACCAGCTACGTGCAAAGTGCAATGTTTGATGTAGTTACTGACTTCTTTAACGACAGCCATGCTGATCCTAAACAGGCTGCGCGTAAGTTAGCCAAAGCAGTAAAAGCGGCGATGTAACGTTCGAGGTTGATATCCTCATGCTTTACTTGCTTACCATCTTGCTTAGTGTCATTTTCCACCCAAAATGCCGTTTTATGTGTGTCATTTCCCACCCATTGTACCAATAAGTTTTGTAGGACTTTGTCTGTTTACAAACCGCGTAATCGTGGAGAACCTTGTGGTTAAAGGCTTGTTAAATAAATGTACAAAGTTGGCTTGGTAATTGCCTTGTATAGCCTATACAGCACCCATTGATGGGGCTGATATGTTCACTCAAGGAGAATAATAATGTTAAAGCCTCTAACCCTTCTTTCTGCCTCAATTCTTACCGTAACGAGTTTTAATGCCGCTGCAAACTGTGACCCTGGTGAAATGGTGATTAAATTCAGCCATGTAACCAATACCGATAAACACCCTAAAGGTATCGCAGCTTCATTGCTTGAAGAGCGCGTCAATAAGGAAATGAATGGCAAAGCCTGTATGCAGGTATTTCCAAACTCGACACTCTATGATGATGACAAAGTGTTAGAAGCTTTGCTCAATGGCGATGTTCAGCTTGCTGCACCTTCTCTTTCTAAATTTGAGAAGTTCACCAAAAAGTTCCGCATTTTTGACCTTCCTTTTCTTTTTGATGATGTTGATGCCGTTGACCGTTTCCAAAATTCTGCTGACGGCGAAAAACTGAAAAACTCAATGGCACGTCGTGGGGTGAAAGGCCTAGAGTTTTGGCATAACGGCATGAAACAGATGTCAGCCAATAAGCCATTGTTGGTCCCTGGGGATGCCAAAGGGTTGAAATTCCGTGTTCAAGCCTCTGATGTGCTAGTGGCTCAGTTTGAACAACTTGGCGCGAACCCGCAAAAAATGTCTTTTGCTGAAGTATATGGTGGCTTACAAACCAAAGTTATCGATGGCCAAGAAAATACTTGGTCTAACACTTATGGGAAGAAATTCTTCGAAGTACAAGATGGTATCACAGAGACGAACCACGGTATTTTGGATTACTTGGTCGTGACCTCAACCAAATGGTGGGACGGTCTACCAACGGATATTCGCGATCAGTTTGCCACCATTCTAAAAGAAGTAACGGAAACGCGTAATTCCGAATCAAATCGGGTTGAGCAACAAAACAGACAGTATGTATTAGAAGCGGGCGGCGTTATTCGCACCTTGACCCCAGAACAGCGTCAAGAGTGGGTTACTGCACTTAAACCCGTATGGAAGAAGTTTGAAAAAGACATCGGTACTGATTTGATTGATGCTGCGTTGGCTTCAAACCAATAACGTACCATTTGCCCCATCAGGAGTGATGGGGCTTTCTCAATACGCTGCACCTAACTCTACCGCTGGTTTGGAAGTTAAGTAGTACAGCGCTTTGTGTCTATTCCGATAATAACTATTAGAGCGATGTATCAAATGGAACACTCTTTTTTCTCTAAAGTCGGCAAATTTACGGATGCTATAGAGGAAATGCTGATTGCATTTTTCCTTGGCAGTATGACCTTACTCACTTTCGTTAACGTTGTGCTGCGTTATGTGTTTAACGAAAATATTTTATGGGCATTGGAACTGACAGTATTCATGTTTGCTTGGATGGTGTTAGTGGGCGCTTCCTACGGTGTGAAAAAGCATTTTCATATTGGTGTTGATGTCATTATTAACATGGTTCCTGCCGGTATGCGTAAAGTGTTTGCTTTGCTTGCTGTTGGCAGTTGTTTAGCCTTCTCTATCTTATTGCTCATTGGTTCGTGGAACTATTGGTATCCCTTTGCGACAGAGCGCGCATGGTATGAAACAGACGATATTCCGATGCCAGAGATGCTGCAATTTCTCGCAGATTTGATGAATGAAGGCGAACGCTATGAAAAGCTACCACGTTTCATTCCTTATATGGCATTGCCGATAGGAATGGCATTGTTAACATTCCGCTTTTTACAAATTGCCTACCAAATTGTGACAGGCAAGCTAGACCGTATGATTGCAGGTCATGAAGCCGAAGAAGATTTAGAAGCGCTGAAAGCCGAAATGGCGCAAGCCGCTGACGATATGGCCGAACCATTTCGTCAACCTACCGCCTCGAACGACAGCAGCAAGGAGCGCTAATTCATGGAAATTTTACTACTGTTTGTGATGGTGATCGGTTTTATGCTGGTGGGTGTACCCATTGCTATTTCACTTGGCTTATCGAGTATTCTTTTTCTTTTGTGGCACTCAGATACGTCGTTAGCATCTGTGGCTCAAACCTTATTTAATGCCTTTGAAGGGCACTACACCTTACTGGCGATTCCATTTTTCATTTTAGCCTCCAGTTTTATGTCTACAGGCGGTGTTGCAAAACGCATTATCCGCTTTGCAATTGCGATGGTAGGTTGGTTTCGCGGTGGTTTGGCGATTGCCTCTGTTGTGGCATGTATGATGTTCGCTGCGTTGTCTGGGTCATCACCTGCTACGGTGGTCGCTATTGGTAGTATTGTTATCGCTGGTATGGTGAAAAATGGGTATACCAAAGAGTTTGCCGCTGGTGTTATTTGTAATGCGGGGACGCTCGGAATTTTGATCCCTCCGTCGATCGTTATGGTTGTTTATGCGGCGGCCACGGACGTATCGGTTGGGCGAATGTTCTTAGGGGGAGTGATCCCTGGGTTGCTTGCCGGGCTGATGTTAATTATTGCCATTTATATCTTTGCCCGTGTGAAAAATTTGCCCAAGCAGCCATTTGTTGGTTGGAAAGAAGCGATGTCGGCTGCTAAAGAAGCTAGCTGGGGGCTGCTACTTGTGGTCATTATTCTTGGTGGTATTTATGGCGGAATATTTACACCTACAGAAGCGGCAGCCGTTGCCGCGGTTTATTCATTTTTGATCGCTAACTTTATTTACAAAGATATGGGCCCATTTGCAGATAAAGAAAACACTAAGCCTGCGGTTGTCAAAGTGGTACAAGCCTTTTTTCATAAAGACACCAAGGCGACCCTGTTTGATGCAGGTAAACTGACCATAATGTTGCTGTTTATCATTGCCAATGCCTTGATATTAAAACATGTATTAACTGAAGAGCGCATCCCACAAATTATCGCAGAATCGATGTTGTCGGCAGGGCTTGGTCCAATTACCTTCCTCATCGTTGTGAACGTACTGCTGTTGTTAGGTGGTCAGTTTATGGAGCCGTCAGGTTTGCTGATTATCGTCGCTCCACTGGTCTTCCCTATTGCTATTGCGTTGGGAATTGACCCAATTCATCTCGGTATCATTATGGTGGTTAACATGGAAATCGGCATGATAACGCCACCTGTGGGCTTAAACCTATTTGTCACCGCAGGGGTCGCCAAAATGTCGATGATGAGTGTGGTGAAAGCGGCATTACCATGGGTTGCTATTATGTTCTTATTCCTAATTATCGTTACTTATGTGCCATGGGTCTCAACCTGGTTACCGACCACGCTGATGGGGCCGGAAATCATTACCAAATAAAATTCAATGCCCAGCGACGCTGGGCATTTTTATGGTATTAAATCTTATAATTGTCTTTGTCTAACCCGTAGCGCTGCATTTTGTCATATAAGGTTTTACGCGCCACATTCAACGTTTCCATCGTCTCTTTTATACTTCCACCGCATTCAATTAACGCTTGTTCAATTGTCGATTTTTCAAATTCAGCCACTAAGTCTGTCAGGTTACTGGTTGTTTGGATGGTTGGTTGGGTGGTTCCCAATTGAACGAGTTTACCGAGTAGAACAAAACGCTCTGCGGCATTTCTCAGTTCGCGCACATTGCCTGGCCAGTCATGGCTAATCAATGTTTGCATGTCTGATTTTGGTAGTGCGGTGGCGGCCTTACCATAACGCGCAGCAGCCACCAAAAGGAAATGGTGAAATAAGGCTGGAATGTCTTCTTTTCTATCGCGCAGCGGTGGAATATCAAGCGTAACAATATTGAGTCGGTAATAGAGGTCTTGTCGAAAAGTACCTTCTTCAGCAGCCTGTTTTAGGTCGATTTTGGTGGCAGCGATAACGCGAATATCTAAAGGAAGCAGCTCATTGGAACCAACGCGTTCGATGACTCTTTCTTGCAATACACGAAGTAGGCGAATTTGAGCTTGCATCGGCATGGATTCGATTTCGTCTAAAAAAAGTGTTCCACCTTGCGCGTGTTCAAACTTACCAATACGTTTTGTATCTGCGCCAGTAAACGCGCCTTTTTCATGCCCGTATAGCTCACTTTCAATCAAATTTTCAGGTACGGCACCACAATTAATGGCAACAAAATTTTGCTCGCGGCGTGAACTTTGCTCATGCAGGGAACGTGCAACCAATTCCTTACCAGTCCCTGTTTCGCCAAACAGCAAAATGTCTGCATTGGTATCAGCAATGTGCGTAATCGTCTCGCGTAATGACTCAATACTATGAGCAGCACCGATAATGCGAGGCCCCAACGTTTGGCTAGCTTTGAGAGTGCGTTTTAACTGTTGATTTTCAAGTGTTAGCTGGCGCTTTTCTATGGCTCGTTGAACGGTTTCCATTAATCGTTCAGTGGCGAAAGGCTTTTCAATGAAGTCGTAGGCTCCATCGTGCATCGCTTGTACGGCCATCGATATATCGCCGTGGCCAGTGATTAATATCACAGGGATATCAGGGTCTTGATGGCGAATAGAATTGAGTAGGTTTTGCCCCGTGAGACCTGGCAAACAGATATCGGTGACGACCACAAGAGGCAGGCCATCGCTTTTCACGGCAAGCAAGGCTTCTTCGGCGCTAGCAAAGAGGCGAGCACTAATGTCGGCTAATTCAAAACTTTGCTCGATGGCGATACGGATATCATCTTCATCGTCAATAAAAAACACATCACACATATGGTGTCCTTGTGATTATTGTGGTTCTGCGATTCGTGGCAATGATACGGAAAAGCGAGCCCCTGAAAGCGTTGATTTCGTCATGCTTAACTTGCCATCCATACTTTGTATTATTTGCTGTGAGATAGAAAGACCAAGCCCCAGTCCATTTTTTTTAGTGGTAAAAAACGGTTCAAAAAGGTGGTCAATTTTTTCTTGTGAGATTCCTGGCCCGTTATCATCAATATGAATAGTAACGTAATCCTGATGGATTTCTGTTGTTAAGTGAACACACTTTTCTTTTTGTTCATCAACAGCTTGAACGGCATTGGTGAGTAAGTTAATCAATACTTGTTCTAATTGGATCGGGTTTACTCTGACTAGAATGGGCTGGTTGGGTAATTCACTATGAAACTGAATTAAGTGCGACTTGAATTGAGGCTGCATCAACTCTTTAGTCGATAAAATAATCGGTAATAATTGTGCAATGACTTTCTCATCCGTTGCACTTTTGCGCGCAAACGATTTAAGCTGTTCGCTGATTTTTGCCATGCGTTCAGTTAGCGCAGAAATGCGAGCAAGATTATCATCGGTTCTTTCGGGCTTGCCCGTTGCCAAAAAGCGGCGTCCATTGTCGGCAAAACTTCGAATGGCGGCGAGTGGATTATTGAGTTCGTGGCTAATGCTGGCGGACATTTCTCCTAATACCGCAAGCTTAGCGGCTTGGATCAATTCATCTTGAGTTTGTCTTAGCATTACTTCAGTCTTACTTCGTTCGGCAATTTCTGCGTGCAGCTCTGAGGTTCTTTCCATCACTAAAAATTCGAGTTTTTGCTTGGCTTCTGATTGCAAGTGTTCGATCTGGCGCTGTTTGAGTTGACGGTGATGGATGAGCAGGAGCGCTAAATAGATGATGGCAAATACCATGCTAGAGATCAGGGCAAAGGCAAAGCTATCCCAAAAAATATTCATCTTCGGCGATAACACGCGGATATTGAGCGAAACATTAGGCAAAGCACGTGTAGAGACAATGAAGTCGCCTTTGAACCAACCTTGATGTGGGTTTTGCCATTCAGAAACTGGAGCGGTAAAGTCACCCACTAAACCGAGAGAACGAATCGAAGTTTCAAGGTACTGGCGACTATTTTGTACTAATAATCGTTGACTATCGGTCAACGTATCCACGCTTTTAAACAGCCATTGCGGTTTACTGGACATAAAAATAATGTTGTTGCTGTCGGTTGCTACAAAGTAGCTTTGCTTGCTCTGCCAGTTTTCTTCAATGGCCGAGAGATCCATTTTAACCACCACTACGCCTATCACATCCGCCGCATAGATGACAGGGTAAGAATAATAGTAACCGCGTTGGCCAGATGTCGAGCCTAGTGCAAAATATTGACTCTCCTGGCCCGTAATAGCCGCTTTAAAATAAGGCCGCCAAGCAAAATTGCGATCGATAAAAGAGCGATCAAGGTTCCAGTTACTTGAAGCTATGGTATTGCCATATTGATCGATAAGATACGTATCGGCCGCTTGAATGACTTCATTGACTTGCTCCAAGTAGCGATTAGTGATTTCTATCTGGGCACTATTGTTAGGGCTGTTTAATGCATCGATTAGCTCCTTATCTTTAGAGAGTAATCTTGGTATGTGCGCATATTTATCGAGTTTAGCCGTGATATGGCTAGAGAAACGATCAAGTTGAGCTTGATGTTCAATTAATAAGTTTTGATAACTGTATTGCCAGGTAAGGTGAGCACCCAGTGCTGTTATCAACACGAACAGTATCACAAAAATTAGACTGACACGGCGAATCGCTAGCATCCTTGGTTACTCTTTTATTGCAGCTGCGGTTGTGATTAAGAAAATCCATTTCTGAACACGATAAGTCTACTGGTTTTCGATGTTTTTTTGTTTAAAAAGAGTTCAATAGTGCGGCACAAAACAGGAGCAAGATCTCTTTTTACACTTCTGAGATAAAAAAAGCCTCGATTCCCTTGAAAAAGCCTTTATTGTCCCCATTTCAAAACTGTGCTTTTCCATGTTGATGGAATTTTTAGCACTCGATAGGCAATTTAGGGCATTGAATCATCTCCAAGCGGTGATTGGCTCGACAGCACTGGTTCAGGTCGGTAGAATGTCGCGTCTAAATTTTCTGTCCTGAGACTAATCGGAGATACCTTTTTGACCTAGGTTGGTAAAGATATCGCTCATTAGTCCGATGTTTGGGTGTTTTCGCTTCAGATGTCGACGCTCATTTTAATTGAAGTGTTCGGATAGAACACAACACAAGGATGCAGCCAAGCACCAGGCGATAGCCTAGCTTACGGCTCATGATGCTCAGAAATACTGAGCCAGTTTTGAGGTTTATAAATAATGCAAGTTACTGTTGAAACGCTAGAAGGCCTAGAGCGCCGTCTGAATATTACTGTTCCTGCTGCTAACATTGAAGATGCAGTTACAGCTGAACTACGCAACATCGCGAAAAATCGTCGTTTCGATGGTTTCCGTAAAGGCAAAGTTCCAATGAAAATGGTTGCTCAAATGTACGGTAAAGCGGTACGTCAAGACGTGATGGGCGAAGTAATGCAACGTCACTTCATCGAAGCAATCGTAAAAGAAAAGATCAACCCAGCAGGTGCTCCGACTTTTGCTCCAGTTGCTACTGAAGAAGGTCAAGATCTTGTTTTCACTGCAACTTTTGAAGTTTACCCAGAAGTTGAGTTGAAAGGTCTAGAAAGCATCACTGTTGAAAAACCAGCGGTTGAAGTTAAAGAAGAAGATGTTGTTGAAATGCTAGAAACGCTACGTAAGCAACAAGCTACGTGGGTTGAAGTTGATGCAGCAGTTGAAGACGGTTCTCGCGCAACTATCGATTTCGTTGGTTCAATCGACGGTGTTGAATTTGAAGGCGGTAAAGCTGAAAACTTCCCACTAGAAATGGGTGCAGGTCGCATGATTCCTGGTTTTGAAGACGGTATCGTTGGCAAAACTAAAGGCATGGAATTCGAAATCGACGTAAACTTCCCAGAAGATTACCACGCTGAAAACCTAAAAGGTAAAGCAGCGAAATTCGCAATCAAGATCAACAAAGTAGAAACTCGTGAGCTACCAGAATTAAGCGATGAGTTTGTTGCTAAATTCGGTGTTGTTGAAGGCGGTGTTGAAGCGCTTAAAGCTGAAGTTCGCAAAAACATGGAGCGTGAGCTTAAGCAAGCTGTTAAGAACCGCATCAAAGAGCAAGCGATCGAAGGCCTAGTGAAAGAGAACGACATTGACGTTCCTTCTGCACTTATTGACCAAGAAATCGGTGTGCTACGCCAACAAGCTGCACAACGTTTTGGTGGCAACCCTGAAGCGGCAGCGCAACTTCCACGTGAATTGTTCGAAGAGCAAGCTAAACGTCGTGTAGTTGTTGGTCTTCTTCTTGGCGAAGTGATCAAAACTGAAGAGCTAAAAGCAGATGATGAGAAAGTAAAAGCGCTAATCGAAGAGATGGCGACTGCTTACGAAGATCCTGCTGAAGTAATGGCTTACTATGCTCAAAACGAGCAAATGATGAACAATATGCGCAATGTTGCTCTTGAAGAGCAAGCAATCGACGCGATCATCGCTAAAGCACAGGTTTCTGAGAAAGCCGTTAGCTTCAACGAGCTAATGAACCAACAACCTGCTTAATAAGCAATATGTAGCGTAGGTGGTTGACTTAACGTTAACTATTCTGCTAACAATGGTCCGCGTGATACCCATCATCCGGGCCATTTATTTTAGGGACATAACAATATGAGCTACCAAGAAAAAAACGCAATGTCGCCAATTATTGACGCGCTAGTACCCATGGTGGTTGAGCAGACTTCCCGTGGTGAGCGCTCATACGATATTTATTCCCGCTTGCTTAAAGAACGAGTGATTTTCTTGACAGGTCAAGTTGAAGACCAAATGGCAAATCTTGTCGTTGCACAATTGCTGTTTTTAGAATCAGAAAACCCTGATAAAGATATTTTCTTATACATTAACTCCCCAGGTGGTAGCGTAACCGCAGGGATGTCAATTTATGACACCATGCAGTTCATTAAGCCTAATGTGAGTACGGTATGTATGGGTCAAGCTTGTTCTATGGGGGCATTTCTATTGGCGGGTGGCGCACCAGGTAAACGTTTTGTGTTACCTAATTCACGTGTGATGATCCACCAACCGTTGGGTGGTTTCCAAGGTCAAGCCTCTGATATTCAGATCCACGCTCAAGAAATTTTGACCATCAAACAAAAACTCAACAAACTATTGGCTGAGCACACAGGTCAACCACTAGAAGTGATTGAACGTGATACTGACCGTGATAACTTTATGTCAGCAGACCAAGCGGTTAAATACGGTTTAGTTGATTCCATTTTAAGCAAACGTGGCGAGTAACAGTTCTCATAATTGTTTACGCATTTTGGCTTAATTTGAGTTACACTCAAACCATTAAGAGTAAAGGCTAAGAGGTTAGCGAATGACAGACAAAAGCAAAGAGAGCGGTAGTAGCAAGCTGTTGTACTGCTCTTTCTGTGGTAAAAGCCAGCACGAAGTTCGCAAGCTGATCGCCGGTCCTTCTGTTTACGTCTGTGATGAATGCGTTGATTTATGCAACGACATCATCCGTGAAGAGATTAAAGATGTTCTGCCTAAAAAGGAATCTGAGGCGTTACCTACGCCACGTAAGATTCGTGAACATCTTGATGACTATGTGATTGGCCAAGAACACGCGAAAAAAGTGCTTGCAGTTGCAGTATATAACCACTACAAGCGTTTACGTAACGGTGATACGACAAGTGAAGGGGTTGAGCTTGGCAAGAGTAATATTTTGCTTATTGGCCCAACGGGTAGTGGTAAAACACTACTGGCAGAAACACTGGCTCGTTTCCTAGATGTACCGTTCACGATGGCAGATGCAACCACACTAACAGAAGCGGGTTATGTAGGGGAAGATGTCGAAAACATCATCCAAAAACTACTTCAGAAGTGTGATTACGATGTTGCTAAAGCCGAACGCGGTATTGTGTACATCGATGAAATCGATAAGATTTCTCGTAAAGCTGAAAACCCATCGATTACACGAGATGTATCGGGTGAAGGGGTTCAGCAAGCGCTATTGAAATTGGTTGAAGGTACTGTTGCTTCTGTACCACCACAAGGTGGACGTAAGCATCCGCAGCAAGAATTTCTGCAAGTAGACACATCTAAGATTCTATTTATCTGTGGTGGTGCATTTGCTGGTTTAGATAAAGTCATTGATCAACGCGTTGCTAAAGGTTCAGGTATTGGCTTTGGAGCGGAAGTTCGTTCCAAAGATGAAACTAAGACCATTGGCGAGCTGTTCACTCAAGTTGAGCCAGAAGATTTGGTGAAATACGGGTTAATCCCTGAATTCATTGGCCGTCTTCCTGTTACGGCTACACTGACTGAACTTGATGAAGAAGCGCTGATTCAAATCTTGTGCGAGCCTAAAAACGCACTGACTAAGCAATACGCTGCACTATTCGAGTTAGAGAATGTCGAACTTGAATTCCGTGAAGATGCATTGCGAGCGATTGCGAAAAAAGCAATGAATCGCAAGACTGGTGCGCGTGGTTTACGTTCAATTTTAGAAGGTGTCTTGCTCGATACCATGTATGAGCTTCCATCTGTATCGGATGTTAGTAAAGTGGTAATCGATGAATCTGTAATCAATGGTGAATCTGAACCGCTGCTAATTTACAGCGCAAATGAGAGCCAAGCTGCAGGCGCAGAGTAAAACACAGAGATAAATATTTAAAGGAGGTAGCAAATACCTCCTTTTTTTTATTCTGTTATTGAATCCAGTTAGTTAGCCCCCATATACTCGGTAATAAGTTAAAGCGGAAGAGAGAATAATATGAACTTGGAGCGTTCCGAGCGTATCGAAATCCCCGTACTGCCTCTACGTGATGTGGTGGTTTATCCTCATATGGTTATTCCTTTGTTTGTTGGTAGAGAAAAATCTATCCAATGCCTTGAAGCGGCAATGGACAACAACAAACAAGTTCTATTAGTGGCACAGAAAAAAGCAGAAACTGATGAACCAACGATAGAAGATCTATTTGACGTTGGAACTGTTGCTACCATTTTACAGCTCCTCAAACTACCTGACGGCACTGTCAAAGTATTGGTGGAAGGTCAGCAACGAGCGAAAATAGACCGCTTTGTTGAAGGTGATTTTTTCTCAGCTGAAGCACAGTATCTTATTACTCCTGAGCTGGACGAAAGAGAGCAGGAAGTCATAGTACGTAGTGCTATTAACCAGTTCGATGGTTTTATTAAACTAAATAAGAAAATTCCACCAGAAGTACTTACCTCATTGAATGGTATTGATGAAGCAGCTCGTCTTGCTGACACCATTGCTGCGCACATGCCGTTAAAGCTGGTTGATAAACAAAAAGTCTTAGAAATTATTGATATCAGCGAGCGTCTGGAATTCCTAATGGGGCAGATGGAGTCGGAAATTGACCTACTACAGGTTGAAAAACGAATTCGTGGCCGCGTTAAAAAACAGATGGAAAAGTCTCAGCGTGAGTATTATCTCAATGAGCAAATGAAAGCGATTCAAAAAGAATTGGGTGATATGGATGATGCACCTGACGAATTTGAAACGCTGAAAAAGAAAATTGATGAATCAAAAATGCCGCAAGAAGCGCGCGAGAAGACAGAGCAAGAGCTTCAGAAATTGAAAATGATGTCTCCAATGTCTGCTGAAGCGACAGTGGTACGTAGCTATATCGACTGGATGGTTAATGTCCCGTGGACAAAACGCTCTAAAGTTAAGAAGGACTTAACGAAAGCAGAAGAGATCCTCAATTCTGATCACTACGGTCTAGAACGAGTGAAAGAGCGTATTTTAGAGTATCTTGCGGTGCAAAGTCGTATCAACAAGTTAAAAGGTCCAATCCTTTGCCTTGTTGGGCCTCCTGGTGTCGGTAAAACCTCATTGGGTCGTTCTATTGCTGCTGCCACTGGGCGTAAGTACACGCGTATGGCTCTGGGTGGTGTTCGTGATGAAGCTGAAATTCGAGGCCATCGCCGAACTTACATTGGTTCACTACCAGGTAAATTGATCCAAAAAATGGCAAAAGTTGGTGTTAAGAACCCGCTATTCCTATTGGATGAAATTGACAAAATGTCTTCAGATATGCGTGGTGATCCTTCATCTGCATTACTTGAAGTGCTTGATCCGGAACAAAATAGCACCTTTAACGATCATTACCTTGAAGTCGATTATGATCTCTCGGACGTTATGTTTGTTGCCACGTCAAACTCAATGAACATTCCTGGACCACTTCTTGACCGTATGGAAGTGATCCGTCTTTCTGGTTATACCGAAGACGAAAAACTGAACATTGCTAAGCGTCACCTGGTTACCAAACAGATAGAACGCAATGGCTTAAAAGCGCATGAGATCGTCATTGAAGATTCTGCAATCATTGGCATCATCCGTTACTATACTCGCGAAGCTGGCGTGCGTAGTTTAGAGCGTGAGATTTCAAAAATCTGTCGTAAAGCTGTTAAAAATATCTTGTTGAATAAAGAGATAAAAACCGTTGTAGTAAATCAAGAGAATTTGAAAGAGTTCCTTGGTGTACAACGTTGTGACTTCGGTAAAGCTGATGACAGCAATCGTATTGGTCAAGTAACAGGTCTTGCGTGGACTGAAGTGGGTGGTGACCTCTTAACGATTGAAACTGAATCCATGCCAGGTAAGGGTAAACTCACCCAAACTGGTTCTTTGGGTGATGTGATGCAAGAGTCGATTCAAGCAGCGATGACTGTGGTTCGAGCTCGTGCTGAGAAATTAGGGATTAACCCAGATTTTTACGAAAAACGTGATATTCACGTTCACGTGCCAGAAGGTGCGACACCGAAAGATGGTCCAAGTGCTGGTATCGCTATGTGTACTGCGCTTGTTTCAAGCCTCACGGGGAACCCAGTTAAAGCTGAAGTGGCGATGACAGGGGAAATAACCTTGCGTGGTGAAGTGCTTCCGATTGGTGGTTTGAAAGAAAAACTGTTGGCAGCGCATCGCGGTGGTATTACCACGGTACTGATCCCGAAAGATAACGAGCGTGATTTGGAAGAGATTCCTGACAACGTTATTGCCGATCTAAAAGTCATTCCAGTTCAATGGATTGATGAGGTTTTAAAGGTTGCACTGGAGCGAGACCCATCAGGGGTTGAGTTTGACGCTAAAAAATAGTGATGTGTAGCAAAAATAAGTAAAAGATTGCGCTGATAGGCTTAAAAAGGCTTGTCAGCGTTTTTTTTGGGCGCTAACGTAACCCACTATAGCTTGCAGCCCAGACACGATAAGGCTTCAAGCTAGTTTAGGAACTTAATGGAACGGAAAAGTCACCATTAAAAAATTATAACTGGTGACACTAAGGGGAAACACAGTGAATAAAACACAATTAGTAGAAAAAATCGCAGATAACGCTGACATCTCTAAAGCATCTGCAGGTCGTGCTCTTGATGCATTTATCGAAGCGGTAAGCGGTACTCTTCAGTCTGGTGACCAAGTTGCTCTTGTTGGCTTTGGTACATTTAGTGTTCGTACTCGTGCCGCTCGCACAGGTCGTAACCCAAAAACGGGTGAAGAAATTCAAATTGCTGAAGCAAAAGTTCCTGCATTCAAAGCAGGTAAAGCTCTTAAAGACGCTTGTAACTAATCAAAATCGTCTTTTTTTGCCACTGGTAGGCAAAATTAATTCGAACCTTTTGAAATTATGCGCATCCTACTGATGCGCATTTCTTTTTCTGATATTATCGCGCTATTCAAATTTTTAGGCTGAAGTGTGAAACTTCTTATCCGGAGAGCAGTTAGATTATGATGGATCGATTACGCGAAGGCGTGAACAGCATCGCGGTGAAAATTATTTTAGGAATGATTATTTTATCATTCATCTTCGCAGGTGTAGGTAGTTACCTCGTCAGTGGTAGCAACAATGCTGCAGCAAAAGTTGGCAATACTGAGATTGGTCGTGGAGACTTTGAGCAAGCATATCAAAATGAGCGCAATCGCATGCAGTCCCAATTAGGTGACTACTTTGCTAATTTGTTGGCTGATCCAAGCTATGTAGAGTCTTTCCGTAAATCTGTACTTGACCGTATGATCAACGACCTACTACTTGAGCAGCATGCTCAGTCGTTAGGTTTACGAGTCAGCGATGCTCAGGTTCGTCAAATGATTATTGATATGCCTCAGTTTCAAGTTGACGGAAAATTTGATCAAGAAATCTACCAAGCAGCGCTTCGTCGTGCCGGTTTTTCACCAGAAAGTTTTGCTGAATATCTACGTCGTGACTTGGTTCGTAACCAACTATTGAGCGCCATTCAAGGCAGTGAGTTTATTCTTCCTGGTGAAATTGATGAGCAAAGTCAACTTATCTCTCAAACACGTAATATTCGTTCGTTAACGCTATCTCTTGATGAGTTTGCTAAAGGAGTAGAATTAACAGAAGAAGACATTGAACAATATTACCAACAGAATCCAGATCGTTACACTCGACCTGAGCAAGTAAAAGTCGCGTATATAGAACTTTCGGCTGAACAGTTGAAAGAGCAAATGGCCGTTTCTGAAGAGCAAGCGAAAAAGTATTACCAAGAGCATCTGGATAAATACTCAACACAAGCTCAACGTAAAGTGAGTCATATTCTGGTACAAGGTGACGATGAAGCCAAAGCGCAAGCAATACTTGATGAACTCAATGCAGGTGCGGATTTTGCGACGTTAGCAAAAGAGAAATCTGAAGATATTGGTAGCGCAGAAGAGGGGGGATCCCTAGGCTGGATTGAACGTGATGTGATGGATCCTGCTTTTGAAGAAGCAGCGTTCGCACTTCAAAATGTCGGAGATGTAACAGGTTTAGTTAAATCTGAATTTGGTTACCACATCATTCGTTTAGATGAAGTGAAAGACTCGGTTGCCCAACCTTATGAGCAAGTTGCTTCTGAAATTAAAACAGAGCTAAAAGATCAAAAAGCGGTCGATAAATTCTATGAACTCCAAAGTGAATTAGAAAAAGTAGCGTTTGAATTTCCAGATTCTTTAGATGATGCCGCTAAAGCGATTTCTGCAACCATCCAAACTACTGACTTTATTTCACAACAAGATGCGCCAGAATTGTTGTTGACACCAGCGGTGCTACAAGCGATTTTGAGCCCAGAAGTAAAAGAGGATGGCCTAAATTCTGAGGTGATAGAAGTTGCGCCTGAGCACGTTATTGTGGTTCGTGTTAACGATGCTCGTGAGCAAATGGTACTGCCGTTATCTGAGGTTAAAGAACAAGTGGTTACTCAACTTTCAAAAGTGAAAGGTGAGCAACAGGCAACGGAGTTGGGCGAAAAACTCGTCGCTTCACTACAAAATGGAGATCGATCTCTGCTCGAACAGAACGCTCTGGAATTTGGTGAGGCAGAAATGATTGATCGCAGTTCACCACTTGCTAATACCGTTTTCTCATTACCTAAACCAGTAACGGATAGCGTGATTTACGGGCAAGCAAAAGCGGCAAATGGTGATGTCGTCATTATTGAGCTTGATAAAGTTGAGTCAAAAGTTACACCAGAGTACAACGATCAAATTGGTGCTCAGCTAGAACGAATGGGTAGCCAACAAGACCTTGCGGGAATGCTAAGTATCTTACGTAAGAATACGGATATTGAGTACTATGTTGTGAGCCAATAGTTACTAGCAATGTAACTGATATGAAACTCAAAATGGGCTGCAGATGTAGCCCATTTTAATTTTTGGCTTTATGCATCTGAATGTGTTTTTTAAGTCGTTAGTATAGAGGTGACTGAACTGACAACAAGGAGATACTCAGATGAAATCGAAACTATGGTTACTCGTTTTAAGCTTATTACTGCCACTTACACCTACCTTTGCATCCGAAGAAGTTGCAGACACTTATCAAGGTATAGAAATTACCGTCAATATAAACCAAGCATCCGCCCAAGAGCTCGCTGATTTATTAAAAGGTGTTGGTTTAAAAAAAGCACAAGCGATAGTCGACTATCGAGAGCAAAATGGAGCGTTTAAAACGAAGGAACAACTGAGTCAAGTAAAAGGAATCGGTAATGCCATCGTTCAAAAAAATGAAGACAGAATTTTATTATAGTTTGGCATAAATTAATAATGAGGGGCTATATGAAGAGCTCCTCTTCACTACTTTTTATTGCACTATTTCAGACACATCAACATTCCTTCCTAGCACCTTTACTGGATAAGCACTATAATTTGTCGCCGACAAAAGCGAGCAATGTGTCGCACTAAAACGAATTGGAGTAAATCATGTCCTCTCATACACCGGTTATAACCGTTGATGGACCAAGTGGTGCTGGTAAAGGCACACTTTGTATGTTGTTGGCTAAAAAATTAGGCTTTCATTTATTAGATTCTGGGGCAATATACCGTGTGCTTGCACTCGCCGCTATTCACCACGGAGTTGACACAGAATCAGAAGATGCTCTCGTGCCTTTAGCAACGCATTTGGATGTTCAGTTTTTGGCGGAAGGTGACTTAGTGAAAGTTATCTTGGAAGGTGAAGACGTATCTAAAGAACTACGCAAAGAAGAAACCGGCATGGCAGCATCAAAAGTAGCGGCTTTACCTCGAGTGCGTGAAGCGTTACTGCGCCGTCAGCGTGCTTTTGCCAAAGAGCAAGGCCTAGTTGCTGACGGACGTGATATGGGGACTGTTGTATTCCCACAAGCTGAAGTAAAGATATTCTTAGACGCGAGTGCGCAAGAGCGTGCTCAGCGCCGCTTTAAGCAGTTGCAACTCAAGGGCCTAGATGTTAAATTTGACGCCCTTTTAAGCGAAATCCAAGAGCGTGACGATCGAGATCGTAACCGCCCAGTGGCTCCATTACGACCTGCTGAGGATGCGCTATTGCTTGATTCAACTTCAATGTCTATCGACGAAGTTGTAGAAAAAGCATTACAATATACCGAATCTAAGCTAGCAGAATAGTTCTGTTAGGTAAGAGCGTTGGTCGCAAGGATGATGACTGGCGAATTTAATAACCCCATGCGGTAGGATACCCATGGAAGTTTAATTATTGAAGATTAAATAAATGACTGAATCTTTTGCTCAACTCTTTGAAGAGTTTTTAAACGAAACTGAATTTCAACAAGGTACTATCGTTAAAGGTACTGTAGTAGCTATCGAGAACGGTTTCGTTCTTGTAGATGCTGGTCTTAAGTCTGAGTCTGCTATCCCTGCTGAACAATTCAAGAACGCTGCTGGCGAACTTGAAGTTGAAGTTGGTTCTGAAGTAGACGTAGCTCTTGACGCTGTTGAAGATGGTTTCGGTGAAACTCAACTTTCTCGTGAGAAAGCTAAGCGTCACGAAGCTTGGATCGTTCTTGAGAAAGCTTACGAAGAAGCTGAAACTGTTGTTGGTATCATCAACGGTAAAGTTAAAGGCGGTTTCACTGTTGAACTAAACGGTATCCGTGCTTTCCTTCCAGGCTCTCTAGTAGACGTACGTCCTATCCGTGACACTGCTCACCTAGAAAACAAAGAGCTAGAGTTCAAAGTTATCAAGCTAGACCAGAAGCGTAACAACGTTGTTGTTTCTCGTCGTGCTGTTATCGAATCAGAAAGCAGCGTTGAGCGTGACGAACTTCTTGAAACTCTACAAGAAGGAACTGAAGTTAAAGGTATCGTTAAGAACCTTACTGACTACGGTGCATTCGTTGATCTTGGTGGTGTTGACGGTCTTCTACATATCACTGATATGGCATGGAAACGCGTTAAGCACCCATCAGAAATCGTTAACGTTGGTGACGAAATCCTAGTTAAAGTTCTTAAGTTCGATCGTGAGCGTACTCGCGTATCACTAGGTCTTAAGCAACTAGGCGAAGATCCATGGGTAGCAATCGCTAAGCGTTACCCAGAAGGTCACAAACTATCTGGTCGTGTAACGAACCTAACTGACTACGGCTGCTTCGTTGAAATCGAAGAAGGCGTTGAAGGTCTAGTACACGTTTCTGAAATGGATTGGACTAACAAGAACATCCACCCATCTAAAGTTGTTAATGTTGGCGACGAAGTTGAGGTTATGGTTCTTGATATCGACGAAGAGCGTCGTCGTATCTCTCTAGGTCTGAAACAGTGTAAAGCTAACCCATGGCAGTCATTCGCTGAAGCACAAGCTAAAGGCGACAAAGTTACTGGTAAGATCAAGTCTATCACTGACTTCGGTATCTTTATCGGTCTAGACGGCGGCATCGACGGTCTTGTTCACCTATCTGATATCTCTTGGAACGTTGCAGGAGAAGAAGCGGTACGTGATTACAAGAAAGGCGATGAAATCTCTGCAGTTGTTCTAGCAGTAGACGCAGAGCGTGAGCGTATTTCTCTTGGCGTTAAGCAAATGGAAAACGACCCGTTCAATGCATACGTTGCAGATAACAAAAAAGGTACTCTAGTTAACGGTACTGTTACTGCAGTTGACGCGAAAGGTGCTACAATTGAACTTGTAGACGGCGTTGAAGGTTACATCCGTGCTTCTGAAGTATCGCGTGACCGTATTGAAGATGCGTCTCTAATCCTAAGCGTTGGTGATAGCGTTGAAGCGAAATTTACTGGTGTAGACCGTAAGAACCGCGTAATCAACCTATCTATCAAAGCTAAAGATGAAGCTGATGAGCAAGAAGCAATGGCTACTCTGAACAAAACTGATGAAGGTGCGTTCGGTAATGCTATGGCAGATGCATTCAAGGCTGCTAAAGGCGAATAATCTAACTCGCTAGAAGGAGCCGAAAGGCTCCTTTTTTTTCGGTTAGTGCCTACTTTGATAAGCAAGTAATGAGGGAAACTATGACTAAGTCTGAATTGATAGAAAGACTCTGTGCTGAGCAAACGCACCTATCTGCTAAAGAAATTGAAGATGCAGTGAAAGATATTCTTGAACACATGGCATCAACTTTGGAGAGCGGAGAGCGAATTGAAATTCGCGGATTTGGTAGTTTCTCTTTGCACTATCGTGAGCCTCGGGTGGGACGTAACCCTAAAACTGGTGATAAAGTGGTATTAGACGGAAAGTTCGTACCTCATTTTAAACCAGGCAAAGAGTTGCGTGAGCGAGTTAATGAGAGCCTCTAAATTTGTTATTTAGAACCTATTTTGAGAAGCGGCATACAGTTGGTATGCCGCTTTTTTATGATATCTATCTATAGATAGACGTGGTTTGTGAAGTCATTTTCCTGCATAATCAGACCAGATCAATACTGGATAGGTAATGGCTTATGAAAATTATAAAAATCGTTCTCATTGTTGCGCTTTTTTTGATTGCTTTAGCATTAGGTGCACAAAATCAAGTGGTTGTGACTTTTAATTACTTACTCGCTCAAGGTGAATTCCACCTATCTACTTTACTTGGTGTAGTGTTTGTCTCAGGTTTTGCTTTAGCTTGGTTAATTGGCAGTAGCTTTTATTTTAAATCTCAGTTACAGCTGCGAAAGCTAAATAAGCAGTTGAAGAAACAGACGGCTGAAAAAAATGCCGTTACAAGTAAAGCTTAGAATGGAATAAAGGCTGACTTAATGTTAGAAATTCTCTTCTTGTTATTGCCAATAGCAGCCGCTTACGGATGGTATATGGGCAATCGTAGTGCCCAGCAAGACAAGCAGAAGCATTCTCACCAAATATCCCGTCAATATGTTACGGGGCTTAATTTACTGCTTTCTGATCAATCAGATAAAGCGGTTGATCACTTCATTGAACTGCTTCAGGTCGATAATGAAACCATTGATACTCACTTGGCGTTAGGCAACCTATTTCGTTCAAGAGGAGAGGTCGATCGTGCTATTCGTATTCACCAAAATCTGATATCTCGTTCGAGTTTAACCATTGACCAAAAAAATCTCGCTCTGCAACAGTTGGCAAAAGACTATATGGTGTCTGGCTTCCTTGATCGCGCTGAGAGAATTTTTGAGCAGTTAGTGGATGAACCTGAACACCGTGAAGGTGCATTACAGCAACTCGTCGCTATTTATCAACAAACCCGCGAATGGCATAAAGCCATTGATTACGCCTATGATTTGGTGAAATTAGGCCGCAAGAGAATGCGTAGTGTGATTGCTCATTTTTGGTGTGAACTCGCTATGCAAGAAAAAGCAGATGGTAACGATAGCAAGGCGATTCAGAATTTTAAGAAGGCATTAAGCGAAGACCCTAAATGTGTGCGTGCTACCATCTCTTTAGGGAAGTTATACCTTGAGCGTGAAGATTATCAGCATACGATTAAATACATGCAGATGGTTTTAGAGCAAGATATTGATTTTATAGGTGAAATCCTTCCTACTCTAGCAGACTGTTACCACCACATTGGCCAAGAACAGCACTTGGTCGAGTTCTTAAGAGAATGTATAGAAAAAGAAGCGGGTGTATCGGCTGAGTTGATGCTTGCACAGTTAGTTGCACAACATGAAGGCGTTGGTGCAGCTCAAGACTTGCTAACTAGGCAACTCGTAAAAAATCCAACGATGAAAGGCTTTTATCGTTTAATTGATTATCATCTAGCCGATGCTGAAGAGGGAAGAGCTAAAGATAGTTTGTCTACATTGCAGAAACTGGTGGGAGAGCAGCTTAAAGTGAAGCCCCATTATCGGTGTAGAAAATGTGGTTTCTCTACCCATTCTTTATATTGGCACTGTCCTTCTTGTAAAAATTGGGGGTCAATCAAACCCATTCGTGGGCTAGATGGAGAATGATTCATCAGAGTTAATCCGTTAACTCGAAAAAGAATTTGCAGCTAATAAGCTGCTTTTTTTTAGGTTCAATACTGTTAGGAGTAATAATGAAAGACCAGAAAGTGATTGTCGCGTTGGACTATGATAGACAAGATGAAGCTTTAGCATTTGTCGATAAAATCGACCCTAATTCTTGCCGACTAAAAGTAGGTAAGGAGATGTTTACACTGTTTGGTCCAGATTTTGTGCGCGAACTTCATAAGCGTGGTTTTTCAGTATTTTTAGACCTTAAGTTTCATGATATTCCTAATACATGCTCTAAAGCCGTAAGAGCAGCCGCCGAACTTGGTGTATGGATGGTCAATGTTCATGCAAGTGGTGGAGAGAGAATGATGACAGCTTCGCGTGAAATTCTAGAACCTTATGGTAACGATAAGCCATTGTTGATTGCGGTGACGGTCTTAACGAGCATGGAGCAGAGCGATCTGCGTGGTATTGGCATTGATACGACTCCACAAGAACACGTCATGCGACTTGCAAGTCTTACCAAAAACTCAGGCCTAGATGGTGTGGTTTGCTCTGCGCAAGAAGCCACAGTGCTTAAAGGTAGCTTTGGTCATGATTTCAAGCTAATTACTCCTGGGATCCGTCCTGTAGGGGCTGAAGTAGGCGATCAAAAACGCATCATGACACCATATGAGGCTATCAAAGCGGGATCTGACTACTTAGTTATTGGTCGCCCAATCACGCAGTCTGTGCAGCCTGATGCTGTTTTAAAAGCGATAAATGAAAGTCTTCTTCCGCGCGGATGATAATAAAGGGATAAACCGCCGCTAAATTGACTGCTGGCGTAAATTACCGCGACTTTAGTTAATGAAGATTCAAAGTGAAAATTTTATCAGTGATAGCCCTACTTCGGTAGGGCTTATTATTATGCGCTTAATCAGTTTGAAGCGGGACACCTTCAGCTCACACAAATCTTGGGAATATTGAAACTCTCGAAAAATAGATAGAAAATAGACCAAAATTAACCGTTGACAGTCTTAATTATTCAATTAAAACAATTGGATACGTGGATTTTTTGAAAGGTCAAACTTTGAGAAAAAAGCAATATGCACGACTCGGCCTTTAGAAGAGTCACCGTGCATATTGCTACCTGTTTTGTTGTTTTTTATGCTACGCAACCAGTTTGGGTACGCCAGAATGGAAGCGGAATTCTGAATCGTCAGAGGTAATTAATTCAGCTTCAACATTAGCGAAGTGTTCAATACGTTCTGAAATATCTTCACCAGCAATCTGTTCTGCTAGTTCCAAGTAGTCTTGGTAGTGCCGTGCTTCTGAGCGTAGCAATGAGATATAGAACTTTTGAATTGGCTCATCAAGGAACGGTGCAAGCTTGGCAAATCGTTCACAAGAACGAGCTTCAATGAACGCACCAATAATCAGCTTGTCGATAAGAGCTGCTGGCTCAAAAGTTCGGATATGCTTAATCATCCCCTTAGCGTAACGACTTGCCGTAATTGGGCGGTATTCTAAGCCTTGTTCTTCAATGATCTCCAACACTTGGTAGAAGTGGTGTAGCTCTTCTCTAATCAGTAGAACCATCTTATCAATCATATCCTGCCCGTAGGCACAGCCATCTTTGGGCTTGATTAATTTAGAAATGTTGCTTTTACCTTTTAGCGTTTCAAGGCTGCCAATACCTTTGTAAGCAAAGTTTTCATATGGCTCAACCAATTGCGTAATTTGCTCTTTACCTTCATCAGTTAAGACATAGCGTTTAAGCAGGAAAACCGCACTCTGTGAAGCTTTTAACTCGCATAGTAAATGATCTCGTAAAATCACGGATAGGTTTTCTGGCTTACGAGCTTCTTCAATCCAAGAGTCAGGTGTTGAGCATTTTAGGAAGTAATTGATTGGTTCTAATAATTTTTTGTCGTACATCTATTGATAGGTCCCAAAATCAGATGTATCAACTATACCATGTTAACTTTGTTTAGGTGTTTGTATTAAAGTTAGAAACACTTCTGTTGTTTGTACCTCTCCATCAATAGTCAGTATTTTATTGATAATCCTCAGGTTTCGTAGATATTTTTATAGTTAATATGAATCTACAGTAGTATGGTCTGTGTGTTCGGTTTTTGCACAGAGAGTGCGATAGATATACTCAATCCTATGAATAGACGTTGTTGAGGCTTTGATGTCAGATGATTTTTTTGAACAGGTAGCTGCTGATAAAAGCCAGTTGGGTTTCGACTACCAAGATCTTGTGTGCCTTGAATATCTCATTGATATGAAACAAGGAGAAAGTGTTGGTCTTGAAGTTTTAGATGATGTTCATCATGAGAGAATTCACGGCGGTAAAGCCTTAATTCAAGTTAAGCACTCTGTTGATGAGACTGAAGCTGTAACAAATAGAGACTTAGACCTTTGGAAAACTCTTTACAACTGGAGCAAGGCTCTCGAATGTATTTCAGATGATGATATTCAACTTATCTTTTTCACAAACAAGAAGAAAACAATAAGAAAAGGTCTTGTTGAGCAGTTAGATCAAACTACCATCAATTTAACTGATATCGAAGAAACAATCTCTTCAATCAAGGGTGATATAGATAAAAAAGAATCTGCTAAGGATGAAGGCGCAGCAGAGAACCCCGTTAAAAAATATGTTGATTATGTTGATAGTTTGACCTCAGAACAAAAAGAGAGACTGTTTAGCAAAATCGTCTTCATATTCTCTTTGACAGATATTTTCGAAAGACTGAGAAGAAAGATTGAATACTTCTCAATTGACAATAGTAAGTCGTTAGATGTCGTCTATCAGTTGATTGGTGTCTATAGGAAAAAGAAATATGAATTAATTAAGGGTGGTAATAAACTGAATATTGACTTTGATACATTTAGGAAGGAGTTTCAGTTTGACCGAGTTATTAAACTATCTCAAGACAGGAAAGTTGATTTTTCGAGTTATCATGGCTTTAAAAATATAAATAATATCAATCCTAAAGATGGCGTATTTGCTAAGCAGTTAGAAGATATAAATATAGATGGTGATGATATTGTTGAATATGCAATGGAATATGCAGCTACATCTATGTTTATTCAGAAAATGATTTCTGAAGGAGAGTTCAGTACGACAGAAGATGAGGCGGTAAATGAAGAGTTATATTCATCTTGGAGAACTCTACATAAACGGAATTATAACGGTAAAGATATTAGTAATGAGCAAGATCACATGACTCTTGCTAGAAACTGTTTATATAACTTGGAAGATACAAATTTGGTTGTGTCTAACTCCATCTTAGCGCAACCGATGGTTATTGGAAAAGGTATGGAGTTATCTGATTTGCGTTGGATTGGTTGGCGAAAGGATTGGAAAAAAGTCTACGGTGGCACTAAATGAATAGGGTGTTAAATAATGAAGCTATTGGGTTGTTAGCTATACAGTCAGTGCTATCTTATCTTGGCTCGTTAAATGTAGCCAATGCCTACTTAATAATACCTTTGGCTTTTGATAAGAAAATAAGAAACTATCTAAAACGAAAAGGAACATCGGTTCTATCTGCTCAAGAATTAGTAACTTCGAAAAGTGATTACTTTATTGGGTTTAATGAAAAGTTTACTGATTATCTAATAATTACTACAAATGCTATTTCGATGGGGATAGAGCTTGGTTTGTTCTCTATTGAAGATGGCATCCTGACATCCACAAACGACACGATTAGTTCGGATAACTATTTAGGTAAGAAGCTTGATGATATTGCTTTGGCATCGGAAAATTTGTCAACATTTCTAAATTCAGAACCTGAAGAATTATACTCTTTATTAAGATTGAAAATATGACTATTCAAATAAAAAATATATTAATCTGGCAGAAAAATGGTAATCTCCGTAACCTTGAGTTATCAACTAATTCAGTTAACGTAATTACTGGTGAGTCAGGCAAGGGTAAGTCTTCAATTCTCCATATTATTGACTACTGTTTGCTTTCCTCGAAGGCGGACGGTATATCCAAGCATAATATTGATGATAAGTCCTCGTGGTATGGACTGAAATTGCAAACAAGTGACGGTGATATAACTATTGCGAGACCTGCCTACCATGCAGGTGAGACAAAGGAAGCTTATTTTTCAGATCAAGGCCAAATACCAAAACTTCCTTATAACAATATGAAAGTTGATACGCTAAAGAAAGTGCTAGATAAGTCTTTTGGCTTGGATGGTGAGCTGAAAGTTCCCTATGGTGGTAGGACCGTAAAGGCTGGTTCTAAAGTATCTTTTCGTAATTTTTTGAGCTATTGCTATCAAGATCAAAATGCACTAGTTGCACCTGACTATTTATATAATAGACCTGGAGATCTAAAAACTATCGAACGTATAGAGCGAACATTTCGTATGGCGTTAGGCGTTGTGGATAGTGAAGGTGCAATTATCACTGAACGTCTTGAGAAGCTCAAACGGAATCGCTCAAGCTTAGAGCAACGCTCGGAAGTGATGCAGAAAAAGCAGCTTCATTTTCAGGAAGATGTAGAGCAATTAGAAGAAGAAGCAATTTCTCTTGGGCTTCTCGAAAAACCTAATGAAGATATGAAAGAAACTTTAAGCAGTTTAAAGTCGATAGCCGAATCGAACATAGAACAATTTAGTGAGGCGGGTATCAAACTCAAAGATCTTGAATCTAAACAGTTAGAGCTAAATCGGAAACTACAGCAGTTTAAGCGATTCAATGAAGATTTTAGCAAGTACCAATCCCTTTTAAAGGAGAGTGGCGATTCTATCCTTCCGATTGATTACATTCTTGATAGGTATAGTGAGACACTCCCGGGAACTCACACAAGCGATCTTTTGCTTGCGTTAGAAGAGCAGCTATCTGGAGTGAAACACAGTTGGGAAACAAGGAAAAAGTCACCTCTATATGTTGATGTAAATGCCAAAGCAAAGGTATTGAAGAAAGAGTTGGACGAACTAAAGGTAAAGATAAGTAAGCTTAAGGCTACTAGCAAGGTTTTATCTTCGCCTAAAGATATATATAGATATCAGGGGAAGCTCTCTGTGAAAGTCGAGCTTTTCTCTGAACGCTCGATTCCAACTGATTACAAAGAGAAGCTTTCCGAAATTGACAAGAAAATTGAAGATCTTAGTGGTTATGTTCAAGATATCGAGTCTAAACGTGAATTTGTTATGGGTAAGCTCAATAGGTACATAAACCTGCATTTAAGCCGACTGAAACTAAAAGGATATGAGAACAGCCAAGCTGTGTTTTTAGAGAAAGAACGTGCTATCAATCTGGTTCTTAATGAAGGGGAAGCGGTCGAGAAGATGATTGATATTGGCAGTGCATCCAATTACTTGTACTTGCATTTGTCTTACTTCATGGCATTGCATAAAGTAGCGAGAGAGAATTCAGTTCCTTGGCTTGCACATTTCTTAGTTTTTGATCAGGTAAGTACTCCTTATACGTTGGAGAACTCTGATGATATCGCCAGTCTAGATTTAGCATTGAAAGAAATTGATATGTATGTAGAAACAATGAAAGATAAGGGAGGTATTCAAGTCATTTTGATGGAACACATCCCTGAAGCTCATTGGCTCAATCTAGAGCTTTCAAACTTTAAACTTGTTGATCGTGAGTTGGTCGATGATTATGGGTTGATTAACTAGGTATCTGAGCTTATTACAGACGGTAGGCAGTATTATCTGCTTACCGTTTTTTTTATGGTGGTAGCGAAACTGAATTCGATGTATTGATTATCGAGAAGCTAATGCTTTTTACCGTTTTACTGTATTAGCAAGAGTTAATTGCACACCTATGCCTTCAGCTCACAGAGTAAATGATCGAGAAGAATGATTTTCAAATTGCTAGGTTTACGAGCCTCTTCTACCCATTCATCGGGGGTTTCACATTGCAAAAATTGGTGTATAGGCTCTAATAGGGATTGGATTGTTGTTTTGTTTATCATGTCGTTACTGTGTAAAAAAGGCCGCGTTCGCGACCTTCAAAATTAGAATTAAATCGAAGTGGTATATTACCACTTTTTCTTTTCGCCAAAGAGAGCATCCATATCACTATTTCTCTCTTTGTCTTCCATGACTTGAAGGTCTGCGGCACTTTTAGTTTGGCGGCGTTTCTCTAAATCATCATACATTGACTGCAATTTTTCTCTTGCTTGATTAGAGTAAGCGTCATTTTTGGTACTCAGTACATCCAAACCTTTACGCAATAATTGTATTGCTGTTCCTGGCTGCCCACGCATGATTGAATCATTAGCTCGTTTAAGTACATTTTCAATATTGATGCGAACTTGTATAGTTTCTAGACGTGCATTTTCAGTGACATAAGCCTGAGTTTCAAAGCGTCCTTTATTGTGTTCACTGCGCACCGTATCTCTAAGGCGTTTAACCAACTTCAACATCATCAGGGCTTGCTTATCACTGGTTGGAACTTTGAACGT
Source organism: Vibrio aestuarianus (assembly GCF_012395185.1). Taxonomy (GTDB): domain Bacteria; phylum Pseudomonadota; class Gammaproteobacteria; order Enterobacterales; family Vibrionaceae; genus Vibrio; species Vibrio aestuarianus. The sequence goes on from NZ_JAAZTU010000003.1 coordinate 141,399, forward strand.
TGTACTGTCTCCCCCCGGGTGATTCTCTTGCAAGTTTTTGACCTGTGTTTTCATGTTTTCAATTCGTTGCACTAATTGTTTATTCTTGGGATCCAGTTCATGCATATTAAGCAGAGCATCAAGAATGCGGTTATTGAGGCAAACCAATAAATCCTTACTAAAAGGCATGTGGTGAGCGTTCCCGATAAGATCTTCAGTGGCATCAATAATCGCAATGTAGCGAGTCGATTCCTGCTTTTTTGCTGACTCGACCTTTACTTTGTACTGGAGCATGATGTTGTAGCCAAGGACCAATACCAGTAAAACGGCAACTAGAGCAATGATTAAACCTATATTCATAAAATCCGTATCTTTCTTAGAATTCAGCGGTTGATATTTAAGGATACACGATCCTCAGTTATCACTACACCTTCAAAACGACTATTTTCATTATTCCTGTTTTAAAACGTCAAAACTGCTTTTTATTTGTGAGATTGGGCGTTGCTTGGCAAAAATTTAGTCAACTGCACAAAATGCTCTCTTTTTTAGTTAAGTATTGACCCTACAGGCTTTGAATTGAGAGTGTTAAGCGTTATAACTAATTATTATAAACTATGATTGTATGATCTGGATCTTTGATAAGGGATTGCGGGGCCAATAATGAAGTTACAGCAGTTAAAATACATTGTTGAAGTGGTTAATCATAACCTGAATGTTTCAGCAACTGCGGAAAGTCTGTATACCTCTCAGCCGGGTATTAGTAAACAGGTACGTTTGCTTGAAGATGAGTTAGGCATTCAAATATTTGAACGTAGCGGTAAGCACCTTACTCAGGTAACTGGGGCTGGAGAAGAAATTATTCGAATCTCCCAGGAAATCCTTTCGCGTGTCGAGAGCATTAAAGCCGTTGCTGGTGAACATACCCACCCAGAAATGGGCACGCTGAATATCTCCACTACCCACACTCAAGCACGTTATGCTCTACCAGATGTCATCAAAGGCTTTACTGCTCGCTATCCTAAAGTTTCACTACACATGCACCAAGGGACACCAAGTCAGATGTCTGAAGCGGTTGCCAAAGGTACTGCCAACTTTGCTATTGCGACAGAAGCTTTGCACTTATATCAAGACGCCGTCATGTTGCCTTGTTACCATTGGAATCGATCTATTGTTGTACCTAAAGATCATGCTTTAGCCAAAAAAGAGCGCATTTCAATTGAAGACTTGGCAGCCTATCCACTAGTCACTTATGTATTTGGCTTTACCGGGCGCTCAGAGCTAGATACGGCATTTAACCGTGTAGGGTTAACTCCCAAAGTGGTTTTTACCGCAACGGATGCCGATGTAATCAAAACTTATGTTCGCATGGGAATTGGCGTTGGTGTTATCGCAAGTATGGCCATTGATAAAGCAAGTGACAGTGACCTAGTGGCCATTGATGCCAGTCATCTTTTCGGTGCCAGCACAACGAGCATTGGATTCCGACGCGGTACATTCTTGCGCTCTTATATGTTTGATTTTATGGAACGTTTTGCACCTCATCTCACCCGGCCAGTCGTCGAGCGAGCCATCTCTTTGAAATCGAATATAGAGATAGAAGAGATGTTTAAAGATATTGAATTGCCGGTTCGTTAAATAGTTCGTTTGCTCGAGATTTCTCTTTTCAATGAGAAACGCTTTCTAATTAATGACTCTCCCCCTAAAATTAGCAACTCTAGGGGGATGAATGCGTACATTATTTAAACAGATCGATTCTTTCTTAATCGAAAATCAACACTTTTGGCGATTTGAGCCTTTTCATCAGAGTATTGTGCCCGGTTCGCCATGGCATTCATTCAATGAACCTTTAGGTCAGTGGTTAAGCTCTCTGAGCTTTTCACAAATTGAAGCGTTGAAATTGTCGCCAAATGAACTGGTTATTCATTTATCTGAGTTCATTGAAGGGTTAGAGCAAGTTCACGCTTCGTTACAACTTCGACCAGCCCGTCGTAGTCATCGACTTATTCGCGATTCCCATCTTGAAACAGGAATTCCGGGCCGAAAATTACAGCAAATTCGTTCGATGAGTGCAGCTTTATTGTATCAGCACCAAGGTACGGAATGGTTGGAATGGTGTTCAGGTAAAGGTTTTTTAGGAAGAATACTGGCAGCTCAATCAAAACAAAAAGTGACAAGCTTTGAGTATCAAATGCCATTATGTGAGGCTGGACAAACCATTGCGGATGCATTTGCTCTGCCGATGCAGTTTATACAAGGAGATGCCTTCCAGCCAGAGGCACTGTGTGCATTTCACCCAGCACAACACGCTGTAGCATTGCATGCTTGCGGTGACCTCCACGTTCGGCTTTTAGAGTATTCAGTAGCGAAAAAACTACCCGCTATTTCATTCTCACCTTGTTGTTACCACCTAATTCAAGCGGCCCTCTACCAAGCGATGTCGAGTGAGGGGCAAGCGTCATCATTAGCACTAAGTCAAAGTGAATTACGTATTCCCCTACAAGAAACTGTAACAGGGGGGGAGAGAGTGCGACGACACCGTCAGCAGGAAATGACGTATCGTTTAGGCTTTGATCTATTTTTGCGACTAGAGTTAGGCTATCAAAATTATTGTCCTGTACCGAGCATCAAAAAATCTCAGTTAGCCGATGGATTTCGCAATTTTTGCCAATGGGCTTGCACGCAAAAGAGTATTGAGTTTCCTGCCGATGTGGATTTAAAACACTATGAAGAAAAGGGAACGGATAGATTCTGGCAGATGGAAAGACTGAGTCTTGTACAGCAAGCCTTTCGTCGCATCATTGAGCTATGGCTAGTGTTGGATAAAGCCATTTATTTGCAAGAGAATGGTTACAAAGTAACGATTGAGCAGTTTTGTGAACGGGAAATCACCCCTAGAAATATACTGGTCCACGCTTTCAAGCGGTAGCAGCTAAAAGAAAGCCAGGTGATTAGCCTGACTTTCTATCCATTTCAGCGGAACGCAACTATAAGAGCTCGCGATCAGTTGAACATTGCAATAGCTTCTTCAGGTGCAACATACTCAAGAGAGAAACTCTCGGCAACTTCTTGGCACGTTACTTTACCATGGATAACATTGAGTCCTTCGAGGAAGCCTTTGTCATCAAGCAATGCTCGTTGATAACCTTTATTCGCCAGTTTTACAATGTAAGGCAGAGTAGCGTTATTTAAAGCAAATGTTGATGTGCGTGCAACGGCACCTGGCATATTGGCAACACAATAGTGCACAACGTCGTCAACGATATAAGTTGGGTCAGCGTGTGTTGTTGCATGAGAAGTTTCGAAACAACCACCTTGGTCAATGGCGACATCGACGACCGCAGAGCCAGGTTTCATGCGAGAAATAAGATCTTTGGTGACAAGCTTAGGTGCCGCTGCCCCCGGAATAAGAACAGCACCGATAACTAAGTCAGCTTCTAGAACATGTTGCTCAATAGCATCTTTTGTAGAATAAACGACTTTTGCACGGCCTTGGAATTCTTCGTCAAGTTTGCGTAATGTATCGACACTACGATCGAGAATGGTGACATCCGCACGTAGGCCAACCGCCATACGCGCAGCATTTGCGCCAACAACCCCACCACCGATAACGACCACTTTAGCAGGTGCTACGCCTGGTACACCGCCCATCAGTAATCCACTGCCACCGTGTGATTTCTCCAAGCATTGTGCACCTGCTTGAATAGACATGCGACCCGCAACTTCAGACATTGGTGCTAATAGTGGTAAGCGACCCATATTATCTGTTACAGTCTCATAGGCTATGCAGACAGCTTTGCTCTTGATTAGCTCTTCAGTTTGTGGAAAATCTGGAGCTAGATGTAAATAGGTAAATAAAATTTGGCCTTCACGGAGCATAGCACGCTCAACAGCCTGAGGTTCTTTAACCTTAACTATCATTTCTGCTTTCTCAAAAACGTCAGAAGCAGTAGGAAGAATGGATGCGCCTACAGCGATGTAATCATCGTCTGAAAAGCCGATGCCGGAACCGGCATTTGTTTCAATAAAGACTTGGTGGCCGTGTGAGATAAGTTCGCGCACGCTCGCGGGAATCATACCCACACGATATTCGTGGTTCTTGATTTCTTTAGGGACTCCAATGATCATCCTAACTCCTTAGATATTTTTGGTTGTTATAACTGCATTTGGGGTTGTTGTTGCGAATTTATGACTAGTATAGATGTGAATGTGTAAAATTTGATACTGAATATTAAAAAGTTGTAGTATATATTTTTGCAAGGAAGTAATAAGGTGGAATAAAAAATGGCAGACAACTATAAAAGGCCGTCCAAGGATCTAGACCGTATCGATCGCAATATTCTTAATGAACTGCAGAAAGATGGTCGTATTTCGAATGTAGAATTGTCTAAACGGGTAGGGTTATCTCCAACGCCTTGTTTAGAACGTGTGCGTCGCTTAGAGCGTCAAGGTTTCATTACCGGTTATACCGCGTTGTTGAATCCTCAATATCTTGATGCTTCGCTTTTGGTATTTGTTGAAATTACGTTGAATCGTGGTGCACCTGATGTGTTTGAGCAGTTTAATACTGCGGTTCAAAAGCTGGATGACATTCAAGAATGTCATCTTGTTTCTGGTGATTTCGACTACCTGTTGAAAACCCGTGTATCTGACATGGGGGCGTATCGAAAACTGCTAGGCGACACGTTGCTACGTTTACCTGGTGTAAACGACACGCGCACCTACGTCGTAATGGAAGAAGTAAAGCAAACCAACCAATTGGTTATAAAAACTCGATAATGTTTGAATAGTGGTACTTCTTTCCACATTCTGACTTTCGTCAATTGGGTTTTTAACCTTGATAGGTTAAATTACATAACAAACCGAGCGGCTTTTGCCGCTCGGACTGTTTCCACTTAAACCAATCGCTAAATTATTCATCAAATTTACGTATTGGCGCTAATCAGAATCTAGGTTTATGTTCAAAGAGAACCCGAATAAAGTTGAGACTATTATTAAAACGAGTGAAGAGCCTCAGTCTTCACGTTTGAATGGGTCTCAACGCCTTAAAGAATGCGGACTGATCATCGCTGTCCTTGCCTCTGCACTTCTTTCTGTCGCATTACTTACTTTTAACCCTGCCGACCCATCGTGGTCCCAAACGTCTTGGGGCAGTGATATACAAAACGCTGGTGGAGTTATCGGGGCCTGGGTTGCGGATACGCTGTTCTTCATATTTGGGTCACTGGCTTATCTTATCCCGCCTATTATGATGGTGATTGCTTGGGTTTTTCTACGAAAAAGAGATGCCGATGATCCTTTAGATTTTGTGTTGTGGGGTACGCGCTTACTCGGCCTAACTGTTCTGATTTTAACCAGTTGCGGATTAGCTGATATTAACTTTGATGATATTTGGTATTTCTCTTCGGGTGGTGTTATTGGTGATGTACTGACGAGCCTAGCCTTGCCTACATTAAACTTATTAGGTTCCACGTTAGTATTACTTTTTCTATGGGGAGCAGGTTTTACGCTGCTAACTGGGATCTCTTGGTTAACCATTGTTGAATCGCTAGGAGAGACGAGCATCCGCATGTTCTCATGGCTGCTTAACCGGATTCGTGGTGAGCGAGAAGAGACTATTGAACCTGTTCTCACCGCCGTTGAATTATCTCGTGCTGAACCCACAGTGCTTGACCAAGAGGTAGTGAATGAGCGTGAGTCGACTGAGCCGACAGTGGAAGGTGCTCAACAGAGTGTTTTAGGATATGAGGCGCCAAGGCGTTTTAATATTCATATGCCTGAAACCAAAGAACCTGTTGAGTTAACAACACCATCGAATTATATCGAACAACCTGAGTTTGATCGCAGCAAACAACTTAATGCAACGATTGAGGAGCTTGAATCGGTCGCTTTAGAAGATGATGATCTTGTATCTCAATCAGGGCAAGAATCGCCTGATCCCACGTTCATTAATAATACGATGGAAGAGATACCAGCACGGCCGTTGAGATCTGAACCATTGGATCAAGATTCAAATTGGCCTCAGCCTCAGGCAGATACCGAGGTTGACCCGGCATTTAGCTCGGTGGCTGACGTTGAAGTCGATGAACTGCGCGTTGAACCCGTTATTTCAGATTTTGATGTGGTTGATGAAGAAGAAGCACCAAGCGAAGTAGAGTTTGTTCACTCTGAGCCTAAACTTATGCCGCAAGCTGCAAGTGTCGAGCAAGAAGATCACGCAGAACAAACCGATAGCGACGTACTTGCTTTTCAAGAAATGGTGGCGTCGGCACAGGCAAATATGGCTGCGCAACAGAATCCATTTTTAATGCAACAAGAAACCAATCTTCCGAAACCTGCCGAGCCAATGCCAACGTTGCAGCTTTTATATCATCCAGAAAAGCGTGAGAACTTTATTGACCGAGATGCATTAGAAGAAATTGCTCGGTTGGTTGAATCCAAGCTCGCTGATTATAAAATTCAGGCGCAGGTTGTAGATATCTTCCCAGGTCCGGTGATTACTCGTTTTGAGTTGGATCTTGCACCAGGGGTTAAGGTCAGCCGTATTTCTAGTTTGTCGATGGACTTAGCGCGTTCTTTGTCTGCGATGGCGGTACGTGTGGTTGAGGTTATTCCTGGTAAACCGTATGTGGGCCTTGAATTACCGAATATGAGCCGTCAGACAGTTTATTTATCAGATGTTATTGATAGCCCGCAATTTAGAGAAGCAAAATCACCAACAACAATTGTATTAGGGCAAGACATTGCTGGTGAAGCTTTGGTGGCCGACTTATCTAAGATGCCTCATGTGCTGGTGGCCGGTACCACGGGTTCAGGTAAATCGGTTGGGGTCAATGTCATGATTCTCAGCATGCTGTATAAAGCAACGCCTGAGGAGGTCCGCTTTATCATGATTGACCCTAAAATGTTGGAGCTATCGGTTTACGAAGGTATTCCTCATCTTCTCTCTGAAGTTGTTACTGATATGAAAGATGCTTCCAATGCGTTGCGTTGGTGTGTGGGTGAAATGGAACGCCGCTACAAGCTCATGTCAGTGCTTGGTGTGCGTAATATTAAAGGTTACAACGATAAACTGAAGATGGCTGCTGAAGCGGGTCACCCAATCCATGACCCTCTTTGGCGAGAAGGTGACAGCATGGATAGCGAACCGCCATTGCTAGAAAAATTGCCGTATATCGTTGTGGTTGTGGATGAATTCGCTGATCTAATGATGGTGGTGGGTAAAAAAGTTGAAGAACTGATTGCTCGCTTAGCGCAAAAGGCTCGAGCGGCTGGTATTCACTTGATCCTAGCGACCCAACGACCATCAGTTGACGTTATTACGGGTTTGATTAAGGCTAACATTCCAACACGTGTTGCTTTTACTGTCTCTACCAAAACAGACTCACGTACTATTCTTGACCAAGGCGGTGCTGAATCGTTATTAGGCATGGGTGATATGCTTTATTTACCTCCGGGTTCAAGCCATACGATTCGCGTGCACGGTGCTTTTGCTTCAGATGATGATGTGCATGCGGTCGTGAATAACTGGAAAGCTCGTGGTAAACCTAATTATATCGAAGAGATCACTCATGGCGATCAAGGCCCAGAAGGTTTGCTACCTGGTGAGAAGATGGAAAGTGATGAAGAAGTCGACCCACTCTTTGATCAAGTGGTGGAACATGTCGTAGAGACGCGTAGAGGCTCAGTTTCGGGTGTTCAACGGCGGTTTAAGATTGGCTATAACCGAGCGGCAAGAATCGTTGAACAGCTAGAAGCTCAAGGAATCGTGAGTGCGCCTGGTCATAATGGCAATCGAGAGGTACTGGCTCCCGCACCATCAAGAGACTAACATTCAGTTTCTCAACGCCTAACTGCGTTTGGTCCATTATTAGGATAGAAAAAGATAAGGGCACTGTAATCCATAGCATCGAATATGGATTACAGTGCCCTTAAAATTCAGTGACCTAATAAGCTTATCGATTGGTTTTTGCTAGTTGAGCTAATACCATCACCGCTAATACCAATAAATTACCTGCAAAAATAACCACTAACCACTGTGGCATCGAAAGCGATAAAAACTGCCATACAACTTTTGAACAATCTCCGTAAGCCTCAAACATCCATGGTGCCCATTGATTTAGTGGCGCCCAACTAGGGAAAGTGACAAAAAGATCGCAAGTAGCGAATGGAGAAGGATTAAATTGATAGTCTACATGTTGTAATGCTAACGTTAGCCCTTTGTAGGCACTTGCTCCCCAAGCGAGTAGGCCAATCCAACGTACAAATGGGTTGCTTGGCGCGATAGCCCCGATAACTGCTGCACCTCCAATCCCTAACATCGCAACTCGCTCATAAATACACATAACACAAGGTGCTAGTATCATAACGTGCTGGAAAAAGAGTGCGCAGAGTTCGAAGAAAACCACAAAAAGCAAAAGTAAAAGCCAAGACTTTCTAGATTGTGAGAAGGACTTGAGTGTGGAAAGAATGTTCACTGATATTTCCCTATTGAGAATAAAAAAAGCTCTGAGTTATCAGAGCTTTTTAACTTGGATAAGTTTCATGTTCAACTGAAATTTTTAGTGTCCAACAGAAACTGCGTGCCCCACTGCTTTTGCTGAGTGATGTACTATCCAGCCTAAATCATAAAAGTGAGCCGTCATTGGTTCGACTAAGAACACAATTCCCGCTAAGCCTACTAGGGCGAGTACGATAGTGTAGGGCAGAGCCATTAACACCATTCGGCCGTAGGAGAGGCGAATAAGTGGCGCAAGTGCTGAAGTCAACAAAAATAAGAACGCGGCTTGACCATTCGGGGTTGCTACAGAAGGTAAGTTAGTACCGGTATTAATGGCCACAGCTAACACATCGAACTGATCACGCGTGATCATACCTTCAGTAAGTGCCGCTTTAACTTCGTTGATGTATACCGTGCCGACAAATACATTGTCGGAGACCATAGATAGTAGACCATTAGCCACATAGAACAACGCGAGTTGGGTCCCTTTATCTTCAACATGCAGTACTGCATCAATCACAGGTTTGAATAACTCTTGATCAATAATGACGGCTACAATCGAAAAGAAAACGGCGAGTAAGGCTGTAAATGGCAAGGCTTCTTCGAATGCCTTACCTAACGAATGCTCTTCAATAACACCAGTAAACGCTGTTGCAAGAATAATGACCGAAAGGCCAATTAAGCCAACAGCTGCTAAGTGTAGAGCGAGACCAACAATCAACCAAATCGCAATGGCACCTTGAATCCAAAGTTTAGCAACATCTTGATTAGTGCGAGTTTTTCGCTCTTCGGTATCAAAATCGACCAAAATTTTACGGACGTTGTTTGGAAGTTCTGCGCCATAACCAAAAACTTTGAATTTCTCTACTAGTACGCAGGTTAAAATTCCGCAAATAAAGACAGGGACAGTAACTGGAGACATTCGAATGATGAATTCACCAAATAGCCACCCCGCTTGGTCTGCTATGATCAAGTTTTGTGGTTCACCAACCATCGTCATTACACCGCCTAATGCGGTCCCGACACCTGCGTGCATCAGCAATGAGCGAAGAAAAGCTCGGTAGTTCTCTAAGTCGTCACGTGTGAGTTCTGATATATGCTCATCCTGCGTGTGGTCGTGTGCAGAGCTTGTACCTTGACCAGAAGCGACTTTATGATAAATCGAATAAAAACCAACAGCGACGCTAATAACAACAGCGATCACGGTTAGAGCATCTAAGAAAGCTGATAAGAAAGCAGCAGCGATACAAAATGCAACCGACAGCATGGGTTTAGATCGAATGCCAAGTAATATCTTGGTGAAGATAAAGAGCAATAACTGCTTCATGAAGTAGATACCAGCGACCATAAATACCAGTAGCAGTAATACTTCAATATTATTGACTAACTCGTGCTTTACTTGTTCAGCACTGGTCATCCCAATAGCAATAGCTTCAATAGCTAATAAGCCACCAGGTTGAAGAGGATAACACTTGAGCGCCATCGCAAGGGTGAAAATAAACTCAACCACTAACAACCAACCGGCAACAAATGGGTTGATCAAGAAAAAGACTATCGGGTTAATAATGAGAAAAGTGATAATGGCAACTTTGTACCAGTCAGGAGCTTTACCAAGAAAGTTCTTGAGAAAAGCGCTTCCGAGGGACATCGGCATGGGTAGTACTCTTACTGTTGATATGAATAGACATCTTCAGCTTATCTAAATTCATGTATTGGCATTATCAAATGTTGTAGTCGTAACCGTCTATTTGACAATGACTTAGTGAAACAATAATTCAAGTGTTGAATAACTGCTTAACTAAGACGCTCCTTGAGTGAGACAAGCAATCCTTACTTCGAACGCCACTCTACCTTGCACGCTTTTTTAGTCAATAAGAAACCGCTTATTGATAAAATACCTACCAACATTTTGGTCAAAAACGCGATCAAAGTAGTGTAAACATGGCTTGAGAATGATGATAAATGTTCATTGAGATACGATTCGAAGTGAAACTAAGTTAATAGCGTGCAAAGAAAGTAAAAAGAGCGAATTTCGCAAGATTAAATTACGTCTTATAAATCTATGAATGTGATTTATCTCTCTTTATCTTATAGTGAGTTATGAGTGGCGGGGATGCATAAGTGATGGAAAATAGCTATTTTACTTATTATCTAAATGGAATCTCCATACTGAATGAAATGGAGTTTTTGCTCTAATTTTGCTTTGTGACGACTTTACTGAAGGGTGGTTTCCGATAACGAGTAAGTAGTGGTATGATGAGTGCTATTCGACCCACAAATAAATAGAAAACTGGAAAAGTACTTAATGGTCATTAAGGCAAAAAGCCCAGCAGGTTTTGCTGAAAAATACATAATTGAGAGCATCTGGAATGGTCGCTTTCCGCCTGGTTCTATCTTACCAGCAGAGCGAGAACTTTCCGAATTAATTGGTGTTACACGCACAACGCTTCGAGAAGTATTGCAACGCTTAGCCCGTGATGGTTGGCTAACTATACAACATGGTAAGCCAACGAAAGTAAACCAGTTTATGGAAACATCTGGCCTACATATTTTAGATACGCTTATGACGCTTGATGCTGACAATGCAACCAGTATCGTGGAAGATTTGCTAGCTGCACGTACTAATATTAGCCCGATATTTATGCGCTATGCTTTTAAGGTAAACAAAGAAAGCTCTGAGCGTACGATCACTAATGTGATTGAATCTTGTGAAGCCCTGATAAGAGCAGAATCGTGGGATTCTTTTATGGAATCATCACCTTATGCTACTAAAATTCAGCAGCACATTAAAGATGATGGCGAGAAAGATGAGGCTAAACGTCAACAGATACTCATCGCAAAAACATTTAATTTTTATGATTACATGCTTTTCCAACGCTTAGCATTTCATTCAGGCAATCAAATTTATGGTTTGATCTTCAACGGAATTAAAAAATTGTACGACCGAATTGGTAGCTACTATTTTTCAAACCCAGAAGCTCGTGATTTGGCTCTGAAGTTTTATAGAGAGTTATTAGCTGTGTGTGAGAGCGGCAACCGCGAAGAATTGCCCGTAGTTATTCGTCATTATGGTATCGATAGTGCCCACATTTGGAATCAGATGAAGACAACGTTACCGACTAATTTTACGGAAGATGATAGCTAGGCTATTCATTGGCGACTGCCATAAATAACAAAGCCCGCAGAGCGGGCTTTGTTATTTATGGCAGTCGCTAGATTTCTTCGCTCCCCCCAGCTTCTTGGAACCAAACCGCAAGGTGTTTTTTTAAGTCTTTCAGTTCATCAGGACCAATCAAGGCTAACCCCAGATCTTCGGCTCGGGTAATGTCGTTGTGGCGTAAAGGACGAAAGCTAACTAGCATTGCTCTTGCTTGTAATCCGCCAAGCAAATCACGTAATGACTCTAATTTATAGAGAGTATCATCGCCATCATCACGCATGCCTTTGGTTTTACATTCAATAATATGCAGCTTGTTGTTCACAACTGTTGCAACATCAAGTTCATTTCGAACTTCTCTTTCTCCTAATTGACGATAAACTTGTACATTTAGAGAACGGTCTTGAATCGTTGGCATATCATCTTGAATTTGCTTCACCGTGCTATGTACTAAAGTTTCAAGCCATTCCCCATTCGAGAAACGACGCGCATCTTCATTAGCAAAAGTTAAAACACCATCTTCATAGGTAGCAATTTTAGCTTCGACCAAATCAGTTAAAAGAAGGTTTAGTTCACGGTAGCCTTGCTGTTTTTCAGAGAGCTCAACATCGAGTTTCTGCTCTTTACGACAAGTCGTTGCTAAGTAATTTAAGGTAGCGAGGCCAGGGCCTAATTCTAATGCGTTGCTGGCCCAACGCTCACCGAGTTCATAGAGTTTTTTGTCGAGTTGAGGTGGGATATTATGTTCACTGAACTCACCTCTGGCACCAAAAATAGTCAGGTAATCAGAGATGGTGATATGGTCTTGAACTTGAGCATCTTGATTTCCATCAGGGTAGAGCCAACACAGACGATCACTACTCGGTTCGATCACAAAAATTGGCCAGTGGTAACTACGAAATACCTCATAAACAGACAACAGACGATGGCGCAGTCCACAGCTAGCGTTGAGCTTAACCTCTTCATTTCTTGCTTTAAGTTCTTCTGCTAACTCATAGATCGATTTTTTGATCGCTGATGTATTTGAACCCGATGGGATCTCAAAAAACTCAGAGGTGATATCGCGCTGCTTGAGTACGGAGTGTAGACGTAAATAAATAGGTTCTTGGCTTTGATCACCAATAAAAACAATGTGTGAACTTACCGTTCGATTATCCAGTAGGGGTGTGACCAAGCGAATAGGGTCTTGGTCAATAATGCCAACATGAACAGCCATAAATCATCCTCATGTTTAGCTTGCAAAAATAAGAAGTAAAATGGTGTGCAAGCAATAGTTATCATATAACGATGCAATGCTTAAAAAACAAGGGCGACTTTAGATAAAAGCCGCCCTTGGACGATTATTGACACTTAACTTACAAACTAAAGTGAGTTAGCCATGAGTTTGTTACAATTTGAATTGATGGACCAATTCATTTTGTTGGCTGGCTAGTTGAGTCAAACTAGCGCTTGCTTGTGCAATTTGAGACATAGCTTGATAGCTTTCATCTGCGATCAAATTAATATCTTCAATATTACGTGCAATGTCACTGGTGGTTTCACTTTGTTCTGCAGCTGCTTGAGTGATATGCGTGCTCATTTGGCTGATTTCGAGTATAAGCGCTTGAATTTCTTCCATCGCGCTATTTGCTGTTGACGCTTGTTCGACCGACATTTCCATGTCTGACATACAGCTTTCGATGACTGTACTTGCTGATGAAGAGCTTGATTGTAGGTTGCTGATCATGGTTTCAATTTCAGAGGTAGAGTCAGTGGTACGTTTTGCGAGAACACGAACTTCATCAGCTACAACCGCAAAACCTCGGCCTTGTTCTCCTGCTCGCGCGGCTTCAATAGCTGCGTTTAATGCCAACAAGTTCGTCTGTTCAGCGATATTGCGAATTACATCCAAAATAGAACCAATTTGGCTACTCATTTTTTGCAATTCACCCACCGCATCTACAGATTGGTTCAAACGTGTTTCAAGCTGGTTAATGGTCGTGATATTGGTGCTCATGATGTTGCGGCCAGATTCAGAAGCCGACTCCACTTTCTGTACCATTTCTAATGAGCTTTGTGCACTTTGCGCGACTTCTTGAACAGAGTGCGCCATTTCTGTCATTGCAGTGGCGACATTCGCGGTTTGCTCACGTTGAGAATTGAGTTTCGATTGTGCTTGCGACGAAGTGGTTTGGTTATGATTAGCCGTGTCGGTTAGGTTTTCAGAAGCATCATTGAGTTGTACTAGGATGTTATGTAAATTGTCCGCTAATGAATTAACATGGCCACTTAAGCGGCTGAATTCGTTGTTATAGCGAATCTCAATACGTTGTGTCATATCCCCTTGAGTTAGCCCTTCGAGTGTTTTGAGTATACGAGTTAGCGGCTCACGAACACTTTGTGCAATATGATAACCAATACCGGTAGCAATAAGCACAACAGCGATACCAATGACAATCGCTTGTATCACACCTTTCTCATAAACATCACCTGCTTCTGCGAGAGAAGCATTTAGGCTATCAGTTGCTGTGCCATTGAATGAGTCCAGAATCGTCATTGCTTTATCAACTTCCACCGCAAGATTGGCAATGTTGTCGTATAAAGCGGCTTTAGCGAGTAAGTAGTTATTATGTTGGTCTAACACACCGCCTTTTTGGCCAATATCTATAGTGAATTTCTCTACTGATTCATCAAAGACTTTCTTAAGCTCTGGCAATTGTGTTACTAGCCCACGGTAGGCATAGTTTAAATGGGTAACGGCTTTTTTATTTCTCGCTACCGCTTTTTCAACAAAGGATACATCTGAACTGGCTAAAGCATCAGAAGTAATAACTTCAGCGTCTTTCAATTTGATGAAATAGCTTTTTGCCATAACTTTCACTGAAATACTGCTCTGGCCGTCGACGTAATCTTTCATTCCAACGCTCAAATCTGCATGAAGTCTTTGAAACTCACGTGTTGATTTTTGTACTTTTTCTTGAGCCTCAAACATAGCTTGGTAGTTGTTCATTGCATCAGAAGCTTCAGAGAAGTAGCGTTGCTCCATTTGTTTTAATTGAGCAATACGCTCTGCTAAGTCAGGGTTACTCGAACTGGCTTGTGCGAGTTGATTTAGGATGGTGTTGAAGTCTTGTTTTGATGAGGTAAATTCTGCACGCATGGCATTCATACGATCTTGATTCTGCGTGGTTAAAAAATCTTTAAATGATTTGTCAGCAGAAAGCAATTGCACACTCGTTTTGTTTGATAGTGAAACAAGTGGTAAAGCGGTGGTTGATACACTTTCGAAATTGGAATGAATTTGATTCATTCCTCCCATCATGATAGCGGTTGTTACAGCAAACATAATGATGATCAGTGTAAAGCCAGCGTACATACGCCTAATCACTGAACCCTTCATAATCCTCTCCCTAGAAAAATCATAATAATCTTTTGTCTCAAAAAAATAACAAAATAATCGGCATTGTATTGAGGCTGGGGTGCACATTTTATGACGAGTTTGGCAAAATTATTTTTTTATATTAGTGAAATGTCATTTATGTTAAGTGAACGGTGTTTTTTATTGAGCTTTTTTTAGTGTTAGCGCATACTCAAATCCAACTAAACACCTATCACTATATTCACCCAATGGAGTACTTCATGGCTGAGGAAACCATTTTTAGCAAAATCATCAGTAAAGAAATTCCTGCTGACGTTCTATATCAAGACGACTTAGTCACTGCTTTTCGAGATATTAACCCGCGAGCTCCAAGTCATATTTTAATCATCCCCAACAAATTGATTCCAACAACGAATGATGTGGAAGCCGAGGATGAAGCTGCGTTAGGGCGTATGTTTACCGTAGCGAAGAAAATCGCACAGCAAGAAGGTATTGCCGCTGATGGTTATCGCCTCATTGTTAACTGCAATGCGCATGGTGGACAAGAGGTCTATCATATTCATATGCACCTTGTGGGTGGTCGTCCACTTGGCCCTCTCTTGATGAGCTAAATTTGGATTACCCAACTTTGGTTGGGTAATAACTGTGATCCATAGATTTCAGAAACGGAGTGTTGGGTGAAGGGTTACGTGCGACTTGTTGTTATTTTTTTATCGCCTATTTTTCTTAATGCATGTGCCAATCTCTCTGCGGGAAATTTGTTCAGCCACTACAGTGCGCAAAACAATGTTGTTTACCAATCAGTGAAAGTTGGTCAATACCAGCAAGCGGAAAGTGAACTTCCGGATTATATAGCGGGTGATATTCTTGATAACTTAGAGAAAGGACGAGTTTACTTTCTCAATCAAAAATATGTCGAAAGTAAAGCAACTTTTGAGCTGAGCGATGCAGCAATTAAAGTTCAACAAGATAAGGCATTAATTTCTCTTAGTGATACCGCTAGCAGTGTCGGCGCGCTTGCTGCTAATGATAATTTAACCGAGTACATTCCTGCGGATTACGAATTAGGATTCTTGCATCTCTATCTGAGCTTAAACTATTTACAACGCAATGATTTGGAAGGTGCGTTGGTCGAAGTTAGACGGGCCAATCAAGTTCAGGAGCAAGCCAGAAAAACCAGAGAAGCTGACTTAGAAAAAGCGCAAAAAGATATGCAAGCTCAAGGTGTTACTCCAAATCTAGGTAGTGTGTTATCGAACTATCCTGATGCTGGTAAAACGCTGCAAGCGGTACAAAACGCATACCTTCTGTACTTGTCAGCTTTACTTTATGAAACCTCTAACGATTTGAATAGTGCGTATGTGGATTACAAACGAGCGTTAGCTGTGATGCCCGATAACCCTGAAGTGATCGACGGTACATTGCGAGTTGCTAAACGTTTGGCAATGAAAGCAGACCTTGTTCAACTTGAAAAGCAATATGGTAAGGCTTCGGCCATGTCTGAATATCAAGGGCGAGTGATCATCCTTGAAGAACAAAGCATTGTTCAAGCGATGCAAAGTTGGCGTCAATCTTTGCCTTTGTATGACAGTCGAGGTAATGGCGCATTATATTCTTTGGCTCTGCCATACTATCCTAAAGCCCAGGCTGAAGGATTTGCACGATTGGCGATCAATGGTCAGCCTGTAGAATCAAATGTGCTAGCGGATGTAAATTTGATGGCTAATCAAAACTTGTCAGAACGAATGCCGTTTATTGTTATAAAGCAGGCGTTAAGAGTGTTCGCCAAAGATCAATTACGCAAAGAAGCGGCTAAAGATAATGATGTAGGTAACTTACTGCTTAACGCGTGGAATTTACTGACTGAGCAACCTGATACGCGTAGTTGGATAACCTTACCGGGTCAAGTGAAGAGCACAAGCCTTTTAGTTGATGCGGGGGAGCAACGAATAGAGCTGAAGGGACAAGAGTACGTTTTTTCTGTTCCTGAAAAAGGAACAACATTGGTGTGGGTTTCGCGCCAAGGGAATAATGCAACGATCTGGCATAAACAACTAGGAAGATTGTAATGAAAAAGTGGATATTAGGGCTTTTAACTGCCATAGCCTTAGTTGGCTGTGCTGCGAATACAGCTGGTTTAAGAGTCGACGGAGCATCACAAAAAGTGTTGTTTGGTGACAACGTATTAGGTCAACGACTTGTAGTTGAGGATATTGCGACCAAGCAAGTTGATGGGCATACACGAGGAATAGTTCGTTTAGTTAGCCAATACAAAGGTGACCAGAATATTGAGTACCGCTTTTATTGGTACGACGATGATGGGCTAGAGGTAAACAACAAACTCAGTCCTTGGAAGCAAACTATCATTAGTGGAATGGATACTGTTTCACTCTCTGAGGTTTCAGTGAATCCAAACGGTAAACAGTTTCGCGTACAAATCCGTGAATCAAACAACTAAATTGGGAAGTTAAGGATCCAATATGAAGAAAAGTATTATTGCATTGCTAGGTCTAGCGGTCATTCTGGGCGGTTGTTCAAATAAAGTGAGCTATGGTGACGCACAAGCTGTTGAAACGACCACGGTTGATTTTGGCTCAACGGATTTACAAAAAATTGCCGCTGAAATGATCGATAGTATGATGATGTCAGGCTCTATTGCCGCTATTACTCGTGATTCGCGCCCCATTGTTTTTGTTGAGCGTATTAAAAACAAAACCAGCGAGCATATTGATACAGAGTCGATCACTGACACCATTAGCACTAAGATGTTGAATTCAGGTAAGTTCCGTTTTGTTGATATGGACCGTGTTGAGTCTGTGCGTGAGCAGCTAAACTTCCAAAACAATGACGAGCTAGTCAATCAAAGTACAGCGATTCAATTTGGTAAAATGGTTGGTGCGCAGTACATGCTTTATGGCAACCTTTCAAGCATTGTAAAAAATGCTGGAAGTGACAAAGATGTGTACTACAAAATGACGATGCGCATGATGGATCTAGAAACTGGTCTTATCGAGTGGGCGGATGAAACCGAAATCCGTAAGCAAGAGTCAAAAAGTATGTTAGGTCTTTAATTACGATATCTAGGGCGTGTTGACCTAATTATTGAGGAAGAAGTCGATATGGCGCGAATGTCTTGGCGTGAAGCTTGTAAGCTTGATCATACCTTAACCTCGCTAGAAGGCTTCTTCTCTATTCCACCGGGCTATGCTCAGACCTTGACTGGTGGTTTAACCAATCGATGCTGGAAAATCATTGCTGAAGATGGACCTGCTTTTGTATGGCGCCCTAATACGCCAATCACACAAGCGTTTTCGATCTCCCGTTTTCAGGAGTATCAAATCCTATCAGCGATAGAATCGTCTCATATCGGCCCCAAGCCGCTGTTTATCAATGAGCAGGGATTATTAGTTGAGTGGATAGAGGGTGAGTCTTTAATGGATGGGTTACCCTTCGAATCATTACTCAAGACCCAAATTAAGATCCACAATCTCAGTACAGCCCGTATCCCCGTAGCTCCGTTCAGTTTTACCGCACGTGTCGATCACTATTGGTTACAACTTAAAGCCGAGTACAAAACCGATCAATGCACGAATCTATACCAATCATGGAGAACAGCTCCCAATCTTGCCGATGTTGGGGTAGTTCTCTGTCATTTTGATCTTGCTGGTTACAATATGGTGAAAACCCAACAAGGTCATCGAGTCATTGATTGGGAATATGCTTCTATTGCTGACCCAAGGCTAGACCTCGCCTTAAGCATTGAGGTTGCGGGAGAGAAGCCTTTGGAATCTGTTTATCGCTATTGCCAATTACGCGAAATTGAAGGTGTAGATGACTGGGTTGAAGGTGTTATGGCCTGGCATCCAAGGATATCGATGATGGCGATGTTATGGTATTTACTTGCACATCAACTGTGGGGAGATGATTACTATCTACACCAAGCCGATAAACTTAAAAACGGATTATGTAGTTAGGATCACTGTTTCGTAGTCTTATTGCATTAAATTTTTGGTAAGGTCTTTAAAACCACAATCTTCGTGGTAGATTGAAGCCTCAAGGAATGGGGGAATTACTATGATTATCTATTTACACGGTTTCGACTCAACAAGCCCGGGAAACCATGAAAAAGTGTTGCAGTTGCAGTTTATTGACGATGATGTCCGTTTCATTAACTACAGCACATTACACCCCAAGCATGATATGCAGCACCTTCTCAAAGAAGTGCACAAAGCTATCGAGCAATCGAATGACCCACATCCAATCATTTGTGGTGTGGGGCTGGGTGGGTTCTGGTCTGAACGTATTGGTTTTCTGTGTGGCATTAAGCAAGTTATCTTTAACCCTAACTTACATCCAGAGAAGAATATGACAGGACGAATTGACCGTCCTGAAGAATACGAAGATATTGCAACCAAGTGTGTGGAACAGTATCGAGTGAAAAATAAAGGGCGTTGTTTAGTGATCTTATCGAAAGAAGATGAAATCCATGACAATAGCAAAACGGCAGCTGCGCTAGAGAGCTACTACGATATTATTTGGGATGAAAAAGAGTCCCATAAATTCAAGAAGATCTCACAGCATTTACAAGCGATAAAAGCATTTAAAGAATCTCATTAGCTGCATATATTGATGACAAAGCGACTCCAGTAAGGGTCGCTTTTTTATTGTCCAAATCCCTACATTTGTTAATGAAATAGCATCATTCTTTAGTTGCACGGTGAATTTTGCTCTATATAATGAATAAACTATAAATATTTTGATAAATATCAAAAAAAATTGAGAGCAAGGCGAAAACTTGCCCATTCTTGTGCGTAAGCATATTTTTATCCTAATGAACGTGTTACTGAAAGCAGCTTTTACTTCAAAGGCGATAGCGTGCCCAAAGCAAGCATATGATTGAAAATTTCTTCAGTGTGAAGTGTCATGCTGAACCATGTTTATTCATTTTTTGAGGATTGTTTTTGTGACTCGAATTGTCGTTGTAGGTGGTGGAGCGGGTGGTTTAGAACTCGCAACGAAACTTGGCCGTACACTTGGCCGTAAAAATCGCGCAGAGATTACACTGGTAGATCGTAAGGCGAGCCATTTATGGAAACCTTTGTTGCATGAAGTTGCAACAGGTTCTTTGGATGAAGGTGTGGATGCCTTGAGCTATCGTGCCCATGCTAAGAACCATAGCTTCGACTTCCAAATGGGTAGCCTGGCTGATATTGACCGTGAACGTAAAGTGATTGTGCTCAGTGAGCTCAAAGACGAACATGATGAACTGTTGATGCCAAGCCGTGAAATAGAATACGACATTCTTATTCTTGCTATTGGTTCGACATCCAATGATTTCAATACTCCTGGCGTGCGTGAGCACTGTATTTTCCTTGATAGTCCTGAACAAGCAAACCGCTTCCGTACAGAGATGAATAATGAGTTTTTGAAACTGCATGCTAAAAATGGCCATGGGACGGTAGACATTGCGATTGTTGGTGCGGGTGCGACAGGCGTTGAATTATCGGCTGAACTGCACAACGCAGTGAAAGAGCTTCGTACTTATGGTTTTGGCGATCTCGATTCAAGCAAACTGAATGTTAATCTTGTGGAAGCGGGTGAGAGAATTCTACCTGCATTGCCACCGCGTATTTCGAGTGCAGCGCATAGCGAGTTGACCAAACTCGGTGTTAATGTGCGCACAGCAACAATGGTGACTCAAGCGGATAAAGATGGTTTAACTACCAAAGACGGCGAGAAAATCCCAGCACAAATCATGGTATGGGCGGCAGGTATTAAAGCCCCAGATTTCATGAAAGACATTGCAGGTCTGGAAACTAACCGCATTAACCAATTAGTCGTGAAAAACACACTTCAAACCACACGAGATGACGATATTTTTGTGATTGGTGACCTTGCACAATGCACCCAAGCTGACGGTAAGTTCGTACCACCACGCGCGCAAGCTGCGCACCAAATGTCGAGCCATGCGTTTAGAAACATTGTCGCTAAACTCAATGGTCGTGAGTTAAAATCTTACGTCTATAAAGATCACGGCTCGCTCGTATCGCTTAGCCGTTTCTCAACAGTTGGTAGCCTAATGGGCAATTTAACTAAAGGCTCTATGATGGTTGAGGGGCGTATAGCTCGCGTGGTTTACATTTCGCTTTATCGTATGCACCAAATGGCGCTACACGGTATTTTCAAAACTGGTCTGATGATGCTAGTTGGTCGAATTAACCGAGTCCTTAGACCGAATCTTAAACTGCACTAACGAATGAAATTTGGACCGGAGCAATAGCTCCGGTTTTGCTTTGTATTGTATTAATAAATAATTTTACATTGTCGTTTTAACGAGATTGCTCATCTAGTAAATAAACAGATTAAACCATATGAAGAATGCCTACCCTTTACTGGGATTAATTCTCAGTTTGTAGAAATCGCTGTAGCCCGACTTTCGAATCTGTACTCCACTAACCCCCTTGGCGCAGGTTACTTGTTCCTGGCCCCAAAACAAAGGCAATATTGTCGAGTTGCTACGTAGGTTGGTGAGTAGCTCCATCAAGCGCTCTGTGGGTTCGCCTTTTGCAATGACATCATGAACTGTATTAGTGTGTTGGTTTAGTTCCTGTGTATCATAAATAAAACGGATTCCAGTACCCGTCAACAACCACTCATACATACCGTATTTCAGTGGTGGTTCGATAATGTCTTCGACAAAAAGTAAGTCAGCTTGCTTTTTTACCTGCTGAGGTTTGCTGGCGTCAGACAATTCAACCAGTTCTACTTTGAGTCCGGTTTGCTTGATTAGGTTGATAAGCCAATTGCTCATTTTTTCTAAATAATCGATGGTCCATTTAGGGTGTGTTAATACTAAAGTGCCTTCGAGATTAGGGATATGGTTACACGGTTCTCCTTCACTAAGTAGCTGCATTGCCTTCAAATCGCTGCTATTTGCAAATTCATAGCGGCGGCTCTCAAGAAAGGTAAATAGGCTTTGCCAGGTTTGATCATCTAATGTGCACTCAGGGCGTTGATTATGTGCTAAATAAGAAAATGCCTGAATAGTATAGCTTTCTGTATCTTCAGTATGTTGGTTATAGCTGATGTATTTATCTAGCTCTTCGCCTTGATGAGATAGGGTTATCTGCTCCAGTAGTGCCTTTTTAGCGAAGTAGTGGGGTTGTTTTTTCATTACCAGCTTGTCTTTCTCCCAGTATTCAAGAATAAAGGGGCCGGTGCCTATAGCAACGCTGCGTTGGTTACTGAAATCTTTATGACGCCTAGTGGTAATCGAGGCGTTGGCGGTAGCGAGACAGTAGATAAACAGTGGGTTAGGTTGCTTTAACTCAATGCAAATCGCTTTCCTATCCTCATCAAAACTGATCTGATAAATTTGTTGAAATAGCCATCTAACTGGTCCATTAGCCTGCATAAGCCGTTTCAGACTATGTACAACATCGTCCTCTTCCAGCATCAGGCCATCGTGGCAGCGTATATCTGGACGTAGCCAAATATAGATGTATTTTGCTTCGATTTGGTATTCACAAGCAAGGTGAAGGTGTAGCTGGCTATTACTGTCAACAGTGAATAGGGTATCGTATAGGCTGCGTATGATTTGCAATTCAGCAAAGCGGTAGGTCAGGGCTGGATCAAGTTCATCTATCCAAGGATACTGACTGATAATCAGAGAATTTGCGTTTTGATTTTCTTGCGATGTTTCTTCCATCGCCTGATTAAGAGCACTGGCTGCAGTACCTCGGTATTTTTTGAGTAGTTTGGTGATTACATCGAAGTTGCCTGCATTGATCTCACTGCGGATGGTGCAATAGAGTGCCTGATGCATTGAAGTGGTCACTTTTAGGGTGCTGGCTTTACCACGCCCCCGGCCAGGTACCCAGCTTATCCAGCCATAGTCATTGAGCATTTTTAGGATGTTTGAGGTATTTCGACGTGAAGTGGTAAACAACACTTCTAGATCGTCAAGGCTTGCTTGGTGCACCTGAGACGGGTTGTAGTGCTGTAATAGTTGGCTCAGTCTACGAAGATATGTCTCGGTCATTTTACTCTGCCATAGCCTTAAAAGATGATTTAAATATTTATTATGAAACGATGCTTAACAGCAGTTGCTATATAATTATAAGGTTATTTATTAAAAATTCATAATTTAATTTATAGATCATTTTTTATGATTTGAAT
>NZ_JAAZTU010000040.1 GCF_012395185.1 Vibrio aestuarianus
GTAGTGTGGTGCGTAGCACCACACTACCAGAGCAAGGTGCTTAAAGCAAATTATGTATACTTTCTCTGATCATACAGTAGAAGTGCTTTATTGTATAGCCGAGCAACACATTCAGAAAAAGTTAACGCGCCTATCACCTGACCGTGGTAGCAAAGCTTACCACGGTCAGGTGATAGGCTGTCAATGTTTAACTGTTTTGCTTTCTGGGTTTAATGATGACATGTAAACTAACAAGCAATTTAAGAGGGATTCCCAACGCTTGGCATTTTTGCTTCTACTTCAAATTTAGTGTTTACGGTACAATGCTTTAGGTTGGGTGGTAGCGTTGCTCACCCCTTAATTGGGCGTTATAAGCTTTGGAGGCTTTAGTGATTACAATTCGAGAAATGGATATTTCCGATTACGATTCAGTGATTGATCTGTGGTGCCAGACGGAAAGCTTGTCATTAAGAGATGCTGATTCTAAACAAAGCATTGAAAGTTACCTTAACCGAAACTCTGGGCTAAGTTTTGTTGCGTTAAGCGGCAATAAAGTTATTGGTGTGGTACTCGTTGGGACCGATGGTCGCAGAGGGTATCTGCAACATTTGGCTGTTTCATCAGAATTTCGAGGCCAAAAAATAGGTAAAGCTTTGGTTGAAAAATCAGTTGATGCTTTGACTTCGATTGGTGTTTCAAAGACGCATTTATTTGTTTATAGCAATAATGTTAATGCGCAAAATTTTTACGAAAAGTTAGGCTGGTTTCCGAGGGATGAAATACGCATGTATTCGTTTAATAACTCAAGTAATCCAAACGTTTAGTGGCAGCTTATAACAAACGGCTCAAGAGGGATTGCCAACGCGTGGCGACTTTAGTACAAAATTGAAGCTCAGTGTTTACAGTATGTTTTTTTAAGTTCGCGGTGCGTTGTCAACCCCTTAGCCGGGCGTTATAACTACAAGGAGGTTATATGCAACAAAAGTATGATAAACGACTAATTGCAGCAGATATGTTGGAAGAAGCAATCAATAAATTTAAGACGGCAAAAAATGACTTAGATTACATTCAATCAATACTACTAGCTGGTGCATCTATAGGTATTACCAATCCATTGCTTTCTGAAAACAAGAAACAAACAGCTCATGAAAAATCAGCTGAGAATGTTATAAGAATACGTGAATATCGCTTAGGTCGTGAACTTAGCCGGAAAGAGCGACAGGACGTATTTAGCGGTGCAATGAGGTTTAATAAGCAAGCTTACAATTCATTGAAGCACGCAGGTAAAGGGAAACAACTTGCTGCATCTGATGACTTAGAAATTGAAACTGATTTTGCAGTAGAAGCCGAGGAGTTACTCTGGGCTGCTATTGAGGATTTTAAAAGCCTCCCTATTTCACCTGAATTTTTAATCGACAATGGTAAAACTGATCTTAGATTGCTTATTGGGCTCAGTGACCCACTTGGCACAATACCAGAGATGTACTGTAAGCCAAGAAGCAATGCGTAATAGTAGTCTTAGTATCAAGTTTGAAGTGCGACACTTTTTACAGATGCGCATGAATATACTCCGTTGGTGTCCTATACCCAAGTCTTTTGCGTGGGCGCGTATTTAATTTGTGTGCAATTTCATTGCAGATCTTTTGTGTCACGTGTGGCATAGAAGTTCGTTTTGGTAAGTATTGTCGTATCAAGCCGTTGGTGTTTTCATTTGTACCTCGTTCCCATGAGTGGTAAGGGTTTGCAAAGTAAAACAGACAGTTATGATGTTTTTCTAGTTGTGCATAACCATGAAACTCAGTGCCGTTATCCGCAGTTATCGTCTTAAAAGGTAAGTCAGAGCGGATCATGATTTTGCTCATTCTTACGTTGAGCGACTCGCTTGTTCTATCGTCCATTTGCCCAATAAAAGTGTAGCCAGTCATTCTGTCGACTAAAGTCACGATACAGTGCTTGGTTCCGCGGCCAACGACGGTATCAATTTCCCAATGACCAGGCTCTTTTCGATGCTCAGCTTTTGCAGGTCTTTCGGTAATATGGCGCTTTGCTGCCAGCCGACCTCGGCTGTCTTTTGAGTTATACCTTTTACGCCTTTTCTTAGTGGATTGGCGTAGGTGTTTCCATAGTGTTCCACCGAGAGTTTTGTCGTTCCAAATATGCTGATAAATGAGCTCGTGACTCATTGTTGGATAGCCTCTTACCCTTAGGTATCCGACGATTTGGTCAGGGCTCCAATCCAGTCGTAGCAAGGCTTCAGGTAACCTGAAGTCGATTTCGCTGTAACGCTTATTTCTGCGCGAGCGGCTCAGCCGGTTGCGAGCCATTTGTTGGGCTCTCCACGCCTGATAGGAGTACCTTTTAAAGTGTCTGTTGTATCGGGAATTGCGTTCAATTTCTCGATATATAGTGGCTTTGTGACGACCTAGTTGTTTAGCTATTTTAGCGGTACTAATTCCTTGCTTTCTGAGTGCAGAAATCATATACCTTTCAATCTCAGTAAGGTGCGTGTATTTCATGTTTTTTACTTCTTGGCGGGAGCAAACTTCATGATTATCGCGCCTTACTGTTTTTATGTTCAGGGGTGTCGCACTTCGTACTTGAATCCAAGCCTCATAACAAGCAATTTAAGAGTGATTCCTAACGCGTGGCATTTTTACTGTGCGTTAAGTTTAGTGGTTAAGGTGGTATGCGGCGGCTTTGGTATCGCGTTGCTCACACCTTAATAGGGCGTTATGTTCTCACCATTAAAAAAGCGATATGAGTCGAGTTTGAATCTTTTTCATACATTTTCCTTCAGAGACTCTTTCATACTGTTTGAGCGGAGGACAATATGAAAGAGTTAAGGTTAACCAATGCTATGATCACGTTCATTCTGGGAATGATTATCGCGGGTTTAGTTTCAAAAGGGAGCTTTTTGGGGACGGCGTTCAAATATCCTTCAGACTTTATGTTTATAGTGTTTGGTGGCTTACTAGCATTCCTGCTTTCTGGAGTTTCAATTAGGTACTTGCAGAAAGGTTATTGGAAAGAGTCAGCGTTAATGTATCCAATTTACTATTATGGTTCTTTTGGGCTTTTTGCAGATGGTCATTTAGCAGGTTGGTCGCATAGTGGCAGTGTGGGGGAAAAGCTAATGATGTCTCAAGTATACATTTTGCTATCACTCGTTTCGGTATTTATTCCACTTATTATCGCTGCAATCTCGGTTGTTCACATTGTTTTATTGAGAGCAGAGGTGAAAAAGTACTAACATACAAACAATTTAAGAGGGATTCCCAACGCTTGGCAGTTTTACTATGCGTCAGGTAAAGTGTTTTACGGTGCAATGCAGCGACTTGGCCTGTGCGTTGTTCACCACTTAATTGGGCGTTAGCCCAATGCAGTCAAAATGGAGATTTAGAGACGAATGGAAATTGTATTTGTAAGGCATGGGGTGCCTGACTACTCGTTATCTGACGAGCGAAAAATGACCCAACTAGAAAAAGATTATGCCCCTTTAAATAGGGACTACATACATGAATTGCACGCTGTTGCTCAAGAAATTCAACTCGAAAAAGCCGAAGTAATCATATCTTCACCGTATACAAGAGCGTTGCAAACAGCCGAAATTATTAACCGAGAACTAGGCTTAGAACTCTTTGTTGAACATGACCTACGAGAGTGGCGAGCAGACTTGGGTGGTGGTTATGTAGATCTTTCAGAAAGAGATCGCCGTTGGCATGAGTATCGCATCTCACTGAAACATAATATGGAGGCTAACCATATACCGTATGAGTCTTGGGGCGAACTTAAAAACCGCGCAGAAAATGTGCTATCTAGATACACGCATTATTCTAAGGTAATAGTAGTATCTCATTTCAATGTCTTCGAAAGTTTGGCTGGTTATCAAGATAATGGCATTGGTTGTGGAAGTTATCGTTCGCTAACGTTGGAAAAATTGGGCTAACAAACAATTCAAATGGATTCTTAACGCGTGGCAGTTTTACTATGCGTTGAATAAAGTGTTTTATGGTGCAATGCGGCGACTTGGCCAGTGCGTTGTTAACCCTCTAATGCAGCGTCATGCTCTAGTCACAATCAAATTATTTTGGAATTTATCACAATGAAAAAATTAACAATTTTAGCTCTTTCATCACTGGTTTTCTTCTCATCAAACACTTTTGCTAGAGATGATGTGGGTAATTATTCGATTACAAAAGCAATGAGCTCTGAAGTAGCTAAATCTAAATTAGGCTCTGAAGTTTCATTTTACTTTGGCGAGCAGAGTTACGGCAAAGTTCTCAAAGAATTAGGTGAATTTAAAACCAACAAAAAAACGAACGCTTTCAATAAAACAGATGAAGAAGCGTGCAATTGGGTTTTTCTTTCTGCCATGATTGCTCTTAAAAACAGAGCGATAAAAGAGGGTGGAAATGCGGTGGTCAATATCAAATCAAATTACAAAAATAACCTCACTTCAAGCAACGATACTTTTCAATGTGGTGCTGGAGCCGTGATGGCTGGAGTTGCATTGAGTGGTGAAGTTGTGAAGCTCAAAAAATAAGGTTAACGAGGGATTCCCAACGCTCGTCGTTAGCCAGCACGAAGCTTTTGATTCAGTCTGTTTTCGATAAAGTGGAACGTTTAGAAATGTTCCCAGAATCAAGGCGTGCCCCTCCTGAACTTGATTATTTAAGCTACCGTGAAGTCGTTGCTAGCCCTTGTCGCTCCCATATTAAGATAGCCCGTTTATGGGGCGTAAGTAATAGTTATATGCAAATGTCAGATCGCGATGCACCTACTAGGGCGCAGATGAAAAACCTCCGGCTATGCCGGAGGATATTTTTGAAACGTGTTAATGAATCTAGCTTTTCGCTTCAACAAGATCATTAGCCTGGTTTGACTGAGCCGCCTCGAGCATTTTTTTAATAATAAATGAAGCAATCAGCGCTACCACAACCATTACAACAGCAAGTATGGTCAGCAATTTAAAGTAATCGCCATAAACGGTTTGTACAATTTGTTGGGTAATGACTTGGCCTTTTTCTAATGCTATTGAGGTCGAGAAAACGGCCCCGACAATGCCACTTAAGGCCATCGCAACTGAAAATAAGCTAACAGAGAAGTTTTCGATATGTTTAGGCGCGACCGAAAGGATAAACGCAACCACTAGGCTACCGACAATCACTTCTGCAAACGCTTGGAAGAAGTGGATCACTAAGAACACTTCAGGACGGATAACGACATCTGCGCCGACACTCATGACTGCCATGGTTAGAATACCAAAGGCAATGGCAGTAAAAATAAATGCGAAGCCGATTTTCGTTGCGGTAGAAAAGTTAACGCCACGTTTTTCAAGTGATGAGAATGTCATCGCAATCACTGGTCCCGCCACGATACACCATAGTGGGTTCATCGCCATTGATGCTTCCGGCGCTATTGGGATTAAGCCAAACAAGTCACCACGCATTGTGTTGATTGTTACCATGGTCATGGAAGTCATCATTTGACCGTAGTAAACAAAGAAACAAGTAGTGAGCAGCGTCATGATAAGGATGGCTCCCATCTTCAGCGCGTCTGATTTTTGTGCTTTTAGCATTAATGTTATGAAATATAAAATAGCGGCTGCACCGATCGCATAGACGATGTTTTGGCCGATATCCATATTAGAGAACATGAAAAATACCAGTCCCACCATCGCGCAAGAAAGCACTAAGAAAGCCAACCAGTTCTTTTTGCTAACCTTATTTTGGTCAATTTCAGCGGCTACACCAACCAATGGTTTATTGAAAATAATTAGTGTTGCAAATGCGCACGCTGCCAAAATAGCAGAAAGCATAAAGCTACCGTTAAAACCGATAGCTAAAACAAACATTGGAAATAGGTATTGACCAAGTAGTGCCCCAACATTATTGACTGAGTAGTTGATTGGGTAGCAGTTTTCGAAGTCTTCTTGCGATTTAAAAGTGCGTTTATACAAACTGGGGTACGAAGGAGACATCAAACCACGAGCGTAACTCGCAAGTGCAATACCAGCTAAAGCCATTGGGACATTGGTCGCAGAAGCACCTAGAACCAATAGCACATAACCCGTTGCAAATGCACCATAGGCAATAGTTAATGAGCGATATGCACCAAGGAATTTATCTGCGATAAATCCACCAGCAATAGCAAACAAAGGGCCAATCGATGAAAACGCACCGACAACCATCATGGTATCCGCTTCGTTATAACCTAGATCTTCTAGGAAAAAACGCGTGAGGATTACCATCACACCGTAAAACGACAAGCCAAACATCATTTGGCAAAACATCATTGATTTATTGAGTTTATTCCACATAATTATCTCGATATATAGTGATATTAAGGATTTATTCCTGATTATTTTATCACTGTCAGGCGTTTATAATTTGGCGCGATTATCGCAGAAATGTCACTTTATGCACGAGTTTTTCTAATGTATAAATCATGTTTCGCTAATGTATAATCAAGGCAAACGTTTTCTTTGAGTGTTGTCACGCATGAGTAAAATTATTGATTAGCTTGTTTTCAATGTATCCCTGAGATGATTGGCAACTTTCAGCTTTGAATAAGAAGGGCATAAGATGGTTTTGGTCATTTTAGTTATTTAACTTTTTAGGTAGAAAATGAACCCAGAAGATACGAGTAGCAACAATACAAAGAAAATTTATGTGGTGTTGGGTAAGCGCCTTGCCGCGGACCAACTCACTTTAGAGGGGCAAAGTCGTATTGATAGATTGGTGATGGCGTTACGGTGTAATGAAATAGATAATAGCGTGCTTGCATTCTGTGGTGGAGTAACCAAAGGACAAACGGTGTCAGAAGCGTCGGCGATGTATCGCTATTTGGTGAGCCAAGTCGATGAATGTTCAAATCAACGTGGTGGTTTGTCGAATTTATTGAATCGCAACCATATTTTGTTAGAAGAGTCTTCAACCAATACAGTGGAAAATATTGAAAATTTAGCGATTGAATTGCTAAAAACTGGTCAACTGCAAGCCGGTAATCAATTACACGTTACCTTTATCTCTAGTGATTATCACCTCCAGCGTATTTTTGAAATACAACAGTTGATGGATGAACAAGGTCTTCTTGGAACTCTAAAAAAACGCTGTGAGCAGTCAGGCCTAACTGTATTGGTCGACTACGACATCAGCCGACACTTTGTTGCTCAATATCCCTATCAGCATTTAGAAGCTCAATTGTTTCTACTATGCGATGAACTGACAACGTATCGTGTTTATCTTGAAGGTGTTGTAAGGCATTCTTTTACGAGAGATTTAGAGTCAGTAAGGTATGAACCATACCGTATTGGGAATTCTGCGCTAAATCGTATGAATGCACTTATCCAACAAAGCGAGAAGTGGTCTTTTTTGGTATCGAGTATAGAGCTACTCAGAGAGTGTATTGAGGCCACGCATTGCGAGCAATCACCACAGATGATTGAGCCATATTTAATCATTTTTGACACTCACTTAGCGCTATTAAATCGTTGGTTTGATCCCGAGCAATCACATGCAGGGCGATGGTGGCGCTAGCTACTACAAACTACTATTCGTTACGACCTACTACCAATAGATAGACCCCGCAAGCGGGGTCTTTTTGCTTTTAGTCAAGCGACTTATTTCCTGACCAAAATTGAGGGCTAAGCGATTTCTAAAGAGCGTTCTTCCACAACCGTTAAGCGTTCACCATAAATAGGGCGTAATGCTTGAAGTACGTGATTACGAGTCAGCATTCCGACAAATTTACCATTGTCTAGAACGGGCAGGTTTTGCGGCTTGCTGACTTTCATGCTTTTTGCGCGCTCCTCTAGTGATAGTGAGCTAAAGCGAGTAGCAATACCCATGCTTGTCGTTGGGTATAGCTGCTCTTTATCAATACATAAGAATTCTGCAATATCGATTAGACGGTCAGAAGCATCGATAGCCACAACGTCACGACTCATCAAATCAACCACTTTTTGGTCTGCTGTTGGAATGTAATCTTGGCACCATAAGTCGACCATCACATCATGAGCGGAGAAAAATCCTACTAAGCGACCTTCCACATCGACAACTGGAGCACTATCAAGCTGGTTATCTAAAAGCATATCAACCGCAACAGCCGTTGGCATTTCAACGCCCAGAGTGATTGGTTGGGTATTCATGATGTCTTGGACCATTGTCGTTTTGTTCATTTTAGTTTCCTTAACTGACGTGATTGTTGCAGTTTTTGTAATAGATTGGATGTTGGCAGCTTTGAGTTGCGGACGTCGGAAAATACTCCAGTTGGCTAAACCAACCAGCACCGCTCCGCCAACGATATTGCCTAACGTTACAGGGATTAGATTTGCGGTAATAAAGTGATAGATGTTGAGATCGGCATAGTGACTTGCATTCACACCAATTTGTTGCCAGAAACTGTCTGGAGCAAAGTTTTGAATCACAATACCTAAAGGCACCATAAACATGTTAGCGACACAGTGTTCAAATCCACTGGATACGAACATCGCGACAGGCATGATGGTCATCGCTGCTTTTGTCATGGCATTGGCAGAGCTAAAAGTGAGCCAAATTGCAAGACAAACCAATAAGTTACAGAGAATCCCTAATGAAAATGCTTGAATTGTGGTGTGATGCAACTTGTGCTGTGCAATATTGAGCGCATTTAGTCCCCATTGCCCACCATCCATTTGATAAAGGCCAGCACCAGTAACTAAAACCAGTAATAGCATGGCACCAATGAAGTTGCCGACGTAAACTTTGCCCCAAATAGACAACATTTTGCCGAAGCTGATTTGCTTGTTTGCCCAAGAAATGCTCGATAACACGGAACTTGTGAATAGTTCACCGCCGCAAATCACAATTAAGATAAGACCCATACTGAAGGCCAAACCACCAGCTAATCGACTTAATCCCCAACCAGCATTGGCACTACCCGTTGTGACCGTAATGTAAAACAAAAAGGCTAAGCCAATAAATGCGCCAGCCATAATAGCCAAGCTTAAAGTCATACCGCTGGATTTCTTAGCTTTACTTAAAGCGAATTTTTCCGCTTCAGCCATCATCTCAACAGGTGAGAACAGTTGTTTATTTTCAGAGTAGGCCGCTGACATAGTGTCTCCCAAAACTCATTTTCATATTTACCTCCTAGTTAATGTAAGAGTAAAAACAACGCATCATGCCTTGCTTCCTAAACAGACTAACCAGTTGAGTATGTAGTGGTAAAATTGATAATTTTTAAAATCATCATCAAATAATTTGATATGCATAAATGAAGGTGTAAAATGAAACCGCTTGCGCATATATCACCTTAAAAACTAAGGTTAAATACGCAGAAGAAAATGAAACTAAATAGGATTAGCAGTGCGGTATTCACTCAAACAATTAGCAGTATTTGACGCAGTTGCCGATAGTGGTAGCGTCAGCCAAGCTGCAGACAAACTAGCGCTAACACAATCAGCGACCAGTATGTCGCTTGCACAACTGGAAAAAATGTTAGGGCGACCTTTGTTTGAAAGGCAGGGAAAGCAAATGGCATTGACCCATTGGGGGATGTGGTTGAGACCCAAAGCAAAGCGTTTATTACAAGATGCTCAGCAAATAGAAATGGGGTTTTATGAGCAACATCTTCTTAGTGGTGAAATACGTTTAGGGGCCAGTCAGACGCCAGCCGAACACTTAGTCCCAGACCTCATCAGTATTCTTGATAACGACTTTCCAGAGATGCGAATTGACCTAGGAGTACAAAGTACGAAAGGGGTGATAGATGGCATACTTGATTACAAATATGACCTTGGTGTCATTGAAGGCCGTTGTGACGATAATCGAATTCACCAAGATGTATGGTGTCGAGATCACCTGACCGTAGTTGCATCAGCACATCACCCGTTTGCGAAGCGTGAAACGGTGAGTCTTGCGCAACTTGAGCAAGCAAAGTGGGTACTTCGAGAGCATGGATCCGGCACGAGAAAAGTATTTGATAGTACCATTCACAAACTCATTGCAGATTTAGACGTATGGCGGGAATACGAACACGTTCCTGTATTACGTAGTATGGTTGCTAATGGTCCTTATTTGACATGCTTACCGTATCTAGATGTTGAACGCTTTATCAATGCTGGGAACTTAGTTGCTCTCAATGTGCCTGAATTAAATATGGAAAGAACGCTTTCTTTTATTTGGCGTGCCGATATGGCTGAAAACCCTTTGGTTGAATGTATTAAACGTGAAGGGTTAAGAATGATGAAAGGTAAACCAAGTGTCCTTTAAGTTCACTTCTTACAAAGAACATATTTCCTAAATCTGTTGATTTACCGTTTGCGTCTATTTTTTGATGAGAAATATAAATCTATTGCAATATTTATGTGATGAAAGTCACTAGATATTGATTGGTTATACTCTAGTATGCCCACTTGATTCACTGATGCCATCGCAATACTGCACTTTATTTTAATCTCGTGCGGTTTGTTCGGCTCAAATGAGGGTGCTATGAGTACATTATTTGCCATTTCATTGACCACTGGAATTCTTTCCGGTGTTTGGGGTTGGATTGCCGTTTCATTAGGGCTGCTTTCGTGGGCTGGTTTTCTTGGCTGCACTAGCTATTTCGCCTCTCCAACGGATGGGATAAAAGGGTTAGCAGTAAGTTTGATGACCAATATCAGTGGTGTATTTTGGGCAATGGTGATTATTCATACATCAAGTTCAGTTAGCCTAGATATTTTGGGTTATGTTATCACTGCTATAGTGGCATTTTTAATGTGCATTCAAGCTTCCAAAACATGGCTAAGTTACATCCCCGGTACATTTATTGGTTCTTGTGCAACATTTGCCGCAGGCGGTGACTGGCAAGTCGTGGTTCCTTCTCTTATTTTGGGCGGTGTATTCGGTTACGCAATGAAGGCAAGTGGAATGTGGTTACATCAGCGATCAAAACAGCCGGCTCTTAATGACAAAGCCGTTGCCGAAACACAGTCTTAATGGTTTTCCCTATAAGGTATTGTGTGGCGTTGGTTTAAGAAAAGGCTACCCCCGATTGATTTGTATCGATTCATCAAAATTGTTGATATTAGTCTTCGGTATTTATTGTCCCTATATAATGCCGAATGAATATGGTACAAGGCACACAGCAATGTGTGCCTTTTTTTAGAACTGAGTATTGCCGTTAGCCATCGTAATGACACGCTTTAATGCCCAACGTAAAAGTACGGGAATACATTCAATACCTTGTAGTTCACAGTGGGAAACAATAGCTAAAGCTAAGTCTGGCTTCGCGTGTTTCTTCAATACACGCGTGACCACTTTTTTCGCTGGAATAGGGTGGTCGTACGGAATTTTGATCATATCTTTGAAAAAGTTTTCAAACCCATGAGAATAGAGGAAATGCTCAATATCTCGGTCAGGTAATTCTGTCAGACGATGTCTTTCCTGATCACCAGATAGCATTCCACGAACAGTTGCCGAATATTTTTTGCCGGCAGGGTCTCCATCTGTGACCACATGCCAATCAATTCCAAAGGCTTTAGCCACTTTAATTAACGATTTCAAGCCTGACTGAGCAAATTCTATAATTTGAACACCCTCAGCGGCTAAGTTGTAGCCACATTGACGTGCTAGTTCACTGAATAGCCATACTTCCGTTTCGCCTTCAACTAATAACCAGCAACGAGCAAACAAGGCTCCAGAACGATGAAAACGTATATGAAATCCAATTCTACGTAGTTCATCTTGGTTTAAACCTCGTGAAGGCATTGATGTTACAGTGGTGCGATCAGAAGTTCTCACCAAACGGCGAATAGAGTGTAAAGGTACCGAACCCAGCAGCTCACCACTGTTGGTGGTGAGTATTTTTTGCATTGGAAGCAGTTCGAGTAAACTCCAAGCGCGTGCTAAATGAGTTGGATGCAAGCGACCTTCGGGATCTTCCAAAATGAGCAAAGGTCGAGCACAGCGTCTTAAGTCTGTTGGCCCTTTGGCTTGAAGGTAGGCATTGAGCAGCCCCATCAATAAAAGACGAGTTTGTTTGTTTTTTGTTTCTTCAACAACCTGACTTATGTTCTTGTCTGTTTTAGGGCTTGAGTAAACTAAACTATCACGTTGTTGCCTCGGATTTTTGCGAGTTTGACTTTTGAATGAAAAATAATGATTGACCAAAATATTCATCGAATTAAGGCTGCTTTTCATCTCACCTTTATTGACATGCCCAGGAATCGCAAGTAAGCGACGACAGGTATTATCGATACGTTTTTCTACCCGTGCATTTTTTCCATTGCCGTTAATGAATGGGCGTTCAAAACGTCTTGAATCTTTTAGGCGGATCACAGGATGAAGGCTCATCAATTCTTGGGCGAGTTTTTCTGAATGATGCAGAGGGAGCGGATTGCCCTCAATATCTAAAAAAAGATATTGAGTAGTAACTTGGTGACGATCCAGTGTGCCACTTATCCGATAAAAAATACGCTTGTCACCGTTTTCATCATCAACCCAAAGTGGTCTTAATTTACGATAACGCCCTGATCGAGATTCATTTTTTTCGGTTGAAACAAAACTCAAAATAATTTGTAAGTGTTGGGTTTGCTGGTGGGCAATAGAGTAGTCGACATGAAAGTCTTGCATTTCAAATTGATAAGGCATGCCGTTGGCGGGTAAAACGACAGATAATGCGTCTAGTAATGAGGACTTACCCCACGTGTTTTCACCTATTAAGGTGGTGAGTTCATCAAAAGAGAGCGATAAACGTTTAATTCCTCTGAATCCAGAAATTTCAATTCGCTCTAAATGCATAGGCTGACTCCTTTTATAACTCAAAGACTTACTGTATGTTCAGCTTCTTTTTATCAAGCATAATTTAAATTTTTGAGATAAGTAGCTTGTTGGCTCACATATCAAATGTTTATGTGAGTTCTACAAGCAGAAATAATGTTGGGGAAAGGTGATGCAACACGCTTTGCGTAAATTAGTTTTCAAAGCCGTTTCATAAAAGTCACGATTCTGTCATGATTTGTAGGCTAGGATGGAGTGGAAAAAGAAGAGATAGATAAATGATGCATAAAAAAAACAGACCAGCATCAATTATGCTGGCACATATAAATGACACTCACTCATATTTTGAACCTACGTCGTTACAGCTTTCATTGAATATAAAACAACAGACGTTGACTCCCTATGTTAGTGCGGGCGGCTTTGCTCGGATAGCGACTAGAGTGGCTCAATTGAAAGATGATGCCGCGCGCATGAAGCGCCAATTTCTGTTTTTGCATGCAGGAGATTGTTTTCAAGGTACTTTGTATTTTTCCTTATTCAAAGGAAAAGCCAACGCCGACATGCTTAATGCGCTTCATATTGATGCCATGGCTTTGGGTAATCATGAACTGGATATGGGCAACGAGCCGGTTGCGCATTTCGTTGAGCGAATTCAATTTCCATTACTTGCGGGCAACTGGGATTTATCTAATGAAAGAAAAGACAAACCTTACCCTATAGCATCAAGTCCACAAGTCATCAGCTACGATTCTCAAGGCCAGTATGCACAATGGATAGAAAAACAAGCAGGTGAGGAAACTATCGCTATCTTCGGTTTATCACTCGATAAAATGAGCGATATTGCTAACCCTGATCCAGACACGCCTTTTGCCAATGCCATTGAAACAGCGAGAAACACAATTAAGCAACTGCACCGTAAAGGCATCAATAAAATCATTTTGCTCAGTCACTTGGGTTATGAAGCTGATATTGAACTGGCACAGCAGGTTGATGGTATTGGTATTATCGTTGGCGGGCATAGTCATCGCTTACAAGGTGATTTTAGTGCATTAGGCTTAAAGAAAGACGATGATTATGGCTTAAGAATTAATGATACCTATGTCGTACAAGCTGGATACTACGCATTAAGCTTGGGACATTGCCAAGTGGATTTCTCTACTGAAGGAAAAGTCGTTGGGTTTTGCGGAGGAAATGAGCTATTACTTGGCCGCCGTTTATTTTTAGATGCGAGCATGAATGAAGCCGGAACGGATGAAAGTCATCTAAGCGCCTGCGAGTTTCTCAACAATCATCCCAATGTTGTGGTGTGTAAGAAAGACCCTCTGGTCCAAGGTATCTTGATCGATAAATACATGCCAAGAGTGCGCCAATTACAACAGAATATCATTGCTCATGCTGATCGCTCGCTAAGGCATGTTCGTATCCCTGATGAAATGGGAGCAAGTGAACTGGCTCCACTGATAGCAAAATCCTTTGTGTATGCGATGAAAGAGCGTGGACATCCAGTGCAGTTTGCAATCCATAATGCTGGTGGAGTACGCAATTCACTCAATGCAGGCAAGGTCTCTATTGCCGATATTGCCGGAAACTTGCTGCCATTTGCCGTTCCTATCGGTGTGTATCACATTCAAGGAAAAGTGATTGCGCAAGTTGTCGAAGGTGCAATAAATAACGCATTAGGCAATGGCGTTAACGGCACTGGATCAGGCAGTTATCCATACACGCATAATTTATCATTTGTCTATCATCACGACTGGCCAATTGGAAACAGAGTGACTGATGTAAAACTGTTTGATGAGAAATTAGGTTGGCAACTGATTGATTCTGAAAGATATTATTGTGGTTCTTCTTCTGCCTATACGATGAAAGGTAAAGAAGGTTACGATGCATTACTGCAAATGCAAGGTGAAGGCATTGTTTCGAATGTTTCAATGGCCGATGCATTTATTGAACTGCTTACCGCCCACCCAGAGACGTTAAATACTCTTGAATCGTCGCGAAGACATAACAGTACTGTGTAGCATTACTGTTATGGCATAGAGTTTGCTCAGTAGTTATTAGTCTTAGAGCATCTTCAACCTTTGAAGGTGCGTGAAGATGCTAAGGGGAGAACTATGTGGAGTAGAGATTGGGCTGACACCGTCATCGTTGTTGCTTGGGTTGGCATTTGGTCAGCATTAGTTTACTTACTGCCATTTGCAGGTGTTTAGACGTGAGTTCCGTTGAAGATCTTTGAAATTATTAAGGAGCAATATATTGCTCCTTTTTTTGATCTAATCTATGGACGTTGTACGATGACAAGCCTAAAATCTATGCCGATTGGGGAGTAGTCGCCTTATGTTTACTTATCGTCATCTCGTTAAGCATTCGCTTATCCGGTAAGTATAAGTTAGTGTTTTTTTTGTAAAACAGAAAAACGACAACTTCGACGAGACCAACGCATACAACACTGTTCATTATGAGCAGTGGTTACTTGTCTGCGGAAGGTTTCGAACAGCGCGATAGCCTTGTGAACCTTCCGTACTTTGGAGGACGCACATATCATGACCCCAGTAATCTACGTTTGTTTCGGTTTACTCACTATACTACTTATCTCCGTTGATATTTGGCAAACCCGTAGTGGTCGAGTATCAATCACTAAAGCGGCTATCTGGAGTGCTGTGTGGTTTATATT
The DNA here is from genome assembly GCF_012395185.1 of Vibrio aestuarianus. GTDB lineage: Bacteria > Pseudomonadota > Gammaproteobacteria > Enterobacterales > Vibrionaceae > Vibrio > Vibrio aestuarianus. The sequence continues at coordinate 15,400 of NZ_JAAZTU010000040.1, forward strand.
AGCCTTTGTGTTTGCAGCAACTATCTATTTTTATTGGGATCTTTACGCTCCAACCAGTACCTATTCTGCTAATAAGGCAATGATTTCATTCATCACAGGTTATTTGCTAGAGAAATCACTCAGTGTTGATAACTTGTTTGTTTTTGCGATTGTTTTTCACCAATACGCCGTACCAGAACATCTTCGTCCTCGCGCATTACTATGGGGAGTGATTGGGGCGCTTATTCTAAGAGCAGTAATGATCATTGTCGGTGCTCAGTTACTAGAGCAATATCACTGGTTGCTATATGTGTTCGCATTATTTCTTATGTGGACCGGGATACAACTTGCGCGTGAAAAAGGCGATGAGCAGCTAAACCCAATGCCGGAGAAATTCATTCGACGCTGGTTTAAAGTCACCGACAGTTATGAAGGTAACGCGTTGATTGTTAAACGCGATACACAGTGGCTTGTGACTCCGATGCTGATTGTTATTGGGGTGCTTGCATTTATGGATGTGATGTTTGCTTTGGACTCAATACCTGCCATTTTTGCCGTGACACGAGAACCTTTTTTGGTGCTAGCCGCGAATGTTTTTGCACTACTCGGCCTGCGTTCATTGTATTTTGTTCTCCAAGGAATGATGGACAAGTTTACTTATCTCAAACCTGCGCTGTCATTCATCATGGTGTTTATTGGTATTAAGATGACATTGGTTGGCTCAGAGTGGGAAATACCGACACAAGTTTCTCTGAGTGTTTTGCTTATCACTATGTCGGTTGCCATTATTGCTTCAATTTATAAGCAGAAGCATTCACCGTTGTTAATACAAAAATAGATGTAAGGCGTGAGAGAGTAATTACCATTACTTGCAATATACAGTTGCTTGGATATGTCATGCTCTCTGTACACACTTCACCCACTGTGAAGGCCTGCCGTTATTTTAGTTTAACTACGACAAAAAGAGATAAAAAGACAAGTGTAAACGACTTGTGAATATCGATGAGTGGCGTCAAGAATTAAGATTAAAATTCACGAAAATGACGCCATTTCGCATATAAAACCAAAAATAATGAATATAAAAAATAGCCACTGTTAATGTGTTGTTTCATTAGAATAACTAATCTGAAATTCGAAATTTTGTCATTTTTTAACCAGAAAAATATCACCTAGAATTCATTTCAACAAAGTAAGTTACCGAATATAAAGAGAGGCTATCATGGCACAAGCAATGAATCTGGGTACTATCACTGCACCTACCTCTATGGACAAAAAAACCTACACGGTTAACTTCAAAGGATTGATCAAACATTTAGTTGATATACTTTTTGTCGACAGCAGCGCCCCTCGTAGTTACTACGAGAATGACTTGTCTGGTCACATGCAAAAAGATATCGGTTTGTACCGTTAATTAGCTATTTATTAGAATTAAAAAAGCCGTCCCTGAAAGAGACGGCTTTTTCGTATATAGCGATAGCTCATTGGCAGAAAAAAGAAAAGCGTAAGCGCTAAAGTTGTCGTTACGCTTTGTTGTTATCTGCAATTATTTCTTACGGCAATATTCTGCAATGATGTACATCGATTGACCGTTAGCTTTACCTGAAATCAGTTTCGGGTCATCACCTAAGCTAATACCACGAACCACGGTACCTTGCTTGATCACCTGACTAGAACCTTTGATTGGTAAGTCTTTAATGATCGTTACGTCGTCACCTTTTTGTAGTTCAACACTGTTTACATCACGCGGTTTTTCGGCATCATCATCCATGCCAATTTCAGCCCATTTTGCTGTTTCTTCTTCAAGATACATCATGTCAAGTAGGTCTTGAGCCCAACCTTCAGTGACGGCAAGTTGCTTGAGTTGACGCCAAGCCATCACTTGAACCGGCTGCTCTTGGCTCCACATGCTGTCATTAAGACAACGCCAGTGGTTCACATCTACTGTTTCTGGGTTCTCAATCTGACCTTTACAGGTATCACACAGCATAACAGCATGGTCAACAGTAACCATAGTATGTGGCGCTACCACAAATGGTGATAATGGAGATTCTGATGAACAAAGCTCACATTTTGATTGGCAGCGTTCAAGTAAAGTTGCTTCAGTAGACATAGTACCCACCTTGTAAAAATATGTAGGCACGTATTATCCACTTTGCGCCTAGAAATAAAAGGGGTATTACTGAAAAGCGCTCTTTTTGAAGGGAATAGCACTGAATATGTCATCAATAGTCAGTAGTTTTGTTTCGTGCTTTACGCTGTTATTGCTCAAAGGCATAATGCGCGTAGTTTTTATATTCATAGTTAGGTATCGGTTTGGAACTGCTAGCAACGCCATTTTTAGGAAAATCTCTGCGCCTTGAGGGATCATTGTCAGGTTGGCAACAACTGTTTTGGGATAATCATTTGGTCGCTCAATGTGATGCTTCAAGTGAAGCTGGCCCGACAACTATCCATCAATTTCAGTTGCTCAATGGCGAAACACTAAACCATTGTGAATTAAAGGTGGAACTGACTTGGCAGCCATTTTCTTTACACTACCAAGCTTCCGTTAATGGTGACATTGTCACGCAGGGTGAGCGTGTTGAGAAAGATATAGAGACTCAAACTCCTTATAGTGCACCGAAAGTAGAAAAACGATTTAGTTTGATTGGGCTAGTTTCGTTAGGGATGAAAGCTTTAAAAAGTGCCAAGTTAATTAAAGTAGTCTTTGCATCAGCCAGTTTAGCTGCTTACTCGTGGCTCTTTTCGTTTCAATTTGCGCTTGCGCTGATCGCCTGCTTGATGTTTCACGAATACGGACATATTCGTGCCATGAAGTATTTTGGCATGAAAACCAAAGGTATTTATCTAATCCCATTTTTAGGTGGCCTTGCACTGAGTGATGATAAGATCAACACTCGCTGGCAAGATGTCGTTATATCAATCATGGGGCCATTTTTTGGCTTAATTCTCTCACTCATTTTAGTTGTATGTTATTGGGTGACTGGCGAGATGTTTTTTGCAGGATTGGCGGTTTTTAATGCGTTTCTGAATTTGTTCAACCTGTTACCAATTCTTCCTCTGGATGGTGGACACATTTTAAAAAGCGTTAGCTTTTCAATGAACAGCAAACTCGGTATTGCCTTGTGTGCCTTAGCTGCTGTGGGCGGTGTTGTGTTAAGTTATTCACTTGGATTGACTTTATTTGGTTTTTTGCTGGCAATGGGAACGCTAGAAATTGTCATGGAATGGCGACAACGGCATCAGAGCCATTTGCTACCATTGAATCGCTATGGGCAGATATTTTCTGCGCTGTGGTATATCGGGCTAGTGGTTTCGCTAACGACCATTATCTGGAGTTTTGCCAACACGGGCGATGCAATGCTGCAACTCCCTCTGCTCATTCTTGGTACTTAAGCTGTTATAAAAAATAAACACCTTCAGAAGCAAAGAAAGGAGCATGCAGTGCTCCTTTTTTACATCAATAATTTCGAACATTTATTGTGATTAATAGCATTACCCACATTTAGGACGCGTAGTTGACGAAGCTGGTAAGGTTTTAATCTTCTCTTCTAAATCATGGATTCGCGTACTATGCGAAGGGTGGGTTGATAGCAATTCAGGAGGCTGGCTTCCACCTGATGCTTTTGCCATATTTTGCCATAAAGAAACACTCTCTTTAGGGTTAAAACCTGCTTTTGCCATCAGCTCAAGTCCTACAATATCGGCTTCTGATTCTTGTGTACGCCCATAAGGTAAAATGACGCCATATTGCACGCCAACGCCCAGCGCAGCCATTGTTGCCTCCTTATACTGGGCATACTCCGAAGCACCAATCGCTACCTGCGTAATTTGTAACCCTGCATTTGCAATTTGAGACTGAGACAAACGCTCGTTACTGTGGTTGGCTAAAACGTGCGCGACTTCGTGGCCAATCACCGTAGCCAACTGATCTTGATTAGTTGCTACCTTGAGTAAACCTGTATAGACACCAATTTTCCCACCAGGCAGTGCAAATGCATTGACCTGATCACTTTCAAATACCACGACTTCCCAGCTGTCAAAACTTGGTTGCTTAGGGACATAATCTGTCACCGTTTTCGCGACACACTGAACATAAGCATTGGTTTTAGCATCATTATTGATCGGGATCTCTTTCTTCATTTGTTCAAAAGATTGATCACCTAAGCTGCTCATATCTTGATCAGAAAATAGGATTAACTGATTTCGACCAGTGGGCGAAGAACTACAAGCAGCAAGTGCCATGCAGCTTAATAGCACTGAAATTTTGAGGCTGTTTCCCATAAAATAGTTTCCTTTTAGATGAACGATTACTCATCTCACAACTCATTACATTTTAAAAGAATCATATCATCGAGAAACTAGTTTGTAAGTCGGCAGTTTTTATATTGTGCAAATTTATTTAACGCTCTTCATCTAAGTGTCGAATGCTTTTTTCTTGGTTTTAGGTATAAAATGAACGTCTTTAAAAAATAGATGAGATAGACACATGGCCATTTGGAAGAAGCCGATCGATCTAGAAACCTTGAACGCGACCTCTAAAAACACATTGATAGAGCATCTCAATATTATTTATAGCGATTACACCGACAATTCTTTATCTGCGACGATGCCCGTTTGTCATTTTACTCATCAGCCGCTTGGTATGTTGCACGGTGGAGCTTCGGTTGTGCTCGCGGAAACATTAGGTTCATTGGCGGCAAATTTTTGTGTCGATCAAGACCACTACTGTGTCGGATTGGATATCAATGCCAATCATATTAGAGCGATGAGAGAAGGCCATGTTATCGGTACGGCAACGCCAATTCATTTAGGTGTTTCCACACAAGTGTGGCAAATCAATATTACTGATGAACGTGAACGCTTGGTTTGTAGTAGCCGTTTAACTATAGCCGTAAAGAAAGTGCGTCATGCGACCAAAACAGAAAAGGTAGACCGTTAAATGGTGATTGATTTTTCAGGTGGAAAACTTATTGCCACGGCGCATGAGCTGGTGGTTCGTTTGAACGGTGATCACAAAGTGATACTGCAAGCACAAACGGACGCCATTCAACTTATTGGCCAAGGAGCCAATGTGGTTTCAGTCAATTGTTCAGAGGCTAAGTGGTCCATTAAATTAGATAATGAGCAGCAAATTAAGCAACTGTCTCAACAGCTAGGATGTGATATCGCTTAAAGAATGCTTTGAGCCCCTTGCATCGTAAACACAAAATGAGGAAACTATCTCAGTTTTATAAAAACTGAGATTTCCTCTTTATATGAGTAGCCCGCGACTTCGAGTTCAATTCGAATCATTATTTGAACACTTTAATGGCCAAGATGTTGGTGTTCAATTAGAAGACATTACCGATATTCTATTCTGCACACGTCGTAACGCCCGTATTGTTCTGAACAAAATGGAAGAGCAGGGCTGGATCGAATGGCACCCCGCGGCTGGTCGCGGAAAATTGTCTGACCTGAAATTCAAACGTAGCCGCAGCGATGTTAGTGAGAACCTTGCTCGCCGGTATCTGGATGAAGGTAAAATAGGTCAAGCCTTCTCTGTTTTGGATCAAGATGCAGCAAAACTGACCCAAGTTATTCAAAGTTACTTGGGGGTTCAGCATCAAGAAGGGCTGCAAGTGGTACGTCTACCGTACTATCGACCACTTTCGATGCTCAATCCTTTAAAGCCGATGCGTCGTTCAGAGCAGCACATCGCGATGCAAATCTTCAGCGGCTTAACCCAGCTTGATGAAAATGAGCAATTACAACCCGACCTTGCGCATACGTGGGAAGCCATTTCTGCAACGCATTGGCGTTTTTATCTACGCCCAGGGGTTAGGTTCCATAATGGCGATTTACTGACCACAGAATGCGTTGTGAAAAGTCTTTGGGAATTAAGATTTCTGAACCTGTTTTCTCATTTAGAACGTATTGATTCGCCTTCAAATTGGGTGATAGACATCTTTTTACAGAAACCGGATAGCCGTCTCCCTCTGCTGCTTGCGGAGTCTTGCGCCAAAGTGTTACTGGCTGAATCAAATCGTAGTGAAAATTTTGACTTAATGCCTGTTGGAACTGGACCGTATAAAGTGGTGCTTAATGACGAAAAGCGCCTAGTATTACAAGCCTTCGACGGTTACTTTGGCTTTCGTCCATTGTTAGATAGAGTCGAAGTGTGGGTCATTGATGAAGCGTATTCATCGATGGTCTTTCCAAGTCTATCGCACCCAATTAAAACTAAGCGTGGTTCTTTTACGGAGGACGTAGACCTAGACCCCGGCTGTACTTATTTACTGTTAAATAGGAAAAATGGGGTCGCTGCGGATGATGGATGGGCAAACTACTTAACCAATAAGCTCAGTACATTAAACTTATTTCGACAATTACCAGAAGAGAAGGTTGTCGAGCTGGGTGTGCTGCCAGCGTACGGATTGAAACCGGGTTGGTATCACCAAACCTCAAGTGATACTTCCGTAAAACCACCCTATGAACGTTCAATTACCGTCGCGTACCATGCCCATCACCCTATGTTTCCTAGCTTGGTTAAAACCATACAGCAACTACTCAAAGATGATGGGATTAACGTAGAGTTGATCAAATATGACTTAACTGTTGAAGACACAAGTTTGGTTGATATCTGGGTAAAGCCGATGGGCATTGCCAATCATCGAGAGGATGCACTTGCAGGATGGTTGTTGGATTATAGTGATATAGAACATTTAAGTCGTGCAGAGGATTTTTCTTACTGGGCGGGGTTGGTTGATTTATGGCGCGCAGATAAACACGCCGCTTTCCCTGCGAAAGAGATTGGTAAGTCATTAGTTGAGAAATATCAAGTGATCCCAATGTTCCACTGTTGGTTAGGTATCAGCAAAGATCAGTGTGGTTCTCTACAAAACGCAAAATGTAACGCATTAGGTTGGTTTGATTTTAGTAATGTTTGGGTGAAACCTGAGTGGTAATTTAAGACGATGAAAGTGATGATTTTGCGATGTCCATCCATTTTTTGATCTGAGTCGATAAAAAGGTAATAAATTGGTTAAATACTATCTTAATCTTGTAAAGATGCTAGACTTTGTTTGTCCTTATTTTATTCCGTAAATTTACATTTTTATTGAGGTTATGTATGGAACTTGGGTTAATCATCGCTTTTATCGTTGCAGCTGCTGTAATGGTTAAAAAAGAGATGGCCGACAATAAATAAACAATTCATTTTTACTTTTAATCCCATTTTTTGAATGAATTTGTCTAAAGCCAGTGTAAAGCTGGCTTTTTTATATCTTTTCTCTGAAGTATCATTTTCGCTCATCCCTTACCCATATAGTTTTTCACTTTTATTCAACGCGATGAATACCACTACGTAAGCAAATAGGGCATACTTCTAGCAGCTATAGCCAAACTATTTGGAGTTGCAGGTAGGCGGCAAGTGAGTGAATCCCCATGAGCATAGATAAACTATGTGATTGGGGTGAGCAAACGTAGCCAACACTGCTGCAACTTCAAGTAGGAAGGGTATATAGCCAAACAACTTGAAGTTGCGATTCAAGTTGCAAAGGTACAACTAATTGCTGATTTCATGGAAGGGTGACTTATTTTGCAAAGTCCAATTACTTTAGAAGCACTTCATATTCTAGATGCTATTGATAGGCGTGGCAGCTTTGCAGCTGCGGCAAATGAACTCAACCGAGCACCTTCATCGCTCAGTTATCAAATACAAAAACTTGAGCAAGATTTAGATATCATGATCTTTGATCGCTCAGGACACAAAGCTGCATTTACCGAGTCTGGATTGCTTATTTTAGAACGAGGGCGTGCCATTCTTGCTGCTACAGAAAAATTAGTTAATGACGCGACACTACTTGCCAATGGCTGGGAGTTAGATCTGACGGTTGCCTTTGATGGGATCATACCGATCAATAATTTCTTTCCTATGGTGGAAGCTTTAGGTAACGTAAGTAAAACTAGGGTACGGCTTCAAGAAGAAATTTTAGCGGGTTGCTGGGAATCTTTGTCAGCAGGTCGCTCTGATCTACTGATTTGCCCAAGAATAGAAACTTTGCCACAAGACGTTAAAGCCGAAACGATTGGTTCTATGTCGATGATTTGGGTAGCTGCAAGTTCGCACTATGTCCATAAACGAAACGGGGCATTTGATGAAGTAGCACGCGAAAAATATCGAGTTATAGCAATTGCTGATACCGCTCGTGAGCAACCAGCGATGAGCGTTAATATTTTGCAGAAACAACCAAGACTAACGGTGACAAATTTTAGTGCCAAATGTGAAGCACTGATCAACGGGTTAGGAATAGGAACACTACCGAAGCAAATAGCTTTACCTCTAATAGCGGAAGGCAAACTAAAAATCATAGATGGTTCTCCAGAATCTCCGGTTGAAATTATTATGGCGTGGCGTCGAAATAAAATGGGTGAGGCCAAATCGTGGTGCGTACAGTACCTTAAGAAAAACTGGTCGTTAGGCTAAGCGGAGCGCTTATTTCTCAGCTTGTGAGTAAATGATCAAATGAAAGCGGGAAGATCAAGGTCGATCTTCCCTTGTGACTCAGACCTTATTTAATACTAACACCATGTCAGCTGTGCCATCTTCAAAATGAATGTCGACTTCAAAGCCCAATTTTTGAGCAAGCGTCAGCATTCCTCGGTTTGTCGGCATGGTCATCCCTGATATTTGTACAGTACCTTTTAAACGACAGTAATCGATGACTTTTTGCAGCAAAATTTTTCCTAAGCCGTTTCCTTTAAGATCGGAGCGGATCAAAATAGCAAATTCAGCATCGGTATTTTCTGGGTTAATTAGTGCTCGAGAAACCCCAATAATCTTGCCTTCACCATCATTATTGTCAACGGCAACAAAAGCCATCTCTCTGTCGTAATCAATTTGGGTAAAGTTGGCTAATGCCTCGTGGTTGAACTCGCCAACATCAGAGAAAAAGCGCTTGTATAAATCTTCTTTCGAGACGTTATGAATAAACTCTGCGTGCTGTGGTTCATCTTCCGGCAAGATAGGCCGTAACATCACAACAGAATTGTCTCGTAGCGTCACCTGTTCCTCAAGTTCACTTGGATAAGGACGAATCGCCAGCCTACTGTGTCCATCACCTTGAAATGGTTTTAATATTAAATCAGCATCAAGGATCGTAAATTGGCTTCCATTAGCAAGCACTGGATGTATATCCAGCTCGTGAATTTGTGGACAATCTATTATCATTTGCGAAATTCGCACCAGAAATTCAGACAAGCCATTAACATTCATCGGTTCTGGTAATTTTTGTAGCCTAATTTTGCCTCCACGAATTGCCCTTACAATCAAATAACGGGCTAATGTCATATTGAGTGGCGGCAAAGCGGCTGCAGCGTCAATGGCTTCATCCCATTCTGATCCACCTTGCCCTAGCAAGATCACCGGGCCAAAAGTCGCATCTGTTTTAACCTTAATACGTAACTCTTCTCCGCCAGCGAGTTTAGCCATTCCTTGAACCAATAAGCCATGAATATTAGCTGATGGATAGGAGAGCTGCGTTCGGTCTAAGATTGCTTGAGCGGCGTTTGCCACTTCATGGCTATTGCGTAAGTTAAGCATCACGCCCTGAACATCGGACTTATGGGCAATATCTGGTGATCTCAATTTCACTGCGACAGGGTAACCAATTTGTTCCGCAATATGGACTGCTTCACTCGCATCAGAAGCTATCCATGTCGGCAACACATCAAAATTAAAGCACTTAAACAGTGTACCTATTTGATGAGTATCTAAATGCAAAGTGGATTGCTCGCCAAGCTGCTTATTAATCCACTGTTGTGCGGTGTGGATTTCTGAAACATGAACGGGCTCTGCAGTAGTTGGGGTTTCCATCAACTGTTTTTGATTGCGCCTATATTCGACCAGATGCATGAATGCGACCACAGCACTTTCTGGAGTACGATAAGTTGGAATACCTGCCTGAGTGAATATTTGTCTAGCAGGACGAGCTGTTAATTCTCCAGACCAATTGGTTAAGATATTGAAATGTTTATGCCTTGGATGCGCTCTAATCGCATCAACAACGGCTTGTGCCGTCTGCTCTGATTGCGCAATAGCTGAAGGACTATGCATGATAAGAATTGCATCGGCTTCATCACTATCTAGCAGTGCATTAAGCGTATTGACGTACCTTGTGTGATCCGCATCGCCAACCATATCGATAGGATTACTATGTGACCAACTATCAGGTAAACATTGATTCAATTTCTTAAAAATATGTTCTTCAAGCTCCGCCAGCTTTCCACCGCGCTCAAGCAAAGTATCCACCGCCATAATCGCAGGGCCGCCACCATTTGTAATGATGGCCAATCGTTCACCTCTAAGTGGTACAGAGTGGGTAAGAGTCTCTACCGCGGCAAATAATTCATGGGTATTATTGACTCGTAGCATACCAGTTCGCTTAATCGCGGAGTCATAAATAATGTCTAGAGTATCATCACCCCCTGTATGAGCTTGTGCTGCTTTACGACCCGCCAGAGTTCGGCCGCCTTTGAGCACCAGTATTCTTCGATTGCGTGAAGCCGCTCGTGCAGCGGACATAAAACGCCTTGCGTCTTTTATTGTGTCAACATACAAAAGGATCGCGTCGGTATGCCTATCTGTACTAAGGCAATCAAGTAGATCGGCAAAGTCAATGTCACTGGCGTTGCCTAATGAAATAAATGCGGAAAATCCAATTTGTTTATCGTTAGCCCAATCCAAAATGGTGGTACAAACGGCAGCGGATTGAGAAATAAACGCGATATTGCCTTTCAATGCCGTTACTGGAGAAAACGAGGCGTTGAAATTAAGCCAAGGCAAAATTAAACCTAAACTGTTGGGGCCGAGCACACGAATTGCTGCTGATTTAGCGATTTCTGAGCACTGTTTTTGGATCTCAATACCCTGATCGTCAAGTTTGTACATATCAGACGAAAGTACAATGACAGATGAAATTCCTTTTGCCGCTAACTGTTTAAAAATGGCTACGTTTCTTGTTGCATGGGTACAGAGGATTGCGATGTCAGGAACGATAGGTAATGCATCGATGGTTTTGTAAGCTAAAACACCACAAACGGACGGGTAATAAGGGGTAACAGGCATGATTGCGCCATCGAATCCACCTTGCAGCAAATTCTTCATAACAATGTTGCCTGCGCGAAAAGGCCTGACGGACGCACCAATGACTGCGATTGATTTCGGTTTTAAAAATGGGCTTAAATTATTCATGTAGCTACACCATTCATTAGTGAACTGCTGCTAGCTTAACCAACAAATGGTGAACTTGTTGGCGATATTCGTTTGAATGTGATCGTTTTGGCAGCGGACATATGCGACTTTGTGCCACAAATCACAGTGTAAGGGTATATAATTAAAAAGCGTGCTTGATTCTGGGCGTCGCTATCGGCATGATTTATAGTAATTTCTACTTAAGGCGTTGAACATTTCATGAAAAAAATAGCAATTGTCGGTTTATCACTCCTTTTGGCTGCTTGTGCTTCAGATACTTACATTACTGATGTGACATCTGAAAGTCACCGCGAAGAGTACAAAGTCGCCTCTGTACAGCAACCAGTAATGACTCAAGATGGTATGGCGAATGGGATTTCTGAAAGCAACGTTGAACCAAACGTTGTAAAAATGCCGCCAAAAGCTGTAGAAAAACAAGTCGCTCAAACTAAACCTGCGGTTGCTATTATTCCACCAACCGCCAAACAAAAAGCAATGAACCCACGTTTTGGCTACACGATTCAGGTGGTTGCGGTTGGTTCACAAACCAAAGTTGATCAATTCGCGAGCAAATTACCGACAGCTGACAATCAACCGATTTGGGAAAACTACAAAGTCGTAAATGGCACTAAGTGGTATACCGTTCTTTATGGGGATTATGCAACACGTGCAGATGCACTAGAAGCTATCAATACGCTTCCCGCTGAATTCCAGGCAATGAAGCCGTTCGCGAAAAGCATCGATGCTATTAAGAATTCTGAGTTTCCAACGCTCAACAAGTTAAATTAACCTCTGTTGAACTATACCGACTACTGATGTTAAAGAGGGGCGAAAGCCCCTTAATTGTTTGGTATTTAAGCAGTTAAGTCCAAAAATTACATTTGCTTAGCTAAAATTGTGTAACTTCTTGCTGAATTGATTATGATGTTTAATTAGCTTATCTAGTAACATCACGGACAGATTTTAATGACAACAACAATCCTTCTACTGTGTGGTGGCGGTTCTTCTGAGCATGAAGTATCGCTTGTTTCTGCTAACTATTTACAAGCTCAACTTGAGATGACAAAGAGTTTCAATGTTATTCGGGTTGAAATGAAAGATGATGGTTGGTATAGCGAGCAAGGTGAGTTGAGTTATTTAGATACCAATGCTGCAACGTTAAACACTAGCAGTAGTTCGACAAAAATCGACTTTGTCGTGCCATGTATCCATGGATTTCCAGGGGAAACTGGCGATATTCAATCCATGCTTGAATTAGCTGGCATTCCTTATCTAGGCTGTGGTCCTGAAGCCAGCTCTAACAGCTTTAATAAAATCACTTCCAAGCTGTGGTATGACGCTCTGGGCATCCCAAATACGCCTTATTTATTTTTGACTGACAACAATGCCCAAGCTTATCAGCAATGCGAAAAAGCATTATCAGAGTGGGGCGCCATATTTGTAAAAGCTGCACGGCAAGGCTCATCAGTTGGGTGTTACAAGGTCACAAATGTTCAGCAGTTAGCTACAGCGATTGATTCTGCATTCAGTTATTCAGAGCAGGTGCTGGTTGAAAAGGCGCTCAAACCACGTGAACTAGAAGTTGCGGCTTACCAAATTGATGATGTTCTGTATTTATCTAAACCAGGAGAAGTGATTGCTCCAGAAGATGCGTTTTATACTTATGAAGAAAAATACAGTGCAGATAGCCATTCAATGACGGAAATTGAAGCAAAAAATCTTACGGATCAGCAGTTAGCATCGATAAGGCATTGTGCAGAAAAAGTGTTTACGCATATGAAGTTAAGACACTTATCTCGAATTGATTTCTTTTTAACGGCCGATGGTGCAATTTATCTAAATGAAGTCAATACCTTCCCAGGCATGACTCCGATTTCAATGTTCCCGAAAATGCTGGAACATAACGGCCATTGTTTTCATGAATTCCTTGCAAATTGCGTGACAACGTCACTCAAAGCCAAGGTTTAATCGTTTTAAATTTCATTTTCTCCTGGTCTGCGGTGTGAGTTTTACCAATATATTGGGCTGGCATCGCAGGGCTTAACCACCGTCCAAATTGTTGAATATCTCTCATCTTATAACCTTGCTTCGCTAATTCTTGCGCCGCTCCTATTCGTGTCGATTGGCCTGAAAATTTTAGGTTCATCAGACCTAGCTGCTTACCTGCATTACGCAAAATACGAAAAATCGACGCATCATTGAGCGATTTTGAAGAAATATTACCGTGACGATCTATAGAGCAAAAAACAATACCTTCATTTCTGTTAACAATTGTCAGCCAACGATTAAGCGCTAATGAAGCCCTATCGGAAAGAGAATAGTTTGCTTCCCCAACATGTACTGTTATCGCTAACTCATTATCTATACTGATTTGTTCACGCTCGAAGAATTTAAGTTCTCCTCGTTTGAGCACGCATTCAAACATCACATAATAAATAGCGAGATCTCGGATGTCTTTTTTATATTCAGAACGTGAGAGTCGCTCATCCAAGGCGAATAGATGCTCTTGGGTAAATGCCATTGCTTGTTTTGCGTCATCTAACTTCTCTAATCTGAGGTTGGCAAGTGACATTTGAACTTTACGGTTTGTGGTTGGATCATTTAAAGAGAGTAATGAGTGTATGATACCAATAGTGACCGCGTAACGTCTTATGGTCGAGTATTTGCGAGTTCTTGCTTCATATTCAATAAATTGCCTAACTGCTGTCACTGATGCCGGCAAAGGAGATACATGCTTTGAAATACAGAAAGAAACAAAGTGATTCCAATCTTTTGTCATCGCGAGTAAAGAGTTTCTGGAATATTGATTTTGTACTAGTTGTTGGAACTGCTCTAAACGAATGGGTGAAGAAAATTCACTAAGCTTTTGTTTTAAAATAATAGGATCTGTGATGACGGGAATGTTTTTTCTCATCTTAATGCACTATAACAACAAAAATTATCAATAAATATACTTGATAACGGCGTAGATACAATTATTATTTAATTAACCACAATTAAAAGACCAGATAAAATATGGCTATTTCGATATATCGAGGTTTTAACCTTAAATCGGCTCCTAATTCCACTGAAATATGGCAAGTGAAAATTAAAAACCATGTTTTGACTGGAAACCTTGCTGCGGTGAAAAAAAGCATAGACTGGTGGTGTGATACAGCATCTATTATTGACCCGCGTGAATTCAATTCTGTTGGACAAAAACGGAATGTAACCTCTGGACACCAAGAACAATTTGGTGGCTTTACTCTTAAAAACGATACCGGTGAAGCTAACGCTTGGTATTGCTTTTTTAATGGTCGCTTAATCAAAGGTTCTAAAGTGGCTATTCAAAAACATATCGAAGCTTTTTTGCTAGCAAAGCAAAAAGCAGAACAAATGAAGAAGTAATAATTTATGACGCTTGTATATTCAACTGATTTAGGTCGTATTAAATCAGAGCCTGAGAAAGTAGAACGGCCGAAAGGTGATGGTATTGTCAGAATTCATCGCCAAACCAAAGGTCGAAAAGGTAAAGGCGTAAGCATAATTACCGGACTAGACTTAGATGATGCTCCATTAAAGTTATTGGCAGCAGAATTGAAAAAAGTATGCGGATGTGGCGGTTCAGTAAAAGATGGCGACATCGAAATACAAGGTGATGTACGAGACAAAGTCAAGCTTCACCTTGAAAAGAAAGGTTTAACTGTTAAGCTATCTGGTGGTTGATGCTTAAATTGAACAATCTCCTCAATCGCATAGATAATCTATGTGATTGAGTTGAGGAAATATAACCAACACCGCTGTAGCTTCAAGCAAGCGAACTTAATTGTCATTGCTAGATGATGATACCCATAATTTTCTTATCTCTCACTGTTTAAGCTCCATGTATCTCTCATGTGAGTAAATTTTCGAGAGCGAAACAACCAAGCAACATTGATCGCGTTTTTATCACGATGTTTTCTTATAGTTTCATTGAGTTACAGTTTGAAACACTTCCTTTTTATCTTCTTTTATTTTTCTGACAAATCAAGCGGTATGATTGCTGTATTTTTAACGAATCCTGTTCTAATAAGATTATAAATAATGCAAAAGAAACCACTTGCGGCACTTATTGCTACAACACTCATCTTAGTTGGGTGCGGTGAAACGGAAAACGTTCAAACCCAAACTCCATTGCCACTTGTTGAAACACAACAAGTTATTCTTGTCGAGCATCAACCAAGTAAATCTTATATTGGCCGCATCGAGGCGATAGAAGACACAAATATTACTGCTCAAGTTTCTGGTTATCTGCAGGCCCGTCATTTTAAAGAAGGACAAGTGGTCGAAAAGGGTGATTTGTTGTACACCATCGAGCCATCATCATTCGAAGCTCAGCTAGCAAGTGCAAAAGCGGCTGTAGCGCAAGCTAATGCTGCGCTCAAAAAAGCACAGCTTGACCATGTGAGAGGCAATGAACTCCTTCCACGTGGCAGTATTTCTCAATCTGAATTTGATGCATTAACGGCGGCATTGCATGGTGGCCGTGCTGAATTAGAAGCGGCAAAAGCAAAATTAAAACTAGCCGAAGTTAATCTTTCATACACTCAAATACGAGCTCCTTTTAGTGGCCGTATTAGTGATAGTAAAGTCAGTTCTGGTGATTTAGTCTCCCCATCAACAGGTATTTTGGCTACGCTTGTGAGCTTAGATCCTATCAATACGGCCTTTAGTGTTAGTGAACGAGAGCGTATTGCTTTAGGTATGGATAAAATTAAAGGTGATGGAACAACACAAGCGACTGGCGTTGAAGTGCTACTAGAGCTCGAAAATGGCGAGCAATACCCTTATTTAGGTCAGCTAAATTACTTAGGCAATCGAATTAATCTAAGTACTGGCACTATTGATATGCGTGCCGTTATTCCCAACCCCGAACAGCGACTTCTTCCCGGCCAACACATCAAAATCAACCTTCGTGAAAGCGTTGCTAAAAATGTTATCGTTATCCCACGTCGTGCAGTCCAAACAGACTTAGAGGGTGATTTTGTTATGGTGATGTCAGACGATAATATTGCAGAACGTCGCAATGTCGACTTGGGGCCTCAAGTTGAGCAAGGTATTAGCATCAATCAAGGCCTATCACTTAATGATGTGGTGATCACCCAAGGTCTACAACGTGTCCGCAATGGTGTTGAAGTTCGTACTCAAACGCCAACAACGACCAATCAATAAGGGGGCGAAATGTTAAGTCGTTTCTTTATTCAAAGACCTAAGTTTGCATTGGTCATATCTATTATTCTTACTTTAGCAGGGGCGATATCCCTGGCTATTTTACCCGTCGCTGAATATCCGAAGATCAGCCCGCCATCTGTTAGCGTGACGGCGTTTTATACTGGTGCAAGTGCCGAAGTTGTCGAACAAGCTATTGCTGACCCCATAGAGACGTCAGTAAATGGTGTCGAGAACATGATCTACATGTCCTCGAAAAGTGCCAATGATGGCTCGTACAGCCTAAACGTGACATTCGATGTTGGTACTGACCCTGATATGGCACAAGTTAACGTCCAAAACCGTGTTGCTCAGATCGAGTCCAAGCTTCCACAAGAAGTGAGAATGGCTGGCGTCACTGTGAAAAAACGTTCGCCAGATCTGTTAATGGTACTCAATTTCTATTCACCGGATGGAAAATATGACGATCAATTTCTGATTAACTACATCAACCTTAACGTTAAAGATCAACTCGCACGTGTAAAAGGTATTAGTGAGGTTAATGTCATTGGTGGGGGCGAATATGCAATGCGTATTTGGCTTAACCCAGAAAAAATGGCTAATTTAAAATTAACAACGTCCGATATTCAATCCGCTTTAACTGAGCAGAATGTGCAAGTTGCAGCGGGGCGTATTGGCGCTGCTCCATATAGTAGTGCTCAAGAGGTGCAGTTTAATCTGGTAACAAAAGGGCGTTTGGAAAGTGTCGGTGAGTTTGAAAATGTTATTTTGCGTTCGAATCCTGATGGCTCTACGGTTTACTTGAAGGACGTCGCACGGGTTGAATTAGGCAAAAAATTCTATGATGGTAACGGTACATTCCGAGGCCAAGAAGCATCGATCGTTGCATTATCATTACAATCAGACGCCAACGCGTTGGAAAGCGGTAAAGCCGTTATGGCGTTGTTACAACAACTTAGCCATAATTTTCCAGATGGCATGGCCTTTGAAACCAGTTATGACACAACCGTGTTTGTTGCTGAATCTATCAAAGGTGTGGTTAAAACGCTGATCGAAGCGATATTACTGGTTATTGCCGTCACTTACTTATTTTTGGGTAGCGCACGCGCAACCCTGATTCCCGTTTTTGCCATTCCAGTCTCATTGATTGGTACATTTGCCATTATGCAAACTACCGGCTTCACGATTAATACTGTGACTTTGTTTGGTCTTATTTTAGCCATTGGTATTGTTGTTGATGACGCTATTTTGGTGATTGAAAACGTAGATACAACAATGGCTAAAGATCCAACGATGTCTCCGCGTAAGGCAACGCTTATCGCAATGAAGGAGGTAACAGGCCCAATTATCACTTCAACGCTTGTATTACTTGCGGTATTTCTTCCTGTCGCCATGCTACCCGGTATCACAGGTATCATGTATCGACAGTTCGCATTAACTATCTGTATTTCAGTTGTTATTTCATCGATTAATGCACTAACTCTGTCTCCTGCGCTGTGTTCACTGGTTCTGAAACAAGGCGGTGAAAATACGGCAAGTTGGTTTAAGGCTTTTAACCGAGGCTTAGACAAAGTGACACAAGGCTACGGTCAAATTGCAGGTTTCTTGGTTAAAAAATCTTTACTGCTGATTACTTTCTTCCTACTTGCACTTGCTGCTGTCTCGTTCTTTGCTAAAAATACTTCAACTGCTTTCGTTCCACAGGAAGATAAGGGAATATTATTAGTCAATGTTCAATTACCTGACTCTGCTTCTTTATCTCGAACGGAAGAAGTGACTTCACAACTGATGCAAATTCTTGAAGAAGAGCAGGGGGTTGATGGCGTTACCGTTGCCAATGGCTATTCATTCATGACTGGTGCCGCTGCATCAAACGGGGCATCTCTGTTTGTTAAATTACACAGTTGGGATATGCGTAACAGCCTAGCCGGTGATCATTCTGCTGCTGCAATCTCGGCACGGATTAATGGACGTGCCGCTCTGGAAATGCCACAAGCGGTTGTATTTGCAATGGGACCACCGGCAGTGCCAGGAATGGGAGCCGCTTCTGGATTTGAATTTGTACTGGAAGATACATTAGGCCGTAGCCGTACCGACTTAGCGATGGTAATGGGTGAAATGCTTCAGGCTGCTAATCAACAACCTGAAATTGCTTATACTTTTAGTACATTCCGAGCCAATGTTCCTCATTATTATGTCGATATTGATCGTGAAAAGGCAAAACAATTAGGTATTCCTTTATCCTCTATATTCCAAACGCTACAGGGTAACTTAGGCTCAGTTTACGTTAATGACTTTACCATGTTTGGTAAAAATTTCCGTGTCACAATGCAGGCTGATAGTGAACATCGTAATAGCATGGAAAACCTTGAGCAGTTCCATGTACGATCTGCTAATGGAACAATGATTCCATTAAGTACACTAGTTAGTCATACACAAGTGTTTGAGCCGGATGTGGCATGGCGCTATAACA
Organism: Vibrio aestuarianus; assembly: GCF_012395185.1. GTDB lineage: Bacteria > Pseudomonadota > Gammaproteobacteria > Enterobacterales > Vibrionaceae > Vibrio > Vibrio aestuarianus. Next base: position 34,272 of record NZ_JAAZTU010000040.1, read on the forward strand.
TGTACCGCAGTGCGATTATCCAAGGTCAACCGGCACCGGGTTATTCCAGTGGTGATGCTATTGCTGCGATGGAGCGAGTCGCCGCTCAAGTATTGCCGCAAGGTTACCAATACGAATGGACAGGTATGGCTTACCAGGAAGTTCTCGCCGGTAACCAAGCCATTTTTGCTTTTGCGCTTGCGCTCATTTTCATCTATCTATTTATGGTGGCACAGTACGAAAGTTGGAGTATTCCTTTGGCCATCATTTTAGTGGTGCCGATTGCAACCTTAGGTTCATTCTTAGCACTTAACCTGATGGGAATGCCATTGAATTTGTATGCTCAAATCGGTTTAGTCTTGCTGATAGCATTAGCGGCAAAGAATGCGATCTTAATAGTAGAGTTCGCAAAAATGGAGCGAGAAGAGAAAGATATTGCTATTGATGAAGCTGCGGTTCATGGTGGTAAATTACGTTTTCGTGCCGTGAATATGACATCGTGGTCATTTATCTTAGGTATTTTCCCTCTGATTTTTGCTTCGGGGGCTGGGCATGTCAGTCAAAACTCTCTCGGTGTATCACTTATCGGTGGGCTACTATGCGTGCTTCTTGCTGGGACATGTTTGATCCCTGGTTTCTACGCCTTAATCCAAAAACAACGAGAGAAGTATCATGGTGGCAACACAAAACTTGTACCATTAGATGATGAAGACTGACTAAATAACTCAAATCCCAAAGTCATACTTTGGGATTTTTGATGTTGGATATTTTCAGATTAATAGTCATATAGTTAAAATGGTAACTATATGAC
>NZ_JAAZTU010000041.1 GCF_012395185.1 Vibrio aestuarianus
CTTCATTATACTCACTCCAGTTCGCTATCTTCTTCTTCGACTTACCCATAACAACACCATGCTTCTACTACATGGGATCAGATCGCAGGACTGAGAAAAGGTTCCAACTGATTTAGTCAACAACGCCTAACCACACTAACATCCGCACTTGCGTCAACTTCTGTTCACGCCAATGTACCAGCAGAACACCCACTGGCTATGTACCTAAATGCGCAGGGTGCATCGATTTGCTTACCTGTTACTGCAGCGAAACAGTCTTTTTATCTTGATTTCGTTCAGGGCGCCTACGACAGCTTCCATGCGCAAATGGGAGGCGACCATGCACTTTATTACATGATCAACTTCAGCACTGTGATGTGCACTGATAATGTTAATCCAGCGGCAAAGCAAAAAATATTGGCAAGTAATATCAACAACGAAATCGGTAACATCACTGTTAAAACAGACAGCGAAGGTGAACTGAAAATGGATGACTACTTCGTACATCCAACCTTCCGTCACCAAGGTGTCATGATGCTCCACAAAGGTGAAGTAGTATACGAAGCCTACCCAGGTATGAAACCAACAGGTTCTAATATCTGGATGTCATCATCAAAAACTCTAACGGGTCTCATCACTGCAATGCTGGCAAAAGAAGGCAAGCTAGACATGAGCGCTTCAACTACCAAATACGTCCCTGAGCTTAAAGGCACAGCATGGGATAAAGTGACTATCCTTGACTTAGTTAACCATACTGCTGGCCTAGACCACGAAGAGAACAACACGTCAATTCTCGATCCAGAAGGCGTATTCGTGCGCTTCATCAGCTCAGCACTTGGCACCACTGAACGCTGCGAAACGGTAGGAACATGGCATGACGTGTAAAAAGATGTAAAACCGCTAGAAAACGAAAAGCTGGGATAAAGTGGCACACGAGCAAGTCGTTACGCCTAAGCTACTTGAGCGCATTCGCTCAGCAGGCAGCGCAGACGCATTTGTAGGCGGCCGTAAAGAAGATCAGGCTGTGAGTCTATTTGGCGAAAAACCAATCAAAGGCGCTTACCAGCTCGACTTCATTTTTGAAGACGGTGCTATGTACAAACACGGTAACTCTGGCCAAGGTATCTACATCGATCCATCGCGTGACTTTGCTGCCGTTTACTTCGGAGCAACACCTTATGTGCCACCATACGGTGAGATCAAAGCACCTGCTTACTTCCGCAAAGTGGTAGAGCAGTTAGGTTGCGTAAAATAAGCACATAAATTTATCGGAATAAGACCAAAGCCTAAGCGGAAACGTTTAGGCTTTTTGTGGTTTAACCAGCCACACTAAATAGGAGAACGCATACGGAATAGAAATGCTATCAAATATTGTTAGCGAAATATTGGTGGGAACGCCAAAATATGGAAAATAAATAGCGTGACATAGTTCAAATTAACATAACTCTGTTTAATCTCTTTCAATTATTAAAACGCATAATGAACGATATTAACGTTCATTTTACTGGAGTAGGGGTATGTTTTCTTATGAGTTACTGAGTTCTTTTTGTGCTGCCTACGAGGAAGAGAGCTACAGTCTAGCGGCAAAAAAAGTTGGCAAAGACCGGACAACGATTCGTGAGCAAGTAAAAGCGTTGGAGGATACTTACGGAGTTGAGCTTTTCTTCATCGAAGGGAAGCGAGTTAAACCCACAAAGAACGCGATACATTTATATGCTCATGCTAGGCATCTTGTAAATAGTTCAGATAAACTTCATAGTGCTTTCAGATACGTAGAAGGAGGCGGGCCGCTTAAATTAACGATATACCATGACTCCGGCTTGTCTAACGTTTTAGCCCTAAAAATCGAGCAAGAGCTTTCTCAGACATACCCTCAACTAAAAACTAAATGGTCCCACACAGATCGGAACGATGCATTCCTAGCATTGCAAGGCAATATGAATAGCATTGCATTTATGCCTCATTTAAATGCCAGCCACCTACCACCCAAAGCCATAAGTTATTCGCATATCGGATATGGAAAGTTAGGTGTTTATGTCGGGCGAAAGAGCAAACTGAGACATATCGAGAATTTGAGCTTTGGTGACCTCTCGCTCGAAAAACAGTATGCATCCGCGGACCTGATTAATTTTTCTCCAGATCTTTTTACCGTCTCCTCCCAAATACATGTTGTTAGTAACAATGACATGTTATTTGAAATGGTGAAGTATGCGGGCTGGGTAGTAACCCATAGAGAGCTTGCCGAACCATATGCTCAGCGCGGGGAACTCTATGAAATTGAAGTTGCAGAGCTAAGCAACAGTGCTAAGTTGGGACTATCAATGTTTTATTCTGTGGATTTAGAGGACAGCCCTGTCGCGGACTTAGTTAAGTCCATCGCAAAAACACACTACGAAGACTCTTTGAGTTTATGAACGAATATAACGTCCATAATGCATTTTAATGTACCACCATTCCTAACTTAGGATATCTCTGTAACGAGAAACAATTAAGGTAAATAAAATGAAATCAAAAGTATTGAATGCAACAATTTTCGCTTTACTCGCTGCAGGGACGACATCAACAGCTTCCGCATGTACACGTGTTGTCTGGGACACCGCAGAACACGGGACATTTGTTACTAGAACCATGGACTGGTTGGAAGCAACCTCTCCCACGCTAAGAAACATTCCCCGTGGCACAGAGTACAGTGGGCATTTAGAATTCAATGTCTCTCAGACTTCAAAGTATGATGTTACGGGAATAACTACTTATGGCATGATTACCAATGGTGTAAACAATGAAGGCCTCAGTGGAAATACATTGTTTGACGACAATATGGATGCGGCAAAGGCAAGCTCGTTTGATGATATTGGCGTCGCTACCTACCTTACACATATCTTATCTCAGTTTGCTAACGTATCTGATGTTGTTAAATTTGTGCAAGCCTCTCCTGCAGTGTCTGAATCAGTGCCTGGAGTACCTACGGATATTACGCTTCATTACAGCTTCCAAGACGTGCGTGGTGACAGTGCCATTGTTGAATTCCGCGATGGAGAAGCAAGAATTTGGCATGGCTCAGAATACAATGTAATGACCAACCAACCAGATTTCGACGTGCATTTAACCAACATTGAGAGATCTCAACGCGGATGGGGGAACAAAGATTCACAAAGCAGCCAAACCCGATTAATGACGGGAGGAAATATTAACGCAGAAGACCGTTTTATTCATGCCAGCTATTTTGCTCGTCACTTAAAAGAGCCAACAAGCGTGCGCAACGGTGTCGTAAAATTAGATGGAGTTCCTTTTAAGATACCTCATGATGCACCAAACCGTCCATTGAACGGTGTAATGCTTGGCTATGCGACTGAATACACTGTTACTGAGCATTTGCAATCAGGTGAGACAATGGTGAGATACCAGTGGGGTGATACAGCTTCTCAGTTCACATACAACGTGAAGCAAATACAAAATTCTGGTAAATCATTGGATTTTAGTATTGATACTGATGGCTTGCATGGCGATATCACTCAAGTAGTAGTGAACTCTGTAAACTAATTGTTCTAGGGTTCCAAACAACTCAGATATTTAGCTTTGTTGGAACCCTTATTACCTCTGCCTGATTGTTCCTGAAGAACCCCCTAATTTTAATGCAGCTTTCAGCCACTATCACCTGTGTTACGATACTCTAACCCAGTGGCTTTAGACTTTGACTTACCTTCATCACCACCCTTCTGCAAGCCAGTGTCTTATACATATATAACTAGAAGGTTGCTCCATGATCTCAATTGAACAGATTCACGCGTTTACTCTGGTTTATCAACACGGCTCATACAGCGCAGCGGCGCGTGCTGCGCATAAGGAGCGCAGTACAATGGGAGCAAGTCGTGACCTTAGAAGATATTGTCGGGGTGATGCTGTTTCAAATTGAAGGACGAAAGGCAAAACCCACCGATGCGGCGCACCAGCTCATCTCTCGGGCAACCAATTTAAGCAAACAAGCCAAAGGTTTTGAGTTAACGGCTTTCTCCTTGCTTGATGAGCCACTAGAAAAGCTAATCGTAATGCATGACGAACAGATCCCAAGTGACTGGATGAGTTCTGCCATCTTAGAGATTAAGCAGCAGTTCCCTCAACTGACCATTGATGCCATCTGTGCGTCAAGAGAGCACGCTTATGATTGCCTTGAAAAGAGCGAATGCCATATAGCGATCATGGTCACAGAAGACTCACCTAGAACTCAGGCTCAAATTGATACGCACTATATTGGTAATCTAGCCCGTGGTGCCTATAGCAGCCCAAAGTCTCCTCTCGCCAAGCAAGATATCGTGCCGATTGAGCAACTGAGGCTCGAAACCCAGTTTGAACTGCCCCAAACGAAAGAAGGTGACTTAGGCTGCTTTCGCGTCTCAAACACGATCGAGAAAATAAGCTCACTCTATCTTGCAAGTGCTCTGTGGACCCTATGTGGTTGGATAGCATTATCCTGTTCGTTGGCAAAACCCTTCGTTGAACAAGGTCTTCTCCAACCGCTAACCTTAAATAATGCGAGGAGTTTGTCTGTTTTTTGGCTTAACCAGCAATAATAGAGACGAAATTCGCTTTGCGCTAGATTGCTTTAATCAACATGCTCATCCGTACTTAGCTTGAATCAAATGCCGGCCTACTCAGCCAGGCTTATTATCTCCGCAAACATCACAAACTGATCTCCCATAGAAAAGATGACCCGTATCAACAAATCCCCTATTGTCCTAGCCAGTTAATCAATTGACCTAAAATGCAAAGCGAAAGGTGAGCTCACTTGGTTTAATAACCCTACAAACTGGATAACACAACGCGTAAGAGGTGAGTACCTATTACCTCATGCATGTCGTCATATCCTGTTCAAATCAAGAAATGGCAAGGACGCACCTTCCTCTAAACGGATTGATTTTGGGGGAATAAACATAAGGTGAAACCATGAATAAAGCAACGCTTACCACTACGTTACTCCTAGCACTTTCCGGCACTGCCATTGCTTCGGAACAAGCGCAAGAGAGTGAAGTAATTAACCCTTCTGACTTAACCCGCGTTTATACTCAAGCCGCCGTCTTCCTAGATTCCAATGCGGACGTTCGAATGTCAGGGATGATGACTGGCGCATGGTCTGACGAGATTCAATTTGCAGGCTTTGCTGAAGGTACATTTGGCAACGATGATGCGAAAGTTGATGGCAAACATAAGCTTGGAACCGACTACCAGAAAGGTCGCGCGCAGTACTTTCAAGTCCATGCGCTAGAGAACTCTTTGCTTCCTCGCATTGGTTTCTCAACAGATTTGATCCACCAAAACGGCGAAGCGGGTACGGCTAAAGATTCTGGTTTAAAAGATACTACTTTGTTCTCAGCAGGTGTGATTGGTCTTATTAATCCAGCATACACTTTTGGTGCTAAAGTTTTCCCTAACATCGCTTACACAACGGGTAAAGTATTTGGTCAAAGCGCAGATGGCTACATGCTAAATATGTACCTAACCAAAGAGATTGGAGACTCGGGCAGCTTCATTCAGTTTTCACCTGAGTACTTCAAATCTGAAGGTGATGTGGTATCGATGGAATCGAGCAAGCTGAATTTCTTTGTCAGTGCACCAACTCGTTCTGACCGTACTCAATGGTTAATGACGCGTTTTGAATACGGCTCAGCCGATGTCGTTTTGCCTGACGGCACTGAAATAAACAATGACCCTGAGCTGCGTGTCGAAATCGGCATGAAGTGGTTCTTCTAATTAATAGCCTAAAGAGAGTAGATTTTATATCAAGCTACTCTCTTTATTCACAACAAGGCACATTCAGCGATGCTCAATACCCATGTTGCCATTTTAGTCGTTTTCATTCTTGTGCTATCGGCACCTATTACATTTTCTCGGCTAATTAACCACTCCATGAGCCCAACCAATATTGAAAGAGGGTTGAGCCAAACTGAGTTAAACCATGTTTACACCTTACTGTTCGAGCGTTGAGCATCATTGTTCTCGCACTACTCAGGTAAACATCATTAACCCAACAGATAATACAAAAACCATGATCATAAAACGCCCTGAACTGACAGATTTTGTCACTCTATTTCAAGAAATTATTGTTCAAGTTAGGGATGACACAGTAAAAACTTTCCCGAAAAATTAACAATATTGATGGGCTTTCAACCATGATAAGGAATACGTAATGACTGAGAAAAATGTAACTGCGGTTGATGCAGTAGAAAATGAAAATACAGTAGACCACGGTCGTCGTAATATGATAGCAACCCTGGCTGCGGGCGCTGCAGTTGCACCTTTCATCTCAATAGCAGGCGAGTCTAGCTCTACAATTGATAAGAAAGTAAAACTTATGCCTAACGAAAAAGGTCCATTCGATGTGGTTATCGTTAACGGTCGTGTAATCGATCCTGAGACGCGTTTGGATGCAGTACGTAATGTTGGTATTAAAGGTGGTCGTATTGCGGCTATTTCTGATAGAGAATTAATGGGTACTAAACGAATCGATGCTACAGGTCTTATTGTCGCACCTGGTTTCATCGATTTGCATGCACATGGTCAGCAACTTCCTGCTGCTTGGATGCAAGCATTCGATGGTGTGACTACAGGACTAGAGCTAGAATCAGGTATCCTGCCTATCGATATGGCTTACCGTGATACTGCGGCTGAAGGTCGCCCCATCAACTACGGTTTTGGTTCATCTTGGGCGTACGCTCGTGCAATGGTTATGCAAAAAGAACTGCCACCAGCTAATGGTAAAATTTCTTGGTTTCAAACTGCATTTTCATACAATGGCTGGCAGAACTCTTTGCCAAACGAAGAAGAGCTTGCTGAAATCATCGATCTAGTCGACCAAGGTGTTAAAGAAGGTGCGCTTGGTATTTCTATTAATGCTGGTTATGCGCCAGGTATGGGGCGTAAAGAGTATTATAAGCTGGCTAAGTTGGCTAAACAGTACGAAGTGCCTACATTTACTCACGACCGCTACATGAGTGTACTTGAACCACAAAGTTCATTTGAAGCATTAGGTGAGCAAATTGGCCTAGCAGCTATCACCGGTGCTCACATGCACGTATGCCATATCAACAGTGTCTCAAACCGTGACTTACAAGCTGGTACTGATCTTCTGAAAGAAGCACAAGCTAAAGGCTTACCAATCACAGTAGAATCATATTCTTATGGTGCTTTCTCAACGGCTATCGGTGCTGAGTTTATGCGTGGTGACGATTGGTTAGCGCGTTTTGGTAACACTGACTACGGAACAGTGGAGCTTGAAGGTAAACCAATGACCAAACAAAGTATTCTTGATATTCAAGAAACAGCACCTGGTTCAGTCATTAACTTCCACTTCCTAAGTGAAGACACTTCTGAAGTGGATCAAAAATTACTTGATTTAGCGGTACTGTATCCAGAAGGTGCAATCGCTTCAGACGGTATGCCTTGGATTAACAGTACCGGTATCCTAGAAGGCGATATTTGGCCTCTACCAGAAGATGCGTTTGCTCACCCACGGTCAAGCGGCTGTTTCTCTCGTTTTGTTCACAAATGGATTGTTCAACGTGAAGCAATTTCATTAGTCGATGGTCTAGCGAAAACATCGCTAATTCCAGCTGAAATTATGGGTGATGGAGTACCAGCGATGAACAAAAAGGGTCGTATACAAGTAGGCTGTGATGCTGATATTACTTGTTTCGATTATAACACTATTAAAGATAACGGTACCTTCACTAAACCGAACCAAACGGCAAGTGGTCACCAGTTTGTCTTAGTAAATGGTCAAACTATCATAGAAAATGGTGAGCGTATTGGTACTTCTCTACCAGGTCTACCTGTACGTCGTAGCTAAACATTCGTTGTTAATAAATAGGGCAAGTTTTTTACCCAATTTATGTTTCCTACTGTTTGTTTGCAATTTTGTTTTAGTAATTTTCGTTGCGATAATTTAGAGGTAAAGATGAATACAAAAGCCATTCCGGTCACCGTTCTTGCAGGATTTCTTGGTGCAGGTAAAACGACGCTACTCAACCATATTTTAACCAATTCTGGCAGATCCAAAATGGCAGTAATTGTCAATGACTTTGGTTCTATTAATGTGGATGCTGACTTGGTTAAGTCAGAAGACAACACTTTACTTACATTAGAAAATGGATGTATTTGTTGTAGTCTTGCTGAAGGTTTGGTTGTAGCCGTGATGCGCATATTAGCTCAGCAGGGTGATGAAAGGCCGGATCATATTGTTATTGAAACCTCGGGTATTTCAGAACCTTATGATGTCGCTTCTAAATTCAGCGAAGAAGACTTTAAAGAAGCTGCTCCATTGAATGCGATCGTTACCACCATTGACGCTGAAAATGTGCTTTCATTGAATGGGGTCATGGGTGACTTAGCAAAACAGCAAGCGCAGTTTGCTGATATTGTATTGGTTAATAAAACCGATTTAGTTTCTGCTGAGCATTTGGCTAAAGTACATGCCTGGTGTCGTGAACAATCACCATTGTCAAAATTGGTCGACGTACAATATTCAAACGTTGACTTGCCGATTATCTTTGATGTCGAAACCGCTATGGTTGAAACGCAAGAGCATACTTATGATCATAAATGTGGTGAAGGCTGTGATCATAAAAGCCATCAGGCTGAGAAAAAGCATCACTTTGAAACTTATAGCTATCAAACTGATGCTCCAATTTCTATCGAAAAAATCTATCCATTGTTAGAGCGTTTATCTATGGATATTTATCGTATGAAAGGCATCTTGAACCTAGTCGAACGCCCGGATCGACAGTGTGTGTTCCAATGTACAGGTCAGCGTGCGACAGTAACTGTCGGCGACGAATGGCCAGAAGGGAAGACTAGAACTTCTTCTTTGGTCTTTATTGCGCCAACAGGCACAATTAACTTCGATGAAGTGGTTGAAGCTATAGAGCGTTTAATAAATTAATTTTCAAAAAACTGCCAATGGAATTAATGCCGATCATTTAAGAAAACTTGAACGATCCTGCCATCAGCAGATAATCCCCATTAACAATGTTGATGGTTTTTTTATGCTTGAACAAGAATTAGCAATGGCGCATAAGACTATTGAAGATACGGGTCGTTACGAATCTGTTGTTAACGCCATTTTAGGGGGGGTACAATTTAGCTTGATAGATATAGAAAAGCACAAGAAGAATGAGGCTTATTCGCGTTCAGTAAGCTTTTTGGATGGGATTGTGAAAGCTGATTCAGGCATGGAGTACGATTGGACAAGAACCAAGCTTGCTGCATCTATTTTGAATTCAGTAGAAAATGCACGTCATTGTCGTTTTGTCATTGAGCACCTCATTTATGGTGGAGACTTTACCACCTAATTTGGTGTCCGGGATCATTAGACCACTACACAGCCCGCCATTGGTAGGGTCTTGTCCTACATACGCGATTCATCTACTTTTTAAAATCCCTATAAACTGTCCCATCTTAACGAATCAATCACGTTAAAAAGCACGGTGAACTGGAATATTCACCGTAAAGTTAATTGTTAGAGTTTTGAGGAAAAAGCTCAGGCTAATGAACGGCACTGTAAAAGAGTGAGCAATCCATTTTTAAATCGTAAATCTAAGCACACTCTATTTTCTTTGGCGCTGTTGGCAGTGACCTCGATTAACAGCTCCCTGACTGGTTTACAACGTCTCCGTGTCTCCCGGCACTGACTTTTTTAACTCCAGTATTAACAGTCTATTTTCTTCTTTTAGGCTCTTAACCTCCTCTTTAAGAGAGTTGTAATTTAGTACCTCACTCAGAAAGTCAAAGTTCTTATTGAACTCATTTTTATTGGGTTTACTTTTTAATGTTTTTTTCAAAGATTTTTGTATTTTGAACAGTTCATGGGCGTTGATTAATAGTTCCTTCACTACTTCTGTTTTAGCAATACCATAAGTTTTAGATAAAAAGCTTAACGATTTTTGGGCTTCAGAGCTTAATGATAAGGTTACTTTGCTTTTCGAATTTTGGTGGCTAGCCCAAGCACTTCTAAGGAGGTTTATCCTATGTTTATCTTCACTGGTAATACTTCCTTTACTGGCCCAGTTTTGTAAAAACTTTTCACAAAAAGCCGTATTACTACTATCGATTAGGCCAACGTATTGCTCTTCTTGATATACATATTCACGAATCCATTCTCGACTATCTGCATAAGTTCTGAACCAATCAGCTACATGCCTATCTTCTGGGACAAGCCATTTCATTCTTTCTTCGATAGTTTTTTTACTCATGATTTTCATGTCCAAATGTGCCTATGATATTTGACTGTAACAACTTAAAACCGTATTTTAAAGTGGTTTTATTGTAAGTTGTTTTATCGGGTGTTGAATTTTAAACAGGGTGTTTGTAGTGAATTATGGATTTAGTTAATGAGTTGTTGAACCAAGATTTTGAACTTTCACCAGAGTGTCGTTTTGTATCTCTTGCTCTGCATTTAGATTCAATACGAACCTCAAATTTATTAGTGGATATATCGGCATCTCGTTTAAAAAATGACTTTGGTGTTTCACATAAAACAGCACAAACGGTCATTGAGCTATTTAAAGAAAAAGGTAGGGGCAGAGTTGGCAAGACCATTAAAAGTGAAAGGCAGTTCATATTCAATCTGGATTATCTTGAAAGGTTTTCGTTCGAAACAATATGCTTTAGGATAAAATTAGTAAATCAGCTGCTTTCCTTAGAAACACGATTAAAAATCGAAAAATTTAAAGATTCAGAAGGAGGTTTTAAGCTGAGAAACTCCAATTTGCTCTTGATGATCATTTTTGTACTGCATTCTAATGAAGTCGGTTTCGTTCGAAACCTGACAAATAAAAGAATGAGGGAATTGATGGGGGGGATTTCTGAGAGTCGTTTAAAGTCACAGTTAGAGGCTTTGTCTAAAGTTGGCTTTTTAAAGGCAATTGGAAGAGGAGGCTCTTTTCGTTCTTACTTTGGTAAAATGAGCAATAGATACTTTATCGAGTTGTATCATCTACCTTTTGGTCGTACACCCAACCCCTCGTGCAAAGACACGACGTTAATAAATAACGTTGAGTCTCTTACTTATGAGATACCTGAAAAGTTCTTAAGGTTTAAGTTCGAAAGTGAACTAGAGTTACTGAAAATCGATTTTGATTTTGAGTTTCCTTTTAAAGTGGCTTTTTTGTTCGGTGCGCTAAAACTATCTAAAAAGAAAGAGAAACGTATTCTTGATTTCCCTGTAGCTCAATTGGACCCAGAAGCATTTAATGGCCTTTTACAGTTTCATTTACCGATCATGGGGCAAGTTGAACGTGTGGTTGTTTTCATTTTGGAGAATTATTGGAATCAAGTTCAGACTCTTAATCATGAGCCCGTTGATAATACTTCATTGGAATTGGTGTCAAAGACAATTTGGGATGATGAGCGCTTTCAAAAGAACATTGATAGTGGGGCTATGTTTTCCGATAAGTACCGAAACGAAAAAGTCGGGGAAGCAAAGAAGTCAGATCAGCTAGAACCTGAAAGAGTATTTTTAGGGAGAGTGATTTTATATCTGTCTTTGAATTTAGCGTCTTCATTACAAACGATACTCATTGAAAAATGCTTGGTTACAAATGGACTTAGAAACATCAACGTAATTTTGTATGACTTGGAGCCATATAATTCTGACAAGCTTGGTATCTATCTTCCTTCTTTTGGGTTGTCATGTGGCTTTTACTTTGATTCTAAATTCTTTTTTGTACATTTGAAGCATATAACTAAGACAAAGGTCCAATGCTTCGCAGAGCTTGATGCATTAGTAAAGTCTGACGAAAGTACCGATTACCAATCGTTAAGAAGAGAAATAGTATTCCCAAATACTGTAAAATATGAGCTGATAATTGAGTCTCATCCATTACTTTAGTAGGAATTCTAGAGAGGTGAGGGTGTGGTCGCTTGGTACTTAATTTCAGAGTGGCCTCAATTGCTTGAATCTAGAGTTTATTACTCAAAATTGATTGAGTTGTCACGTTGGCATCATCTATTTACGTTAAAACCTAGAATGGAATGGTTCGAACGGGATATTTTCTTACCTCGTTATTGCGGTATGGTAATAATTACGCATATACCATTCATCAACTTACCCTTACCAAACACAATTCAATAAAGATACTCACCTTATTAAATAACAACTCCCAATCATCCTATACCAGAGACATTCACCCCAAAGGTATAATGATGAAAAAACTTAAAACCACGACCAATGATACATTCAATGGGTTGCCAATCTTAGAACCAAAAGGTGGTTTAGTTCTTAGCTACCTTGATAAGCTGTATGACACGATTGATAAAGCCGTTACACAATACCCTCGTTCGACAGCCATTAGAGTAGACTTACGTTTAGCGAAGTCTTTATTGTTTGATGACTCTAGTGCCATAAAGAACTTTATCGCTTCGCTGGATGCTCAGGTTCAAGCTGATCTCAGTCGAAAAAAAAGGAGAGGTCAAACTGCTCGTAGTTGTAAGGTTCGATATGCTTGGTGTAAAGAAAGAAGCACGTCATTGAGTCACCATTACCACCTTGTCTTGTTATTGAACAAAGACGTCTACCATTCTCTTGGAAGGTTTGATCAAAAAGGCAATTTATCAGACATGATAAAGAAGGCGTGGTGTCGAGCGTTGGATATCAAAGCCAATGAAGGTGATACCTTAGTCCACTTCCCAGACAACCCTACCTATTGGTTAGAGCAAAAGTCAGATAAATTCGACCAACAGGTGGGGAACCTGTTTAAACGGGTCAGCTATTTGGCTAAGGTTGAGACCAAGCAATATGGGAATAGATCACGAAGTTTTGGGTCCTCTCGAACTTAAAAAAAAGAGGGCAAACCATCGCCCTCATTTAATCCTTCTAAACAATTAAATTTGAGTGACGGTTTGCATCTTAATAGCCGTTATTGAACTCACTTCTTTTTCCGTTGTAGTACCAGCGTCAAAGTTGATGTAGTACTCGGTAAAGGTCCCACTTGGATATTGATAGAACATCAGTTCATTATCGCTGACGACGGCCATTCGTTCATTGGCATCGAGTTTAGTACCACTAGAGGCACCGATTGTCGTTGTAGCGGGTTGGCTAAATTCAGCCTTACTGATATCAAAACGCATGAAGCTAGGCAGTGCATTATTATCATCTGCACTTGAGTACATGCAGTACAGTGAGGTTTGGCCTGCATTGGCTACGTGGCCACTATGCGCTTTAGAGGGTTCGAGTTGTGTAATGGTTTTGGTTGTGTCATCGAACTGATACACAGAGCAATCTGAATGCATTTTATAATCACTACGGACCACACTCATGGAGGACGGTCTGTACCCATTGGTGGTCCATAGAGCATCGGTTTGGTCTAAGGTAGTTCCATTCAATGTAAGCTCTATAAGTGCATCATCGGAATCTCGAATTACATAGAGTTTATCTGCGTATAGAAATGGAACAGACAACAGTGACGTATCGTAACTAAAGTTGTGCTCCGTACCGTCTGGCTCTAGCCACGTTAAGCTATCGCCACTCCAAGGAACAGTGACAATATCACCAGTTGATAGAATGACGTTATTTCTGAAGTAATCATCAAAGACTTTAGAAATGGTAAACGTCCCATCAACAAGTTCGGCTTTATGAAGGCTGAGTTCATCACTGTGTCTTAAGTAAATACGCGTGCTATCTCCGTTGTGGGAAAAGCGTGTGTTGGTGACCCAAGCCTCATGTTCAGCTTCGACCTTCTTATAGATAGGAACGCCGCTCTCGACTAATGGATAAAGATCACCGGTATTTTTGTCCTGTATGAGGGTGTAACTGCCTTCGTACACCACGTCATCCACGGTGACGATGACATTACTCATGTTGATTGCGGAATAGGTAGTATTTAGGTCGACGATCATATCGATAGTTGGAGTCGCAACACTCTCAGTATTATCGCCTTTAAAACTAATCGAGCTTACTTCACCGCTTTCAGGGTTCTCATAAACGTATGCACTTTGTCCGTCATCTAAAGGCGTATTGAACATAGCTGCTCTAGAATATGCACGATAGCCAGTCAAATCGTGAGCGCGAGGCTTAAAGGTTTGAAAACCATCATTAACAACACTCATGCTTGATATTGAGTGCGTTGTGTCTCTGGGTGGGGTATTGCTATTGGAGCCCCCTCCACAAGCTGTCAGAGCTAAAGCAATAGAGCTGATGAGAGTTGTCCTGAGTAACTTAGTATTTTTCATGATCATTCCTTGTGTGGTTGTTTGAACATTTGTCTTTAAGTGTTGGTTCTCGTTTAGGTGTAATGACTTCAGATAGTGAAAACCCCTTTGGGTAGGTAAACCCGAATGTGCTGATGTAGATGTCTTGAATTTGATTGAGAGGGATGGCGCAAACATGGCTTTCGAATTGGTAGATCAATTGAAGGGCTTCACTCTCTAACACAAGCCCAAGTGGACAGACATACTGGAGAGTTTGTTCGCTGTTGAGATGGAGGCGAATTTCACGCTGGTAATAGATGGCTAGACAAAGCTTGTCAAAAAGAGCTTCGTCATAATTTTCTTTCTGATTTATTAACGTGTATCGAATATCAATACGTGGACCTTGGTTGTGGTCCATTAGCAAAAAGGGTGCAAATGCGCCGTGCATACTTGGTAGATAACTTTCAGGAAGTGCTGCTTTTAAACTCTCAAAAGCAAACTCAAGAAGTACAGATTCTTTAGGGCCCATGAATACACCGGGCTGGGGTCTTCGATGATAGCTATAGG
This sequence comes from Vibrio aestuarianus, assembly GCF_012395185.1. Taxonomy (GTDB): domain Bacteria; phylum Pseudomonadota; class Gammaproteobacteria; order Enterobacterales; family Vibrionaceae; genus Vibrio; species Vibrio aestuarianus. The sequence continues at coordinate 14,722 of NZ_JAAZTU010000041.1, forward strand.
GCAGGGTTCTATCGTCTTTTTCAATATCTAGGTAATCCGTCAGAATATTCAAGCAGCGTTGTACGGTACGTTTCGAACGCTTAATCCCAGTACTCGCTAATCGTTCATGAATTTCACTAACTGTAACTTTTCGTTGAGTCGGTATGTGGGAGTAAATTTCAAATACTAACTCTATATGCTCGATGCGTTGTCGGTTTGGTTTAGAAGGCATGGGACCACCAAAATTTAAACGTGATCTATCGCCTCATCACTTAAAAGTGATGAGCTAAAGAATCAACTTGATTAGGGATCGGCTGGTGGCCACACAGCCTGGTGCAATTACTTTTTGTAGTTAATGACGAGCTTCTTAGCTAAAGGGTACTTAGCTATTTCATAATCTGGTTTTCTCGTTGCTAAGTTATGCGCCGATATTGCGGCAGCTGAAGCTAATCCAAAAATGACAGCAGGGCCGGAAGCCAAGGTGGCAGCCATCGTTGTAGAGCGACCTGCTGTGTATATTCGACAAGATAGATTTTGAGCCTCTATAAATCGCTCAATCTTTTTCACCGTTTGAGAGAAGTTTTTTACCCGAGTTAAGGTGAACGACTCATTTCGTTGGATTAAAGCGATGAGCTCTTCATCGTTGGTATGATGCAGTACATTACTTGTGGTCATTGTGAATCCTTAGTTGGGTGTCTATGAACCATCACCGATGGCATTAGGATAAGGATGGGTGAGACAAATAACGTCTCACTCAAATGGCGGATAATGATTATGTGAAATGGGCTGTATATTTGAATTTAAATGACCTCGGGAAAGGCCATTATTTATCTTTTGCTGCTTCTATAATTTCACTCAGTAGATAACCTCTGTTCATCAACTCAATAGTGGCTAAGAGCCGTTTTAGATGGGCGGAAGAAAGGCGTTGAACGAATTCAAACAGTTCGTGATCTGAGCTTTGCTCTACCTCCTTTTTAAAGTGCTGATACTGTTCATTAAGGTAATGACAACTCGCGAGAGCGACTCTGATGAGCGCTTTTGTGAGCTGCTCTTTTAATGGGGAGATATTGGGCATGATTGTTATCACTTATCGGTAATGTCGTGATAAGTCGTGGGATGGGAGTCAATGACTAAAAGTCACTCAGGCCTTGCTACATATAGGGTTAGCTCTCTCCGAAGCACGACTTTTGGATGGCAGTAGTGGTCCGGTGCCTTTGTATCGTGACATAGATCCGGACGGGTTGTTCTCTCATTACGAAGTGATAGATATAGAGTCATACGCTTCCATATCGATGTAGTTTAAGAAGTTATCCTGCCAAAGCTCGAACATCTCTACTGCGGAATAGTTACCCTTGATTGGGCTCCATCCTCCGAACTCTGTAAAGAAAGCTTGGTCGCGAAAATCAAAGTCTAGACATCGCGCCAATTCTGGATACACATTCCCAGCGTAAGCAAAATCGGTGATGTATTCGACATTCCATAAATCATTGGAGATCTGTGTCATCGCGATTTCAACAGGGTGAAATCCACCAGTGTCTGAGCTGTATGAACTATCTCGAAAGTTGAACGTCAGGTAAGTACTTTGGGCTATTGACTCATTCTGAGTTAATTGTTGTTGAAAATGGTTGTTTAACAGTGCGTGAAGTTTGTCTGACACAGGTAAACTGGATGGGTGAAAGAGCAGAGTAGACATAATGATGCCTCCTTGAATTTAGGTGAAAGAGTGGGGTGATTGGTTAGCCTTAGCGGACTTGAGTGAGTTGTATGTCATCGAAGACATGCTGAGTTAAATGCTCATGGAAAGCGCACATCCAGGCTTGGAACACTTTTGTTGTGACAGGGTGGCTCAGGCTCGCTGCTCCCGCATCTGGTTGATAGCACCAGTGATTAAGTAGGTGGAAATAGAGATACACATCGAGTGAGTCGGTGGCTTGGTCTTGATAAGTGAAATTGGCCACAAAAACCAAGCTCCAATCAGAGCGTGAATTCTTCCGCTTTAACTGAATTTCTACAGGGGCGACCCCTTCCTTTGTTTTGTAGTAGCTTGTGTTTCGACAGTTGAGTGCAATGCGTGTCGTGTCTTTAGAAATCGAGTAGCGAGCGATAGTTTGCTCTAACTGCTGGTGGAGTTTGCTATTGAGGGTGATGTCACCATAGTGTTTCTTAATCATAACCAGCCCCTTTCGGCAAATGATGTGCATTGTTCCCCGACAACAATATGATCCAGAACTCGAACATCAATGAGCGCCAAAGCATCTTGCAATCTCGTCGTGATACGCCTGTCTGCTTGGGACGGCTCAGGATCGCCTGATGGATGGTTATGAGCAAAGATAACCGCCGCTGCATTCGCCTTCAGAGCAGTCTTTACTACCTCCCTTGGATAGACGTTTGCCGCATCGATCGTCCCTTGAAACAACTCCTCAAACTCAATTAATCGGTGTTGGTTATCTAGCAACATGACGGCGAACACTTCGCGTTCACTGCCACCTATCTTAAATCGCAAATAGTCTCGGGTAGCTTGTGGATTGGTAAATACATCTCCTCGTACATAACGATCTTCTAATATCTCTGCTGCCTTTTCTAGAACGTGATGCTCTTGCTGTGAGAGTAGTGGTGGTGAAAGTGTTCTCATTTTGGTTCTCCTTTAATCAGGCTTTAGGTCATTCACTTTAATGACATATACCTCAAAAAGGTTTGAATCCGAGTAAGCCGAACCAGCCTCATTTTTTTTAACACGAACTCCTTATCCCATGAGGACCACAGGCATAGGAGAACGTCCCATGAGATTTTTAAAGCTAAAAGAAGTGATTGAGAAAACCGCATTAAGTCGCTCGGCGATATACAGAAAAATGGACGAGGGTGATTTTCCTGTATCGGTAAGCTTGGGAGATAGGGCGGTTGCTTGGGTAGAGGAAGAGGTGAATAACTGGATGGAAATGCGCTTGGCTCAAAGACCAAACCAATAAGACTAAATTAACGCCACTGCACCAATTAAGGCATTACCTAAATGGTAGGCCAAAACTCGAATAAAGGAGCAATACTATGAACGAAGAAAACTGTGCAATCTATATCGGTATCGCGACATCAAAAGGAAACGCATCAAACCTACAGGGTGGGGTTGGTCTCAGTGTTTATAACTACGATGGGCAGTTAGTTGACGAAAATAATCTATTAGTTGGTGAGATTGCCGATAGCGCAGAGTTAGAGCTTATCGCATTGATAGAAGCCAGTAGCTAACCGTCATTTATGGCAACAGGTCGATATGCATCGAGCGAGCAAGTTTGTGGAAGTAAGGCGAGCACATAAGGTCTGGGACTTTGAACAGATGGGGAGATCGGCGGATATGGCAAGGGAGGTGTTTTAATTGTCAAATTGGGAACCGCCGTGTTAAATACGAACAAGCCACACTGAAAGAGTGTAGCTTGTTTAGTTTAGATATGGGTGTTCATTAATTATTGGTTGTGACGTTACGTCTTTAGAGGAGCCTGTTGCAGTAACTTCATTTTGGATGATATGTATTTTTTTGATCTCATCTGCACTTAAGTGGCCATCATCTTCACGCATGTAACCGAACATCTTGACTAACATAAAACTTGTAAGAAGCAATATAAGTAAAGCGAAAATTAAAAGGTTCATCGCGGCTTTCCGGGTAAAGCCACTTTTATGAGGCTGTAACAGATTCTGTGTAACTGCCAATTGAACAAACTTACTGGGCTAGGTATACCTGAAACTTGTTGTATTGATTAAGAAACACACGCAACGGTATAGCTCTATCTCTAAATTTAATTACGCAACATGAATATCAGGTCTCGAATGAGCTTCACAAATGGCTCTTGCATCATTAGCATCCTTCTTTTGTCGACCGACGAATAGCTTAACATTTTGTGCTGTTATGAGTGAGATCTTAAAAGCAAGCCCTAAAAAGACTCGTCCCCAATAATGTGATGACGCACATGACTCCATAGCCGGTGGGGTATTATCTGTAAGTTGACGGATTGTATGGGGCAACCTGTCTCGATGAACTTTAGGGTTTGACGAGATAGTTCCGTTAATATTCAATACGCATACTTGAAAGAAATTCTTGGCTAGGTCGATGCCGGCAACTTTAATGGACATGGTTGTTACTTCTGCTTTTAATTGCTGTACCTTTAGTGTGGTACAACAATGCTAGAAGGGAGGTGCGTCCATCACATAAAAGCCGTGGGGAAATCGAACACAACAAACTAAACATTGGGCATTTTAGGTCAAAAGCTTGACAGTACAGGACGTTGTGCAGAATTGTCGAACGCCATCAAGTACATAATAACCATCACGTGTTTTAATCTATATTCGAATCTAAAACTTTGCATACTAACAAGGAGGAATGATGTCACCTTTTATTTCTTATTCTACAGAGTCGTTTATAACCACTATGACCATTAATCGCCCTGAAGCCAAAAATGCGATCAATCAATCAATGTATAAATACATGGCTGGAAAAATAAATGAATGGGCATGTGATAAAGATACTCGTGTATTAGTTGTTACTGGGTCTGAACATATTTTTACGAGTGGTAATGATATTAACGATTTCATGATAATGGCCGATGGCGCTCCTGATGAGCATTGTGGTGAATTTATGAAATCCATTATTCGATTCCCTAAACCAATCATAACTGCGGTATGTGGACCAGCTATTGGCATTGGTACAACATTGCTTCAATATGTTGATTTTAATTACATTTCAAAATCGGCATTCTTCATGACACCATTTGTGACACTTGGTTTATGTCCGGAATTTGGTTCATCAGTAAAACTAGAAAGTATTATAGGAGTAAGAAAGGCGCGCTCAATGCTGTTAGCTAATGAAGCAATGACTGCAAAAGAAGCGGTTAAATTTGGATTTGCAAATGACATTTGCGACTCCCCACTATCAACCGCCTTATATAAAGCCAAACAACTGGTGGCTATGGCGCCAGAATCTATGATTCAGACTAGATTAATGTTGAATCATAAACAAGAAGATATATGCAAGCTAGTTGATTTAGAAAATAGGGTTCTACTAGAAAGATTAAAAAGTCGCGAATCTAAAGAAGCAATCAGCGCTTTTATTGAAAAAAGAAAGGCCATATTCCATTAATTTAACCTGATTAACACTAAATAATAGCTCCGAATTGTAGGTAATCATTTTGTATCCCTTGTTGAGCAAGGAGTAGTTAAGAAATATACCTAACACATTTAACAACTCTGCCTTTGGAGGCAAACATGACATTAAATAAATTATTTAAAACTGCTTTAATAGCTGCGGCTATTACATCGGCTTCGGTTTCTGCGTGTACTACTTTTGTTCTTAACTCAAATGATGATGCGGTTGTGTACGGTCGAACAATGGAGTGGGGAGCCTTTGACCTCAACTCTCGCCTTGTTGTAGTTCCTAGAGGTTACAAGTTCGCTGAGTCAATTGATGGCTATAATGCGATAAGATTCCAAACCCAATACGGGATAGTTGGTATTGATGCTATTGATAAAGATTTTATTACCGATGGAATGAATGAAAAGGGCCTCGTTGTTGGCGTTCTTTACCACCCTAATACTGCCGAATATCAGGAGTTTACCCCAGATGCAGCAAGCAAGGCGATCAGCTCTCAAATGCTAGCGAATTACATTTTGGGTCGATTTGAGACGGTCGAAGAAGTGGCTGAGGCTCTAAAGGATATTATTGTTGTTGATAAGGCTGAGGAGGCCTTTTCGGGCTACCCTTTGCCGCTTCACTGGACCGTTGTTGATGCTAATAACAATCGAATCGTTGTTGAGTACTTAAACGGTGAGTTATCAGTATTCGAAAACCCACTTGGCGTGATGACCAATAGCCCATCATTTGATTGGCACATGACTAACGTTCGCAATTATCCTCAGTTACAACGTGAGGCACATCCATCATTTACCCTTAGCGGTCATGAATTTACGAATATCGGTGGCGGTACAAACTTGATGGGTATTCCTGGTGATTACACTCCTCCATCGCGCTTTATTCGCGCAGTAGCGTACTCACAAACGGCCAAAGAAACAAAAACGGCCAGCGATGCGGTTTTGGAATCATTCCGCATTCTAGATAGCTTCAACCTCCCTCTTGGCTCTGCTGAGGGGGGGGCGGTATCGCCAGACTACTTAAAGGAAGCTCGTTCATCAACGATGTGGACCACAACTGCGGACGCAACAAACCTCAAATACTACTACCACACTCAATATAACCGCCAAATTCGCATGATCGACCTTATGAATACCAATTTTAGCGGTAAAGAGATTAAGCGCTTTGCTTTAGACGAAAGCAAAGAGCAACCAATCATCGAAATAAAGACTAACTAAACTGTTGGGCGCGGTTATAGTGTAAGTTCATGCTTAACTATGGGAAGAGTATTATATTGGTGGATGGCGTCCGTATTTTAGATATCCACGATGAGTTTCAATGCACCCTTGAAGGTAAGGGACCTCAATGATTCCTTACCTTTAGTAGCGGCTTAATTCGCTTCAGAATGAGTGAGTGACTGACCTAACTCCTACCCAATAATTTCAACGCGAGTGTTTATTGAACAGTTTCCGTCTGTTTTCGCAATTTTAGATACACTCACCCTACGAAAGGTCTAAATTGATCTGATTTGCGATTGACCCAGGGCATGATTGACCAACTCAGACAGCAGCTCTTCTGCTCTAAACCGAAGAAACGTTAAACGGTGCCCACAAAGAATGCATTTAAACGGGTTAACCCTCACATACCCTTTCAGCATGGCGGCGTAACCTGGCATTTCAGGTGTATCTGTCGTTCTCCAAACGACACCATCGACGGATAGAAGGTTTAGTCCACACCAAGTTTCGAAGTTAGACGACTGATAGCTATACGCTGTCATCTTCTATAATACTTGCACCTCCTTTGCCTAATCTTTGTCTCGCTTGAACAACAGCACTTGGCGCAACAAAGCGTTGTTTGTCTGGCAGGACAATATCGAGTTGGTTAGTGATATCCCAAATAGATTGTTGACGAAAAAGACTCACTCCTACAACGGACCAAAGTACAGCCTATAAAGGTAAACTGCGTCCCCTGTTTGTTCGAAGCATTGCTGAATCAGGTCCGGGCTAAGAATGTCAGAATATCTATCAAAGTGATGAAAGGTATTACATGATCGAAAAGCATTCGCCCCATGAATCCAAGGGTCGATATAGCTAGTGTTTGAAGTTCCAAGGTAGTCGTGCGTCGATATCTGGCTTATCTTTCACTAGCTCCTTCATACACTTGACCATGTAATCGTAGAGGATAAGCCCATTGGCTTTTGCGGTCTCGACTATGCTATAAACCATCGCACTCGCTTCAGCTCTATTAGAATTGGTCGAGAAGAGCCAGCTTTTCTGCCAATGACCAGCGGTTTAATTGCGCGCTCTGCGCGATTATTATCGATAGATAAGTGACCGTCGTCGATATAGCTAATGAGTTTTGGCCACTGACCAAGCGTGTGTTTTATAGCTTTGCCTAGCGGACTCGACTCCATCACCTGCTGAGTTGTCATCTACTCGTAAAGCTCATCGAGTATTGACTTGGCGAGCGTTTGACGCTCTGCTTGTCGTTTTTCGGCAGAGGTACATTTTAAGCGTGATTCTATTCCTTAGAGTTTTTGGATTTTAGCCAGGGCTTTATCTACCTTACTTACCTTTGCCTTGAAACTTCTTAGCATCCATGAACTTACGCCGTGCATGAGCCAAACAACCGACATTGGTCACTTGGTGAGGCCCATTATAGGCACCATACATTGATTTGTAGATTGCCACTATAGTCACCCAAGAAGGCAACAGGGCAAGCCCTCGCGCGCCTGTTCTGGTATTCGTACGAGGCGATGTTTTTTACATTCGGTAACGTAGCTTCTGGCGAGTCTGCGCCCGAGCAGTAGAGTGACATCTAACGCTGTTTATCTTCCTTGAGTACATTGAGTGGTGTTTCATCCGCCTGAACCACCACTTGCTCTAGTAGGTGCTCTTTCAGACTGCGTAGAGTGGTACGAACTTCTCACTGACTTGGATAACCCACCGTGCCATGGTGGTTCGTGATAGCTCGATACCCGACTGAGTAAACAGCGATTCTTGGCGATAAAGTGGCATGCGTATTGGTATTTTCCAAGGATGATATTAGCAAGCTTTCTGTAGGGGTAATGCTTTGCGGCGCTGGTTTTTGAACGATGCGGCTATTGTCTTCTGTTTTCTCGCACTGGCGGCCAGCATACTTAGGGCGAACGTATTCCAGTACTTTGAGTACCGCAGGTGTGAACTCCAGTTTTTCGCATCGGTCTTCCCCGATTTTATGCAGACTATGGTTGCAGCAAGAGCACTGCTTTTCATGGTCGCCTAAATCGAGTTCGATAACCTCACGAGGTAAGGTCTTTGGAAGTGGCTTACGTTTTCCGCGTTTCTTCGTTGTGGTGGTTGTCGCCCCTCAACTCTTCTTCCTTAGCTGCTTCAATTTCCACTTCGTTGAAGAGCTCACCTTGAGATTAATCATAAGGCTTTAACGCCTCCGAACGTTTAGCGAACTAACGGTCGAAGGCTAGCCTGAGTTGTTCAAGTAATGATTAACGCTCTTGTTGCCATTGTGATTCCTTCTGCTCTTGCGAGACCATCAGGGCTTTCACCATCGCTTGTAGCTCGGCAATATCTTGACTTTCTGGGGTGATATCTGGCGCCTTTCATGGTAATGATTGTACTAAAATTATGCCGTTAACGCTTGGTATATAGGGCTTTATTATCAATCAAGTCATTTTGAAATCGTTTATTCTGACGGGTTTATGACCGATAATCGTGAAGCCAGAAAGCTGTCTATCAAGCTCGAATTGGGTGAGGGTAAACACCTTATTTTTCTCTTTTTAAGGCCACTTATACTTGGCTTTTTCGAAGTGCTTATACCAGAGGACGAAGCCTGTTTCATCCCAATAAAGTACTTTTATTTTGTCGTGCTGTTTATTTGTAAACAGGAACAGTGCACCGCTGCCAAGTTGTAGTTCTTTGTTACTTTCGATTATCGCGGTAAGGCCGTTAATGGATTTTATGAAGTCAACACTCTCACGGTAAAGGTAAACCTCTGGAGCACTGAGCATGCGCTTCATGATAAAGCCCCAATGAGTTCAGCAAGGTACGTGGCAGGTGTGCCTTGAGGGGTGCTCAGTTCAACTTCGTTGACAAGAAGTGTCATGTTGGCTGTTGCTATCTGATCCGCCTGGTATGTTGTTGTCTTTTCGACGATTTCGGTTCGCACAAAGCCAATGGCCCCATCTTGATGCTTGCAGTTTAATTGTTGACGCTTTGCATGGAAAGTCGACAAGTACAGACCATTTGTCTCACAAAAAGCACGTTGGGTGATATCTCTATTCTCATAACGTTCGAGAATTGATTGCCATTCTTGGTTGGTGCGTCGTTTTGCCATTTCAAGTCTCCTTTAGGTTGGAGAGTTGATTTTATTGTTAGGGCTAGACGATTAAAATGCAGGGATTATGACGCGCTTACTTCGCAAGTTGGCTTTCTAAATACATAAAAAATCCGATATTAGTTTCCTAATATCGGATTTTGAAGCCTTTTGAGGATCTGTCAAATAATCTCACAAATCTCTTAACTGATCGGGATTACCCGACTCACGACTACTTTCTTTTTGTTAAATGACATCTATAGCAATCACAGAACTCAGTTGCTTATCATAAATTACAGAGTATGTTTTACCTGATTTTATGAATACAATAATCTCAGCGTTTGAGGCCACCATTTGTCCTGAACTATCCGTAAATGGCAAGTCATCATTAAGCTCCCAATAACCGTCAGAATCAAACTCAAGATATCCACTGTAAGTTATTGAATTAGAGGACGTGAAAGTGAAATGACTACCTACCACATTCCAATCTGGAGCTATGTTCACTAACGACTCTGAGGTGGTTTTGTTTAGGATTACACCTAGCTGTTCACTGTTGGCGGTATTCCCAGAAAAATCAACTCCGTAACTACCAGTTTGAATAGTCCAACTACCAAGAGCACCTTCTTTGTATTGGTTATAATCAATCGAGTTTGGAGTTTGTGAAAACGACAAAGGAACAAAGATAATGTTGGATACAAAATCAATTAAAAGAAAATCCCCCTGGTCATCATTTGCTATAATCGCTGAGTTAACATTATTAGTAGATTCATTTATATATATACCTTCAAATTGGTCCGATAACTCAGTAGGACTATTATCATCTGAATCATCAGTGCAACCAAGAAGCGCTAAAGATATAAGACTGATACCAATTAATTTTTTCATTACCTCTCCATTTATAACTAATTTTAATCATTAACTAATAAAATATATTTGTGTTTTCTGAGTTGCCATTGTTCACCTCGCTAGTGATTGTAGATTGTCCACATTTAACTCAGTGTTTAAAACTATTGGCGCAGACTACTTTATCAAAAAATGAATTTTATTGCATTTATATGAACCTATCATGAATTTTGTTTTAATTTTCAATTAAAACAAAATTCATGATAGGCATAACAACCTTGTGTAAAAGGATTCCCATCCGCCCAGACCTTAGGACAGGGATATTGACGGCCTCGGATACGGCTTTACAGTATGGCTTATACATGCCTGGTTTACCTGAAGTGAAGTTAGGTATTATGCCTGGGTGGGGTAACGCTACTACCGCGATTAATCGGTACAGATACGGTTATGACCTGGTTAACGACAGGCAAGAACTTCAAAGCTCAGCAAGCGCTTGCTGATCATGTTATCGATGGTGTTCTGACTGGAGCTGCGGATAAGTACGTTAACCAAGCTATAGATCTACTGAGCAGCGCAAATGCTGGCGATTTGGATTGGCAAAGTAAGCAAACAGAGAAGCATAACGAATTAACGATGAATGGTTACGAGTTAGCGATGTCAGTCAATGTGGCTCGCGGTATGGTTGCCAAGGCTGCGGGACCTCACTATCCAGCGCCAAACTTTATTCTCGATACATAGAGAAAAGCGCTAGGTTGAACCGTGATGAAGCACTAGCAGTCGAAAGACAAGTTATCTTAGCTTGTGTGAACAGTGGTGTTGTCGATGCGTTAGTTAATGTGTTCTTAAGTGATATGGTAGTAAAGTCGACTGCTAAACGTCACGCTAAAGAAGGTGAAAAAACCGAAGAACTTGCTGTGATTGGCGCTGGAATCATGGGGGTGGTATTGCTTACGTGACCGCAGATAAAGGTCTTGATGTAGTGATGAAAGACATCAATAAAGCTGGCCTAGAACTGGGATTGAGTGAAGCCAGCCAACTGCTTGGTCGGCAAGTTAAACGAGGTAAAAAATCGCCTCAACAAATGGGCGAAGTGCTTAATCGAATTACTCCAACGTTACATGAATGCACGTTGGAAGGTAGTGATCTAATTGTCGAAGCAGTCGTTGAGAACCCAATCGTGAAAGAGAAGGTCTTGGCTCAACTCGAAAAATCAGCGCCGAATGCGGTTATGGCATCAAATACTTCGACATTGATGATCGGTGGACTAGCGTATTCGCTTGAAAAGCCAGAAAACTTCTGTGGTATCCATTTCTTTAACCCAGTACATAAAAAGCCATTGGTTGAAGTGACTCGCGGTGAGAAGACTTCAAATAGCACCATCGCCACAGCGGTAAACTACGTCTTACAACTAGGTAAAACTCCTATTGTGATCAATGATTGCGCGGGCTTTTTAGTTAATCGTTGCTCAACGCCTTACTCTCTCGCATTTAACCAACTGGTTGTGGATGGCGGTAATATCGCGCTCATTGATAAAGTCATGAGCAAAGGCTTTGGATGGCCGATGGGGCCTGCAACGTTACTTGATGTGGTTGGTCTTGATACAGCTTCGCACTGTGTTGATGTTATGGATGAAGCATTCCCTCAACGCCTTACTAAGCCGAAAGTGAATTTAATTAAAATGCACAATGTAAACGGTTTACTCGGTCAAAAATCCAAGCATGGCTTCTATCTCTATCAATATGATAAACGTGGCCGCATAAAAGCATCTGCAAGTGAAGAGAGTTAAGCGTTGCTCAATCAAGTATGTCATCAACCTGTCGACTTTTCTTCTGACGATATTCAGTTGCGTATGATGCTACCTATGATGTTTGAGGCGATTCGGTGTTTAGATGAAGGGGTTATCAATTCGGCGGAAGAAGGAGACATCGCATTTATTTTCGGTACTGGTTTCCCCCCTTTCCGCGGCGGTTTGTTCTACTACATGGATCAATTTGGTCTACAGAAACTTGTAGAAACAGCGAAACAATACGAAAAACTTAGTTCGTTATACAAGATCCCACAAGGCTTGATTACTCGATCTGAGAACAACCAAAGTTTTTACGCATAATTAGGAGAAGAGAACCATGAAAAGTGTAGTAATTGTTGATGCAATTCGAACTCCGATGGGGCGTTCAAAAAGTGGTGCGTTTCGTCATGTTCGCCCTGACGATCTATCCGCACACTTAATGGCTAGTATGTTAATGAGATAATCAAAAGTCTCAGCTAGCGAAATTGATGATATTATGTGGGGTAGTGTGCAACAAACTGAAGAACAGGGCTGTAACTTGGCACGTATTGCTGCACTGCAACCACGGTAAACCGACTTTGTGGTTCGTCAATGGACGCACTTCATATGGCAACAAGAGCAATTAAAGCTGGTGATGCAGATATTGTAATGGTTGGTGGTGTTGAGCATATGGGACATGTCCCTATGACAAAGGGGATTAACCTAAATAGCTATAACCGTAATATGGCTCAGCCTCTGCAATGATGGGATTAACGGCTGAAGCGCTTGCAAAGATCCACAAGATCTCTTGTGAAGAACAAGATGAACTGGGTGCCCGTTTACACCGTTTAGCACATCAAGCGATTCTCGAAGGGCGATTCGACAATGAAATCGTAACAGTTTTAGGTCATGATCAAGACGGCTTACCGATTTTAGTTAAAGATGACGAGGTGATTCGTCCCGAAACAACGACTGAGTCACTAGGTCTGCTACGGCCGGTATTTGATCCAATAGGCAGTGTGACTGCGGGCACACCTTCTGCTTTGTCGGACGGTGCATCTTGCTTATTGGTTATGAGTGAGGAGAAAGCGAAAGAGCTTGGTGTTCAGGCTCGAGCCAAAGTGCTTGCGTGCGCAACGGCAGGTGTTCCGGCTGCGATCATGGGTTATGGGCCGGTTCCTGCGTCTCTGAAAGCGCTCGAAAAATCCAACTTGTCGATTGAAGATATTGATTACGCGGAAGTTAACGAAGCCTTTGCAGCTCAAGCTATCTCTTGTCTAAAAGATCTCGGATTGTGGGATGCGCGAGAAGATAAAGTTAACCTTCATGAAGGTGCCATTTCACTCGGACACCCGCTTGGATGCTCTGGCGCGCGTATCATTGGGACGTTAATAAACATAATGGAGCAACGTAACGGTAAGTATGGGCTTGCGACCACCATAGAGCTGATTGACTAGTCTTGAGTAAATTACCACCTTCTAAAGAAGCTGGTTGTGTGTGAGTCCCCTAAAAGGGGGGCCTTTGTTTAGTCCCACGCTAATTATTGTAGCTTCACGCGCTCTTTCTTCTTTTGATGTCCCTTACATAACGTCGAATGATATCTTCATTAATCCCTATGTTATCGACAAAGCAGCCCCTTTGCCAAAAGTGGTTACCTAAGAGCTTATTTCTCCTCAAATATGGGAATTTACTGAAGAGTTATAAAGCTATTTTTCCTTTCAATACTCCCATCGACATGGATGTTGATAGCTTAGGTGGGAATTTTACTACCAAGTGTACGTGGTCAACTGAACGTTTAATTCAACGAGGCTTTGTTGCGTAATTATATTTAAAGATAGAGCTACCCCGTTTCGGGTATTTCTTAGTCAATACGACAAGTTTCAGGCATCCCTAACCCAGTGAGCTTGTTCAACGCTTTTATCATCGCGTAAGTCTCACCCACCTGCGCATTGTAATTTCTTAAGCTCAATCGCCCTCCTAGTAACTGTTTAACTCGATACATCGCGGTTTCTGAGAGTGAACGTCTGTGGTATCCATACCGCTCTTTCCAATACTTATTTGAGCCGTATAACTTCTGGCAACCCACTGCGAGATTTCGAGGATGACCGCGCTCCCAGAAGGCTGCCCCTTCTCGTGGGGGAATAAGCGCAACGGCTCGCTTAATCTTAATAGCAGCATGACACGCTCTCGTGTCGTAAGCGCCATCACCAGACACCTCAAGGATACTTCGGCGTGTTTGTCTCAGTAAGTTCGGGAGGACCTCTCCATCTGTAACCGTCGATAAACTTAGCTCGGCTGCAATGATCTCGTGAGTGCTTGTATCGACTGCAATATGCAGCTTTCGCCAAACTCTCCGCTTGCCATCTGCCCCGTGTTTTTTGACTTTCCATTCACCTTCGCCATAAACCTTAAAGCCAGTCGCATCAATGGCTAGGTGCTGTATCGCTCCTCTCGTTTTAGTCTTAAATGAGACCTCAACTTGCTTGGCTCTACGACTGATGCAGGTGTAATGTGGACAACTCAATGGAACATGGGCAAGTCTAAATACCGAGTCGATAAATCCTTGCAGCGCTCTCAGTGGCATAGAAAAAACTCGTTTTACCATGAGCGCTGTCGTGATAGCTAAGTCACTGAATCGACGTGGCCTCCCGCGCTTATTCTGTTTGCTTTGCACCCACCCGCATATCGCCTCTTCATCAATCCAAAAGGTCAGAGAGCCTCGATTAATGAGTGATTGGTTGTATTGCTTCCAGTTGGTTGTTTTGTAAAGAGGTTTAGGCATGAGGCTACGAGAGATAGTGGATGTAACTGATCAGATCGTAGGCTCTGGATTTAGTTCCATTGAATTACGCAACAAAGCCATTCAACGACTTCGTATCCATGTTGATTACAGTAAACATTTATATACCAATAAACTTATTTCCCTATATTATTTTTCAAGATCGTAATCGGAACTTTGGTGTCAACACTATATGATATTGACATCTCAAAAATACGGGTGAAGCATGATTGTATCTGCTCATGTTATTTGTTCTATTTGACTTAGCTAAAAATCGAGAGAGCATTTAACCAGGATAGAACTGCAGGCAAAACCGAACTTTCATCCCTTCACTTAATTGAACTCGGTGCCTCTCCTGTCCAGCGCTTAAACGCTCGTGTGAAGCAACTCAATTCAGAGAAGCCTAATTGGAATGCAATTTCGGTCATGTTGTTATCGGGGTCTTGCAGAAGCGTCAGTGCTTTTTGTAAACGGTAATTATTGAGTATTGCCTTGAAGTTGGTCTGAGCATAGGAAAGTCTACGGTTCAAGGTCCTAGGACTGGTAAATAGCTTTTGTGCAACTAGTGTTGAAGTAACATTACGTAGCGTCGGAAGCTCATCAAGTACGAGAGAGACTTGTAAGCGGATATCGTTCAGGTTCAATTTAGCGGTGCGCTCTTGTATCCAAGTAAGGTTATGTTCCAAAAGTTGCGGATTCGCGAAAGGTGATGGCTGTTGTAACTGCTGTGTCTTAAAAGTAATTTTCCTGATTGGACTTTTTTCGATACTTGACACTTGATAGGTCTGGCAAAACTTATCAACGAGATCTTTTGAATAGTTATGATGAGGAGCGTATATGCGGCAAGGTAACACTTCCCCCTTATTTAACTGACGCAATATTTCAAGAATAACGCATACCATTAATGAAATACCGACTTGAGTGATCGAGTAGGACTCAGGAGTCTGACTGTTGGTGATCCAAAGCTCAGTCACTTCGCCAATTTGATGGAGAGATATGTCAGCCTGCGGTGTAAGTATAATGAAATGCTCACAAAGAAGCTCTAAGCATTGATGTAAGGTAGGCGCCGACCATAGGGCGACCGAGAAACTGCCAAAGGTAAAAGGTGTGACGTATTTGGCCGCATCGATAGAGAAATCGTATCGAGATTGTTTAATCAGTTCATTTTGAAGTTCTCTAGCTAGTCGAATATCTGGGTTATCTTTTCCTAAGACTAGCATTTCGCGATAACTATCGATTGAGTCTAAATCTATGCCATAGTGATGTGCCGTTTGGGTTAAAAGATTGAACCAACCGTAATGAAAATAATAACGTTGATCTTGTCTATACTTTCTAATCATGACTATCCTACCGTTAAAAACTACCAAACAATTATCGTTTGAATTGCTTTATAAAAAATTGAGCTAAGTTAAATGACGGTCATATTTTCACAAATAAATAATTTAATTATAAAACCAATATAAATTGCAAATGGTTTGATTTTTAATTTGCTTAACAGGCCAATGGATTGGCTGAGTTAGCCTACAGAATCAAGATGGGATGGCTCGCGCTAAACTCTGATGAATTTATCAATAGAATGCTCCAGTAAACTTTAAAACAGGAGTAAAATGTGCGTATTACAAAAACTGGTTTAGGCATTGTAGTCGCCGCAGCCATGAGTTCGTCAATGACTGCCGCTGAAGAGGTTGTTGACCCAGGCGATATGACCAAAGTCTATACCCAAGTCGGAACTACCATTGATAGTGATAGCAATATCCGTTTACTTGGTTCTTTGTCTGGCAGCCACTCTAACGGGGACAATTTCTTATTTTATGGTGACGTTGTTTTTGGAGATGCCGATTTTCACGATGAAGATTATGGTACTGCCTATAACAATGCGCGACTGCAGTATTTTCATGTAATGAATACTTCTTTGACCTCCCTACCAAAAATCGGGTTTTCAATCGATGCGATACATAGTCGTTTACCGGAAGTAAAACACGTCGGTGATGACATGAGTATCGTGTCAGCAGGTATTGTTGGCATGATTAACCCTATTTACACAGGCAAATTTATGCTGTTCCCAAACTTAGCTTATGCGAAGGGGGAGATGTATGGCGAAAGCGTGGATGGTGTACTTGCAAACTTATACTTAACTAGGCGTATCGCGGAAAATCGCTCTTACATTGGCTTTTTTCCAGAGTACATGAACGTGTCGGGTGGTTCGGTAAATCGTGAAAGCATTAAGCTTAAGCTCCAAGTTGGGACACCAGTTACAGATAGCCAAAGGTTGTGGCTGATTACAACTTACGAGCATCAAGAATCGACTCAGATGATTTCTAATCATGACTATGGGTGGTCCAATGGTTCAAGAGTTGAGTTGGGTTTTAAGTACTACCTATAGATTTGGCTTAATAGGCCAAACGTTTTACTTGGTGGGTATCTGTGTTGAATGCTTAACCCTGTTCAATTTATTTGGCCATATAAAGAGTTATATTCAATTTAACGAAAAAATTAACGTCTAATATAATATCGGAAACTATTATGAACAAACAACTAAATAAAGCATTTTTAACGACTTGTATTATTTCTTCCATCTCAATTCCAACTATAACTCAGGCATGTTCTAACGTATTTTGGGATAGCCCGCAGGGGGTTATAGTAACGCGTACAATGGACTGGATGGAGTCAACCAAGCCATTATTGCTAAAAGTAACAGCGGGTGAAAAACGCAACTTCCATGGTACAGGTACGAGTGAGCAAGAGTACACGGTCAAGAACAGCTTTTTGGCCATCGGGGGATATGGCAAACTTATAGGTGAAGGCGTTAATGAACACGGTTTACACTCAAGTATTCAATACTACGGTGATATGCAAATGGAGAAAGGTAATGAGAATACCTTAAGCCAGAATGAATTAGCGGGTTACTTTCTAGCAAACTTTAATAATGTTCAACAAGTTATTGATAGTGTTAAAGATATTGAAGTGGGTTTAACAGCAATTCCGGGTATGGAAAAGCCACCACGTTGGCACTATATTGTGTCTGACGTCTCTGGTGATCGCGCCGTGATTCAATATGATGATAATGGTGTAAATATTTACCGTGGCGATGACGCTCAGGTCGTAACAAATAGCAATCAAAAAGTTCTGAATGAAGCTTGGATTGAGAAGTCTAAACAGCTAAAAGAGTTTGGTGGTTATGGTAGCCAGTTTCAGCTAGGAGCGGGTAATACCGACTCAGAGCAGCGCTACGTGTTTGCTAAGTATTTTCTTTCACAAATTAAAAATACAAGCTCACCTAAACATGCCATGATGTCGGTAGAGGGTACCGCATTTAAAGTACCACAGCAGGCTACTTACCGACCTCAAGATGGTATGGATACTTATGCTACAGAATACACGATCACTTACAACCTAAATTCTGGTGACATGGTGTTTAAATACACGGGCGACGACTGGTATCAGCGTGAGTGGAACTACAAAGAGTTGTTGGCATCTGACCAAAAACTAGAAACTCCGCTGTATGGCAAAGAAAGCTAATCGGAAGCGATATATACTCAATTAACTTGAAGGTGTTGGCTTGACCACCTTCAAGTTATCATTTGTTCGAGGCGCTAAAGAGTCTGGGAGCTCGGGAAGGGGCACAGTGCAAAAATTCTCGATTGCTTCTTTGAATTCCCGTTTAGTTATTGAAATAAACCGTGTGATTTATAGACATCCTTTCAACTATACTGGATGCGTATGGCCAGGGAAATTCAGCAAAGACTACAGTGGGTAAAGATGTATGAGGAATGTGGTGATGCAGGCGTAGGCCTCGTCTGTCGACGATGTGGTATTTTTAGACCAACATTACGTAAGTGGGCGAAGCAATATCAGCTGAATGGAATCGCTGGTCTCGAAAGCCAAAGCAAACGCTCACATTCTTCTCCAGATGCCAAGATCATGAGATGCGCAAAAAGCGCAACTTAGGTGCGAGGCGCTTACAAACAGAGCTAATCCGACTTCACCAAGTACACCTAAGCACAGCAACTATCCATAAAGTTTTATCAGAAGCTTCTGTTAAACCGATTGTAACTCGTCGACGTAAAAAAGATTTCCAAAGATAAGAGCGCCCAGTCCCTGGTGATAGAGTCCATATGGATACCTGAAACTTGTCGTATTGACTAAGAAATACACGAAATGGGATGGCTTTATCTCTAAATCTAATTACGCAACAAAGCCTCTTTGTCTTCAAGGCATTATCGCATCGGCAAGTTATCCGTTAAATATCTGCATACTTGAAGGGGTAAACAACAAGATAAAACTAATCAAGCGAATTGGGTATCGAGATACAGATTACTTCTTCTTGAAGATAAAAGCGGCTTTTTATTCAAATAATATTGACAGATGCCCCAAAGGGGAATTCTTGCTTTTGACTCAAAATGACTCAAAAGTCGTAATGCTTTGGCTAAATGAGGAGGTTAGAAGCTTTTATCTTGAGACGTATTTGAAGTGAGCTTTTGTGACGCTGTAATAAATAAAAATTTAGGTGAAAAGCTCAGATTCTATTCCAACAATAGGTAGTGGTGTAGGTTGACGCGGCGTTGTTGACTAAATCAGTTGGAACCTTTTCTCAGTCCTGCGATCTGATCCCATGTAGTAGAAGCATGGTGTTGTTATGGGTAAGTCGAAGAAGAAGATAGCGAACTGGAGTGAGTATAATGAAG
>NZ_JAAZTU010000042.1 GCF_012395185.1 Vibrio aestuarianus
ACATAATAGTATATGAAGATAACAAATTCTTTTATATACAACCTAAAATATACAAAGAAATAGAAAAGATCCCACTGCAAGACACAATTGTAGAATCAATGAACTATTGTAAAGAAAATTTTGATGCACTCCTAGTCACAGCCGATGATTTAAATTATTTAGATAAGCAAAAATCTCTACCTGAAGGAAAGTTCTGGACGTCAAAAGAAGAAAATAAGCCTAGTTCGGAGAAAAAACAATTTATCTGCAAGATGCCAAAAGTCGAGGTTACTGAACGTTTTAAAGATTAAACGTACAGGGGATGGAAGCTGTAAAAAAGCCGACGCAATAAACGTCGGCTTTTTTATGATTCAAATTAGAGCTAAAGATTACTCATCCACTTGATCGTCTTCATCTAAGTCCATTTCAACATTTAATGGCTCTTGCGACAAAATAATGCCAGTGTTGTCGGCATAGAGGTAATCTTCAGGTAGGAAAGTCACACTGCCAAAATTCACCGCAACATCAACCTCACCGATACCTTGTGCAGAAGCACCAACAGGAATAGACGCTAGGGCTTGAATACCAATACTCATATCTTCAAGTTCATCGACTTCACGCACGCAGCCGTAAACGACAATCCCTTCCCATTCGTTTTCTTCAGCAAGAGCCGCTAATTCCGCATCAATTAAAGCACGGCGCAGTGAGCCACCACCATCAATCAGTAGTACCCGGCCTAAGCCATCTTGCTCTAGTACTTCACGGATCAACCCATTGTCTTCAAAACATTTAACGGTTGTTAGTTGGCCTGCAAATGAAGCGCTACCACCAAAGTTGCTAAACATTGGCTCCACAACATCGACTTGGTCGAGATAAATATCACATAACGCTGAGGTGTTGTATTCCATATCCGTTCTTCTCTTGCCGAAAATCATCTTCAACGAGTATATAGGGTCATTAAGTCATTGCAATGACAAGACACAATTAACTCGTCAGAGTTTGAGCTATAACAATTCCAACAAACAACAGGTTGGTGATAAGCGAACATTTCACCACAACCGGCATCATGGGCGCGATTTGCGCAGGCTTATCGCTCACCCACACCGCCTTACCATGCTTCACCACCACGACAATACTGAGTAAAAATGGCAAGCTAATCCACAGCGGGCTAGATTGCATAACCAGATACCCAGCAAAGGCTGTGACCGCTCCGGCCAATAGCATAAAGTGGTATTGTTTGGCTCGGGTTTGCCCTAAACGCACAGCTACTGTGCGTTTTCCACAGATTGCATCGTTTTCAATATCTCGCATGTTGTTGATATTGAGAACGGCAACTGCCAATAAACCACAACCGAGCGCCGGTAAAAACAAGCTTGGCTCGATGTTTCCGGTATGCAAAAAATAAGTGCCCGAAACACCCAACAAACCAAAGAAGATAAAAACGGAAAGATCGCCCAAACCAACATAACCATAAGGTTTGTTGCCGACGGTGTAAGCAATAGCGGCAATAATAGCCAACACGCCTAGTCCTAAAAACGCCAGAATACTTTGCAAACTATCCAGCGCATAAAAAATAAGCACTAATCCTGATAACACCGTAAGCACAATGTTAATCATCATCGCTTGCTTCATGTCAGTCAGTGTCACCGCTCCAGATTGAATGGCTCTCATGGGGCCTAATCGCGCCTCATTATCGGTGCCTTTTATCGCATCCCCGTAGTCATTAGCTAGGTTGGATAAAATCTGCAATAAGGTTGCGGTGAGCAACGCAAGCAAAGCAATGGGAGCAGAAAAGTGACCAGCAGAAAACGCCAATGCACTACCTGTTAAAATGGAAACTAGGGCTAGAGGGAGTGTTTTCGGTCTGGCGGCATCAAGCCAGATATGGAGCGAATTCTTCATGCAAAGTCATAACCTATGAATAATGTTGAGAGTATACGCTCAATTCCATGCCAATAAAAAGCCCGTCGTATTTGACGGGCTACAAGCTTATTTTGGAAAAACGCAGCTAATTAAAGAATAAAGCGGCTTAGGTCTTCATTTTCTACTAGCTCACCGAGGCGCATTTTCACGTAAGCGGCATCAATGGTCATTGACGAACCCGGCTTATCGGTGGCATCAAAAGAGATTTCATCCATCAAACGTTCCATTACGGTATGCAGACGACGAGCACCAATATTTTCAGTGGTTTCATTAACCTGCCATGCCGCTTCTGCAATTTGCGTAATCCCATCCTCGGTAAATTCAATATTTACATCTTCGGTTTTCATCAGTGCAATATACTGCTCTGTGAGTGATGCTTTGGGTTCAGTCAGAATACGTTTGAAGTCGTGACTAGATAGCGCTTCTAACTCAACTCGAATCGGCAAACGACCTTGCAGCTCAGGAATAAGATCTGAAGGTTTCGCCACTTGGAAAGCGCCCGAGGTAATAAACAAGATATGGTCGGTTTTTACCATGCCGTGTTTTGTCGAAACGGTGCTGCCTTCGATCAATGGTAATAAGTCACGCTGCACCCCTTCACGAGAAACATCTGGGCCAGAACTTTCACCGCGCTTACAAATTTTGTCGATCTCATCAATGAAAACGATACCGTTATTTTCAACGTTATAGATAGCTTGATCTTTCAGCTCTTCTTGATTAACCAGCTTGGCGGCTTCTTCTTCGGTCAATGCTTTAAAAGCGTCTTTAATTTTGAGTTTACGTTTTTTCTTGGTGTCGCCAGCCAGGTTTTGAAACATGCCTTGTAGTTGGTTAGTCATCTCTTCCATGCCTGGAGGAGCCATAATCTCAACCCCCATTTGTGGCACAGCTACATTGACCTCAATTTCTTTATCGTCCAGTTTCCCTTCACGTAATTTTTTACGGAAAACCTGACGAGTGTTCGAGCTTTCTTCGCTTTTCTCGTTCTCACCCCAAGCATCACGAGCTGGTGGCAATAAAGCATCTAAAATTCGCTCTTCCGCTTGTTCTTGGGCACGAAATTGCACCTTTTCCATCGCCTGTTGGTGAGTCATTTTTACCGCAACATCGGTCAGATCGCGGATAATGGTCTCCACTTCTTTACCTACGTACCCCACTTCGGTGAACTTGGTCGCTTCGACTTTAATAAAAGGCGCGTTAGCAAGCTTAGCCAGACGACGAGCAATTTCCGTTTTACCAACACCCGTTGGGCCAATCATTAAAATATTTTTAGGGGTGACTTCAACACGTAAGCTTTCTTCAAGCTGCATACGACGCCAGCGGTTACGCAATGCGATAGCAACGGAACGCTTAGCTTTATCCTGACCAATAATGTGTCGATTGAGTTCATGAACAATTTCACGAGGGGTCATTTCAGACATAGTAGTTTCCTTAATTCTTTTACACTAAATACTATCTTTATTTTTCGACTGACTGTGGTTTTTCCAATAGCAGCTCAGTGGGAATTTCTAGTTCTTCGATAGTATGGAAATGGTTGGTGAACACACAAATATCGCCTGCAATTTTTAGTGCTTTTTCGGCAATCTCACGTGCGTCTAATTCGGTATTTTCTAACAGCGCCGTAGCAGCGGCTTGTGCAAAGTTGCCACCAGAACCAATCGCAATCAAGTCGTTTTCTGGCTGAACAACATCCCCGTTACCAGTGATAATGAACGATGCAGTTTCATCTGCCACCGCTAAAATAGCTTCTAGTTTGCGCAAGGCTCGGTCGCTTCGCCAGTCTTTCGCTAGTTCAACCGCAGCTTTAGTCAGGTGACCTTGGTGCATTTGCAATTTGCTTTCGAAACGCTCAAACAGCGTAAAGGCATCAGCGGTGCCACCAGCAAATCCCGCTAGTACTTGGTTATTGTATAGACGACGAACTTTGCGGGCATTGCCTTTCATTACGGTATTACCGAGCGATACTTGTCCGTCACCCGCGATGACAACTTTATTATTACGACGTACAGATACGATAGTAGTCACGACAGGGCCTCTTATTTATTTTCTCGATGGAGTTGACAAATATATGAGGATGCGAAGAAAAGATTTCAAGTCGAAGAGGATAACTCACCGCAAGCAATAGCTAACTTACGGTGAGAATAATATCTATTGCTGCTCTTTCCAGATAGCACAAGGCTCGATTTTAGCACGCTGTAATTTATGCTTATCGCGCTCAGCATCACGCTTAAATTTATACGGACCAAGCACAATACGATACCAACTGCTATCTTCCTTCTTGCGGATTTTACTGCTTAACCCTTGGAAAGCGATATCGAGTTTACGCGCTTCCGCCTGTTGCATAGTTTTGTAAGCACCACACTGCATAATGTATGGAATATCAGAGACTTTCTGCTCTTTGGCAACAACTTCAACTTCTCGCTTCGGCAAACTGTCTACATAATCCCACTTTTCTTCAGGAGGAGGAGGAATAACACCGGTTGGCTTTGGCTTTGTTACCGGCTTAGGTTGCACCACGACCGGTTGCGGCGGCTCAGGATCTTTACTCAGAAGGTATAAACCATAACCAAAAGCGGAAACCAGTATTACTGCCAATAAACCACTACGCCAAGGTTTACGACGTGAGGCTGCTTTTTTGGGGGTCGGCTTTTTCGGACTACGACCGCGCCTTACATAATCTTTATTAGCCACAGAAAATTCAAAAGTTGATGGTTTGACCCAATGTTAATGCAGTTTACTGCCACTTAACAGCGCTGAAATGGAAGCAGCGCATCAAAAATGCGCTGCCAACGTTACACTAAACGAGGAGGAGCGGCACTTTCCCGAACCACTAGGCTCGTTTCTAGCAATCGAGAACCCGCACCAACTTCATGACCACGCAGCAGCTCGAGCATCATCAACATCGCTTGACGGCCAATTTCATAACGAGGCTGGGAAATGGTTGTCAGCGGTGGATCACAATAGCTCGCAAATTGAATATCATCGAAACCAACAACAGAGAGGTCTTGTGGCACACGCAACCCTAGCCTCTTAGCTTCTTGAATGGCACCTATCGCCATTGTGTCATTATGGCTAAAAATGGCAGTAGGAGGCTCAGGTAAAGCCAGTAACTGTCTTACCGCTTTAGCGCCTGCCTCAAAAGTAAAGTCACCATAAGTACAATATGCTGGATTCAAGCTTATCCCTGCGCGACGAAGTGCCTGCTGATAACCTTGATGCCGAAATTGGCACAATGTGGCCGCTTCCGGTCCAGAAATCTGTGCAACCCGTTTATGCCCTAACTGAGTTAAGTAATTCACCGCTTCAAATGCTGAGGTGAGGTTATCGATGTGCACTGTCGGTAATTCTAATTCCGGGGCAAATTCACACGCCATCACCATCGGTGGCAAATTTTTCTGTTCGGGTTTACTGACATCAAAAGGAAGATCCGTTCCAAGTAGTAGCATGCCATCCGCTTGTTTGGTGAAAACTAAGTTAACCAAAGATCGCTCGCGCTTTTTCTGCTGGCCACTGTCACCCAATAAAACAAGGTAACCATGCTCCATAGCTGCGTCTTCAATGCCACGAATGATCTCTGTGAAATAAGGGTCACAAATATCAGGGACAATCGCCACAATAGTTTTTGATTCATTTCGACGTAAGTTTCGAGCGAGAGAATTTGGTGAATAACCAGCCTCCAAAACGGCATCTTCTACACGTTTACGTGTTGAGGATGACACTTTTTCTGGGTTCATCAATGCCCTTGATACCGTGGCTGTTGATACACCGGCAAGCTGGGCAACATCCTTCATTGTCGCCATAGAAATTAACCCTCTTATCAAGTCTTTCGTTGGTGGAAAATCCACACATTATTATTGCTATAAAATAAATGCCGTTACCCGCCATTTACTTCAAAGGTATGTTGGATAGTCTATTCATTTCCAGACAGAAAGTTACGGTCAGATTAACAAATTTTGCATAACAAGTGTGAACTTCATCACAGTGATGATGATTCATTTTCTTGATAAAAATAACAGCATGATTTTTTAGCACTCGTTTGCTTCAATGCGTTACAGCTTATTACACAAAAAACGATAGCCAGGTTTAACTGAGATCTTGCGGTTCAATATCTAAAGACCAACGAATTTTTTTAGATAATGGCAACATAGTGATCGCTGGCTTAGCACTCATTAATAACTTTTGCATCAACGAACGAGTCTGAGTTTGCAACAGCAGCTGCCAACGAAATTTACCCGCTCGTTTAGCCAGTGGTGCCGGAGTAGGCCCAAGCACTAAACAGCTCCCATCAAATAAAGGGTGAGCCTCTAGAGTATGACGAACTTGACGCAAAAACTCTTCAACCATCGGTGCTTGATTGCCCTCCGCTTTAAATAAGGTCAAGTAAGTATAAGGTGGCAGCATCGCGATTTTTCGTTCTTCTAGGGCGGTTTGCGCAAAGTGGTGATAGTCCTTGTTCAGTAACGCTTGCAGCAAGCTGTGCTCGGGGTGGTGAGTTTGCAAAATAACCTCCCCCGGCTTACTGGCTCGCCCTGCTCGTCCCGCCACTTGAGTAAACAGCTGAGCCAAACGTTCCGAGGCGCGAAAATCACTGCTGTATAGCGACCCATCGACATCCAATAGTGCAACCAAAGTGACATCGGGAAAATGGTGTCCTTTAGCAAGCATTTGAGTGCCAATTAATATTTTATATTCACCATTGCGAATCGAAGCTAACGCGTTTTCCAAGCTGCCTTTACGACGCGTGCTGTCGCGATCAATACGAATGGTCTTGTAATCAGGAAAAAGCTGCGCCAGTTGTGCTTCGAGTTGCTCGGTTCCGACACCAACAGTCACCAATTGAGTTGAGCCACATCCTTGGCATTGATGCACCACAGGACGCTGTGAACCGCAATGATGACAGCGCATCTCACTGCTGTATTGATGGAAGGTATAATAGGCATCACAGCGCTTACATTCCGCTATCCAGCCACATTCATGACACATCAACGCTGGAGAAAAACCGCGTCGGTTGAGAAACAGCATCACTTGGTTGCCTGCACTGAGGTGCTTTCTCATCTCAGCAATTAATGGCGCAGATAAACCACTTTCTAAAAACAGGCCTTTAACGTCTAACACTTTGTTTTTGGTTGGAAGCGCCACACCTGCGCGCTGAGTCAGTGTTAAGTGGTGATATTTACCCGTTAACGCGTTGTGTAATGTCTCCAGCGCTGGGGTTGCAGAACCAAGTACAATAGGAATTTGCTCAAGATGAGCACGCATCACCGCCACATCACGTGCGTGATAACGTAAACTGTCTTGTTGCTTATAAGACGCGTCATGCTCTTCATCAACGATAATAATCCCAAGGTCAGCAAAAGGGGTAAGTAGAGCTGAGCGAGTGCCAATAACAATACCGGCTATTTTGTCGCGAGCCGCGAGCCACGCATTAAGGCGTTCGGTATCATTTAACCCTGAGTGCACCACCTCAACAGGCACATTAAATCGCTTACGAAAACGGTTGATCGTTTGTGGGGTAAGACCAATCTCAGGCACTAAAACTAGCGCTTGGCGGCCTTTTTCCAATACTGGTTTAATGAGGTTTAAATAAACTTCTGTTTTCCCTGAACCGGTCACGCCTTCGAGCAGATAGCAAGCAAATTGGCTGTGGCTATTGATCGAGGCAATCGCGATCACCTGTTCATGGTTGAGCTTGGGCTTTTCAACTGCCGCTTCTAATTGTTGCGGCCACGCCTTGGCAATGGGTTTCTTTTCAACAGATTCTATCCACCCTTTTTCCTCCAGCGTTTTTAATACCGTACTACTGACTTCTTCATCGATAAACTGCTGGTGCGAAACCGCTCCACCTTCGAGCATTGCCATCACTTTGGCTTGTTTAACCGCTCGGCCAAAGCCTTGCATCAATTGATTACGTCCGGCTGGTGTCAGTTGCCATTCCAGTAAGGTAGAGAAATCGGCTGCTTTGCCTTTACGTAGTGCTGAAGGTAGAGCATTAAACAAGGTTTCGCCGAGTGGATATTGGTAAAATTGACTGCTCCACGACAGCAAACGGTAGAGTTTATCTGACCATACTGGTTGGGTATCTAATACTTGTTTGAGCGGCTTGAGCTGATCTAATGGAAAATCCGATTCACTGACCAATGCTGTCACAATCCCAACCAGAGTCTGACGACCAAACGGCACCGACACACGTCCACCGACAATCGGAAACAGATGCCCAGGGATCTGATAATCAAACTGTTTATCCAGTGGTACAGGTAAAGCAACTCGTGCAATGGTGGGGCGCATAATCGTCCATAAGTGGTACAAAAAGTAAGAAAACACAGTCTACTGGATGCTTCCATTAAATTCGAGCTTCGTCATTGTACAAAAATGTGGCGAAAATAGCGGCGAAATGGCTTGATCCACTGCAGATGATTCATTAATATATCGCGCCTTGATGATATGGCTTAGTGCTCACTATTGAACATGAAGCGGTATCAACATTTTTTATTAACTACGTGTGGTGTCCGGCTCAGATTCGGATAGCGACACGGCCCAATTTGAGGTTATCCCATGAAAGCTGGTATCCACCCAGAATACAAAGCAGTTAGCGCAACTTGTTCTTGCGGCAACGCATTCGAGTTCAGCTCAACTCTAGGCAAAGAATCTATCCACCTAGACGTGTGTGACAAATGTCACCCATTCTACACTGGTAAGCAACGTATCGTTGATACAGGCGGCCGTGTAGATCGCTTCAACAAGCGTTTCGGTGCTCTATCTAGCAAAAAGTAATTATTTACTATTTTGTAATAGAATTAAAAAAGGATGCTTCGGCATCCTTTTTTATTGGCATTTTTTTATATAGTGATTTTTGTCATCACTCTCAGGTCTTATCAGCACGGTTTTCAGCCATTTTTAATGAAGCACGTCGCGTTCCTACCTAGGAAGTTTGACTGACATCCATTAGAATCATTGACCTTTCCAACCCAATACGAGCACCTAAACCTATGTCAGATGACCATAATCAAGAATTGACTGCAGAAGAACAATTTCGCCAACGTGCGCTCGATTACCACGCTTACCCGACGGCAGGTAAAATCGCGGTATCTCTCACGAAACCAGCAGACTCAGCTGAAGATCTCGCGCTAGCTTACAGCCCTGGCGTTGCTGAACCGGTTCGTGAAATCGCACAAAATGTAGATAACGTTTATAAATATACAGCGAAAGGCAACATGGTCGCGGTTATCTCTAACGGCACTGCAATTCTTGGTTTAGGCAACTTAGGGCCAATGGCTTCTAAGCCAGTAATGGAAGGTAAAGCACTATTATTCAAGCGTTTTGCTGGCCTTGATTCAATCGACATTGAAGTAAAACACCGTACCATTGATGAATTCGTCGATACTGTCGCCAATATCGCCGATACGTTTGGTGGCATTAACCTCGAAGACATCAAAGCACCAGACTGCTTTGAAATTGAACGTCGCTTAATTGAACGTTGTAATATTCCAGTTTTCCACGATGATCAGCACGGAACGGCAATTGTTACGGCAGCGGGCATGCTCAATGCTATTGAACTACAAGGCAAAAATCTAAACGAATGTACCATTGTCTGTCTTGGTGCAGGTGCAGCAGCAACAGCATGTATGGAACTGCTGATCAAATGCGGGGCGATGCGTGAAAAAATCTATATGCTTGATCGTAAAGGTGTGATTCACACCCGCCGTGATGATCTGAATGAATATAAGCAGCTTTTTGCGAGCAACACCGATAAGCGAACCTTGGAAGACGCCATCACTGGCGCTGATTTATTCCTAGGGGTATCAGGCCCGAATCTACTGCCAGCGGAAGCATTGAAACTGATGGCCGACAAGCCGGTTGTGTTCGCTTGTTCAAACCCAGATCCTGAAATTAAGCCAGAACTTGCCAATGCAGTACGTGATGATTTAATTATGGGTACTGGCCGCAGTGACTATCCAAACCAAGTTAATAACGTTTTGTGTTTCCCATTCATCTTCCGCGGTGCTTTAGATGTACGCGCAAGTGAAATCAATGATCAAATGAAGCTAGCGGCTGTCGAAGCCATTCGCCAGTTGGCCAAAGAAGAAGTGCCTGTTGAAGTACTTAAAGCAGCTGGAGTTGAGTCTCTAAGCTTTGGCCCTGACTACATCATTCCAAAACCAATGGATCCTCGCCTGCTACCTCGCGTAGCAAAAGCCGTCGCTCAGGCAGCGGTTGACTCAGGCGTAGCTCGCATTGAAATGCCAGAAGGCTACATGCAAGAGTAACGTTGTCGCTTGAAAACAAAAAAACCGCAGCTTTCGTTCTGCGGTTTTTTTTGTTTTTGAGTGATATCAGAAAAATCATGTGCAGGTTTTGCGGATCAGCACACCATTGTGGTCACTTTTCCAAAAATAAAGACAAAGTGTTATCGATGTGGCGCGTTACGCTTCATCATCGTATGCTTCAAACTCAATGCCCATCGCGGTCATCAATGCTTTCGCTTCTGTTGGAATATCATCTGGGCGATCTTTTCTTAAATCTTCATCGGTCGGTAAAGGTTGGCCGGTATAAGCATGCAAAAAAGCTTCACATAACAGCTCACTGTTGGTTGCATGACGTAAGTTATTGATCTGACGGCGAGTGCGTTCATCAGTTAATATTTTCAGCACTTTCAATGGGATTGAAACGGTGATTTTTTTCACCTGCTCACTTTTTTTACCGTGTTCAGCGTATGGGCTAATGTATTCCCCATTCCAGTCTGCCATTGCGCACCTTCGTTATCGTAATTTGTCAGAAAAAGTTTGATGGCTGATTTTAGCGGGATTTACCGCCATAAGCAAAGACATATAGACGTCTGGAAGTGTTGACGTCTTATTTTTTGATCGGTAAAGTGTAACGCTATCAGTCTGGGAAGCAGCAATATCAAACATTATCAGATATGGTGTATACCCAAAGTAACTTGAGTTTCTCTCGGCGGCAACTCTAAAGAAGATAAGAATACCCCTGTAGGATGTCACTCTCAGTGAGTTTATTAGGCAAGGAAACCGTTATGACCACTCGCAAGCCAGCCACCATCGCTGTTCGTACTGGTATTGAATCAGATTCTCAATACCACGCTGTTGTACCACCCATTTATCTTTCGACAAATTATGGCTTTCCTGCTTTTGGTGAAGTACCTCAATACGATTACACCCGTTCAGGGAATCCAAACCGCGGCTTGCTTGAAAAAGCGCTGTATGAGCTCGAGTCCGGTCTTGGCGCTGTCGTCACTAACTGCGGCACTTCTGCACTCAATTTATGGGCGTCTGCATTTCTTAGCGCAAATGATCTAATTGTTGCCCCCCATGACTGTTATGGCGGTACTTATCGTCTATTTAATACTCGCGCCAAAAAAGGCGATTTCAATGTCTTGTTTGTTGATCAATCTGACCATGAAGCTTTAAGTGCTGCGCTGGCTAAAAAACCGAAATTGGTATTGCTAGAAACCCCCTCTAACCCACTTGTGCGCGTTGTCGATATTGCCGACATTTGTCACCAAGCGCATCAGGTTGGTGCGCTCGTGGCCGTCGATAACACCTTCCTTACCCCTATATTTCAAAAACCATTGTTGCTTGGGGCAGACTTCGTTATCCACTCCACTACAAAATACATCAATGGTCACTCTGATGTGATCGGTGGCGTTGTTATTACCAAAACCGAGCAGCACGCAGAAGAATTAGCCTGGTGGGGCAACTGCCTTGGCGCAACGGGAACACCATTTGACAGCTATATGACACTACGTGGTATTCGTACGTTGGGTGCTCGCATGCGTGTTCATGAGGAAAATGCTGGTGCAATCTTAGCTTATTTGCAACACGAAGCATTGGTGAAAACGATTTATCACCCAAGCCTGCCACAACACCCAGGCCATGAAATTGCGAAAAAACAGCAGTCAGGATTTGGCTCAATGCTCAGTTTTGAATTTGCCGGAAGCTTTGAGCAGTTGAAGTTTTTTGTCGGCCAGTTAGAGCTGTTCTCACTGGCTGAATCTTTGGGCGGTGTCGAAAGCCTCATTTGCCATCCAGCATCAATGACACATCGCGCTATGGGTGACGAAGCTTTGGCTGAAGCCGGCATTTCAACGCAACTATTACGCCTGTCAGTGGGTTTAGAAGATGCTCATGATTTAATTGCCGATCTACAACAAGCCTTTGCCAAAGCCAAGGAGGCATTTTAATGACTGCATTGCGACAACTGCATAAATTTGGTGGCAGTAGCCTTGCTGACCCTGAATGTTATAAAAGAGTGGTGAATATCTTAAAAGAATATTCACACAATAACGACTTAGTGGTGGTTTCTGCGGCAGGCAAAACCACCAATCACTTGATCGCCTTTCTTGAGGCTCTCAAAAAAGATGGCCGATTAGCGCATGAGAACCTACAAGCGGTTCGTCAATTTCAAACTAACTTAATCGACGCACTACTTGATGACAACTCAGCCAATACGTTGCGCGACCTATTAAATGCCGAAATACGCGCGTTAGGTGAATTGTCTGCACCGCTAAGTGCAGCCCAACAAGCCAGCGTATTGGGCCATGGTGAAGTTTGGTCTTCACGTTTACTAGCCGCATTACTCAACCAAAATGATCTTGCCGCGGTTGCTCAAGACGCGCGAGCTTTTCTGCGCGCTGAAACAGGCACACAACCGGAAGTTGACCGCTCACGCTCCTATCCTCTTTTAAAAGAAATTCTGGCACAGCACGTTCATCATCGCATCATCATTACTGGTTTTATGGCACAAAATGAGCAAGGCGATACCGTATTGCTAGGCCGTAATGGTTCTGACTATTCCGCCACCATGATCGGTGCATTGGCCGAAGTTAACCGAGTTACGATTTGGAGCGATGTTGCTGGGGTATACAGCGCAGACCCACGCATTGTCAGCGATGCTTGTTTGCTGCCACTGCTGCGCTTAGACGAAACCAATGAACTGGCTCGCTTGGCCGCGCCAGTATTGCACAGCCGAACTTTACAACCTGTCGCTCAAAGCTCGATGGATTTACACTTACGTTGCAGTTATCAACCCGAGTCCGGTTCAACCCATATCGAGCGTGTGCTTGCTTCTGGACGTGGGGCTAAGATCATCACCTCGTTAGAAGATGTCTTGCTGATTGAGCTTTCCTTTAGCCACGGTCATGACTTCCAACGTCTGCAAAGCAGTGTTCTGCGCAGCTTACAACGTGCCCAACTTGAACCGCTAGCGTTTGAAGCGCAAGCTGATCAACACCGCTTACGTCTAGCCTACACCACTGAAATTTCAGGAGGTGCTCTCGCCCACCTTCAAGACACGGCTTTCGAAGCTGAAATTAAACTCAAAGAAGGGTTTTCTTTAGTTGGCGCGGTTGGCGCAGGCGTCACCAAAAACCCAAATCACTGCTACGGTTTTTACCAGCAGTTGAGATCATCACCAGTTGAATTTATTTGCGAGTCAGAATCAGGACTGAGTTTGGTTGCCGTGCTGCGCAAAACAGCAGTAGAGCCACTAGTAATAGGCATGCATAACCAACTTTTCCAAGCACAAAAGCGTGTAGCATTAGCGTTATGTGGCAAAGGTAATATTGGTTCGAGTTGGCTGAAATTATTTGCAGAACAAAAATCAGAGCTTGAAAAGCGCCGTGGGATGAACTTTGAACTGGTAGCGGTTATCGACAGCCAAACCTATTGGTTTGATGAACAAGGCATCAATGCTGAATCGGTACTCGAACGATTTAATGATGAAGCCATCTCTTACCAAGGTAAAGAATGGCTACAACACTTGAGTAATATCCAAGGATATGATGATCTCATCGTGTTAGATGTCACAGCCAGTTCTGAACTCGCAGAGCGTTACCTCGATATTGCCGAGCATGGCATGCACTTAATTTCCGCCAACAAAGTCGCAGGCTCCGCCTCTAGTCAGTCGTATCATCAAGTGAAAGATGCTTTTGCTAAGATCAGCCGCCATTGGTTATACAATGCAACGGTTGGTGCAGGTTTGCCTATCAACCATACCGTTCGTGACCTACGTGAAAGTGGTGATGATATTGTCGCGCTGTCAGGCATTTTCTCTGGCACGCTATCATGGCTATTCCAGCAATTTGATGGTTCAATTCCTTTTAGTGAGTTAGTCGATCTGGCTTGGCAACAAGGCTTAACAGAACCCGATCCTCGTAGTGATCTCGATGGCTCCGATGTAATGCGCAAACTAGTCATTTTAGCTCGCGAATCCGGCCTACACCTTGAACCAGAAAACGTAAAAGTCGAATCACTGGTACCTGAAGAGCTGAAAGATCTATCGTTAGATGACTTCTTAGATAAGAGCCAACTACTGAGTGAGAGATTGGCTGAACGTCTCGAAAAAGCACAACGTGAAGAGAAAGTACTGCGCTACGTTGCAAGGCTTGAAAAAAATGGTAAAGCCACTGTCGGTGTTGAAGCGTTAGAACGCGAACACGCTTTAGCTAACCTACTACCATGTGACAATATTTTTGCCATCGAAAGTAAATGGTATCGTGATAACCCATTAGTTATTCGCGGGCCAGGAGCAGGCCGAGAGGTGACTGCCGGGGCCATCCAGTCGGATTTAAATTTGCTGTCTAGTTTTCTCTAAACTAGGACATTTGATCTTTCGAGCTAATCTTGCGCGGTTTGTGGGTTCTTTATCCAAAGCAAAGGCTGTGAAATGGAGTTATTGATAAGCCGATAATGCAGTAAAACGGGCCCACAATGAATGTTGTAACTGAGTGCGATGAATATCGTTGCTTCACTTGAGTTCTACTCACGATCAACATGAATATTATTCATGATTACAGTATTGACATTAAAACATATTCAATACATTCTGTGGACATATAGACGTCCAAACGTCAATTCAAGGGATTTTAATTGGGCGGGAAGTTCGCCACAGGGAGAAGTAAGATGGGATACACACACGCCAGTCATATCGATGCACTAAACCAAAACATTGCAGAGCTGTCTGACAATATTAATGTGTCATTTGAATTTTTCCCACCGAGCTCTGAAAAGATGGAAGAGACACTGTGGAATTCGGTACACCGCTTAAAAACGCTGCAACCAAAATTTGTTTCTGTCACTTATGGTGCAAACTCTGGCGAACGCGACCGTACTCACTCCATCATTAAAGAGATCAAAGATCAAACCGGCTTAATCGCAGCCCCTCATTTGACTTGCATCGATGCATCACGTGAAGAGCTTATTCAAATTGCTGACGATTACTGGAACAACGGCATTCAAAGCATTGTGGCATTGCGTGGGGATATTCCTGTCGGTGGTGGCAAGCCAGAAATGTATGCTTCAGATCTGGTTGAGTTACTAAAAGCACGTCATGATTTTGATATCTCTGTTGCCGCCTTTCCAGAGGTTCACCCTGAAGCAAAAAGTGCGCAAGCTGACCTACTTAATCTAAAACGTAAAGTTGATGCCGGTGCCAACCGCGCGATTACCCAGTTCTTCTTTGATGTAGAAAGCTACTTACGTTTTCGTGACCGCTGCGTGGCGGCGGGTATTGATGTTGAAATCGTACCGGGAATTTTGCCTGTATCCAACTTCAAACAAGCCTCGCGCTTTGCTGCACAAAACAATGTCAAAGTGCCTGGTTGGATGGCAAAGCAGTTCGATGGATTAGATGATGACCCAACCACTCGCCAGCTCGTCGGGGCAAGTCAAGCTATCGACATGGTCAGAATTTTAAGCCGTGAAGGGGTAAAAGATTTCCATTTCTATACGCTAAACCGTGCCGAAATGACCTATGCGCTATGTCATACGCTGGGCGTAAGGCCAAAGGCGTAATACCAATCGTAGTAAATAACTGTTCACCCTAGCTTGTTAAAAAACTCGATAACTGCGTTAGAATTTTGGATTGTAGAATAACTACTTATCGAAAAACTCTGCCTTGTTCTCAAGCTTTTTTCCTACGCTATTTCTGATCACTTACTTACTGTGATTGGTATAACCCCCCCCCGTTAAAGAACCTTAAAACAACAATGCCGACATTCGTCGGCATTGTTGTTTTAAGCGTAAGCAGAAAGATTACTCTACGTCATCCATCTTGCCTAATAGGTTACGAATGCGGTCTTGCCATGCGGCGTGTTCTTGTTGCATTTGTTGTGCTTTTTGCTCAAGCTCTTCACGACTTGCTTTTAGCTCGTTTGCTTCAGTGATCAACTGCTGCTTTTCTTCTTTTAACTCTTCAACTTCCATTTGCAGAAGTGCAATTGTGTCAACAGCGGTTTGAATTTTTGCTTCTAGTAGTTCTAATACTTCAAAAGACATGGTGCATACCCTTAATGATTCGGTTGAGGTGAACATAATTTCACTTATTGACCCATTCTACTCAGCCCGGCGCTTATAAACACTCACTATATGCGAAAATTTTCACTATTCGGTTAAAAAACAAACTCAAATTGACACCAACCTAACTTAAGCTGCAGAACACCCCGATAAAACCGTATGTCTGAGCGCTGATTTCGCAAATTTAACGCTTGGATTTGATCAAGTGCAATCCTTACGAACTAAAAAAGCAAACGTTTCCGATTTGATATGTTAAAATCGCCGCCGAAATTTCCTATTCCCTTTTCTTTGGAGTTAGCATGAAACGCGATTTAGCAATGGCATTCTCTCGAGTAACCGAAGGTGCTGCACTGGCTGGTTATAAATGGCTTGGTCGAGGCGATAAAAATGCCGCAGACGGCGCAGCAGTCGAAGTCATGCGTAATCTTCTCAACAAAACCGAAATCTTAGGTGAAATTGTCATTGGTGAAGGCGAAATCGACGATGCGCCGATGCTTTATATTGGTGAACAAGTAGGCCTAGGTGGCGACAAAGTTGATATCGCGGTCGATCCCATTGAAGGCACTCGCATGACCGCCATGGGGCAATCTAACGCGCTGGCGGTATTAGCCGCTGGCGAGAAAGGAAGTTTCCTTAAAGCACCAGATATGTACATGGAAAAATTGGTGGTTGGTCCTGGTGCAAAAGGCTGTATTGACCTCAACAAACCATTAAAAGAGAACCTAGAAAATATCGCAGCGGCACTTAATAAACCGCTCGATACCCTAGTCGTTACCACGTTAGCCAAACCTCGCCACGATGCGGTGATTGCACAGATGCAACAGATGGGCGTTCGTGTTTTCGCAGTGCCTGACGGTGATGTAGCTGCTTCTATTTTAACTTGTATGCCAGATAGCGAAGTGGATGTGATGTATTGTATCGGTGGTGCACCTGAAGGTGTGGTATCTGCAGCTGTCATTCGCGCTCTTGATGGCGACATGCACGGTCGTCTGCTGCCTCGTCATGAAGTGAAGGGCCATACCGAAGAAAACCGCATTTATGGCGCAAAAGAGCTCGCTCGTTGTGCTGAAATGGGCGTTGAAGCGGGTGTGGTACTGAAAATGGAAGATATGGCGCGTAGCGATAATGTCATTTTCTCTGCAACCGGTATCACCAAAGGTGATTTATTAGAAGGTATAACGCGTAAAGGCAACATTGCGACCACTGAAACGTTACTGATTCGTGGCCGTTGTCGTACCATTCGTCGTATCAAATCTATTCACTACTTGGAACGCAAAGATCCTGAAGTACGTGAAATCATCCTATAGTGTGAAAAACAAAAAGACCGCAAATGCGGTCTTTTTTTCAAGTTCAATTAACAACATATCCCCAAACAACTTGAAGTTTCAGGTAGGCGGCAAGTGAGTGAATCCCCATGAGCATAGATAAACTATGTGATTGGGGTGAGCAAACGTAGCCAACACCGCTGCAACTTCAAGTAGGAAGGGTATAGCTCAGATTAGAACAACTCTTCAGCCACTTTGAACAAGTCATGACGTACTGGACGCTTCATGTTTTCGATAGCATCAATGATGTCATGGTGAACTAACTGCTCTTTTTGAATACCAACACAACGACCACCTTGACCATCAAGCAGTAGGTGAACAGCGAAGTTACCCATGCGTGATGCTAGTACACGGTCAAATGCTGTTGGACGACCACCACGTTGAATGTGACCAAGTACTGTCGCACGAGTTTCACGACCCGTCGCTTTTTCAATTTCTTTCGCCAGTTGGTTGGCATCCATCATTAGCTCAGTTAAAGCAATAATCGCATGCTTTTTACCTTTCTTAATACCATCTTGGATATTGGCAGTAAGCTGCGCCATATCCAGGCCAGTTTCAGGAGTAATGATGTACTCACAACCACCCGCAATGGCAGACATCAGCGTCAAATCACCACAGTGACGGCCCATGATCTCAACAATAGAAATACGTTGGTGAGATGAAGAAGTATCACGTAAACGGTCAATCGCATCAATGACTGTATTTAATGCTGTTAAGTAACCGATAGTGTAATCAGTACCTGCGATATCGTTATCGATAGTGCCAGGCAGACCGATACATGGGAAACCCATCTCAGTCAGTTTTTTGGCGCCCATATAAGAGCCATCACCACCGATAACCACAAGAGCATCGATGCCGTGTTTTTTCAGGTTTTCAATCGCTTTCTCACGAACCGCGACTTCACGAAACTCTGGGAAACGTGCCGAACCAAGGAATGTACCACCCTTGTTGATCACATCAGAAACACTTGAGCGGTCAAGTTGCTTGATACGGTCTTCGTACAGGCCAAGGTAGCCATCATAAATACCATATACTTCCAAATCAGCACCTAGTGCAGTACGAACAACACCACGAATTGCTGCATTCATACCAGGTGCGTCACCGCCACTTGTCAAAACACCGATTTTCTTAATCATGCTCACCCTCGATTTTTTGTAAACTTAATACTAATTTTAACGCTGCCTGTTAACGACAAAACAGGCAACAAAATCTTGATAATCTACGCGCAATGTTACCTTTCCTAAAAAGGAATACTACTGTTATTTGCGTGAAATTATGTAACTTTGCTACTTATGTAAGAGTATTACAGCTTTGCGTTAATACTTTGTTGATTCACATCAGAATCACACTTGTTTATTACTCACACAAAAGATAGCCAATAAGCGTATTTCTGTCGCTACCAGCCTTGTTTTTTTTGCTTTTTTTCTGAGCCAAACACAACGGAGTAAGGATCTTGATGGATTAATACATCTGCCCCAGGAAAAGCGTCGAGCAATTTATCTTCTACATCATCAGCAATGCGATGCGCTTCAATCAATGGCATGTTGTCATCTAATTCCAAATGCAATTGAATGAATCTTACAGGTCCTGACATTCGAGTTCGCAGTTCATGAACCCCTAATACCCCTTCAACAGACAGACACTCGGCATGGATCTGCGCTAATTCTTCATCAGGTAGTTTTCGATCGAGTAAGGTTTGAATCGCTTCCATCACCATACGAAATGCACTGTATAAGATATAAAGACCAATCCCGACCGCAAATACCGCATCTGCCTGCTTAAAGCCGTACCAGCTCAGTGCTAGCGCCAGCATAATAGCAGCGTTCATGAAAAGATCAGTTTGATAATGTAGAGAATCAGCGGCTATCGCCTGACTGCCTGTTTTCTTCACCACATGCTTTTGGAACATCACCAAACCGGATGTTACTACCATGGCAAAGAAACTAACGTAAACCCCATATTCGGGAGAGGTTAATTCATGTGGACGGAAAAATCGGTCAACACCATTAAGAATGAGGAAACAGGCAGAACCTGAAATAAACATCGCTTGCGCCAGTGCGGCCAAGGACTCTGCTTTGCCATGCCCAAAGGCATGCTCTTTATCTGCCGGTTGTAATGCATAGCGCACCACAATCAAGTTGACCACCGAGGCTGCAATATCAAGTAAAGAATCGATCAGTGAGGCGAGTAAACTGACAGAGCCTGTGATCCACCAAGCAATCACTTTGACAATCAGAAGCACAGTTGCAACCATTGTGGCTGTCCATGCGGCAAGGGTAACCAAGCGGGCGTATTCTTGTTTCATAGCACCGAAATCATGAAGAAAGTGTAGTGAAAGTATACCTTCTTCAGCTGACAATGAATATGCCACAAAAATGAACAGGCCTCATAGAGAGGCCTGTTGCGGTAATTAACCGTTTTTCTTCATCTTTTTTTGGCCATTTGCCATACATTTTTGCATACGTTCTTGCTGCAACTCTTGGAATTTAACTTTTTGTTCTGGAGTGAGCACACTCAACATGTCATGACGCTTTTCAAGCATTTTCACACGATGAGATACTTGCTGGTCAACCATCTCTTTTGCTAGTTCATTCGCAGCAGCTTCATCAAAGTTATCGGCTAGCACCAAGGCTTGAACTTTAGCGTGATGCGCCTGCATCTGAGCTTGCTTTTGACCTTTAAATTCATTTTTCATTTGATCACGGTTTGCGCCGCGCATCTCTTTGAGTTTTGCTTGTTGGTCAGCCGTAAGGTCTAATTGCTGCATAATGCCGCGATCTGCTCCACGACCACATTCATCATCAGATCCTTTGTGTTGCCCTTTACCACCACCGTATGCGAAAACACTAGCAGTACCAAGAGTAAGAGGAAGTACAACCGCAGCAAGTACCATTTTTTTTGTCATGTTCATAATCTATTCCTTCACCAAGTGGATTGTTAAGAGGCTGTGTTCTCAGCGCTTGAATATAGAATAGATGCTACAAGGTAAAGCGACGTATAGTGAGCGTAAAGAATCGTAAAGAGCGACTCACCCACTGAATATCTGCGCTATTTCACAGTAAACTATACCCAAATAACCTGATAACGCACGAGGCTGCACATGGCACATATTCTTCTAATTGATGACGATACCGAGTTAACAAGCTTACTCAAAGAAGTTCTAAGCTATGAAGGCTTTGAAGTATCAGAGGCCAATGATGGAGAAGCCGGTCTCGCTACGATACATAGCGGCATTGACTTAGTGTTGCTGGATGTGATGATGCCCAAGCTTAATGGCATGGAAACACTCAAACGGCTACGAGAGAACTGGTGTACTCCAGTGTTAATGCTGACCGCCAAAGGCGAAGAAATCGACCGAGTCATTGGCTTGGAACTGGGCGCTGACGACTATTTGCCCAAACCCTTTAGCGACCGCGAATTACTGGCCCGCATCCGCGCTATCTTGCGTCGATCACAGCCCAATAACAGCACCAAATCGAGTGATGTTATCGAATGTCAGGACATTCAGGTCTATCCGAGTAAACAAGAAGCTTATTGCCAAGGTCAATTACTCGACTTGACCACCACTGAATTTGCGCTACTTACACACTTTGTGCAAAACCCAGGAGAAACACTCACTAAAGAAAACCTCAGTATCGACGTATTAGGTAAAAGACTCGCCGCATTTGACCGCGCAATTGATATGCACGTTTCAAATTTACGAAAAAAATTACCAGAGCGCATTGATGGTAAGCCACGCATCAAAACGCTACGTGGTCGTGGCTATTTAATGATTTTGG
Organism: Vibrio aestuarianus; assembly: GCF_012395185.1. GTDB lineage: Bacteria > Pseudomonadota > Gammaproteobacteria > Enterobacterales > Vibrionaceae > Vibrio > Vibrio aestuarianus. The sequence continues at coordinate 21,313 of NZ_JAAZTU010000042.1, forward strand.
AGGATTAATGCACCTACCCAAAATAAATAGCCTCTATGGCCGTATTTTTGCCATTTTCTGGCTCACGATGCTACTGGTACTGATTGCAGTGCTAGCTTTGCCACACCTTGACCCTCGTAAAACACGCGATCTTCCTAGTGATGAATATCAACGCCTTGAGATGCTGAAAGAAAAGATTGAGCATACCTTTAAAAACGACAACGAATTAACGCGAATTCTTTTTCAACTAGAAAGCAGTAGCAACATGCAACGTGGAGAAGGTCATAAACGCGATAATATTAATCGTCCCCATTTTTTTATCACCCAGCTAGATGGCACCATTTTAACCACAAAGACTCAAACCGACTTCAAATTGAAGGTGTTACAGAATTTTGTCACTAGTATTGAATCGATTGATAAGCCACAACAAAAGCTTTACGGCAAATACATGCTGGCAGGTCCGGTACCGATCACTCTCGCCAAACAAGATTTATTACTTTACGTCGGTATTCGCTGGAATGAGCCTCCCCCATTCTTACTACAATTGTTTGATCGCCCCTTTCAATTGCTGCTTGCGGTGATGCTCGTCAGTACCCCACTATTATTGTGGCTAGCATGGGCATTGAGCAAACCAGCAAGCCGCTTAGAGCAAGCAGCCAAACGGGTTGCTCGTGGCGAATTCGTGGTTGATCCACAATTGGAAAAAGGCACCAATGAATTTCGTCAAGCAGGAGAAAGCTTTAACCAGATGGTCGAAGCCGTGAACCAGATGATTTCGGGACAGCAACGGTTGTTATCTGATATTTCTCACGAGTTACGCTCACCACTAACACGGCTGCGCATGGCAAATGCACTTGCGGTTCGTAAACAAGGTGAGAGCTCTGAATTAGAACGGATTGATACCGAAGCGCAACGCCTAGAACAAATGATTGGAGAGCTGTTGCAGCTTTCGCGCATGCAAACTGACAGCCATTTAAGTCGCGAAACACAGCCTCTGTCTAGCTTATGGGAAGAACTGCTGAACGATGCTCAATTTGAAGCGGAGCAAAGAAATAAAACTCTCAGCTACAACCCCATTCCCGATAGATCAATTGTGGGTAACCCGAAACTCTTAATGAGTGCGCTAGAAAACATCGTACGTAATGCTATTTACTATGGTGAAGATCAGATCAAAGTGACCTTCTCTACTAATCAAACAACGCTTTTAGTCAGTGTTGAGGACAACGGTGAAGGTGTTCCCGACAATGAGTTGGACGATATTTTTCGTCCATTCTATCGCGTATCAACCGCGCGAGATCGCCACAGTGGCGGCACTGGCTTAGGTCTTGCCATCACAGAAAGTGCTATTCGCCAACACTGCGGAACCATTACAGCCAGTCGTAGCGAGTTAGGCGGCCTAAAAGTACAAATCACATTGCCACTTAACGCCTGATTCAAACTCATCCTATAAAGTGGTTGCTTGTAACCAATGCAGCGACCCCTTTATACTGGCCACACATATTCCCTAAAGAGCCGCTATAAGATGTTTGATATCGCACTTTACGAGCCTGAAATCGCCCCTAACACTGGCAATATTATTCGTTTATGCGCCAATTGTGGTGCCAACTTACACTTAATTGAACCACTTGGTTTTGATTTCGAAGAAAAGAAAGTGCGCCGTGCAGGTCTCGATTACCATGATTTAGCGCGAGTAACGCGCCATAAAGATCTTAATGCGTTTATGGAATACCTAAATAATGAACGCAAAACCTATCGAATTTTTGCCTGTACCACCAAAACCACAGGTCATCATGTCGATGCAAAATTTCAAAAAGGTGATGTGCTAATGTTTGGCCCTGAAACCAGAGGATTACCCGCAGAGGTGATTGAAAGCTTACCGATGGAACAGCGTATCCGTATACCGATGATGCCGGATGCTCGCAGTTTAAACTTGTCGAATGCAGTCGCCATTATTGCGTTTGAAGCATGGCGTCAAATGGGCTTTGAAGGTGCACAGTAGCAGCCCCAAATAGTTAACAAACCTGAAATAGCAAAAAGGTCGCCTAAGCGACCTTTTCTATATTCTGTATATTGGACAGAATTACAATACGGTTACTTGAGCCGCTTGTAGGCCTTTTTGGCCGTTTTCTACATTGAAAGACACTTTTTGGCCTTCAATTAGAGTTTTGAAACCGTCAGAAGCGATTGCATTGAAGTGTACGAACACGTCAGCGCCGCCGTTGTCTTGAGTAAGAAAACCGAAACCTTTAGTTTCGTTAAACCATTTTACAGAACCAGTTGTTTTGTTAGACATAATGTGTCCCTTTTATTTAAATTCATAGAGTTATCGTGCTTATGCACAATGCACTGAAAGATTGAATTATTTAATGTTACTAATAAGGTAAGGGAAACACTGAGGACAACAACTTTTACGATGGGATTCTGAGAATTTACTTTTACTTTTATTTTTTGTTTCATTAATAACCCTGAACAACAGAGCGAGGCCACTATAGGCCTTTAAATTTAACTAAGCAAACTATTTCGACATTTAATTTTTAACATTTATTTTAAAAGCGTAAATAATAACAGTAAAAAGACCCGCCCCCCACATCACTTGAAGTTGTAACTTCAGTGATGTGGGGCAACGAGCCTTATTTAATTGAGTTTATTGCGGTCATTATCTTTACGTTCAAACTCACCTTCAAATGTATCACCTTGCTCTGACGAGCGGTGGGCATCATGATGGAAAGGGTCATGTTCATAGGGGCTAGAATGAAAACCGCCACGAAAGCCACTCGCCATACCTTTTACCACCATTTTGCTCATCAGATACTTAGCGATAACAGCTCGTGGGGCGGGTAGCAACACCAGCATCCCGAGCGCATCCGTCATAAAACCAGGGGTTAACAACAACACGCCAGCCACAGCCAACATTACCCCTTCAAAAATCTGCTGAGCGGGTAATTCTCCTTGCTGCAAACGATTTTGCACACTCAGCAAAGTTTGTAGGCCTTGGCTACGAACTAAAGAAGCACCAACAAATGCGGTAAGCAGCACTAGTGCGATCGTTGGCCACAATCCTAAAATGCCACCAACTTGAATAAATAGACCAATTTCTATAATCGGTACAAAAATAAAGAGTAAAAGTAAGATAGGAAACACACGCCCTCCTTTGTTGCTCTACACATTAGCGCCTACACTCAGTGGCCGCAAGTAGTGAAGCACAGCGACAACCTAATCCGCCACTAACTTATGTCACAATTTGTAATTGTGCTCCCTGCCTATACCCAAACAACTTGAAGTTGCAGGTAGGCGGCAAGTGAGTTCATCCCCATGAGCATAGATAAACTATGTGATTGGGGTGAGCGAATGTAGCCAACACTGCTGCAATTTCAAGTAGGAAGGGTATAAATCAAAGAGATGTAAAAATTCACTTTTATATCTCTCTCAATTTCATTCTCACATTCACAATTCATAAACTATTTTCAATGTCATCATAAAAATCAATAAATAGTATAAAAATACGAGAACTCAACACGATAAAAAACTTTGGTTTTGTGGCTAGTCTTTATCGGCTATCTCGCGTGCGTATTACTATCATTTAATAACGTAGTCGCATCATTTTTTATCATCAAGCATAGAGATTCAAAGCTTATAATATCTATCCTAGGTCAATACCAAAGCATTACAGCTCTATCTAATCCACATAAAACCAGAAAATTCAATATACACAAACAAAAATTCCACTTTATTCATGCGATCCCCATAGCGAAAAAACAACACGCTTAATAACAATGGTTTGAATTTAATTAAAAATAAACAATAGCAATAATAAATAACAATGGAACTTAGCTATCCAATACAAATATAACCTTGAGCCAAGGTTATATTTGTAAATGATTTTAAATCATTGTATTTGGAGTTTTAATCGCTCGTCGTTTAACATCAACAAAGAAGGTTTATGATGAAAAAAAATCTAATCTCACAGTCAATTCTATTGGCCATTTTTTTTACAACTATAACTAGCGTAGAAGCAGCAGAACCTAGTAGAGAAGTCACGGTAGAACAAAGATATAACCCTGGGAGGTTTTTACAAGAACAACGTCGTTCCTTCCTAGCACATCCAGTTCAGTCATCTGGCTTCTGGGCAAAAAAAGGAGATGAATTGGTTATTAACTATAACTATGATGGCGCTAGTCTTAAAGATAAACCCCAAATATGGATAGTTCCAATCAAATATAGAAATGAAACTTTGGTATCTCCTCAAAAAATCATCCTTGAAGCAGGTAATAACCGTATTAACGTTGAAGAAAATGGCGTAATTTATTATGCACCGATGAGCCCACCATCGGATTTATCACTGACATTTAATATATTAAGTGGTGGCCGAGAAATGCCACGTTTTATTTTAAATGAAGACAGTGATGATGACTGGCAAGAAATGTTATCTCGTTATAATACGGCACTATATGGTGAGCTAGTTGGTGAAAGAATGATTATCACGTTACCCATAACTCATATGAATAAAATAACTAATCCAACAGAGATAATGAGCACTTGGGATCATATCGTTAACTTAACTGAAGAGCAATATGGGTTAGGTGAGAATAATAATCCCCCACATTCTGCAACTAAATTACAATATTTATTCCAATCAAAGCCAAATAATACTGGTGGCTATATGTCAGCTTCTAATTATTGGTTGGGCGCTAACGAAGATGGCTTTAACGATGTTACAACAAAAATTTCCAACTCTTGGGGACCATGGCATGAGCTAGGACATCACTACCAATTACCATTCATGACTTGGAATGGCCTTACTGAAGTGACGGTTAATTTAACGTCTCTTTATGTACAGCGTGCTCTTGGGCATTCATCACGACTGATTTGGTCCAACATATTCTCTTTTTTTAATAGCCATCAAACTTACGATGAATGCCGCGACCTATTCGTTAAAGTTGCAATGTTCTGGCAACTTGATCTAACCTTTGGTCAAGACTTCTATGCTCGCTTAGGTAAGCGAATACGCACAATGCCGACAAGCGAATTGCCATTAACCGATGATGCTAAAAAACAATCATTTATTTTGGAAAGCAGTCGAGTATCAGGGTTTGACTTGACTCCATTTTTCGACGTTTGGGGGCTGAGCGCAACGCAAGAAACTAAGCAGAAACTTCAGGCATTAAATCTTACTACCCTAGATAAACCTATTTGGCAAAACACCGATCAGAATAAGCCTTTTACCTATCCGCTATCACAACAAAATATTAATACGGAATTAGTTTTACCTAAAGTGATTGCTCCAGGTGAGACTTTTACTGTCACTGCTAATGTGACTAATCGCAACAGTGCCGGTACGTTATCGTATCAATTCCATACTCCGGAAGGATTCGAATTACTCGAATCAAACGGCAATACTGCTGTTTTTAAAGCACCGCAATACGGATTAATTCACAACTCCATTGTGATTGTTAAAGTGGATGTAAGCGATGGCAAAACGCAGTTTCCAGCAGCCAGCGGGGCGCGAATTGCTTTACCTAACCGACATCAATCACGCGCTAGCTACTCCGACGATATTATTAAACAGCAGTTTGGTGTTGATGATCTCAGAGAATGGGACGTTAGAGATTCAGTATGGGGGGATAGACAACCTGCTCACGTCGGTGATATTTATAAATATGTCAGCAGCACAGGTCGCTATTACTATCAGTTGATTCGCGCACCTTATTATTATTTCCCTAGCGAAAGCCAAGTAAGCAATGCCTATTGGAGAAGAGTAGCACACACCGATCTTCGAACTCACTATGATAACACTGATGTACCCATTGTTGAACATACCGAGGCTAATGCTGGGGCTGACATCCAAGCTCAATTTGTCGAAAATCAGTTTTATTACCTTAATGGTTCCAATTCAACAGGAGAAAATCTCGATTTTAAATGGACAATTAAGACAGTAGAGGGGGTTGCGAGAGAAGCTATCGTTCTGAGAGAAAATCGCACTGAAACGCCTAAAATTAAAATTAAAAAAGGGTTTGAAGTATCAGATAGTATCTCAATTACAGTTAAACTTTTGGTACAAGACGAGTCGGGGAAAAAAGATAGCGATACCGTCATACTGACACTGCGAACAGATACGAACCATGCTCCTGAAGCGAACGCTAGAGTGAATGTGAGCACTGTAGAGCATGGAGCGAGTTTTATACTTAATGGCAGCCAATCAACCGATGTGGATGGCGATACTTTAACCTATCATTGGACGCAAACCGCAGGCAAACCAATCGCTTTGGGCGATACTAGCCAAGCAAGAATCACCGTTAATACGGAATCTTTAGAGAATCGCGATCAAACATTGACATTCGCATTAACAGTCAATGATGGCACAACTAGTGATACAGCGAATGTATCAGTAAATGTCACCGCGATTAATACTGGTGGAGGTGATTACGACTATGTGTATCCAAATGGGTTTGGTTCTTACGGGAATGGTACCGTGGTAAAATTCCAAGGACATGGTGTTTATCAATGCTTTGGCCCATGGTCTACACAGTGTAATAACGCCTCTTTCCTTCCCGGACATGCTGCCGATCCAAATTGGGTTAACCAACAATGGAAGTATCTTCACAATTGATATGATTCAACAAAAACATTGTTAAGCCATTAATGTTTTTATCAAGCCAGTTGATTAATATAGCTGGCTTGATTGTATGTCAAAGATGGCATTGAACCGTTAATGGGCACACTGTAGAAGCCCCTTAATGTGGTTAACAATAAAATGACGTAACACCCCCTCCACGCTAAAACCCGTACTATTCAACTCTTAAACTGCTACTTTTTCATCACAGTTTCTAGGAAAATATCCAACGTAAACTAGCGTTTGAAACATAAATTTAACGCATATTGATGCTTATGAAAATTTAATCAAATATTGGCTAAAAAAGTGATCAAGTTACTATTTTTTAATTATAGGTTGCGTATTATGTGCCACAGAAGTCAGGATGGATTTTCCAGCCAAAAACTCTGACGAATGGATTCTTAAACTGCAGAAATGGCTAATAATTCCACTAATTATCAGAATAATTCTCTAAGGATCCTGTTATGGCTACCCTATCTGAAGCAGCTATCGCTAACCAAGCCACTCGTATTGAAGAAGATCTTTTAGGTCAACGTCACGTTCCAGCTGATGCGTACTACGGTATTCACACTCTACGCGCTATCGAAAACTTCAACATTTCAAAAGCAACCATCTCTGATGTGCCAGAATTTGTGCGCGGCATGATCATGACTAAAAAAGCAGCCGCATTGGCAAACAAAGAACTTGGCGTGGTGCCAAGCCAAGTAGCTAACTACATCATCCAAGCGTGTGATTTGATCCTTGAAACAGGTAAGTGCATGGACCAATTCCCATCAGACGTTTATCAAGGTGGTGCGGGTACTTCTGTTAATATGAATACTAACGAAGTTATCGCCAACGTAGCGCTTGAGCTAATGGGTAAAGAAAAGGGTCAATATGAGTTCATTAACCCTAACGACCATGTGAATAAGAGCCAATCAACCAACTGTGCTTACCCGACAGGTTTCCGTATTGCGGTATACAACAGCATTCGTAAATTGATTGATTCAATCGAATACCTTAAAGGCGCATTTGAGCTTAAAAGCCAAGAGTTCTCTGGTATTTTGAAAATGGGCCGCACTCAGTTGCAAGACGCGGTACCAATGACTGTGGGTCAAGAGTTCCATGCTTGGGCTGTGACCATTAACGAAGAAATTCGTAACCTTGAATATACCTCAAAGCTGCTACTTGAAATCAACCTTGGTGCAACAGCAATCGGCACCGGCCTTAATGCCGCTCCAGGTTACCAAGCGGCAGCAGTAAAACATCTAGCGGCAGTCACGGGGATCGATGTTGTTCCCGCTGAAGATTTGATTGAAGCAACCTCTGACTGTGGTGCCTATGTAATGACTCACGGCGCACTAAAACGCCTAGCCGTTAAATTATCGAAAATCTGTAACGACCTACGTCTACTTTCTTCTGGCCCTCGTGCTGGTTTAAATGAGCTGAACCTACCAGAGCTTCAAGCTGGCTCTTCTATCATGCCAGCAAAAGTTAACCCTGTTGTTCCTGAAGTGGTTAACCAAGTTTGCTTTAAAGTTCTCGGTAACGACAACACCATTTCATTCGCAGCAGAAGGTGGTCAATTACAGTTAAACGTAATGGAACCAGTGATTGCACAAAGCATGTTTGAATCTATCGAAATTCTGTCTAATGCTTGTATCAACTTGCGTGACAAATGTGTCGATGGCATCACTGTGAACAAAGAAGTATGTGAAGCTTACGTATTCAACTCCATCGGTATCGTTACTTACCTGAACCCATACATTGGCCACCACGAAGGTGACATTGTCGGTAAGATTTGTGCTGAAACCGGTAAGAGCGTACGTGAAGTCGTACTGGAGCGCGGTCTGCTCACCGCAGAAGAGTTAGATGACATTCTGTCTGTCGAAAACTTTATGCATCCTCAATACAAAGCGAAACGCTACGAATAATGATGCAAGGCCCCTACGGGGGCCTTTTGTCCAACATATTAGGTTTCCTTTTACTGGCACTTTTAACTGTGCTCAGTCACCCTCTAACAACCTAATTATCTGAATATTTAATAGCTTGAATTTTCAGATAATTAAATTAAATAAAAATAATGAGGTATCCACATGGTAGCAGTTGAACTATTCATTGTTCTGCTCTTTATATTCTTAGGAGCAAGAATGGGCGGCATTGGGATCGGTCTTGCTGGTGGTGCTGGGGTTATTGCCCTGTCATTGCTGTTAGGCGTTCCAACTAGCCAATCTTTTATTCCTGTTGACGTCATTTTGATCATCATGTCTGTCATCACTGCGATTGCAGCAATGCAAGTGGCCGGTGGTATGGACTGGTTAGTTCAAATCGCCGAAAACTTTTTACGCAAACATCCTGAACGTATTACCTTTTATGCCCCAATTGTCACGTTCTTAATGACGTTATTGGCAGGTACTGGCCACACTGCGTTTTCCACCTTGCCAGTCATCGCAGAAGTAGCAAAAGGGCAAGGTATCCGCCCGTCTCGACCGCTATCGATTGCGGTTGTTGCCTCACAAATTGCCATTACAGCTTCGCCAATTTCAGCGGCGGTGGTTGCTTTTGCTGCGATGTTGGCACCGTTCGGGGTTGATTACCTTACGTTATTGGCGGTTTGTATTCCAACCACGTTTGTCGCTTGTATGATTGGTGCCTTCGTCGCCAACTTTATGGGCAGTGAATTAAAAGATGATCCTGAATATCAAGATCGTTTAGCCAAAGGTTTAATTAAACTTAATACCGAACAAAAACGTGAAATTCTGCCGACAGCAAAACGCGCAACCTTCATCTTCCTTGGTGCTATTTTCTTTGTTGTTTGCTATGCCGCCGCTATTTCTAGCTCTGTTGGTCTTATCGAAAACCCTGCCTTGGGGCGTAACGAAGCTATCATGACCTTCATGTTAGCGGCCTCTGCAGCGATTGTGCTATTTACTAAAATTGATGCAGCGAAAATTCCAGCAGCCGCAACATTCCGCTCTGGTATGACGGCATGTGTATGCGTATTAGGTGTAGCATGGTTAGGCTCAACTTTCGTCAACGCACACGTTGCTGGCATTAAAGAAGTCGCAGGAGCGTTATTGTCTGACTACCCTTGGATGCTTGCGCTGGTTCTATTCTTTGCTTCTATGCTGCTTTACTCACAAGGTGCAACAACCGTTGCATTGATGCCAGCCGCGTTAGCCATTGGTGTCGCACCACTAACGGCAGTGGCCTCTTTTGCTGCTGTCAGCGCATTGTTTGTACTACCAACCTACCCAACACTGCTTGCCGCCGTTGAAATGGATGATACAGGCTCTACTCGTATTGGTAAGTACGTGTTCAACCACCCGTTCTTTATCCCGGGCGTTGCAACTATCGCTTCAGCCGTCGCTTTAGGCTTTGCCTTTGGTAGCTTGTTTATTTAACGGTCTACCAAACATTACACCTAGGGAGCTTCGGCTCCCTTTTTCTTATGCCCTCAGCAAGACTTAAATTTAAATTTGATATAAATCAATGAAAATGCGGAAAATGAATTTTGATTAAAGATTCTATACTTTGAATAAAATTCCAAGCAATTGACTCACAGCTAGACAGCAGCCCTTTACAAAGCAAGCCCACATAATTAATAAGAATATAATTCCATTATTTACACACAATTACCCTCTATAAACTCAGCAAAAAAAACAAGGCCAATTTTCACTCTACTTTTTTGTGAAGCATCCCTAGGTTAGTTATAAGCTCTCACTTTAAAATCCACACATACACTTTTAAAACAAGAGCCTAAAAACTCAAAAATAATAAACAAACCTTATTAACCATCTTATTGATTTTTAATATCCAATAATTTTTATTCACTCATTTATTTCATGATAATAAATAATGGATGAGTTAAGAATATTAGCCGATGAAAACACTCAGAATATTTTTACTCTCTGGGTGTAAGGAGAACATTATGACAAACCAAACTGTATCTACGGAACCGAAAGGTGGCTTCTTTGCCAACTTCAAATTCCCTTCAGCTTATACTATTTTATTTATTCTTATTGCTCTGGTTGCGTTGTTAACTTGGATTGTTCCGGCAGGTCAATACCAACGCACCATGAATGAAGATTTGGGCAAAGAAGTGCCCATTGCTGGTACCTATCAGGCCGCTGAAGGCAACCCACAAGGTGTGATTGATGTTCTGATGGCTCCGATTGATGGTTTTTACGACCACAATAGCTATGAAGCGGCGGCGATTGACGTATCACTATTTATATTGGTGATTGGTGGCTTCCTCGGCTTAGTAACCAAAACAGGAGCAATTGATGCAGGGATAGAAAGAGTAACCGCGCGCCTTGAAGGCCGAGAAGAGCTCATGATCCCTATATTGATGGCCCTATTTGCCGCTGGCGGAACTATTTATGGTATGGCTGAGGAATCTCTTCCCTTCTATACGCTTCTTGTACCCGTGATGATGGCCGCACGTTTTGACCCACTCGTTGCAGCCGCAACGGTATTGCTTGGAGCGGGTATCGGTACATTAGGTTCGACCATCAACCCATTTGCAACCGTTATTGCCGCGAACGCTGCTGGCATTCCATTTACTGACGGCATTATGCTTCGCGCTGCAATGTTGGTTGTTGGCTGGATCATCTGTGTAATGTACGTTATGCGCTATGCAAAAATGGTTCGCGCCGATCAAACTAAGTCAATTGTCTACGACAAGTATGAAGAGAACAAAGCGCACTTCCTTGGTAATCAAGGCGGTGAAAAACTTGAGTTCACTGCGACTCGTAAAGTGATTCTATCCATTTTTGCTGCCGCTTTTGGTGTGATGATTTACGGTGTATCTGTTGCCGGATGGTGGATGGCTGAGATTTCCGCCATGTTCTTAGGTGCTACCATTATCATCGGTTTAATTGCTCGCATGAGCGAAGAAGAGTTCACTACAAGCTTCATAGATGGTGCGCGCGACCTACTGGGTGTGGCGCTGATCATTGGTATCGCTCGTGGCATCGTGGTTATTATGGACCGCGGTATGATAACTGACACTATTTTATTCTCAGCCGAACAAATGGTGACTGGCCTTTCATCAATCATTTTCATTAACGTAATGTATTTATTAGAAATTCTTCTTTCATTCCTTGTACCATCGTCTTCTGGCTTAGCGGTACTTACCATGCCTATCATGGCTCCATTAGCCGATTTTGCCGGCGTTGGTCGTGACTTAGTGGTTACTGCTTATCAATCTGCATCTGGTATTGTCAACCTTGTAACACCAACCTCTGCTGTAGTAATGGGCGGCTTAGCAATCGCTCGCGTTCCTTACGTGCGCTGGGTGAAATGGGTTGCTCCACTATTGGGTATTCTATGTGTATTCATCATGTTGTCTCTCAGCATCGGTGCTATGCTATAACTCAATAAACTGGTTTCCTCTCACTAATTCAAAGCCGCTTTATTGCGGCTTTTTCGCATCTAATACATTGATTAATATACCGTGTAACTCAAGCCAATCACCTTTCTTTCAACTTGCATACGCATCAACCAACGCCTGTTACCACCAATTAGAATCAGATACCTCGCCACTACTCTCCCATCGCAATCAATCATCACAACACTAGATGATAGGTCTGCTCTTAGCGAATGAACAAAACATCGATTAACAAATAATACCGAACTCAGCGAATATGAAGAATGCATATACCCAAACCATTTGAAGTTGCAGGTAGGCGGCAAGTGAGTTAATCCCCATGAGCATAGATAAACTATGTGATTGAGGTGAGCGAATATAGCCAACACCGCTGCAACTTCAAGTAGGAAGGCTATACCCAAGCAACTTGAAGTCGTTGCTTGGATAAATAACAACTTTTTATGACTAAATACGCCCCACCGTTATCACTGATTTATTTGCCTTATTAGCAAATATCATCCGAGAACAAATTAAACTTATTAAAAAGTAAAATTCCTTTCCGAACTATTGAATTTTCAAACCTGACCATGATCAACTTTCATTAAAAAAGTTTTGTTAAAAACACACTAACCACTAGGTTACATTCAATTACATACCCTTTAAAAATGCATAGAATTGACAACCCACACCATTTTTAAACCTACTGTTAATGCATAAAATTCCCACCAACACCCAAACCATTATAAATAGTAGATAC
>NZ_JAAZTU010000043.1 GCF_012395185.1 Vibrio aestuarianus
AATGCGGGGCTTTGTCATATCTGGAGTGTAGCAATGGTGTACTCGGAAGGGGCGGGGGTTCGGCTCTTTCAAACTCTGGCTCTTCACCGACCATATTAAAGGCCTCGCAGCAATGCGGGGCTTTGTCATATCTGGAGTGTAGCAATGGTGTACTCGGAAGGGGCGGGGGTTCGGCTCTTTCAAACTCTGGCTCTTCACCGACCATATTAAAGGCCTCGCAGCAATGCGGGGCTTTGTCGTATCTGAAGTGTAGACATAGTGGGCTCAGAAATCGCAGTTGGCGGTTTGGCTTGTTGAAAGCTGTTGAACTGCGAACCCCTTTGTTGTGAGTAAATCAAGTAAGTTGTGCTTGCCGATTAAGTGCAAAGTACCGACGACCACTAAATAGTTACCATCTTTATTAGGTAAAAAATAATCGGAGCTGAGCTTATCTGCCCATGCGTCATTTCTTTGAGTAATGAACGCCTCCACCATCTCCTCTGACATTTGTTCTAATTCTGCAAACTGAACGAGTTTGTGTTGATCACCTGCACTCCAACTTTCAATTAAACAGTGTAAAACTTGCTCATTATTATCCCATTCATCCAGTATCGCGGTTAAGAACTCTTTACCATCTTCTGGTTGATTGGCCAGTAAGTCTATCTGAAATTGCAGTTCTTCTAGGCTGAAAATGGGCTTGTTACTGGTCGTTGCTTTGTACATCAGACGCATATCGACACCATTATCCGGTACATAGCCTAATAGGGACCATTGTGCTTGCTGTAATTGTAAAGCGGTTACCCAAGGTGGTGAGTATTTGAGGTTGTCGGCGTTTAGTCCTAACTGTTTCGCAACTGTAACCAATAGCGACAGTTGCTGCGTATTGAGTACATCTTTAGATAAATGCTGTGTGGGAGGATAGCTAATGCCTTCTGTTTTTCTCACGTCAGTTTCCATTACTAGCCCATCGCTATGTTCTAAAAACTGGGTTACCGCTTGAGGAAGAGGATACATAGATTCATCACCTACATGTATCGACCCAACAATGAATAAAGTTTGATTCCCTTTTTTCGCCTGCCAATAAAGAGGCTCGGCGTTGATTATCATCGAAAAAAACAAAGAGAGCACTAACAGAAAATATTTCACAGCTATTCGTCACGAAGGTTGCGTCAAAAACGTCACTTTAAAGTATTTTAACGATTTTTACTGCGCTAAGAGTTGAGGTTTCGATCACATTTCTAGCCCATCACCCATTTTTAGAAAATAGATAACAGAATGTGGTTGTGAACAGGATCACGAGACACTCGCCATTTAAAGCTCGATTTCTGTGCGTTTATCCGCCAAAAACACGTTAAAAATGAACTTACAATTTTGACGTATCTACTAATTAATTGATTTATTTGGTTTTATGTTTTTTTGGAAATTGTGAAATTTGAAGCGGATCACCGGACATGGTTAATTATTTTACGCTTAGAAATAACTACTAGTATGTTGTTTACATTGTGTAAGAGCAGCCATTGGCTGACGTTTTTTTTTAAGTCCCTCATTTGGACTTTATTCCAGTCTATTAAGTGTAAGGTTAGTCATATGATTAAACGTAATTTGATCGCCGTTTCAGTCCTTGCCACCCTATCAGGGTGTTCAGTGTTTCAATCTTCAGAGCAGCAAGTCATCGATTCATTAGCCGATAATATCGATATCAAATATACCGTATTAACCAACCATGGTGCTGATGAAGGTTTAGCTTGCCAAGATCTTGGTGCTGAATGGGCATCTTGTAATAAGGTGAATATGACACTGACTAATTATGGCGAGGCTGTAGATTCAAAAGACTGGGCTATCTATTTCCATAGTATCCGCCTTATTCTGGATGTCGAAAATGAGCAGTTTAAAATTACTCGCTTAACGGGTGATTTACATAAACTGGAACCGACAGACAAATTTGATGGGTTTGCCGCTGGAGAGGAAGTGGAACTTCCTTTAATTAGTGAATATTGGCAGTTGTTCGAAACTGACTTTATGCCTGGCGCTTTTGTAAGTGGCCCTAATGCTGAGCCTAAGTTAATTGCCTCGCTCAATACTGAAGATACCGCTTCGTTTGTGCAAGGTTTAGAAGGAAACAATATTAAGCGAACTGCTGGTGATAACAATGTTTTTGCAACGGCAATCACTCGCTTTGAAAAAAATAATGATGTTCATAGCAAAGATGTGTCCACTACGCTTATTCCGACACCCCTGCATACCGTTGTGGGACAAGGCTCGGTTGATTTAAGCCAAGGTTTGAAGGTTGTCGAAGAAGGCTTTGACTCTGCACAATACGCAGCATTAGTTTCTCGAGCGGATTTACTCGGTGTAAGTCTAAATGGGGAATTGCCAGTTAGCGTTAAAGTTGATGCGGCAGCATTTTCTGGGGATATGGCTAAATCGGGTGCGTATTCTTTAGATATTCAAAAGGATGGTATCGGCATTGAGGCTTTTGACCAAGCTGGTGCTTTCTATGCCGTTCAATCGATCTTTGGCTTGATTGATAGCCAAAATGAAAAGTCTTTGCCGGTGATAAGCATTCAAGATGCTCCACGGTTCGAGTACCGTGGCGTAATGGTTGATGTCGCTCGTAACTTCCATTCTAAGCAAGCTATTTTAGCCACCTTGGAGCAAATGGCTGCGTACAAAATGAATAAGCTACACCTACACTTGACTGATGATGAAGGTTGGCGTTTAGAAATTCCTGGGTTACCAGAGCTGACCGATATTGGTTCGAATCGTTGTTTTGACCTACAAGAGAAAAGCTGTTTACTTCCTCAACTTGGCTCGGGGCCAACCTCGGATAACTTTGGTTCTGGATACTTTAGCAAGGCCGATTACATTGATATTTTGAAATATGCGAAGGCTCGCAATATTGAAGTGATTCCTGAAATTGATATGCCAGCGCACGCTCGTTCGGCGGTAGTGTCGATGGAAGCACGCTTTGAGCGCCTAATGGAGCAAGGTAATGTGGAGGCGGCAAACGAATATCGCTTGATGGATCCACAAGATACCTCCAATGTAACAACGGTTCAGTTCTACGATAAGCAAAGTTTTATCAATCCATGTATGGACTCATCAACTCGCTTTGTTGATAAGGTAATCTCTGAAGTAGCGGCAATGCACCAAGAAGCAGGCGCTCCACTCACTACATGGCACTTTGGTGGTGATGAAGCGAAGAATATTAAGCTAGGCGCTGGCTTACAAGATATTAATGCAGAAGACAAAGTGGCATGGAAAGGTAACATTGACTTATCTAAGCAAGATAAACCATTCCAACAGTCTCCACAGTGTCAGTCTTTGATCGCTGATGGTACTGTGAGCGACTTCGGTCATCTGCCAAGTCATTTTGCAGAGCAGGTATCTAAGATTGTGGCTGAAAAAGGCATCCCTAATTTCCAAGCATGGCAAGATGGTCTGAAATATAGTGAAGGTCCGGATGCGTTTGCCACAGAAGGTCAACGAGTAAACTTCTGGGACGTTCTGTACTGGGGTGGCACTTCATCAGTATACGATTGGTCAGCGAAAGGTTATGACGTCATTGTTTCTAACCCAGACTATGTCTATATGGATATGCCATACGAAGCCGACCCTAAAGAGCGGGGTTATTACTGGGCAACACGCGCCACGGATACGCGTAAGATGTTTGGTTTTGCACCGGAAAACATGCCACAAAATGCGGAAACGTCTTTAGACCGTGATGGCAACGGTTTTAGTGGTAAAGGTGAAGTTGAAGCGAAACCTTTCTATGGTTTGTCGGCACAATTGTGGTCTGAAACAGTACGCAATGACGAACAGTATGAATACATGGTCTTCCCGCGTGTACTTGCCGCTGCTGAACGTGCATGGCATAAGGCTGAGTGGGAAAATAACTACAAAGTTGGCGTTGAGTACTCACAGCAGACTAATTTAGTGAATAAAACGCAACTTAACCAAGATTGGGTTCGTTTTGCCAATATTATTGGCCAACGCGAGTTAGCTAAGTTAGATAAAGCGGGCATTGAATACCGCCTTCCAGTCCCTGGTGCTAAAATTGAAGCGGGTCAGTTGGCAATGAATGTTCAATTCCCAGGAGTCGAATTACAATACTCTGTTGATGGTGAAAGCTGGTTAGATTACGATGATTCAGCAAAACCTAAGGTTAACGGTGAGGTGTGGATTCGTTCGGTATCTACTAACGGTGAGCGTGTTAGCCGAGTCACCAGCATCAAATAGCTTCCCCATTTAAATGAAAGCCTCCGATCTCCGGAGGCTTTTTCGTTGATAGCTCTAAGATATAGGGCTAGTTGCCAGCGTGGTGTGAAAACTCAAACGCTTGCCCTTGTTCGTTGAACGCGTAAACCGAGTAAGCATCTTTTTTATTACCATGCTCCATACCTGGAGAACCGATCGGCATGCCCGGAACAGCTAAACCTTTAGCATTTTTCGGTGGGTTAGCAAGGAATGCTTTAATGTCATCGGCTGGGACATGGCCTTCAAAAATATAGCCATCAATAACGGCGGTATGGCAAGAGGCTAGCTCTTGCGTAATGCCAAACTTTTGTTTGATGGGATTCATATTTTCATGTAGCTCTTCCTTGACGGTAAAGCCTTGCTGTTCCATATGTTTACTCCAATCACCGCAACAACCACAGTAAGGAGACTTATAATTAGTGACAGTTGCTGATGCGATAGCTTGAGCCGATAAGCTTGCCATCGCGAGTGTTAGCATCGTCATGGATAGTGTTTTTAGTTTCATAATCACCTCTGTGAAATAAAGGGCGTTTTAAATAGTCGTAAGCGATTGGCATTACTGACTACCGTAATTGAAGAAAGTGCCATGGCCGCGCCTGCAACCACTGGGCTGAGTAAAAAGCCAAAAGCAGGGTAGAGAATGCCCGCCGCAATCGGGATCCCTAGCGAGTTATAGACAAAAGCTCCCAATAGATTCTGCTTCATATTTTTAATGGTGGCTTTGGATAGAGCGATAGCATTAACTACAGCCAATGGTGAAGAGTTCAACAGCGTCATTTGTGCGCTCTCAATCGCAACATCACTGCCGCTGCCCATTGCCATACCTATGTCGGCTTTGGCAAGTGCTGGCGCATCGTTAATACCATCACCGACCATCGCTACCACTTGACCTTGTTTTTGTAGCTTATTGATATGTTGTGCTTTTTGTGCGGGCAGCACCTGAGCGATCACTTGTTTTATCCCTAATTGTTTTGCGATGGCATTAGCTACACTTTGAGTATCACCGGTAAGCATGACAGTGTGAATGCCCAGTTTCGTCAAAGCGGAGATAGCTTGAGCCGCCTCTTCTTTTATCGGGTCTGCAATGGCGATCATTCCTTTGATTTGATCATTAATGGTAATGATCATCGGAGTCCATGCCTTTGCAGCATAGCGTTTAATCGTTTCGTCAACGGGGGCGAGTGAAATCCCCAGCGACTGGATATGAGCAATTGAGGCGATGGTAATGCGCTCTCCTTGAACATTTGCACTTAGCCCTTTGCCTCTGAGGTTGGCAAATTGTTCAATCGACAGTGGTTGAATCGCGTGTTGCTTTGCGAACTGGCAAACCGCTTTCGCCAACGGGTGATCAGAATGTTGTTCAATAGAATAGGCGATAGAGAGTAAGCGTTGCTTGTCGATTTCAAAAGTATCCACACTTTGAACGCTTGGTTTGCCTTGAGTTAGGGTACCGGTTTTGTCAAAGACAACGGTGGTTATTTTACTGGCTGACTGCAAGACATCGGCATCGCGAATTAATATGCCCATTTCAGCGGCTTTGCCGACTCCCACTGTAACCGACAGAGGTGTTGCTAACCCCAAAGCGCAAGGACAAGCGATAATTAACACCGTGGTTGCTACAACCAGCATATAACTTGCCTTGGGGTCAGGGCCAAACAGATACCAGGTAAAGGCTGAAAATAGGGCGATTAACACCACGATGGGGACAAATATGGCTGAAATTTGGTCTGCCAGTTTGGCTATTGCGGGTTTACTACTTTGTGCCTGGCGAACCATTTGGATAATTCGCGCCAGCATGGTTTGTGCACCAATGCCTGTTGCTTCAATGATTAAACTGCCGTCATTATTGATAGTGCCAGCGGATATGCCGTCTCCTTTGGTTTTTAGTACTGGAATTGGCTCTCCTGTGAGCATTGATTCATCAAGGTAGGACTCTCCTGCGAGCACTTTGCCATCAATAGGAGCCTTTTCTCCAGGCTTGATACGTAATTTCATGCCTAACTGAATAGTGCCAACGTCGATGGTTTTATCCCCTTGCTCTGTTATTAATGTCGCCTGTTGAGGTTGAAGGTTGATCAGTGCTTGCAAAGATTGGGTGGTTTTGGCTTTGGCTCTGGCTTCAATATAATGTCCGAGAGAAATTAAACCAATGATCATCGCACTAGCTTCAAAGTACACATGGCGAGAAGCAAGCGGAAACCAGTTGGGGACGATAATGACCAGCATCGAATAAATCCACGCAGCGCCAGTACCTAGTGCAACTAAGGTATCCATTGTGGCTCGGCGATGAGTTAGGGCCAGCCAAGCATTGCTGAAAAATTGGCGACCTGCGGTTGCCAACAACCCCAAGCAGAGTAAACCAATCACTCCCCATAACCATTGATCAAGTGTCGATAGGATCATCATGTTACCGCCAGCAACACCCCAGCCCATGAGCGGAATACCGAGCATCAAACCAAGCCAAGCACTGCGTTGGTGGTGCTTCAGTGTTTCTTGTAATTGTTGTTGCTGCTTTTGCTGTTGTAATGCCGGGTCATCCATTTTTTCTGCGCGGTATCCGGCTTCTTTTACATTTTTAAGTAACTGTTGCACCAAGGCTTCATTTTGCGAAGAGATGGCAACCAATGCGCTTTGTTCGGCTAAATTTATTTGAGCTCGTTTGACACCTTTTACGGCTAATAAGGCTTTCTCTACGGAAGAGACGCAGCTAGCACAGGTCATGCCTTGGATCAGTAAGTGAATGCTTACTGTTGAAAAGTCTTCCATCATATCAGGTTGTTTAGGTAGATTGGTGTTATCAACTGCTGTTGGTGCGCTTTGTTGTTCAGCTTCACGATTTTCTTTTTCTATAAGCGCTTGATAACCGAGAGATGCTACTTGTTGTTGGATACTGGCAGCAGATAGGGTAGTCACTAGAGACAACTGTGTTTTAGTGACCAACAGGCGAGCGATTTGATCGGATGCTTTAAGCAGTGAAGTAAGTTTGTTCACACAACCACCGCAATTCAAACCTTGTAATTCAAATTCAAGATGATGACCGGCTTGATAGCCTAATGACTCGATTTCATCAATAAGTTCATCCAACGATGCTGACGTCGTCAGTTCAATCAATGTAGTGGTAAGCTGGTGGATATCTACATTGGCTTGCTGCTTTAACAGACGTTCTACTTTTTTAGCGCAGCCCATACATTTAAGACCGGCTAGCGGTATGCTGAAATGTTTCATTGATAGATCCCCGAGTCATTCTATTACCGAGTAGCATAAACCTTCCCTTAAGGGGAAGGTCAAGCACTAACGTTATCCCGACAAAATCGTCAAATTGTGACTTTTTTATTCAATATGACGGCGAGTTTGTTGCGACTGACTTCAAAGATATTTATAGATGTAAATAAAGTTCCGTAAATTTTGATCAATACGATGTTGATTGACTCACAAAACTGTCCTTAAAAACATAAATCACTATTACTACATCTTATAAAAAGTTAATTTTAACGTTTTTTTGTTTTTATTTTTGTTTTAACTGCTTGTTTTTAATGGTTTTATATTTATTTGCTTTTGGTTATTTTGAAGTTTGTCAGAGAAATGTCTGCCCTATTTTTTGGAGAAAAAAAAGTTTGTCATATTGGCCCCGTCCATAAATGGTTCTCCAGATGATTCATATTCCTGTCCTGTATGAATTTGAATGGGGATAAAAAACTTAAAAATAATATATAGGGGTTTATCTTATGTCTCATTTCAAAAAAACGTTATTAGGTGCAGTGGTTTCTAGTTTAATGATGAGTGGTGCGGCTTTTGCCGAAGGAGCAAATGGCGATGCTGCTGAAAAATTCTTAACCAAGGATTCATTTGCCTATGAAGTTTACGGCATTATCGCGATGCAGGCCGCGTATCGTGATTATGACAGCGGTGATAGTGTTAAAGATGATAATTTGGGTGGAATGCAGTTCAATAATGAATCACGCATTGGTTTCCGTGGTAAAAAACAATTTGCAAATTTTGGTCCAACTTTCCTTTGGCAAATTGAAGGGGGGTATGTAGACCCTAGTTTTGGTGGTGAAGGTGCTGGTCTGGGAGAGCGTGATACCTTCGTAGGCTTTGAAAGCGAAAATATGGGGCAAATTCGTGTCGGTCGTGTGTTGACGCCATTATATGAACTTGTTGACTGGCCAGCATCGAACCCAGGTTTAGGTGATGTGTTCGACTGGGGTGGTTCTATTGGCGGAGCGAAATATCAAGATCGCCAATCAAATACTGTTCGCTGGGACTCCCCAATGTATGGTAATGCTTTCTCGTTAGATGTTGCGGCGGGCGCGGGTGATAAGGCTGGTTTAGGTGAAGGTGATGACTATTGGGCAGGTGTCGCGGCTCATTATAAAATTGGTCCTGTACAAATTGATGCTGCCTACGAAGGAAACCGTGATATTGCCACTGAAGGTACTAAATGGGATAACAATACTTACCTAGTCGGTTTACAAGGTTGGTTTGACAATGGCATCTCTTTCTTTGCTCAATACAAAATGATGGATGCTAAATCTACAGCTGGTGATGATGAAAAGCAAAATGCAATGTCAGCAGGTTTGATGTACACCACGGGTGACTGGCAATATAAGCTCGGCTATGCAGCAAACTTTGAGTTAGAGCGCAATGGTAAAACGCTAGACAATACAGATGATGATGTTCTTTCTGCTCAAGTGATGTATTTTGTCGACCCATCGGCGGTGCTGTATGTACGCGCGCGTACACTTGATTTTGGTGATAAAGCGTCTTATGCCAATGGTTATCAAGATAAAGATGCTGACGGAAAAGTGACTGGTACTGAGCGTTGGAAATCGGATGATTACGTAGAATTTTCTGTGGGCGTTGAATACTATTTTTAATCAGCCACAAGGCTAAATATCCTAAAGGGCGGTTTCCGCCCTTTTACTGCTTATAAAAATAATGAGGTCCGAAGATGTTATTAAAAAAACGATTTATTATTGCAGGGCTATCTACCCTATTTTCTTTGCAAGCATTCGCCGCTTCCATTCAACTTCAATCTGAAATTGTACCGCAAGTGTTAAATGGTCAAGCGGTACAAGCAGATGATTTTATACAGCCGCAACAGTTAGAACTAAAAGATGGTACCAATCAGTTGGTGGTCACTATTGGGCAAATTGTTTTTCAAGATGGAAAACGAAGAAAATTTGATTCTCAACCTATGATTATTGAGTTTTCAACAGGTAGTGATGAGTTACTAACATTAAACTATCCCAACCTGAGAACGATCGAAGATGCTAAATCTTTCGAAAAAAAACCGACGTTTTCATTTACCAATCAAGCTAAGCAGACGAAAGAATATTCATTATTGGTAATGAATAAAAATGGTCTACAAGGATTTCGAGATTACGAACGAGAAGTTGCTGATTTTAATCATCAAAATGAAAATGCAACCGTTATTACTGATAGTTCAAAAAGCACTGCAAGTGGAACAACCGACCTGAAAAATGAGTTTTCAAGCCTCTCAAAAGAGCAACAACAAGAATTTATGCAGTGGGCATTGAGAAACTTGAAGTAATCGAGGATTGTAGATTTACTTGTCAGTGGTAAAATGTCGTCACTTTTTATCCTTGTATTCGCAGCGGAACTATTCTCCGCTGTATTTTTATCCCTAAGGAAATCAAATGACGGTTAAAACTCGTTTTGCTCCTAGCCCAACAGGCTATCTTCACGTAGGTGGTGCGCGTACTGCACTTTACTCTTGGCTTTATGCAAAAAACCAAGGTGGTGAGTTCGTTTTACGTATTGAAGATACGGACCTAGAACGTTCTACCCAAGAAGCAGTAGATGCGATTCTTGAAGGTATGACTTGGCTAGGTTTGGAGTGGGATGAGGGCCCATATTTCCAAACTAAACATTTTGATCGTTACAACGAAATGGTTGATAAACTGCTGGCGGAAGATAAAGCATACAAATGCTACGCATCTAAAGAATTGCTAGATGAAATTCGCGCTGAGCAAGAAGCGAATAAAGAGATGCCCCGTTACGATGCAGATCACCCTAAAATCAAAGCGGTCAATGATGCGGCGAAAGAGGGTGACCCATGCGTTATTCGTTTCCGTAACCCGAAAGAAGGCAGTGTTGTTTTCAATGACCAAATTCGTGGCCGTATCGAGATTTCCAACAGCCAAATGGATGATTTAATCATCCGTCGTACTGACGGTTCTCCAACTTACAACTTCTGTGTGGTTGTTGATGACTGGGATATGGGTATTACTCATGTTGTACGTGGTGAAGATCATATCAACAACACGCCTCGTCAAATCAATATCTATGAAGCTCTAGGCGCACCAGTGCCAGTGTTTGCACACTGCGCGATGATTCTAGGTGACGATGGTGCGAAACTTTCAAAACGCCACGGCGCGGTGTCAGTAATGCAATATCGTGATGAAGGTTACTTACCTGAAGCATTGAATAACTACCTTGTTCGCCTAGGTTGGTCTCACGGCGATCAAGAAATTTTCTCCCGTGAAGAGATGATTGAATTCTTTAGCTTAAATGCGATCAGTAAATCGGCTTCAGCATTCAATACTGACAAACTATTGTGGTTAAATAACCATTACATTAAAACCTCTGATCCACAATATGTTGCCAAGCACTTAGAGTGGCATTTTGAGCATCAAGGTATTAATCGAGATAACGGCCCTGCATTGGCAGAGATCGTTAAATTGGTCGGCGAGCGTTGCAACACATTGGTTGAGCTTGCTGAGCAGTCGCGTTATTTCTTTGAAGATTTCTCTGAGTTTGATGAAAACGCCGCGAAAAAGCACTTACGTGGTGTAGCAAAAGAACCATTGACATTAGCTTTGAATAAAATTGAAGTTCTGACTGAGTGGACAACAGAAAACTTACATAACGTCATTGCTGAAGTGTGTGAAGAGCTTGAGATCGGTATGGGTAAAATTGGTATGCCTTTACGTGTTGCCGTTACTGGTGGTGGTCAATCACCGTCTGTGGATGCGGTTATGCAGCTTATTGGTAAAGAGCGCGTTGTTGCTCGTATCAAGATGGCTCTCGACTTTATTACTCAACGTGAAGCCAACATGCAGTAATATCTCATTTGATAATTAAATCAACCGCAGCCTTCGCTGCGGTTTTTTTTGCATGTTAAATTATTTGAAACGCAGGGTGGTGAGTTTTTACAAAACGGTGACAAAGAATAAACTAATTCACTATTTATCCTTTCTTTTCATAGGCTATAGTAATGACTGTGGTGCAAAGTTTACCTGAGGTCGAAACGATTTTTTCTCTTAGGTAAATTCATCATAATAACTATAAAGTTGGAAGGAATTTATATGAAAAAGTTAGCAGCAGTTATTTCGGCATCACTTATTTTTGCATCTTCAGCCACAATGGCTGAGGTGTATCTTGGAGGCAAGGTCGGTAAATCATGGTTAGATGATGCTTGCCGCTCAGTGGATACGTGTGATGATGATTCGTCTACCGTTGGTGTGTTCTTGGGTTACCAAGCACTTGATTGGCTCTCTATAGAAGCAGGTTATGATTATCTTGGTGAGTTCAGTGGTGCAGGCCTTAATGATGATAAAGTTAATGTTATTACTTTAGCACCTAAATTTAGTGTTCCGTTGGGTTATGGGGTCGAGCTTTATGCCAAAGTTGGTGGTGCTTATGTTGATTACGGCAGTGAAGATGATTACTCATACCTAGGTGCAGCCGGTTTCGAATTCAATACCGATAATAATTTAACATTCCGTGTGGAATACCAAGCGATTACAGACATTAATAATGATCTGGTACGCGCACAAGGAAACTCTGCAACTTTAGGCGTTTCCTATAAATTTGGTAGCAGTAAATCAGAGCCAACACCGATGATGGTTGAAGAGGTTATGGTAGAAGAAGTGATTGAGGAGCCTGTTGTGGTTGTTGAAACTACAACCGTAATTAAAAGTGTACCATTCCAAAGTTTAGACGGCAGTAGCTTTGAGCATGATAGCTCAACATTAACTCAACAAAGTGAAAAAACGCTCGATAAGCTCGTCACTTACTTGAACTCTTACCCTCAGTCACACGTTGAAATTACAGGTCATACTGACTCAACAGGATCGGCGGCTTATAATCAAAAACTATCGGAAAAACGCGCTCAAGCGGTTGCTGATGCCGTCATTGCGAAAGGCATTGAAGCAAGTCGTATCACAGTGAAAGGTGAAGGGGAGAGTAAACCTATAGCGTCCAATGATACCGCGGAAGGGCGCAAGCTAAACCGCCGAGTCGATATTATTATTCCTGAGTTTGAATACGAAGTTATAAACTAACGTTATTTTTTGATCAATAACGCTAAAGCCCGCGACAATGCGGGCTTTATTATTAGAAGGAAGATCATTTCAAATCGATGCTGTTTAACCGGCCCATGTAAACCAGAATATCAAGATAATCTTTGTAGGCTTCCAGCAATGCTTTTTTGGTTTTGGTATAAGCGCCAAGTTTACCGTGTTTGTTGATAGAACAAACGACACTCTGGAACTCACAATTACCTTTATCATCATAGTGGCGCCAAGCTGCGATATAGCAAGGATCTCGAGCATCAGGGTTCTCCTGAGTCGGCCTTGGTTTATTGATAATCTTTGGCTCCAAACTATGAGGAAGGCGAGTCATCAGATAAGGATCTTTTAACAAACGGCGCCAATGCTTGCCCCACATTTCCATTCCTAACTCATTTCTTAACTTAATCGCCTTTTTCAACCCCTTTTTTTCACCAATACGAATGTAACCGACAGAGCGGTGCAGCACCGTATCATCAGGGGTGTGGATGTGAATTTTATAGGCTGTTTTCGCCTTAGAGATAAAGCGGTGACCAGTATTTGTTATCAGGTTACTCTTTTTCATCATCTTATATCGATAGTTCTGTTATTATTTATTTTAGATTATTTGAAGTGGAACGTGTAGTGCGCACTATATATGAATAATAGTCGCTTGAATCAAGGTTGGGTGAGTTTTGAGTAAGAATAGCAGAGCCGTTAGCTGTATTTGGGATGCAAGAGATGAAATAAAGGCTAGCTGGGTTAACTGGCTAGCCTTTATTTTATATGGCGCTCCCGACAGGAGTCGAACCTGTGGCCTGCCCCTTAGGAGGGGGCCGCTCTATCCTACTGAGCTACGGGAGCTGAGGTGGGTAGTTTACTCAACATTTCCATAAAGTTAACCACCTAACTTAAAAATTAAAGCTGTTTGTGCATAACATCGCCAATTTGGATACTGGCGGCAAGGTTTTGTTGGTCAACGCTGAGCTCTGCTTCATTTTCATACACTCTTGTGACTGTCAGTGTGATATCACTTTGCGTCACTTTATTGCGAGGTAACCCTTTTTGGTCGATGAAAGAGCCGGTGTGCCACAGCTGCAATTTATCCCCTGTTTTTACGCCGTGTACTCTTCCTAAATCAATGGTAATGGTATTACCAAACTTTGCGACCACTTCTGGTAAGGTAATTTTGCATGAAAGCTCAGACTCTAGATCCAACATAATATTTCGACTAACACGAAGCATCATGCTGCCATAGGTTGATGCCCAGAAGCGTGCGCTTTTCGTATCAACTTGGCTAGTTTTAGCAAAAGGCCACTTGGCCACTTCACGATAATTACGAGTGAGAACCTCTTGACCCGTTTTTCCATCAAAGACCTGCATCTGTATGGCAAACTGACGGTTAATCACATCATCAAATAACAATTTTTGATCAATTGTTGCCGTTAAATCGGTAATGACACCGCCAAGAATGTATTGCGCTCCTGTATCCTCTGCGATCATGGTTAATCGTTCTGAGTGTTGTTTGTCAATGGAATAGTCAGTGGTGCCAACAGAGACAAAGCTACGAGACTCTTGAGCCAACTGACGATTAATGACTTGAGCAAAGTCATCGCCCACATTATATATTTGCCCCATAACGGCTTGTTGTGGGGAAGCTAGGTCAATATTGCCCACTAAGAACGTCTTTTTATACTGACTTACGTGGCAACCTGTTGCCGAGGGATAAATATCAATTCGTGCTTTGACATACATGACACCTTGGCGTGTTTTATGTTCTTCAACCAATACATAGCGCACTTCGTGGTTAGTAAATTGATATTCATTACGTGAGGATTCTAGTAGTGGTCTTAGGTTACTAATACTACCAATGTCGGCCCCGGCAAAGTTTACCGCCTTATAAATGGCGTCTTCTAGTGCATTCAGGCGAGCGACTTCCTCAGAAGAGACAATTGCTGATGTGCCAGTCACTTCATACCATGCGGCATTTGCCGTTTGAGTAAAGCTTGTTATGTATAGTATTGAAAATAAAACAGAAATAATTTTTTTCATTGTTATTTACCAGTTAGGTATAAATTTTGCTTTTAGAATCTTAGCTGATGTAGGCAATGCATTTTGAAATAGTGACTAATTTTAAAAAGCAAAGAGTGTTCCAGTTTTTATTTTATAAAGTTTGGAGCGAAAGTTGCCTCAGTATATCTGGAGATAAGAGAATGAAAAAATGGCTTTCGATTGTGCCCGTAGTTTTTCTAACTGCCTGCGCTTACGCCCCGATTTATAACGGAAAAGAGCCATACAGTGGTTCACAGTTTATGTTAATGGAGAGTCCACGTCACACGTTGGATTTCTTTGTTGAGAGTATGACCGAAGATCTGATGGTTTCAAACACCAGTGTGTCTGCGCGTACGCCCATTGCTGTGACATCATTTGTGGATTTACAAAGTATGGATTCAACTAACTGGCTAGGTAATTCGGTGTCTGAAGGTTTTATCCATCAGTTCCAGCGTCGTGGTTTTAAAGTCGTAGATTTTAAAACGACAGGTTCAATCCAAGTGACTCAACAAGGTGATTTCGCCTTTAGCCGTGATTGGAAAGACCTAGCACAAGAGCAAGAGATACAATACATCTTGACCGGGACAATGCTGCGACAAGACGGTGGTGTTTTGGTGAATGCTCGTGTGGTTGGAATGCAATCGCGAGTAGTAGTTGCTACAGCGCAAGGCTTTTTGCCTGCAGATCGGATAGGACGAGATTTGGATACTCTGAACAGTATCCGAACGCAAGATGGTGTGTTAATTCGTTCAGATCCAACTATCACGCAACCTTACACGGTCATTCTGCGTCCATAGGAGATAACAATGAAAAAGTTGCTATTGCTTCTGGTTGCAGTGGTTATGGTTGGGTGTCAGCCACTGCAAACAATGAGGGCTGATGATTGGCTTACTGCCGTTGGTTATGCCAGCATTAGTGAGCAAACAGGGCGCAGTGAAGAGGAAAAGCAAGTACGCGCGATGCGTGCTTCTAAAATTGATGCGTATCGTGAGTTGGCCGAGCAGGTCTACGGCATGCGAGTTAGCGGTCGAGCTGAGTTGCAAAATCAACGTTTGGGCACTGAGCTGACATCTGGAGCGGTTGATGGGGTGATTCGTGGTGCTGAAGTGGTACGAAGCTATAAAGTTGGTGACAGTTACGTTACTGAATTACGTCTTGATATTCGTAAAATGGATAAATTACGTGATTATGGCGAGGTTCAACAAGTTCCTGAAAAACGTCAGCAGACACTCTTTTAACTTCACACTCTCTCCAGATCAAAAAAAGCGGCAAATATTGTCGCTTTTCTATTTTTTAACGCATTAAATTTATGCTTTTATGTTCGTACCTAATGTTGATACGGTATGCGTCTTACCGCCTGCATTGTATGTCATGCCTATTTTGCCATGACTTTGCTGCATCAAATTATTCAACTTATTAAAGCTCAATTGAGCACGTTGTAGTGCTTCACCGTTAACCAAGTTTGCTTGTTGGCAGTCATGGACAATCGAACGAATTTGATCAACGAGTTGTGACAGGTTTTCATCTTCAGTCAGGCTCTCGATATGAGGATGTTTAGCAATTCGCTGATCGGTCAGTTGCAGTTGTCCAATTAAGGTCATCTTTTGTTTAGCAATGGCTTCGATTTCTGTGGCGGCACGGCCAGTAATGGCTACTTTTTCTTTTTCAAGTAACTGAGAGAGTTCAAGTGCGTTTTTCAATTGAAAATCGACTAAGTCTTTCAATACAGCCATTATATTTTGCCTTAATTAGTCAAAAACTTGGATTACTCGAAGCCACCCAATTCTTTCTCAAATTTAATCATATTGTCTGCAAGTTTTTCAGGGTCAACCTTATATGAACCATTTGCAATCGCTTCTTTGATCGCTGCTACTTTTGCATTATCAAAACTGGGTTGCGACACCATTTTGTTATGCATCTCACCGATTGCTTTTCCCTGAGAACTCAGTGACACCGCATCTTGATTTTGCGAAGAGCGGGAAACTGCATCGGATGATGATGAAGACGAATTTGATTCGGAACGAGCGGGGTTACGACTTGTCGTCGTTAATGTCTGCCCCGAACGTATGTTATCAATACCTGCCATATGTGAGCCTTATTAATGAAATGGAAACCTGTACAGTCAATATCGACAGTGTATTTAATTACTTTAGCACTTTTTTCTGCTTCACTTCGTTAACAATTTCCACACACTCACTGTAAAACTGAAGGTATTAAAATTGTACCGTTACTTCCGCAATTCCTGTCACTTGTGCATCTATTATACGGTTTGATTTGTCATTTTTCACTTTTATCTGCTCCCCAAGGATACCATCACTGAGAGCTGTTCCTTTAGTTGTGATGCTCATACCTTGTTTTACCGCCTGAATGACAACGCTTTCATTTCGACATACCACACAGATATCATTTTGTTCAATCACATCACCAAGGCGAACATTTCTTTTTACCTTTGCTCCGACTATTCTGTCGGTATCAGAAAAACCTTGTCGACGAAAGCGGTGTAAGTCTACCATGGTCATGGTGACATCTTGTTGGGTGATGATCTGGCCGCGAGACATAGGGGCGGCTGCAGTAACTAACGGTAAAGAAATCATCAGCCTAACTGGAACATAGACTTTCCAATTATCCTCTGTACACTCAACAAGAACGGTAATGTTACTCGCGGTACCATTATTTGATGAGGATGATGTAATTAAAGGCGAGGGGCAGTTGGTGGCGTAAATGCGCTCATCAATGTTGGCAGCTTGTGCGTTTAACTCTCCACCGATAGGCCATTCAACCGTATCTAAAATATGCTGTTGTGCTGCTTGTTGAATTGATTCAATTTGCTCTAAAGTGGCAGAATGCACAGAAAGATTAAAGAAAAACAATAAAAAGCCGATAGATGTGTAAAATTTTCTATAGAAAGCTCTACACTTAGTTATGGAAAGTAGATGTAAGCATATTTGTGGATGCATCGTGCCTTTTCTCTGGTTTCTTCATAGCCTGTAGTAGACTACCACTTTTTAGCACAAAAGTTTGAGATGGAGATGAGCTTATGACGGGTATTCTTGATTCTGTGAATCAGCGTACGCAACTCGTCGGTCAAAACCGATTGGAACTCCTAACGTTTCGCCTGATGGGACGCCAACGTTATGGTATCAACGTATTTAAAGTAAAAGAGGTACTCCAGTGCCCTAAATTGACTTTAATGCCGAATTTACATCGCTTAGTAAAAGGCATTGCTCATATTCGAGGCCAAACTGTTTCTGTTATTGATTTAAGTTTGGCAGTTGGTGGACGTCCAACGACTGATCTTGATAAATGCTTTGTTGTTATTGCTGAGTTTAACCGAACAATTCAAGCATTCTTGGTCAGTTCAGTTGATCGAATTGTGAATATGCACTGGGAAGCGATCCTTCCACCGCCTGATGGTTCTGGTCGAGCAAACTACTTAACGGCTGTCACTAATATAGACAATGAGCTGGTTGAAATTCTTGATGTAGAGAAAATTCTGGCAGAAATTTCTCCTGTCGACGAAACTATGGATTCATCAATTGGTGAGTCTATTGCTCAAGTTGAAACAGAAAAAGAAATTGTGCGCCGTATTTTGATTGCTGATGACTCAACGGTTGCGCGTAAACAGGTACAAAGAGCTATCGAATCAATTGGTTTTGAAGTCGTTTCAGTGAAAGATGGCAAAGAAGCCTATGAGAAACTGGTTGAAATGGCCGCTGAAGGGCCTATTTACGATCAGATTTCATTGATTATCTCAGATATTGAGATGCCAGAGATGGATGGCTATACCTTAACTGCAGAAATTCGACGTAACTCAGATTTAAAAGATTTGTATGTAATTCTTCACTCTTCATTGAGTGGGGTCTTTAACCAAGCCATGGTTGAGCGAGTTGGTGCGAATTCATTTATCGCTAAATTCAACCCGGATGAGCTTGGGAATGCGGTGAAAGCTGCACTAGTTAACTAAAGAGAAATTAATGACAGCTATAACTATAAGCGATCAAGAATATCGCGACTTCAGCCGTTTTTTGGAATCTCAGTGCGGAATTGTACTTGGAGACAGCAAGCAGTACTTAGTGAGAAGTCGCTTAAGTCCTTTGGTTGCGAAATTCAAGTTAACCTCTCTTTCTGATTTGTTGCGTGATGTAGTGACAGGGAGAAATCGTGAACTACGTGTTGCTGCTGTCGATGCGATGACGACCAATGAAACATTATGGTTCCGTGACTCTTACCCCTTTACCGTTTTAGCGGAACGTCTTTTGCCGGAAGTGGCGGCAAAAAAACGTCCTATAAAAATTTGGTCAGCGGCAAGTTCATCAGGCCAAGAACCGTATTCTATGGCAATGACGGTATTAGAAACTCAACAGCGTAAACCGGGGATGTTGCCTAGTGTTTCGATTACCGCTACCGATATCTCCGCCAGTATGTTGGATATGTGCAAGGCAGGGATTTATGACAACCTTGCTTTAGGTAGAGGTCTTTCACCAGAACGTCGTAAAACCTTCTTTGAAGATGCTGGCGATGGGCGCATGAAAATCAAAGATAACGTTAAACGCCTCGTTAACTTTAGACCTCAAAACCTGATGGAAAGTTATGCTTTACTGGGTAAATTCGATATTATTTTTTGTCGTAACGTATTGATTTACTTCTCACCAGACATGAAATCAAAAGTGCTTAATCAAATGGCGAACAACTTAAACCCAGGTGGTTATTTGTTGCTTGGGGCGTCGGAGTCTCTTACGGGGTTAACGGATAAGTTTGATATGGTTCGCTGTAATCCAGGTATCATATATAAATTAAAATAGTAGTTATTCATCTCAGACTTGCCCAGCTTTTGCTGGGCTTTTTTGTTTGGATTTTCGTTTATGTTGAGTTCTGTTTTGAGCGCCTGACTGTTGAGGATCTCTAAAGCGAGGTGTTTTCCGCTGTTCAAGTATCATTACGCCTCTTTTAGAGAAAAGCGGCTTATATTTTGCTAAGGTAGCTAAGATTAAATTCAATTCACCATTTAAAAAGTTGGTACAGTAATTGCTTTAATCTAAGTTGTAACGGTCAGTTCTTATTGTAGAGGTAAACATGGCTATTTCTTTTGACAATGCATTAGGTATTCACCAATACACTGTTGGTGTCCGTGAGCGCAATGCTGAGGTGATTTCCACCAATATCGCACAAGCAAACACGCCTGGCTTTAAAGCAAAAGGAATGGACTTCAGTAGAGCGTTGCAGGCGGCAAGTTCGGGGGCAAGCATTGGGCTTAACCGTACGGATGGTCGGCATATTTCTGCCTCTACCAATGTGACTGGGGAAAGTCTATATCGAACTCCTACCCAGCCGGATACGGGGGATGGCAATACGGTGGATGTGGATTTAGAGCGTAACTTGTTTATGCAAAATCAAATCAGACACCAAGCATCACTCGACTTCTTAGGAAGTAAATTCAAGAACTTAACGAAAGCAATCAAAGGGGAATAATTAGATGAGCCTATTTAATGTGTTCAATGTGACTGGTTCTGCAATGAGTGCTGAATCTGTTCGTCTAAATACAACCTCAAGTAACCTTGCAAATGCGGACAGTGTGAGTAGTTCTGCTAAAGACACTTACAAAGCACGTCATGCTGTGTTTGGCGCTGAGTTAAGTAAAGCACGTTATAACCGAGACCATAATGTGCCAGTGAAAGTATTAGGTATTGTAGAAAGCGATAAGCCGCTGAATGCGGAGTACAACCCAGATCACCCATTAGCGAACGATGAGGGTTATATCTATAAGCCAAACGTTAACGTAATGGAAGAAATGGCTAACATGATTTCTGCCTCTCGTTCGTACCAAACGAACATACAAGTGGCAGATGCAAGTAAACAAATGCTGCTGCGTACGCTGCAGATGGGTCAATAAGGATAAGGAGGTAGCGTATGGCCGGAATTAATAACGTTGGTCAAAGCGGCTTGTCCTATGTTGACCAGCTTAAAAGTCTTCAAGACCAAAAGAAGCCTGAAGATACAACGGGTAAGCAAGACCTTAAACAAGAGGATTTCTTATCGTTGCTCACCAAGCAACTTGCTCAACAAGACCCTTTTAAGCCGGTTAGCAATGACCAGATGATTGCGCAAATGGCTTCATTTGCAACCGTCGATGGTATTGGCAAGATGAACACTCAATTTGAGAGTCTCAACTCGTCAATGACATCAAACCAAGCTCTGCAAGCATCATCATTGGTCGGTCGTGATGTATTAGTACCAGGTGCGGCAGGGATTAAACAAGATGGTCAAGGTATGGCAGCAATGGTTAAGCTTCCTCAAAGTTTGGATAACTTGTTTGTCCGAATTGAGAACGAAGCTGGGCAATTGGTTCGTACCTTTGATGTCGGTGCAAAATCTGCCGGTGACAATCGTGTTGAATGGGACGGTAAAGACCAAAACGGTAATCCATTGCCGGGCGGCAAATACCAAGTGAAAGCTTCGGGTTTGTTGGATGGAGAAAGTAAAGAGTTTGCGGTATCGACCTATGCAAACGTCAATAGTGTTCTCCTTGGTAAAGGTGATGGTAACGTACTGCTCAATCTGGCTGGATTTACATCGCCAGTTAAACTTGCTGAAGTACTAGAAGTTGGCAAAGCGTAGTAAACGCTAGCTAGATAGGAGATTTTGGAATGTCATATATATCTTTAAGCGGTTTATCCGCAGCTCAGTTAGATCTGAACACAACCAGTAATAACATTGCAAACGCAAACACATTTGGCTTTAAAGAGTCTCGTGCAGAGTTTGGTGATGTATATTCAAACTCTTTGTTTACCAATGCCAAGACCACTCCTGGTGGCGGTGTTCAAGCAAACAAAGTGGCACAGCAATTTCATGAAGGTTCCAGTATTTATACCAACAACCCGATGGACTTGCGTATTTCTGGTACAGGCTTTTTTGCGGTCGCGAAAGAGCGTCTCATCCCACAACAAAATGAGTTGACGCGTAATGGTGCTTTCCACCTGAACAAAGACAACTACATGGTAACGTCGAACGATGAGTTTCTACTTGGCTATCAGGTAAACCCAGATACGGGTGATGTGCTTTCTTATGAGCCTCAACCACTGAACATTCCTGCTGAATTTGGTAAACCAAAACAGACCGCGAATATTGACGTTGGTGTTAACTTGCCAGCGAATGGTGAACTGAAAGATCCGACGTTATTTGATTTTAATGACCCGGAAACTTACAACCGTTCAACATCTTCGACTATTTATGACTCTATGGGTCAGTCGTATAAACTCACCACGTATTATTTGAAAGATCAAACTCAAGAGAATACATGGCAAACGTACTATACGGTGTCGGATAAAGCAGGCGAGAAGCCAGTGAATATCGTGGGTGGTGATGCGTCTACACCAACGGGTCATGTTGGTCATACGATGAAGTTTAATAATGATGGTACGCTGGCAAGTCTAAATAACGGCCAAAATATCGTTTCTGAACCGTTAGGCACAGGGGCTAACCCTATCGACCTAAACGGTGCCGATCCAAACCAAACTTTATCATTTAGCCTAGACTCAGCAACGCAGTTTGCCGCTCCATTTCAATTAACGAAATTTGATGAAGATGGTGCAACCACAGGTTTTTTAACCAAAATTGATTTTGATGAAAACGGTAGTGTATTAGGTACTTATTCAAACGGTGAAAACATTATGCTGGGTCGTGTTGGCTTAGTACGTGTACCGAATGAGCAAGGGCTAGATAAGAAAGGCGGTACACAGTGGGATTCTACGCAGTACTCCGGTGATAAAATCTGGGGGGAATCTAACAAAGGATCGTTTGGTACTATCAATAACGGTACGCTTGAGCAATCAAACATCGATATGACGCAAGAGCTGGTGGATTTAATTTCAGCTCAGCGTAACTTCCAAGCGAACTCTCGTTCTCTAGAAGTACATAATCAGCTACAGCAAAATATCCTACAGATTCGTTAATACCGTAACGGTCATTATCTGGAATACCAAGTTAGCGGCAACGTTAACTTGGTATTGTTGCCATTAGCAATGATAATCGGCAGTTTTCTCCCATATCTTCCTCTCTGTTTTTATTTAACCTATTGACTTTTAGGTGAAATAAAAGTTGGCACGTCAATTGCTTTTAATAATCGAACGATGATTATTGGAGCACATTATGGATCGCGCACTGTTTCTCGCCATGAGTGGCGCAAAACAAAACATGCAGGCAATGCAATTAAGAGCGAATAACCTAGCAAACGTCAGTACCACGGGGTTCCGTGCTGATTTGGCGCAAGCCCGCTCAATGCAAGCTTACGGTGATGGGTTACCGAGCCGAGTGTTTAGCATGACAGAACGTCCAGGTCATCGTTTCGATCAAGGCAGTGTTATTACCACAGGTCGAGATCTCGATGTCACCGTCCAAGGTGATGGGTGGATTTCAGTGATGGATAAAACCGGCAGTGAAGGCTTAACTCGCAGCGGCAATCTTAATATCGATCAAAATGGTCTGTTGATGAACGGTAGTGGTCATCTAGTGTTAGGTGAAACGGGCGCTCCGATCACATTGCCGATTCCATTAAGCAAAGTCGAAATTGCCAATGACGGCACCATTTCTGTTCTTCCACAAGGTGCGCCTGCTGATGCAATGGAAATTGTTGATCGTATCAAACTGGTTCGCCCTAATAATCAAACGTTATACAAAGATACCAATGGTCTATTCCGAGCGAAGGACCCAAATGTGGCATTCGAAGCAGATGCCAATGTAAAACTGCTAAAAGGAGCTTTAGAAGGCAGTAATGTCAACGCGGTGAGCGAAATGACGAGCCTGATAGATCTTCAACGTCAGTTTGAAATGCAAGTCAAAATGATGAGTACAGCAGAAGACATGGACAAAGCGTCCGATTCACTGCTTCGCATGAGCTAATAAGCGCAAAAGGAGATTATTATGCAACCTGCATTATGGGTAAGTAAAACCGGGCTTGATGCTCAACAAACCAACATCGCGACGATCTCGAACAACCTAGCGAACGCCTCGACCATCGGTTATAAAAAAGGCCGCGCTGTATTTGAAGATCTATTCTATCAAAACATCAACCAGCCAGGCGGCCAGTCATCGCAAAATACCGAGTTACCAAGTGGTTTAATGCTAGGTGCCGGTTCGAAAGTGGTTGCCACGCAAAAAGTGCACACCAATGGTAATGCACAAACCACCACCAATAGCCTTGATATGATGATCGAAGGTGATGGCTTTTTCCAAATTTTGATGCCAGACGGTAATATTGCCTATAGCCGAAATGGTCAATTTACCTTGAACGATGAAGGCGCAATTGTTACTTCAGGAGCGGGCTACAATTTAGAGCCTGAAATTGTCATTCCACCAGATGCTATCTCAATTACGGTAGGTAATGACGGGGAAGTTTCGGTTCGAGTGCGTGGCCAACAAGATAATCAAGTTGTTGGACAAATTACCACCGTTGATTTTATCAACCCCGGTGGTCTAGAACCTATTGGTCAAAACCTGTATTTACCAACGGGTGCCAGTGGTGACCCTCAAGAAGGGGTTCCAGGCCTTGATGGTCTGGGCGATGTTCGCCAATCGATGCTTGAAACTTCAAACGTGAACGTGACTGAAGAATTGGTCAACATGATTGAAGCCCAACGTGTCTATGAGATGAATTCAAAAGTTATCTCTGCGGTTGATAAAATGATGAGTTTCGTTAACCAACAGCTTTAATGTTTAACTAAGAGAATGCCACGATGAAACGTTTATTGAGCCTAGCTTTTATCACTGTGATGTCTGGTTGTAGCATGTTGCAGCCACCAATAGATACACCTGAAATTGTACAGGGAACAACGGTTGTTGATGCCGTTGAAGGTGACAAAGCATCAGAAGAAAGTTCAGGTTTGGTTGATGCATTACGTAATCGTACTGATCCGCTTGCTGGAGATCCAGCTTGGGCGCCCATCCATCCAAAACAGAAACCCGAACATTATGCGGCTGAAACGGGATCGTTGTTTAATCTTCAGCACATCAACAGTCTATACGATGATTCTAAACCGCGTGGTATTGGCGATATCATTACTGTAAATCTTGATGAGAGCACTAAAGCGGCAAAAAGTGCCGATGCTGATTTATCAAAATCTAACGATTCCTCCATGGATCCACTAGCGGTTGGCGGTAAAGATCTCACTATCGGGGATTATAATTTCTCCTATGCGCTAAAGAATGATAATAATTTTAATGGTAGCTCCGCTGCAAACCAAAGTAACAGTATTTCCGGTTCAATCACTGTTGAAGTCATTGAAGTGCTCGCTAATGGTAACTTAGTGATCCGCGGTGAAAAATGGTTAACTCTCAATACGGGAGATGAGTATGTTCGCTTGAGCGGCACCATTCGTCCGGATGATATCGACTTTGATAACACCATTGCTTCAACTCGTATTTCCAACGCTAGAATTCAATATGCGGGCACTGGCACCAATCAAGATATGCAAGAACCTGGATTCTTGGCACGATTCTTTAATGTCTCTCTTTAGCGTCGACGTTTTGGCGTAAAGAAAATAGAAATTAAGGTAACCAAACCATGAAAAAATTCACACTGTTTGTTTTGAGCCTGCTGTTGATTGCTACTCAAACACATGCTGCTCGTATCAAAGATGTATCTCAAGTCGCAGGCGTACGTAGCAACCAATTGGTGGGTTATGGTTTGGTGACAGGTTTACCAGGTACTGGTGAATCGACGCCTTTTACTGATCAAAGCTTTAATGCCATGCTACAAAACTTCGGCATTCAGTTGCCACCCGGTACGAAGCCTAAAACCAAAAACGTTGCCGCGGTTATTGTTACCGCTGAATTGCCGGCATTCTCTAAGCAAGGTCAGGCGGTTGATGTAACGGTATCTTCCATTGGTTCGGCAAAGAGTTTACGCGGTGGCACGTTAATGCAAACTTTTCTCAAAGGTTTGGATGGACAAGTCTACGCCGTAGCACAAGGTAACTTAGTCGTGAGCGGGTTTAGTGCCAGCGGTGCTGATGGGTCAAAAATTGTTGGCAACAACCCAACTGTGGGGCTAATTTCAAGTGGGGCAATTGTTGAACGTGAAGTTCCTAGCCCCTTTAGCCGTGGCGATTTCATCACCTTTAACCTCATTGAATCTGATTTTACAACGGCTCAGCGCATGGCTGATGCGGTGAATAATTTCCTTGGTCCACAAATGGCAACAGCCGTTGATGCGACTTCAGTGCGTATTCGAGCACCACGAGATGTCGGCCAACGTGTGGCCTTTCTTTCTGCCATAGAAAATATCGAGTTTGATCCTGCGGATGGTTCGGCAAAAATTATTGTTAACTCACGTACCGGTACCATTGTTGTTGGTAAACACGTGCGCTTAAAAACCGCGGCAGTGACTCACGGTGGTATGACGGTTGCAATTAAAGAGAACCTGAATGTGAGCCAACCTAATGCTTTCTCAGGTGGTCAAACAGCGATCGTTCCTGATAGTGAAATTACGGTCACGGAAGCACAGGGTAAAATGTTCAAGTTTGAACCGGGTTTAACCTTAGATGATTTAGTCAGAGCAGTGAATGAAGTGGGTGCTGCACCCTCTGACTTAATGGCGATTTTACAGGCTTTAAAGCAGGCTGGTGCAATTGAAGGCCAGTTGATCATTATCTAAGGAGATGAACATGATTAATAATCCGAATGATATTGGTTTTATTCACGATATCGCCAGCTTAGATAAGCTACGTCAGCAAGCCACGAATGGTGATAAAGACAGCGAGAATGCCGCATTAACGGCTGCAGCTAAACAGTTTGAAGCTATTTTTACCTCTATGCTGTTCAAGTCAATGCGCGATGCAAATGCTGATTTTAAATCGGAAATGTTTAATAGCCAAAATGAAGACTTTTATCGCCAAATGCTCGATGAGCAAATGTCGAGTGAGCTTAGTGCTTCAGGGTCGTTAGGCCTTGCAGATATGATTGTCGCTCAGCTGAGTCAAGGTAAGACTGAGCAACCACCAATAGATAAGCCAACCAACGATGGCTTCCAAGAAGCGATGCGTCGTATTGAGCGTAGTAAAGCTTCAAAAGAGACGATGGAAGCAGAGAGAGTAACCGCTGAGCCAAGTCAATTCGATTCTCCACAAGCGTTTGTAACCTCAATGAAACCTTATGCGGAAAAAGCAGCAAGAGCGCTAGGTGTCGATTCTTCACTACTGTTAGCACAAGCGGCATTAGAAACAGGGTGGGGGCAAAAAGTGGTACAGAATGCACGTGGTAGCAGTAATAACCTCTTTAATATTAAAGCGGATCGCAGTTGGTCAGGCGATAAAGTTGCCACTCAAACGCTAGAGTATCACGACAATACACCTGTGATGGAGAAGGCTGCATTTCGCTCATACGATAGTTATCAAGACAGTTTTAATGATTATGTTCGCTTCTTAAATGATAATCCTCGTTACAAAACCGCGCTAAGTCATGGCGGAAATGATGAATCATTTATTCGTGGTATTCACGATGCTGGATATGCCACAGACCCTCAATATGCAGAGAAAGTATTAAGGGTTAAATCTCAAATAAACTCAATGGAATAACCATTTAACAGCCAGTATTACTGGCTGTTTTTATATCCTATCTTCAATTCTTTTAATTCCATTTATCTGGCATACATATTGCAAATACTAATTTAGATATTCAGTAACTACTGATTTGATTAGGTTTTCGGGGGCAGTATGGCGTCGGATCTTCTGAATTTAGGTACCCAAAGTGTACTTACCGCTCAGAGACAACTTAGCACGACAGGTCATAACATTTCTAATGTTAATACAGATGGTTACAGCCGTCAGTCTGTGATCCAAGGGACCAATGCGCCTCGTCAATACGGTGGTGAAACCTACGGCATGGGCGTGCATGTGGAAAAAGTTCGCCGCTCATGGGATCAATTTGCCGTTAATGAACTGAACCTTTCGACCACCAGTTTTTCTTTCAAAAAAGATGTGGAAGAAAATTTAGACATGTTGTCGAAAATGCTTTCCTCGGTCGCATCGAAAAAAATACCTGAAAACTTAAATGAATGGTTTGATGCCATTAAAACCCTTGCCGATAGCCCAAACGATGTTGGTGCGCGTAAAGTTGTACTAGAGAAAGCTGACTTGCTCACTCAAAACATGAATGATTTCCATGAAACCATTCGCCGCCAATCAGATGTGGCTAATAAGGGGTTGGATCTGGGTATTGAGCGTATTAACCAATTAGCCCTTGAATTACGAGATTTGCAACGTTTAATGATGCGTACCCCCGGTCCACATAACGACTTGATGGACCAACATGAAAAGCTCGTAGCTGAACTTTCTGAGTACACCAAAGTTACCGTGACGCCAAGAAAAAATGCGGAAGGTTTTAATATCCATATCGGTAATGGCCACACTTTAGTGTCTGGTACGGAAGCCAGCCAATTAAAAATGATTGATGGGTATCCTGATGTTCACCAACGACGTTTGGCGATGGTTGAAGGTCAAGGCATTAAACCGATCACATCCAAAGATATTGATGGGAAAATTGGTGCTTTGCTTGATATGCGTGACAAACATATTCCATATTTAATGGATGAACTAGGGCGTATGGCTAACTCATTTTCTTATGAAGTGAATAAGTTGCAATCCCAAGGTTTGGATTTACGTGGCAATGTGGGGCGAGCCATTTTTACTGATGTAAACTCTGATTTAGTGGCACGTTCACGTGTGGTGACATCCAGTAATTCGCAAGCTGATTTAGCGGTCTTCATCGAAGATATATCACTATTGAAAGGCGGAGAGTACTCTCTGCAATTCAACGGCAGTAACTATGTTGCCACTAAACCCAGCGGTGAGCAGGTTAATGTTCCGGTTGTGCGTGACAGTATTTTCTTAGATGGAATGCGAATAGATATTCGCAATGCGCCAGAAACAGGGGAGCGAGTTTTACTGCGTCCAACTCGCAACGGTGCGGCAATCATGAAGATGGCAACCAATGACCCAACGGCAATTGCCGCTCAAAGTTTTGAAGCATCCACTACGTTTGCTCAAGGTACGGCCAAATTTAACATACTTGCGGCGGGGGATGTGCGTGAGTTTGAAGTCGTCGTGTCACCCCAAGGCGATCAGTTTGCAGTAACGGACACTAAGGGCAATATATTGCTCGCGCCACAAGCGTATCCACCATCAAGTCCAGTCACAGTGTTAGGTACTACTTTTGAGTTAACACCTGGCGCGTTGCCCAATGATAAATTTACGGCAAACCTTGTCCCCTCTGAAGGTGATAACGGCAACTTGCGCAAAATGCAGAACATTCAAACCGACAAGAAACTCAATGA
The DNA here is from genome assembly GCF_012395185.1 of Vibrio aestuarianus. GTDB lineage: Bacteria > Pseudomonadota > Gammaproteobacteria > Enterobacterales > Vibrionaceae > Vibrio > Vibrio aestuarianus. Next base: position 28,906 of record NZ_JAAZTU010000043.1, read on the forward strand.
TAACGAATCAACAGTGCTAGATATTTATCATAACCTCAACACTGATGTTGGTTTGCAATTAGCCACGGCTTCCCGTTTGACCGATGTGTCTAGGCTTGAGAAAGAAGCAGCGCAAGAACGAATCGCTTCTATCTCTGGGGTAAACCTCGATGAAGAAGCCGCCAACATGATGAAATTCCAACAAGCGTATATGGCTTCATCGCGGATTATGCAAGCGGCCAATGACACGTTTAACACGATTTTGCAACTTAGATAGGGGGCGATAAATGTTAACTAGAATATCCAGCTTCCATAATTACCAGTCTGTGCAAAACGATATTCGTCGCCAAGAGTCTAAAGTTCACCATAACCAAGCTCAATTGGCGTCGGGAAAGAAACTATTATCGGCCAGTGATAATCCACTAGCGACTCATTACATTCAAAATGTGGGTCAGCAAGAAGAGCAACTACGCCAGTATTTGGATTCGATTGTTTTAGTCAGAAACCGTCTAGAGCATCAAGAAGTGATTATTGCCAATACGGAAAGTTTCGCAGACCAAGCGAAACGAACGGTAATGGAAATGATTAATGGCTCGTTATCGCCAGAAGATAGAGAAGCGATGGCGCGTGAGTTACAAGAAGTCTCAAATAATGTGCTCAACTTAGCGAATGTTCAGGATGAGTCTGGTAACTATATCTTTGGCGGTACTAAGCCCAAGAACCAACCGTTCTTTAGAGATAACGCTGGTAACGTGACATATGCCGGCGATGATTATCAGCGAAAGATGAAAATCTCCAATAGTTTAGAAGTCCCTTTTAATAATCCAGGAAGCAAAGTCTTTATGGAGATTGATAATCCTTTTGGCGACTATGAGCCAGACTATCAATTAAAAGAGGGGTCTGAATTACTGCTTGAGCGAGCGACAAACTTAAACCCTGACGACCAATCTAGCTACAAAGTTACTTTTGTCGATATGCCTAACGGTAAGTATGGCTATCAATTAGAACAAGATGGCAGTGTCGTCTCTGCGGATGAGTTTGATCCGCAAAAAGGCATTCAATATCAAGATTTAACGATTCATGTGAAAGGACAAATCTCGAAAGGTGATGTTATCTCTTTGGAACCTCGTTCTACATATAGTCTTTTTGATAGTTACAAAGAGGCTATCGCGCTGTCCCAAAGCTCGGTTTCTGATGCGTCATCAACGGCGAAATTACATCAGATAACCGAGGAGTTTCATGCTGCATTTATTCACTTAAATAAAGTGCGTACTGATATTGGTGCACGTTTAAGTACTTTAGATATTCAAGAAGAACAGCATGAAGATTTTAAAATAAGTTTGGCGAAATCGAAGAGTAATTTTGAAGATCTCGATTATGCCGAGGCTGTGATCGAATTTAATGAAAACTCCCGCGCATTGCAGGCTTCGCAACAAGCTTTTGGTAAAACGAAAGATTTAACCCTGTTCAACTATATCTAAACTTCACTGCCTTATGTGCTTAGCCATATGTGCGAAGAATAGAATGTGTTGAAAAATTGGCCTGAAAATTGCTCATATACAATCGAAAGGCAAAGTGGCAACAGAGCGGCAAACGAAAGTGGCAACTCAGTTGTTAAGTAGAAAAGGTTAGATGCATAGTCACAAAAATAGGATGGAAATATTCTTATAAGTGATTAAAAAACAAAGAGTATTGATTTTAATATCAGATGTTTTCAAAGTTGGCATACTAATTGAATTGTTTATATCAGAGTTGATACAACAAGTTTTTAAATCGGCAAATAGCGGATTTAGCAAGTTATTCACGGTCAGTGCTTCCAAATGAGAGTAAAGCTGGCCGCTTCGCAAAAAGCTTGCGAACTCACTAGGAGAGCAAATTATGACCATTACAGTAAATACTAACGTTTCGGCGATGACCGCTCAGCGTTACCTAAATAAAGCATCTAATGAACTGAATACTTCGATGGAACGTTTATCATCAGGTAATAAAATTAACAGTGCAAAAGATGATGCAGCAGGTCTACAAATTTCTAACCGCCTAACTGCACAATCACGTGGTTTGGATGTGGCAATGCGTAACGCCAACGATGGTATTTCGATTGCCCAGACAGCGGAAGGGGCAATGAATGAGTCAACAAGCATCTTACAACGCATGCGTGACCTTTCTTTGCAATCGGCCAATGGTACCAACTCAGCATCAGAGCGTCAGGCGTTGAATGAAGAAGTGAGTGCATTGCAAGATGAGCTAAACCGTATAGCAGAAACCACATCATTTGGTGGTCGTAAGCTACTTAACGGTTCATTTGGCGAAGCTTCCTTCCAAATCGGTGCGAGTTCAGGTGAAGCCATTATCATGGGGCTAACCAGTGTACGAGCCGATGATTTCCGGATGGGGGGCCAATCATTCGTGGCTGACCAAGGGAAAACCAAAGATTGGGGTGTACCGCCCACAGCTCGCGACTTAAAGTTTGAATTCACGACTAAAAGTGGCGAGGCAATTACACTGGACGTTATTGCTAAAGATGGCGATGACATCGAAGAACTTGCTACCTACATCAATGGTCAAACCGACAAGTTAACCGCATCGGTTGATGAAGAAGGTAAACTGCAAATCTTTGCCGCAGAGCCTAATTTGCAAGGTAATTTGACCATATCTGGTGGCCTAGCTACCGAGCTTGGCTTAAATGGCGGGCCAGGCCTGAATTCAACGGTTCAAGATATCGATGTTAGGTCAGTCGGTGGTTCACAAAATGCGGTTGGTATTTTGGATGCGGCGTTGAAATATGTTGATTCACAACGAGCTGACTTAGGTGCGAAACAAAACCGATTAAGTCACAGTATCAACAACTTGGCCAATATCCAAGAAAACGTTGAAGCATCAAACAGCCGTATTAAAGATACTGATTTTGCGAAAGAAACAACGCAAATGACAAAAGCACAAATTCTGCAGCAGGCAGGGACATCAATTCTTGCCCAAGCAAAACAGTTGCCAAACTCTGCAATGTCACTATTGCAGTAATGTTAGGACTCTTCATTAATCTACTCAGACGTGGGTATATTATGAAGGAATCCTTGGCAAAGCATGATTATTGTTGGATATAAAGCTCTCTCAAGATTTACCCTGCTTTATATTTCATTTGATAACCATGCGCCCCGGTCAGTCGGTAATGTGTTCATTTCTCTGATCTCCACATTGGCTCTGACTACCAACTAGCCCCAGTTCTCTCAAAGGAAAAGGGGCTTTTCTTTGTCTAAAAAACCTTCCGATCTCTTCGTTTTCCTATTCTATCCCCTTGCCACACGACGCTTCAGTGGTGTTGGCTACGTTGGTTCACTCGAATCATATCAGTCTATCTATGCTCATGGGGATGAACGCATTTGCCATCAGTCTGTAACTTCAAGTTGTTTGATTATATTGCCATTAATGCTACCGACGGATATCGACAAAGCTTTAGCTCTATTTTTATGATTTCTTGAGTTTTTGCCATTGAAGTCCCGTTTTTTATTCAACTTGGTTATTTTTTAAGAAATATCCATTTCGCTGCTAAAGGAATCGTCATAGCAGTCGCTAATACTAGTAACTTTGAGAGAACTACCTGGTTATCCGAGACGTCGGAAACCGTTCCAAGTTACGCTACGTCGGATAATCATTAGGAGAACCACTATGGCGGTTAATGTAAATACAAACGTTTCAGCAATGACAGCACAACGCTACTTAAACAGTGCAAGCAATGCGCAACAGTCATCAATGGAACGTCTATCATCAGGCTTCAAAATCAACAGTGCGAAAGACGATGCAGCGGGTCTACAGATCTCTAACCGTTTAAACGTACAAAGTCGTGGTCTAGATGTTGCGGTGCGCAACGCGAATGATGGTGTTTCAATTGCACAAACAGCAGAAGGTGCAATGAACGAAACTACGAACATTCTACAACGTATGCGTGATCTTTCTCTACAATCTGCTAACGGTTCAAACTCTAAGTCTGAGCGTGTTGCGATTCAAGAAGAAGTGACTGCACTTAATGATGAGTTAAACCGTATTGCGGAAACTACATCATTCGGTGGTAATAAACTGCTTAACGGTACCTTTGCAACCAAGTCGTTCCAAATCGGTGCTGATAATGGTGAAGCGGTAATGTTAACGCTGAACAATATGCGCAGCGATGACAGTGCAATGGGCGGAACAAGTTTTGTTGCGACTAATGGTCAGGATAAAGATTGGGCCATTGGCGCGACTGGTAATGACTTGAGTATCGCTTTGACTGATTCTGACGGAAATGCTCAAACTATCGCTATCACGGCAAAAGAAGGCGATGATATTGAGCAGCTAGCAACCTATATCAATGGTCAGACTGATATGGTTAAAGCATCGGTAGATGAAGACGGTAAACTGCAAGTTTTTGCCGATGGTAATGATATCGACACTAGCTCTGTAGCGTTTACGGGTTCTCTTGCGACTGAACTAGGGCTTGATACACCAACTACTAAGGATGTTACAGTTAACAATATTGACGTAAGAACTGTTGGTGGATCACAAGAGTCGGTTGCCATTCTTGATGCCGCGCTAAAAAATGTGGATAGCCACCGTGCAGAGTTGGGTGCATTCCAAAACCGTTTTGGCCATGCGATTAACAACTTAGATAACATTAACGAAAATGTGAATGCTTCTAAGAGCCGCATTAAAGATACAGATTTTGCCAAAGAAACGACTGCACTGACTAAAGCTCAGATCCTTTCTCAAGCATCAAGTTCAGTATTGGCTCAAGCGAAACAAGCACCAAATGCTGCTCTTGGTCTACTTGGCTAAGGCTAATACTAATGAAGAATCCAGCTACGGCTGGATTTTTTTTGATTGGATAATGTTGAAATGGAAGATGTGGGCGACAGGAATATCACATCTAGTGAAAAAGAAAAAACCCAGCAAAGCTGGGTTTCTAATAATGGTGCGGAAGGAGAGACTTGAACTCTCACACCTTGCGGCGCCAGAACCTAAATCTGGTGCGTCTACCAATTTCGCCACTTCCGCAACTTATTCTGTAGATTAACTGGAAATTGGAGATCCAATCAATCGTTGTCATGTTCAGC
>NZ_JAAZTU010000044.1 GCF_012395185.1 Vibrio aestuarianus
TGGATCGGAGACAGACTGTGATGGTGTGATGGCAGGAATAGACTGATACTTTGATTTATTGCAATGGCAATTGACAGAATTATGTGAATAATGTTAGCGTTGCGAACATGTGTATGATATTTTTTTTTTCAGGGATGTGTATAAGAGACAGATAATGAAATGGGGCGCTTCTCTATCGCGGGTAACGTAGAGCTTAATTTTAATTATCAACATCGTGAATCAAATGCGTCTGGCGATAATGAACTTAATCAAGATGGTCGTGTATTGATGGAGTTTTCTGGTCAAAAGTACACTTCAAACGGTCATTATGTCGGTGTGAAAGCGCAACCACTATTCGAAAGCACGGGTAATATCGCGCTGGATGATGCTTATTTTGAATTTGGTAAACAAGAAGGTTGGGCAATCAAAGCAGGGCGTTTCGAAGCCTACAATATGTTCCCTGTTGGGGCGGACGTATTCCTTGATTATTCAGGTGATACAGCCAACGACTTGTATACCGATGGTGCGGTGTATACTTATCAAATGAAGGAAGCACGTGGACGTGGTTCTGACGGGCAAATTATGTACAGCCAATCATTTGATAACCTGTATGTTGAGTTTGGTGTCATGATGGGTAACCGTTCTGATCTATTCAGTGGTGGTGTGGGCAGTAGCTACCATGGAAAAACAATCGATGATTCAAAAGATTCATTACTTATTCGCCCCGTCGTGGCTTACCAATCGGGGAACTTTACTCTTGCTGGGTCATTAGAAACGAACTTAGTTTCTAATGCTGTTACAGCCGATGGTGTCGATATATCTGACCGCACGGGCTATGGCCTAACAGGAAATTGGTCTAATGATGAGCTTTCCATTAATGCCAATATGGCGTATTTGGATGCGGTAGATGAAAACAATCTATCAGTTGGCCTAAATGCTGTATGGAACGGGTTTGGTGTGGGTTATGTTTACTCGACCAATGAATATGAAAATAAAGTATTTTCTTGGGCTGAAGGTAACGTGAATATCTCAGCTTGGTATGCATCTTACGAATTTAACAATGTGTTAGAAGTGAAAGATTTCTCTGTTCTTCTTGGCACATATTTCACGTCGGTATCAAATGAATTAGATACGCAGGTTCAACAAGAAGCATTTGCAGAAGACGACGACTTCGGAGCTCGAGTTCGTTTGTATTATCAGTTCTAATTTAATTGCGCAGCGTCAGTTTCATTATTGAAATAAGATGTTCTGAAATAAGAGAAGGGGAGAGTGAAATAATGCTCTCCCTTTTTAATTAATATGACTAACTGTTACATTGTTTGCTCAGCTAGGAAGGTTGTGAAGCTTGCCCATGATTTCTCATCGGCATCTTTTCTATAACGATCTGAACCAAAAACAGTAAAGGCATGAGGTGCACCGCCATACGTTGTCATTTCGTGAGGCACTTTTTGTGTTTCTAGCTCAGTGGCTAAGTTAGCAAATTGCTCCATGGTAATGGCTGTATCTGCTGTGCCGTGAAAAACAACAATTGGCGATTTTGTGTCAGCATACGATTGGCCTGCTGGCGTTTCAAGACCACCGTGAAAGGTAGCAAAGCCTTTCGCTATCATGCCTGCTCTGGCAGACTCAAGCACTGCTGCACCGCCAAAACAGTACCCCATCACAACTAGGTTGTTCGCATTGCCACCCAATGTAGTTGCGAAGTCAACTCCGCCTTGCATTAGTGCTCTTAGTTTTGCTCTGTCTTTATAGAGCTCACCGGTGTGCTGGCGGCGGTCTTCGACCTTTTCAGGGCGTATACCTTTACCAAAAAGATCGACAGCGAAAACGTTGTAACCTAGCTCACGTAACATATCAGCTCGTTTCATTTCGTAATCTGTCAATCCATCCCAATCATGAACCAATAACACCAATGGCGCTGAATCTGACGCTTTCGCCCAATAGCCTTGGTAGTCATTTCCATTTACATTGTAAATTTTGTTTTCTCCCGCATAAAGATGAGTAGAGAAAATCGAGATTAAGAAAAAATAGATGTATTTCATTATTAGCTCCTTGCTGTTAACTAAATTTAGTACGAAAAAAAGACAATGTGTGATCATTTTCTATAAAGATTTATCTCATCAAGTGAATTTAGGCGTAGTAGCAATATGAGCGCTTTATTCCATTTATGGTGTTAAGAGAGAAAAACATAAGGTAATCAATCAAGTTAGTGACAAACTTGCCGTTACCATACTGTCGACATTGGCAGAAAATTTACTTGGGGAGATCTCTACTATAATTAATGAACGAGTAAAGAGTGCAGTCCGAAAAAAAGGAATGAGCACCAAAATGAAAAAGATTCTGATGCTAGTATTATTGCTGCTTGGCCTTGCTGGTGCGGGGGCGGGATACTATTTTCTTTATTTTATTCCTCAGCAAGAATTACTTAATGTGCTTCCAGATGAAGAGCCTAAAAAGCCTATAGTGGAAGCGGTTGCAGAACTTCCACCTCCCCTTAAACCTGAACTAACTGATTTTTATGTGAACTCTCCCAAATTGGGTGTGCGAGAGAAGGCAGAGAGTGAAGCTTTTGTGGAAAGAGTGCTTTACCGTGGCGATAAAGTGAAAATCCTTGAAAAAATTGATGGTTGGGGAAGAATAACAGACTATTTCGTTTATGAAGACGGGGGGCCAGAAGTCGCTGAGTGGATCCCGATGGATGGATTAGTTGAGCAACCACCTGTGATCACCAAACAAGAAAGACGTGCCACATTGACTGAATATGTGAGCAAATCGGATGACTTTAAGCTTCATGAAGAAGTGTTTTTGATGAAAACCGATGAGCTAATCAAAGAGAAAATCTGCGCTCCGCACGATTTTGAAGAGTTAGGAGGGTGGGTTAAGTCGGTTAAGTACCAAGATCGCGAGGTCTACTTTGTCTATTGCGGTGGTCAAAAATTAGCCAACAAGATTTATTTGGATGTTCAAAGCAAACAAATTTTTTATTAGTGGCGATATGCAACTCCAATTTAATTCATGCTGAGAACTTAAGGATATTCCACGCCAAAACCGAATGTTGCTAAATTTAGATTTTTTTACTTGAGGCTAGTGAGCCTTAACAATATGATGCAGCATCGAATCAATGGTGATAACTCATTAATGCATTGGCAGTTTATTAAATACGTATGGTTTATGATTCTTGCGCTGGTTTTACCTTCGCAAGCATTGGCGTATTTAAGCGAAAGTGATTCCTCAAACCTGCCTTCTCAATATGCAGTGTTAGATGTAAATGCCTTTTTTAATCAAGAGGTTACATCGCTTGTTGATATAACTCCCCAAACGTGTGGGGATGTCCAAAACCGTTTATCCATCGCTTATATACCAGTTGAAAAACTTCCTCCAACGTCTAAATCTGTTCACAGCGATAATATTCCAGCCATTGTCAGTATGGCGCGTTGGAGTGTCTCATCACGATTTATTGATGAAGGTGAACCGACTTTCATCGATACACCTGTCATTCAAGAAGCACTAGCCGCTTCGTTTAAACTCCATTTATTTCCGATCGCTAAAATCAGTGGTTGGGAATCTCGTCCAAGTGCTTCTAACCACCGTATTTCAGGGTGGAAAGAAACAAACGCCATGTACGTTGCTCTCAATAGCCAATACTAAAATCCTCACTCCACCCTCGTGACATTGTCACGAAATTAATTTTTGTTATACCCCGACAACTTGAAGTTGCAGATAGGCAGCCTGTGAGCTCATTCCCATGAACTTAGATAAACTACGTGATTGGAACATAGCTAACACCTCCACAGCTTCAAGTATGAAAAGTATATAACTCAGCTCAAGCTGAGGAGATTGGCATGAGAAAAAATCATCATCAAAAGGCGTCTGCACGTCTGATTAACCATTATTCCTTATGGAAATATGTGGTGTTAGCGGTCACGGTTATCGTCCTTGCATTAAGTGCGATACCAACTTGGTATGGCGAGCAACCGTCGATTCAACTCGAAACTGCAACCAATGATACGACGTTAAGTTCAGTCGTAGCACTACATCGTTTGCTGGAAAACAATAGAATTGATGTTCAAAAAATTGATCAACAAGGCACAAAGACAACCTTAGTTTTTCCAGATGAAACGCAGCAAACGAAAGCACGTGAATTGCTCGATGGCATGATTGAGAAAGGCGATAGCATCAGCTTTTCGTACGTGTCTATGGCTCCGGCTTGGTTATCCCATATGGGATTTAACCCAATAAAGCTTGGTTTAGATTTACGTGGTGGTGTCCAATTTTTATTAAATGTGGATGTAGATAAAGCGTTCCAAGAGCAGCGTGAAAGTATGATTGATACCGTAAGAGATATGTTACGAGAAGAGCATATTCGCGGGGTCAAAATCAGCGTAAAAGGAGTTGATGGTTTTAACATTACCAGTACATCCGCTACGGGTTTAGATAAGGTAAATACTTTTCTCAAGCAGACTTATACGGGCTGGGATATTCAACGATCATCTGATGCAATACAGGTGAAACCTTCAAAACAAAATCGATTAGATTTTCAAACCACCACGCTACAGCAAAACTTAAAAATAATGCGTGATCGCATTGAAGAACTCGGCATCACCGAAGCGATGGTGCAACGTCAAGGTGAACACAGTATTCGTATTGAATTACCAGGAGTTCAAGACCCGTCTCAAGCGAAAAACGTCATCGGTGCCACGGCAAGCTTAGCTTTTTACGAGGCCAAGTCATCCAGTGAAGCTTTTACTTCACAAGACATTGTTTTGCAAGACAACAATGGGCGTCCTGTTGTTCTTGTTAAGCGTCCGGTATTAACCGGGGATCATATCGTCAATGCCCGAGCTGGACTTGACCAAATGGGCTTTTCGGAAGTGAATATCTCATTGGATCACGCTGGTGGAAAAGTGATGAGTGACTTTTCTTCTAAACACATTGGTAAGCCCATGGCCACGGTATATCGTGAATACACGACCAATGCGCGAGGAGAAACTCAACGCAGTGAAAAAGTAATCAGTGTAGCGACGATTCAATCGCAGCTTGGTAGTCAATTTAGGATCACCGGTGCGGGATCGATGGAAGAGGCGCAGCAACTTGCTTTGCTACTTCGTGCCGGCTCGTTGACCGCGCCAGTTACTATTGTTGAAGAGCGAACCATTGGCGCTTCATTAGGTGCTGAAAATATCGAGAATGGTTTTGCCGCTTTGGCGTTAGGTATGGGGCTAACCTTGGTCTTTATGGCGCTGTGGTATCGACGTTTAGGCTGGGTCGCAAACCTTGCTTTGCTATTTAATATGGTGTGTTTAATTGGCTTAATTGCATTGTTACCTGGAGCGGTACTGACACTGCCCGGCATTGCAGGCTTAGTATTAACTGTTGGTATGGCTGTTGATACCAATGTGCTTATTTTTGAACGTATTAAAGATAAATTGGCGGAAGGGCGCAGCTTCGCTCAAGCGATTGATAAAGGTTTTTCGAGTGCCTTTAGCACCATTTTAGATGCCAATGTGACGACAATGATTACAGCGGTCATTTTGTATTCAATAGGCAATGGGCCAATTCAAGGTTTTGCACTGACGCTAGGCCTTGGCATTTTAACTAGTATGTTCAGCGGTGTATTTACCTCTCGAGCAATCATTAACCTAGTGTGGGGACGAGATTCTCGTCGTGATGTGAGGGTATAATTATGGTCAGTTTTCTAAAAAAACACATTCGTTCAATTCGCTATATTACCAGTATTTTCTCGGTCGCATTGATGCTTATATCACTGATAGCATTAGGGGCTAAAGGGCTCAATATGGGGCTCGATTTCACCGGTGGTATGGTAACGGAAGTCACGGTAGATAAAACGGTTACAAGCACTGAATTGGTCGATTCCTTGAAACCTTCATTGGGTGAGGCAACGGCCGTAACAAAAGCGGGCGAAGCAGGCCGGTGGCTCATTCGTTACCCTTTACCATCAGCAGATCAAGATTCGCCCAGTATTGTAAAACTATTGGATGGTGTGTCATCACAAGTTACTGTTGTTAGTAACAGTATGGTTGGATCTCAAGTTGGACAAGACTTGGTTGACCAAGGCAGTTTGGCACTGATGATCTGTTTGCTTTCAATTTTAGGGTACTTATGTTTTCGCTTTGAGTGGCGTCTTGCCAGTGGTTCTCTGCTCGCGTTAGTCCATGATGTTGTTCTGGTTCTGGGTTTTTTTGCCATCACACAAATGGAGTTTAACTTAACCGTGTTTGCTGCGGTGTTGGCTATTTTAGGTTACTCCTTGAACGATTCGATTATCATTGCCGACAGGATCCGTGAGTTGTTGGTCGCCAAACAGCACACCCCAACCAAAGAGATTAACGATCAAGCGGTGATTGCGACATTCTCACGAACTATGGTGACATCGGGTACAACACTCATTACAGTTGCGGCTTTGTGGTTGATGGGGGGCGCACCGCTAGAAGGGTTTGCAACGGCAATGTTTATTGGCATTATCTCGGGGACTTGGTCTTCGATCTCAATTGGTACAGTATTGCCTGAGTGGTGTCATTTACAGCCCAAGCATTATTTGCCAGTGGTTGTCGATAGCGCACCTTAGCTAAAACGCAGTAACGAATAGGCCACCGATACAGGTGGCCTTAGTTTTTTATTGCAGGTTTTGATTCACTCTTTCTTTATTGTTCTGAACGATTTGTAATCCATTCACCATTCATAAAAGCCCCACCGTATATTCATTTCTCAATTTTCAGTATTTATATCTCTCTTTTTAGACTTAATTTCTCTATTTCGAGCAAGAATTACAAAAGCTTGTTCCTGTTTTAACTTAATTGATTACTGCATTATGAATAAGTTATCTAAATGGAAGGATAAATATACGGTGTCATGGATGAACAGATAGCACATCGTTACTTTTTATTTAAGGCAGTGTAGAACATGACAAAACGAATTATTTCCACAGTATTACTTGGTTTACTATCCGTAGGTGTTCACGCGGAAGGATATTTAGGTGCGACCATAGGTCAAGCCAAGTTTGACAATGTTCATTTCGTTGCAGAAGTCTTTGGGTCATCACAAATCGAAAGTTTCGATTTAGATGAAGATAGCTTAGCAGGTAGCATTTACGGTGGTTACAACTTTAATCGTTACATCGCGATTGAAGTAACGTTGGGTGGCCTTGATGCCGTTGATAAAGAGTTAATGTCTGTCGGTGATATGGTCTATTTATCAGTACAACCTAAAGTCTCTCTACCGATTACTTCAAATTTCAACATCTTTGCGAAAGCTGGGCTTGCTTACTTTAATGCTGAAACTATTATCAGTAATTCACTAGTTGGTTCATCAGGTAACACAACGATCAGTGATAGTGTAGTGACTGGTATGCTTGGTTTAGGGGCTGAGTATGCGTTTAGTGATCACTGGCGAGTGAGAGTAACATGGGATTACATGCGTCCAGAACTGGAACTTGCAAAATTCTCAGGTGTATCGGTTACGGTTGAACCTGAAATTCACATTATGTCAGTAGGTATGAGCTACCACTTTTAGTCCTAAATTGTTAAAAGAGCACTCTGCCTTTAGAGTGCTTTATGCTATTTTATTCGGTAGCAAATAATTAGTTATAGGACTCTTTGTGAACGAAGCGAACATTCGGCGACTTCAGCATCTCCTTAATAAATATCATTTATACCAAACTTACCCTGTTGTTATTGATGAACTAGAAGATGTACTGGCTACATCTCGTCGAAATACATCGACTATCATGAAATCATTATCTGATTTGGATTGGATCGAGTGGCTTCCCGCTGTTGGTCGAAGTAAAAGCAGCCAGTTAACGGTTAAGCGTTCACTACAAGATGTGATTCTACAAGTTTCTCGTACGGAATTAGCACAAGGTCGATTTACCTTAATCACTAAGCTTTTAGAAACCTATGGCCATACAACAGTAAAAGCGCTAGCACTTGCAACAGAGCAACAAAATCAGTGGAATGAAAAAAATAACCAACTGCTTGTTACTCAATACCCTTGGGTTGATGAATTGGATCCAAGTAAAACTTTCCGCATGGCAGAACTTCAGGTAATCAAAAGTATTTATGATACTTTGATCAAGCAAGATCAAGACGGCCATCTTCAAGCGAATATCGCTCATGCTTGGGAAATGAAAGAAAATAGATTCACCTTCTGGATTAGACCTGACATACGTTGTCATGATGGGCGATTACTTTCGATTGATGATGTTATCGATAGTATCCAGCGTTTAGTGAATAGTGCCGGCCCCGTCGAGCATTTATTCCGGCAAGTAGTTGATGTTGTGCGGCTCTCTTCTCAAAGTTTTCAAATCATCTTGCAATCAACCAATCCATTGTTTCTTTATGCGTTATCGATACCCAACGCATCTATTGTTGTTGAAGATAAAATAAAATTTGGAGTGAAACGACAAGCTTTTATTGGAACAGGGCCTTTTCGTATTCAATCGTGGGGCACAGAATCGATTACATTACAGCGTCATGATGATTATTTTTCTCGTAAAGCGTTGTTACGGCAAATTACTATTTCAGCTCAGGGAGAAGCCCTGGTAGAACAGATGAGCTTTAACCAAAAAGAAGGGGCTAAAGAAGTACACGCTATTGATGCTTTTTCTTATCTTTGTTTTCGTCATCGACAAAACGCAGCTATTGACCGCAACACATTAGCACAGCTGGCTTGCTATATTGATAAACACAAGCATGGGTATAATTCAGCAGTTGCCGTCAGTGGGATTCATCTGCAACTTGCCATGCCGGAACCTTATGAAAAACCAACGCTGCAAGGTTCGGTGGTTCTCGCGGAGCCAACATGGACAATTCCTTATTTGAAAGATATATCCAATTGGTTACATCAAACGATTCGCTCGACGGGCATCAACCTAGAGGTGCTCACGTTAGATGATATCAATGATCCTAGTTCGGTTAGTGAATACGCTGATATTCTTTTTCTCGAAGAGACCATAGAGCAGCCTAAGGAATATGGGGTATATGAATGGTTATTAACTAGCTCTGGCTTACGTTTTTTATTCTCACACCAAGATTTCAAGGTACACTCGGCACGCATTGATCAAGCGCTGTGCTCAGCCGAACCGCTGAATGGGCTGCTTGGAATTGAACAAGAGTTGTACCTTTCTCATCACTATGTTCCTCTATTTTGGGGGAAAGATGAGATAACTCGTACTCAACAAGTTCAGGGGATACAAGTGCGTAAAACGGGTTACAGTGATTTTTGCAAATTATGGATTGCGCAACCTGAATAAAAAAAGCCACCGAAAATCGGTGGCTTAATACTATAATACCTCTTTCTTTGATCGCTATTTGTCTTTACCTAATGATAGTAACCATATCGAAAAAGCGGCAACAACTGCAAAACCGCTGAAGATAATAACGGGCATAGCGCTGTAACCTAGGATATGCCAAATAACCGATTCTAATGTACTCATGGGTTAATCCTTCTATTGCCAGCCTTCAACACCTTGCATGTCTGGTAGTTTATGAGCGATGCCTTTGTGGCAATCTACACACGTTTTTTCACCAGAAGCAAGTGCTGTCGAGTGTTGCTCAACACTACGTGGACCCTGTTCAGAGAAGTCCATGAACTCAAACTCATGGCAGTTACGACATTCAAGCGAGTCATTACTTTTCAAGCGCGACCACTCTCGTTCTGCTAAATGAGCGCGACGTGCTTGGAATTTTTCTGGTGTGCTAATTGTTCCTAATACGTAATGAGCAAACAGTTCTTTTGAAGCTTGTACTTTACGTACAATTTTGTCTGTCCATTCATGCGGTACGTGGCAATCAGAGCAGATAGCCCTTACACCTGACCGGTTTGAATAGTGTATCGTTTCTTGGATTTCTGCGACGATAGGAGCGTGACAACCAGAGCAAAACTCCTCTGTGTTGGTGGCTTCCATACCAGTGTTGAATGCCCCCCAGAATAGAAGCCCGCCCGCAAAGCCCATAAATAAGACAATGCCAACGGCGGCCTTGCTCGGGCTTGTTAGTCGCTTCCAAAACGCTTTCAGTAATTTCATATATAGCCTCTTATGCTGTATTTATGGCTATGATTAGCGTAGCGAATCAACAGGTTTAAATTCGTTCTCAACCAATGGGTTTGCATTGGCTTGGGGAACGTGGCACTGCAAACAGAAGTAACGGCGCGGTGACACGTCCGCTAATACGGCATCATCACGGTTCACATAGTGAGTGACGCTGATTTTTGTCGCTCCCATCTCTTTTGCGTTTTTCCAGCTATGGCAAGAGAGACATTTATTAGCATTCAATGACACCTCATAGCCGCGAATATTGTGCGGAATGAGTGGTGGCTGGTACACATATTCACTCTCTAATGCATGGTCACGAGGGTAGTGTTTTAAATCGTCCGCTGGGCGAGTATCTTCCAGCAGTGTTGCGCCTCGTAAAGATTCAAGCCCACCAGTGCCGCCAGGGTTTTCAAGCTGAGCTTGAGCTACCCCAACAAGTAATGCACTGACAGATAAAAGCGCGATTAGTAGTTTTTTCATCTTAAAATTCTCCGCCTAATGGCTCATTCTTTGAGCGGCTGCGCTGTGGCAGCCGATACATTCGTTAACGGGCTTATGCCACTTTGGTGATCTTAACTGGACACTTTTTGAAGTCAGTTTGCTTCGATAGTGGATCCGTCGCGTCTAAGATCAGCTTGTTAATAAGAATGCGAGCATCAAAGAACGGTACAAATACTAAGCCTTGAGGTGGGCGGTTACGACCACGAGTTTCAACTCGTACTCGAACCTCACCGCGTTTGTTTGAAATCAGTACTTCATCACCACGGCGAAGACCTCGTGATTTTGCATCTTCAGGATGGAGATAACACAATGCATCTGGTACGGCTTTATACAGCTCAGGTACACGACGCGTCAT
Organism: Vibrio aestuarianus; assembly: GCF_012395185.1. Lineage (GTDB taxonomy): Bacteria > Pseudomonadota > Gammaproteobacteria > Enterobacterales > Vibrionaceae > Vibrio > Vibrio aestuarianus. The sequence continues at coordinate 10,887 of NZ_JAAZTU010000044.1, forward strand.
GGTGCCAGTGTGCCAATGTTCCAGTACACGACCGGTACATAACCACAAGTCGAATTCAGCATCAGGCGTTTCTGGTGGTGCTTCGTAAGGGGCTGAAATGATCCACGCTTTACCGTCAGGTTTACCATAGAAATCCCAGTCAGAGCCTTTCTTCGCGTAAGGATCCGAGCCTTCTTTAAAGCGCCATAGTGTTTCTTTACCATCAACCACAGGCCAGCGTAGTCCACGCACTTTGTGATAGGTATCGTAAGGTGCTAAATCGTGACCGTGACCACGTCCAAAGCTAGCGTATTCTTCAAATAGCCCTTTTTGTACGTAGAAACCAAAGTGATGAGCATCGTCATTCAATTCACGAGCTTCTTCAATTGGGAATTGGTCAACTTGTCCATTTTTGAATAGTATTTCAAACAGAGTTTTACCACGGTATTCTGGCGCTTTGGCGAGCAGTTCTTCTGGCCACACTTCTTCTACTTTGAAGCGTTTAGAGAACTCCATCACTTGCCATGAGTCAGATTTAGCTTCACCGACCGTGCCCACTTGTTGATACCAAGCTTGAGTACGACGCTCAGCATTACCGTAAGCGCCTTCTTTTTCTATCCACATTGCAGTTGGAAGAATAAGGTCAGCTGCTTGCGCGGTTGCTGTTGGATACGGGTCAGAAACGACAATAAAGTTCTCTGGGTTACGATAACCTGGCAAACGTTCTTCGTTGATGTTTGGGCCAGCTTGCATGTTGTTGTTACATTGGACCCAATAAGCGTTGAGCTTGCCATCTTTCAACATGCGATCTTGCAGTACAGCATGGAAGCCTGGCTTTGGTGGAATGGTGCCTTCCGGTAGTTTCCATGTTTTTTCAGCAATAGCACGGTGTTTTGGGTTGGCGACCACCATGTCAGCAGGCAGGCGGTGAGCAAAGGTACCCACTTCACGCGCAGTACCGCAAGCTGAAGGTTGACCCGTTAACGAGAATGGACTGTTGCCTGGAGTCGCGATTTTGCCCGTTAATAAGTGGATATTGTACACAAGGCTATTCATCCAAACACCGCGGGTGTGCTGATTCATACCCATGGTCCACAGCGACATAACTTTAATGTTTGGATCTGCATATTGCTTAGCGAGTGCAATCAACTTATCTGGTGCAACGCCAGATAATTCTGATGCTTTTTCGACGGTATAAGGGGCAACAGAAGCTTTGTACTCTTCAAAATTGATGGCCGTCATATCGCCAGAGTTAGCATTTTTTGCTGCTTTTTGCAGTGGGTGTTCATCACGCAGACCATAACCGATGTCGGTAGTCGCTTGCTTGAAGTTGGTGTGCTTATTGACGAAATCCCAGTTTACCGCATCGTTTTGAATGATGTAGTTGGCGATAAAATTGGCAATAGCAAGGTCAGATTGAGGGTGGAAAATGTAACCGTTATCAGCCAATTCGAAAGAACGATGGTAGTAAGTCGATAGAACGTTAACTTTAACATGTGGGTGACTTAAACGGCGATCAGTGATACGAGTCCAAAGCACAGGGTGCATTTCTGCCATGTTTGAACCCCAAAGCACGAATGCGTCAGCATGTTCGAAGTCGTCATAACAGCCCATTGGTTCATCAATACCGAAGCTACGCATAAAACCGACAACGGCCGATGCCATACAGTGACGTGCGTTCGGGTCGATATTGTTGGAACGAAAACCGGCTTTCATCAGTTTAACGGCAGCGTAACCTTCCATAACGGTCCATTGACCAGAGCCAAACATACCAACGCTGGTTGGCCCTTTATCTTTCAGTGCCTGTTTCCATTTATCAGCCATTACATCGAAAGCTTGATCCCATGAAACGGGAGTGAAGTCGCCATCTTTGTGGTATTGACCATCTTTCATGCGTAGTAGCGGCTGTTCAAGGCGATCTTTCCCATACATGATTTTTGAAAGGAAATAGCCCTTTATACAATTCAACCCTTTGTTTACTGGTGCTTCTGGGTCACCTTGCGTGGCAACTACTTTACCATTTTGGGTACCGACCAACACAGAGCAACCTGTACCGCAGAAACGACAAGGAGCTTTATCCCAAGTAATTTTGGTTTGGTCTGTACTGGCAATCAGGTTGGTTGCAGAGGCAGGTAAGCTAATTCCTGCAACGGCAGCAGCTGATGCGGCCGCGTTTGCTTTCACAAACGCACGTCTTGTCATTTTCATACTTCACCCTCAATTTGGGAATGTTGTTTTCCATTGTCAGTATTCATTTCGTCTAGATCCGTCTCAATTTGGTGATACACCAAAACGGTACTGAGAACGTGCGGTAAATTGCCAATCGCATCGATCGTGTCAGTGACAAAACCTTGGTTTTCGGTTTCCAACACCACGACCATTTTTCCTTCTGGACTTTCACCATAAATTTCAGCGTTATCAAACGATTCGATTTGCGCTTTTATAGCGGCTAAGTGCTTAGGGACAACATGAACGACTAAACTTGAAATGTGCACTTCGTTGAGTGACATACTTATCTCTCATTATTATTGATATGGTTTACACTGATGGCTGAGGTAGGGCAGAGAGAAACACAGGCTCCGCATCCATTGCAGTCATCGATGTTTATAACGGGTTGTGCGACCTTGCCAATGTGCAATTTGAAGCTTATCGCCATCAATTCACAGGCTTCGCTACAAGTGCGACATTCGACATTTTGTTCCGCTAAGCAAGCTCGGCTTATTGCGGCTTTAGCTAACCAAGGTGTTTCTGTTCTTGGTTTGAAAATAGGCTCAGGACAGGCATCGGCACATTGATAGCAAAAAGTGCATTCATCAATACGGAAATCAAGCGTGGGAAACCCTCCATCACCATGTGTGATAATTTGAGTTTCGCAAGCCGCCAAGCAGCGTCCGCAGCGGGTACAGTCATCAGTGAATGCATTCGGTTTTGCAATCCAAGGCAGACGGACAATATTGTCGTCAACAAGATGCCTTGCAAAGAAACGTCTTTTTGATAAATCGACCAAAGTCATGCACCCTGAGTTTAATGTAACGATTAGTAATAAAAGTCTAGCTTGTGCTTAACAAATTTTCATTTATCTATATATAAATTGTAGTTTTTGTCATATTTGTATAAATACCCATAAGGGGGTAATTGGCATGGTATATTGTTTTAGATCAACAAATTCTGACGCGAGTGATCACATATTGGATGGTTTTCACAGCTTGCGTATAAATCCGGGTACAATGTTTCTAGCCATGAACTGGGAGTCATTTTTTGATACAAAATACGGGAAAATCGGTTACAAGTACGATTGCTAAAGCAATGTCGTTGATCTTGTTGCTATCGGTTGCGATTACCGGTTATGCAATTATTACTTTGGCCTCGTCGCTAAATGATGCGGAAGCGGTGAATGTGGCGGGGTCAATGCGCATGCAAAGCTATCGATTAGCGCATGATATTCACAGTAACTCGGCAGATTATCCTTCGCACATTTATTTATTTGAGCAATCTTTGTATTCATCTTCGATGAAAGCGTTGCAGCGTTGGCCTGTCCCTAAAGAGATCACGCAAGATTACTATCAGTTAATCATTCGCTGGCATCAGTTAAAAAAGGTCTTAAATAGCGACAACAAAGCGCAATATCTTGATGAAGTCGCTCAATTTGTGGCTCAGGTTGATGGTTTCGTTTTCAAGTTGCAGCATTTCTCTGAACAAAAACTGATTAAACTTGCTTGGGTTGGCGGCATTGGCTTAGGTGGCGTTTTGGGGATATCACTGTTTGTCGTTCACTTTATTCGCAAAGAAGTGGTGGTTCCGCTAAGGTCATTGGTTACTGCCAGTGAACAGATTCAAAACCGCTCTTTTGATGTTGAACTGAATGTGACTAGCCACAATGAGATGGGGATTTTAACGCGAACTTTTAACCGAATGGCAAAAGATCTTGGGCAGTTATATCGAGGGCTTGAGCAGGCGGTTAATGAAAAAACTCATAAGTTAGAAAATGCAAACCAGTCGCTTCAAGTGCTATATAATTCTTCGCAAGAATTAACAGCATCTCGTATTAGCCAAGATAATTTTCAGGCAATTTTAAGACACATAGTTAGCTTGGAAGGTGTAGTTTCTGCTCGGTTGGAGGTGCATGATGAAGAGGGGAAAAGCACAGTGTTGTCTCAAGGTGAGTGCAGCAATGAGTCACCGTTACCATTGACCCTTGGTGGAAAACAACTCGGTAACTTATATCTACAATACAGTTTGCCTTGCCCGAATAAAACATTGATTGATAACTTCGTGCAAATTTTGTCGCGGGCTATTTATTACAATCAAACTCAAAAGCAAGCCGAGCAACTGATTTTAATGGAAGAACGTGCCACGATTGCTCGCGAACTGCATGATTCTTTAGCTCAGTCACTATCGTATCTAAAAATACAAGTATCCTTATTAAAACGAGTTATCGGTCGACAAAACCACCACAGAGATGAAGCCAGTACTAAACAAATCATTGTTGATATCGACCAAGGTTTGTCGGGGGCTTATACCCAACTGCGTGAGTTATTAACCACGTTCAGATTAACCATACGCGAAGGTAATTTTGGTCAGGCTTTAAAAGAGATGCTGGAACAGCTTGGTTCACAAACTACAGCGCAGATAGTGCTGAGTAATAACTTATCTTCAATGGGATTAGACGCACACCAACAGGTGCATTTATTACAGTTAATCCGCGAAGCAACGATGAACGCCATCAAACATGCCCGTGCAAATTCAATTGCTATCTTTTGCGATCAATCCGATGAGGATGTGGTAGTTATGATTAAGGATGATGGTGTCGGTTTTGATAAACATGATGCTAAGTTGAATCACTATGGTTTAACGATTATGCAAGAAAGAGCAACTCGATTGCACGGTGAGTTATCGGTAACATCTTCACCAAATTCGGGATGTGAGGTTGTATTAAAATTTAAGAATTCCAAGGATACACATTGTGACAATATGTAGAGTAATGCTGGTGGATGATCATCCTTTGATGAGACGCGGTATAAACCAGCTACTGAGTTTTGAAGATGATTTTGAAATCGTGGCTGAAGTTAGTAATGGTATGGATGCGATCGCATTGGCTCATGAAACTGAGCCAGACTTAATTTTGCTCGATTTGAATATGAAGGGCATGTCAGGGTTAGACACGCTCAAAGCTCTGCGAGCCGATGAATCTAATGCCATTATTGTCATTCTAACGGTTTCAGATAATGCGTCAGATATTGAAGCGATCGTTAAACAAGGCGCTGATGGTTATCTTTTAAAAGATACTGAGCCTGACGAACTGATTGAGTTATTGAGAGATGCTGCGCGCGGTGAAAAGGCGTACTCGCAATTTGTAAGTCGCTACTTAAGTGAACGTGATGATCATGAAAATGTGTTTGATGCCTTAACAAGCCGAGAAATGCAGATATTAAAAGAAGTGGCAAAAGGGTATCGTAATAAACAAATTGCAGATCGTTTGTTTATTTCAGAGTCAACAGTAAAAGTCCACATGAAAAGTTTGCTGAAAAAGCTGAAAGTACCTTCGAGAACTGCTGCAACGATACTTTATCTAGAGTATTTTGGCGATAATCAATAGCAATTAAACAGTTATAAAAAGGGCGTTCAATTGAACGCCCTTAGTTTTTGGTGGCGGTGCTATGCCGTCATTGGTACAAGTATTACCGTACCGATAATAACGGTAATCAAGCCTAATAACACTGGCACAGAAGTACGTTTTACCACTTCAAATGGGCTGATATGCCCCATGCCAGCTGTTGCTACTACCACCCCAGAAACTGGTGAAATAGTACGGCCAAGGTTTGATGCTTGAAGCATCGGAATAATCAAAAACGCGGGGTTGATGCCTAATTTGGCTGCTAACGAAGGAGCAAGTTCAACGAACGCATAGAATGGTGCGTTACCTGAACCGGTTGCAATAGCGGCAGCGACAGTCAAACCAGTTAAAATGAGCATTAGCGCAACACCGCCAGCCCCCGCAGATTCAGCAAGATGAAGTAGATTATCAATCGCGCCAATAGACATCAGACCTTGTGCAAATACACCAGCTGCGACTAACAGCATTACTACACCTTTAAAGGCTTCAGCCATGCCTTCGTAACATGATTCAAGATCTTGCAGGGTTTCTTTACCATTAAAACGTTTAGTCACGAAATCAATCAGTGCACCGAGGAAGATAGAGCCGACAACAATGGTGTAAATATCGAGGCTTAATCCTTCAATAGTCTCGCCGTTAAACAAGAACACACCGATAATGGGTAGAAAAGGTAGTGCAGCATAATAGGCTGGGGCATTGACCTCGATAGCTGACACATCAATTTTTTCCATTGGTGTATTGTCTTTCTTATCTAGGTATTTATTCCAGAAAAACGCTGCCGCAGCCATGACGATGATGGCACAAATCGATACAGGTAAAACGGTTTCTACGGCAAATACGTGTAACGGTAAGCCTGATTTTTCAGCCGCAATAACAACGTCGCCAGAAGTAGGAGAAAGGATGATCGCTGCAGGCGACGCACAAACGGCAACTGCTGCCGGGCGTGAAATACCCATTGCGGTCATCATTGGGAATAACGTCGCCATTAATAACACGCCAAGACCCGTTGCAGAACTGACAGCCAATGACATTAGACACGCTACAATATAAGCCGCAACAAGTAATACGTATGGAGATTTGATTACTGAAAGAGGCTTAGAAAATTGTTTTACAACGACATTATTGGCACCAATGTGAGTCATATACGACGCAAAACCACACAACAGCATGATTTGCATACCTAGGCCACCCCCACGGTATTGCAGCATATATTTCACGTACTCAAGCGAGTCGGTCACCATGTTGCCAGTAGAAGCAATTTTGGCAGGCAAAATGTTATAGCCCAATAATCCTGTTAATAAAAGCAGTAAGATACCTGCGGTCAATAATACGCCCGCAGGTTTGTATCCTTTTACAATGAAGTAACCAACGGCAACCGTTACCACTAAGCCAATGAGAAGCTCCAGCATTTAACTCTCCTGAAATTATGAAAATGTTCAACAATGTGTATCAATTTATGACAAGGAATTTACAGAAAAGAGTGTTGTAGCACGAGAGTAACTTGAACATTAGATGATCTAAAACAAGAAAAATATCACTTAGAAGCTTGGTTTAAAATTCTGGGATAGTGTTATGGATTTAGATGTTAAAACTATTGATGATGTCAATGGTAAGGTTATATCTCGTGTGTTGTGATTTATGGAAAGGATGAAAAAAGTCAGTGTAACAGGGCTGCCCCTGTTACACTAAAATATCATGATAGAATTTAAGAGTACTGACGAACGATAAGCTGCCAATTGGCTCTTTGTTGCTCTAATTGCTGTTTTACTTGTAGGTAACGTAGCTTAAGCAACGAATGCTCATATTTGCGTACCATATTGTGTTTTTTACTTTCTAAGATCTGTTTTTTTAACTCGTAGTACTCATGCAATTGCTGAGTGAGGGAGTCAAATTCACGTTGAATATTCGCCATTACATGTTGATGGTTAGGTAATGCCTCGATTTTCTTTTGCGTATTTTTGAGTGCCATTAAGGCCTTCGCTTTTTCTACTTTAAATTGAGGAGAAACGCGCAATTTACGAGCTAACCCAAACCAAGCGCAAACTTTAATCAACCACTTTGTTGGATCATACTGCCACCAATAAATACCATTTCGGTAGTCATTTTCAAAAATATGGTGGTAGTTATGGTAGCCTTCTCCGAAAGTGAAAAACGCTAAAATTCCATTGTCTTTCGCAGTGTTTTTATCAGTGTACGGTTGAGTTCCCCAAATGTGGGCCAACGAATTGATAAAAAATGTGGTGTGGTGGTTAAGAACCAGGCGTAGCGCGCCGACGACTAGAATCATGCCAATCACATCGTTATAAATCAGCCCTAACGCAATAGGCACGCCAAAGTTCATAATGATAGCTAACGGGACGTAGTACTTATGTTGCCACATCACGATTTTATCTTTCTGCAAATCGCGGCAATTGCTGTAATCGGCATAGCTGTCATTATGATAATCACGAAGCATCCAGCCAATATGTGAAAACCAAAACCCCCGTTTTGCTGAATAAGGGTCTTTATCATTATTGTCGACATGCTTATGGTGTACACGATGATCAGAAGACCAATGTAGCGCACTATTTTGTAGTGCAAATGCACCACCTAAAGCAAACAATATCCGCAAAGACCAGTGTGCTTCATAGGCTTTATGAGACCAAAGTCGGTGGTAACCTGCGGTGATGGAAAGATTACAAAATGAGAAACAAACGACCAACCACAACCAATGCTCGAGACCATAGCCAAATTGCCATCCATATAAAGGTGCAGCGATAGCAGCCAACAAAAAGCTCGAGCTAAACACAAAAATATTTAACCATATCAGTGGTGGTTTTGAATTTGATTCCATAACAAAAAAGTCCTTGGGCTTACATGTGTTCGCTAGAATATCAGCGCACACATGTAAGTCAAATAAGTTTAGCTAATCTTTATGTAAAATGTGAACAGTATGTTTTGCTTTTTCCTTTGAAGAGAATAGTATAAAAGGCGACAATAATCCTTACAGGAAGTAATAAGGACTAGGATATGGAAATTAAAGTAGCTGAATATTGCGATTATGAACGAATTGCACAGCTTCATGCACAGAGTTGGCGCACCCACTACCAAGGTATTTTGGGCAAAGAATACCTCGACAATGATGTACTCGAAGACCGTTTATTGATCTGGCAAACACGCCTTATCAACCCACCATTTAATCAACACGTATTGTTGATTGAAGAGGGCGGGTTATTGTGTGGTTTTATATGCGCTTTTGGTAATCATGATTTTGAAAAAGGGAGCATTATTGAATCCCTTCATATTGATGAAAACTACCGAGGTCGAGGTATTGGCCGTAAGCTCATTCAAGAGATGGTATCTTGGATTAATCACTACTTTCCTGACAGCGGTGTCTATTTGGAAGTGATGGCTGATAATAAGCAAGCCATTGATTTTTATGATTACCTTGAAAGTCAGCCTAAAAGCGAGCGTTTATGGCATTCACCCTGCGGAAATGACATCAAAGAGTGGGTTTATTCTTGGAAAAGCCCCAACGATTTACTGACTGCGGTTTCAGCTTGATTCTACTTCGAAAGACGTTGTGCGCATCATCTTATGTTATTCAATCTTTTCATCTCTAAAAACAGTTTAACCTAGAAATACGAGATACAGTAAATACGGCCAGCATACGCTGGCCGTATTGCAGATTACTGGTTTGCTTTATCTTGATGGTGATCGCGATAGTATTGCCACTGTTCTACTTTGTTGCCTTCTGACAATACACAATAAGTGACACGCATACCATTCTCAGTCACGGTTTCCAGCATACCGTTTTGCTGCACACAATATACTGCTGCTGGGTTAGAAATTGACGTGTATTTTTTTACTTTATATTGCTCTGAGTTGTTGGAAGAACAACCCATCAGCGCAATAGAAGCAATAATGGCACCTAAAAATAAACCGCTTTTTTTCATGATTTGACCTCGAGTATATTCAATGAGTGGCGTAGTGATATTGTAGAATAACTTTTTAAAAACCATTGTGTTAAGTTTGTCAAAAGATCGATGTCGTCTAGAATTAAAGCGTATAGCTGATAGGAAAGCATGAATTTAGTCTCATTACTCATCCACTTGTCTTAGAAATGCCAATGAAGGTGGGCTAGTGGTGAATAGAGAATAGCGCTTTTGTAAGGAAACGAACTATGTCTGAAACGCAGCAAGAACAAAGTAAATTTCGATTGGTGACACGCAGTGATTTTGATGGTTTAGTGTGTGCCGTTTTGTTAAAACGGCTTGATCTTATTGATGATATTTTATTTGTACACCCCAAAGATATGCAAGATGGCAAAGTGGAAACAACCGATCGTGATATTGTTACCAACCTACCTTATGTTGCCAATGCTCATTTGATTTTTGATCACCATTTGTCAGAAACGATCCGCAACGAAGGTGAACGTCCTAATCACATTATCGACCCACACGCTCCTTCTGCGGCTCATGTTGTATGGGAATATTATGATGGTAACAACACTTTTCCCCAAGAGTGGCAGGAAATGCTCATTGCTGTTGATAAAGGTGACTCAGCCCAGTTTAGCCGTGATGAAGTATTAGATTCGACTGGATGGAATTTGTTGAACTTCTTAATGGATGCCAGAACAGGGTTAGGGCGTTTTCGTGAGTTCCGTATCTCAAACTACAATTTGATGATGGATTTGATTGAATATTGCGCAAGTCATTCTATCGACGACATACTTGCCTTGCCGGATGTACAAGAACGTATTGCTTTGTACCGTGAGCATGAAACGTTGTTCAAACAACAAATCCAAAGGTGTGCCAAAGTTTACGCTAACTTGGTATTCCTAGATCTCACTGCGGAAGAGACGATCTATGCGGGGAACCGTTTCATCATTTATGCGTTGTTCCCACAGTGTAATATCTCGATCCATAAAATGTGGGGATTCCAAAAGCAGAATATTGTGTTTGCAACTGGCAAGTCGATTTTTGATCGCAGTTCAAAAACTAATATTGGCGCACTGATGCTTAAATATGGTGGCGGCGGGCATCAAGCGGCGGGAACGTGTCAAATTGCGATAGAGCAAGCCGAGCAAGTTGAAAAAGAGCTAATCAAACAGATAACTACAGATGGTTAGTTTTTTACTATTCGTACAGTAAAGCGCTTAACAGGCCCTGCCAGTCAGGGCTTTTGCGTATCTGGTATGTTAGTCTTTAGCAAAATTCAAAATGACTAAATGCTATGAGACACCTTAACACCCTAATTCATCCTGATATTGAGCACCTTGATAACAAAATTATTTTCCAACGAAATGCGGCAAGAGCAATAGTCTTAGATGGTGAAGATATATTGATGCTTTACACTGAACGCTACCATGACTACACCATTCCAGGCGGTGGTGTGGATGAAGGTGAAGATATTATCGCGGGAATGGTTCGCGAACTCCAAGAAGAAACTGGCGCCCAAAATATTCATTCAATTAAACCGTTTGGCCTGTTTGAAGAGTTTCGCCCTTGGTTTAAAGATAATGCCGATGTCGTGCATATGCTCTCTTATTGCTACACCTGCAAAATTAATCGCCAATTAGGCAAAACCAATTACGAAGACTATGAGCAGAAAAATGGTATGAAGCCGGTTTGGATTAATATTCACGATGCTATTGCTCACAATGAGAAGACCATGGCAGAAAGCCCGAAAAAGGGCATGAGTATTGAGCGCGAAACGTTTCTGCTGCATCTCATCGTTCAAGAGATGCTTTAAACCTCGCAACTTGCCTTAGCAAAGCGTTTCGGGCTTTCGTTAATTTGATTTTTCTCTATACTTATCCAAGTGACTGAATTATTGATGATTTAAACTAATGGAAAGTCATAGTTTAATAAGTAGAGGGATTCTAGTATGGGAAAAATCAAACCGATGGTATTGGGCATAGCACTCACACTTTTAAGTGGAGTGTCGGCCGCTAAAGTCATTGAAACGACCACCTTGGCTGGCTTTGGGCAAGCAAAATATCCTGCTGATTTTTCTCATTTCGATTACGTTAATCCTAACGCTCCGAAATATGGAAAAGTGACTTATGGGCAAATTGGCACTTATGATAATTTCAACCGCTTTGCATCACGCGGAGCGCCAGCGGCTGGTAGCGGCGAGCTCTATGACTCCTTGATGTTTTCACCTAGTGATGAGATTAACACCTATTATCCTCTTATTGCCTCTAACGTCCGTTATTCCGATGACTATAGTTGGTTAGAGTTAGATATTAACCCGAAAGCTAGGTTTCATGATGGCCATGCCATTACTGCCGAAGATGTGGAATTCACGTTTAATAAATTTATGGCAGAAGGCGTACCGCAATACCGTTTGTTTTATAAACAAGTCAAGTCAGTGAAAGCGATAAAACCGTTGACGGTTCGCATTGAAATGTCAGAATCGAATCGTGAAAAATTGTTTAGCTTAGCGCAGTCAACTCAAGTTCTGCCAAAGCATTATTGGCAAGATAAAAATCTAGCTGAGCCACTAAATGAACCACCGCTTGGAAGCGGTGCCTACAAAGTGGTGAATTACCAGTCCGGGCAAACTGTGACTTATGGCTTAGTTGAAGACTACTGGGCGGCAACATTACCAGTCAATATTGGCCGTAATAACTTCAAACAAGTTCAGTATGACTATTATCGCGATGATACCGTCATGCTAGAGGCGTTTAAGGCTGGAGAGTTCGATTTACGCCAAGAGAACTCTGCGAAATTTTGGGCCAATTCGTACGTGGGTGTAAATTTTGATAAAGGATATATCAAGAAAGAGGAAATTGCCCACGACAGTCCAGCCTCGACTCAAGGTTTTGTATTCAATATTCAACGAGACGTGTTTAAAGATCCTAAAGTTCGTGAAGCACTTAACTACGCGATGGACTTTGAGTGGATGAATAAAAATATGTTTTATGATCAATACACTCGTACTCGCAGTTACTTCCAAAATACCGATTATGAAGCGAAAGGGCTGCCAACTGAGCAAGAGCTTGAAGTACTTGCTGCATTTAAAGATAACATTCCACCCCGTGTATTTACCCAAGAATTTCACCCCCCCGTAACCGATGGGACAGGGCGAATCCGTGCACAATTACGTACAGCGTTCAAATTGTTAAAAGAAGCGGGTTGGGAGCTAAAAGATAAGGTCATGACTAACACCACAACCGGTCAGCCTTTTAGTTTTGAATTGTTGATTTACAGTCCAACGACAGAGCGTATAGCAATACCGGTGCAGAAAAACTTAAGGCTGATGGGTATTGAAATGAAAATTCGCACCGTAGATACCACGCAATACCTCAAGCGGTTGCGTGATCGTGATTTTGACATGTTATCTTCTGCTTATTCGGCAAACCCATATCCTAGCCCGAACCTGATGATTATTTGGAACTCTCAATACATTGATTCCACTTATAATCGTGCTGGAGTGATGGACCCGGTGGTCGATAAACTCACCGAAGAAATTGCTGAAAATCAAGAAAACCCAGAGAAGCTACTGGCATTAGGTCGAGCATTGGATCGCGTGTTGCAGTGGAATTTTTACATAATTCCGCAATGGTATTTAAGCCAGTACCGCGTAGCGACATGGGACAAATTTGAACGACCACAGCTTATGCCGAAGTATGACATTGGTATTGATACTTGGTGGGTCTCTGAGCAAAAAGAGCAGCGACTACCAGAAAAACGTCGTTAAGAGGTTGTTATGGCAGCGTATATTTTCCGCCGATTGTTACTGGTTATTCCCACGCTGTGGGCCATCATCACCATCAATTTCTTTATTATTCAAATTGCGCCTGGTGGTCCTGTAGAGCAAGCAATCGCGCAAATGGAAGGTCACAGCGACGGTATCATGGAGCGCTTTACTGGCGGTGGCAAAGAGGTGGATATTCCCGTTTCTGGTGATTCTGCAGTCGGTTATAAAGGTTCACGTGGGCTTGATCCTGAAGTGGTGGAAGCGATTAAAAAGCAGTTTGGTTTTGATAAGCCCTTACATGTACGCTACGTTGAAATGCTTAAGAATTACATCACTTTTGATTTTGGTGAGAGCTTGTTTAAAGGTGGTAACGTTATTGACTTAATTGTCGAACGTTTGCCCGTTTCCATATCGTTAGGTTTGTGGAGCACTTTAATCATTTACCTTATTTCAATACCATTAGGCATAGTGAAAGCGATTCATCATGGTTCAAGGTTTGATATTTGGTCAAGTGCTGTTGTCATTGTGGGCTACGCGATTCCAGGGTTTCTGTTCGCGATAATCTTGATCATCTTATTCGCGAGCGGCAATTATTTTAGTTGGTTTCCACTGCGCGGGTTAGTTTCAAATAACTTTTCAGACTTAACGTGGTATCAACAAATCGCTGATTACTTTTGGCATTTAGCCTTACCAATCTTTGCCATGGTGATTGGTGGTTTTGCGACTTTAAGTATGCTGACTAAAAATTCATTCCTTGATGAAATCAATAAACAATATGTGGTGACAGCAAGGGCTAAGGGACTTGACGAAAACCGCATCCTTTATAAGCATGTGTTTCGCAATGCAATGCTGATTATTATTGCAGGTTTTCCGAGTGCGTTTATCAGCATTTTTTTCACTGGTTCCATGCTTATCGAGGTGATGTTTTCTCTCGAAGGTATTGGTTTGTTGGGTTTTGAATCAACCATTCAACGTGACTATCCTGTTGTCTTTAGTTCTTTATATATCATGACGTTATTAGGACTTATTTTGAGTATCATATCCGACTTAACCTATATATGGGTCGATCCGAGAATTGATTTTGAGGCGCGCTGATGATGTTAAAGCAAAAAGCCGCTAACCCACTCAACGCTATGCGTTGGCAACGTTTTAAATCAAATCGCCGTGGTTTTTATTCGCTGTGGTTATTTAGCTTGTTATTTATCATTAGCTTATTCGCTGAGTTTATTGCCAATGATAAACCATTGTTTATTGAGTACGAGCAGCAGTGGTATTTCCCCACTTTTAACCAATATTCCGAAATCCAATTTGGTGGTGAATTTGCAACTGAGGCTGATTACACTGACCCGTATGTGACAGAACTGATAGAGGGAAAAGGTTTCATTATCTGGCCATTAGTTCGATTTAGTTACGATACCATAAATTTCAATATCACCAGTTCAGTACCGTCGCCTCCTGATGCTGAGAACTGGCTCGGCACGGATGACAAAGGACGCGATGTGTTAGCGCGGATTATTTATGGGTTTCGTATATCGGTATTGTTTGGTTTTGTGCTGACCATTGTATCTTCTGTGATTGGCGTTGTTGTCGGAGCAACACAAGGGTATTACGGTGGTTGGCTTGATTTACTCGGCCAACGTTTTATTGAAGTGTGGTCAGGAATGCCAACGCTGTTTCTTTTGATTATCTTATCAAGTTTTGTAGAACCCAATTTTTGGTGGTTATTGAGTATCATGGTGTTATTCAGTTGGATGAGCTTGGTCGGTGTGGTAAGAGCAGAGTTTTTACGCTGTCGGAATTTTGATTACGTTCGTGCAGCGCAAGCGATGGGCGTCAGTGATAGCCGCATTATGCTACGTCATATGCTTCCTAACGCAATGGTTGCTTCATTAACCATGATGCCTTTTATTCTCTCTGGCTCTGTGACGACGTTAACATCGTTAGATTTCTTAGGCTTTGGTTTGCCGGTTGGCTCGCCATCGTTAGGCGAGTTGCTTGCTCAAGGCAAAGCAAACTTACAAGCTCCTTGGCTTGGTATCTCTGCGTTTGTTGTACTTTCATTGATGCTGACTTTATTAGTGTTTATTGGTGAAGCGGTACGTGATGCCTTTGACCCACATCAGAATAGGATTGGATGATGACTCAAACTGTACTATCCATTCAAAATCTATCGGTTGGCTTTGGACGTAAAGAGCAGATAGAAGCAGTGACGCACCATGTTTCACTATCGGTCAAAAAAGGTGAAACCTTAGCATTGGTGGGAGAGAGTGGGTCAGGAAAATCTGTCACAGCGAATGCCATTCTTAAATTATTGCCCAAAGGATCCGCACACTATTTAGATGGCCAAATTCTCTTCGATGGTGCGGATACTTTAACTTGTAGTGAACGGCAATTAAGAGCGATCCGTGGTGGGCGTATAGGGATGATTTTCCAAGAGCCAATGGTGTCGCTGAACCCATTGCATAAAATAGGAAAACAGCTGGTCGAAATTGTAGAAATTCATCGTGGTTTGAGAAAATCGAAGGCTGAAGCGATGGCCATTCAATGGCTGGAAAAAGTTGGCATTCGTTACCCTGAACTGAAGATAAACGCTTATCCACATGAGCTTTCTGGCGGTGAGCGACAGCGCGTTATGATTGCGATGGCTTTGATTAATGAACCAGAGCTGTTGATTGCCGATGAACCAACAACAGCATTGGATGTTTCGGTTCAAGCGCAAGTGTTAGATCTACTAAAAAACCTTCAGCAAGAACTTGGGATGGCAATGCTATTTATCACTCATGATTTAAGTATTGTGCGACGAATCGCTGATCGCGTTGCAGTAATGCAAAATGGGCAACTTGTTGAACAGAATGAGTGTAAAACGTTATTTTCAGCGCCAAAGCATCCTTACACTAAGAAATTAATTGATTCAGATCCGCGGGGTTTTCCTGTTGAGGTGAGCGGCAATAGCACATCACTGCTCACATTAGATCAGCTAAAAGTGTGGTTTCCTATCAAAGGTGGGTTATTTAAACGAACAGTTTCATATATAAAAGCAGTAACCAATATGAAATTTGATTTAAAAAAAGGCTATTCACTCGGAATTGTTGGTGAGAGTGGATCAGGTAAATCAACCACTGGTATGGCAATTTTGAAGTTGGTCAATTCCGAAGGATCAATTCGCTATCAAGGTAACGAGTTACAGGGTATAGATCGCAAGGAGATGCTGCCTTATCGAAGTAAAATGCAAGTGGTGTTTCAAGACCCCTTTTCTGCACTCAACCCAAGGATGTCAGTGGCGCAAATTATTGGTGAAGGTCTGAAAGTACATTGCAATTATGATGAAGAAACGCTCGATAGATTGATCTGTGAATCAATGCGAGAGGTAGAGCTTGACCCTAATACTCGCCATCGTTATCCCAATGAGTTTTCAGGTGGGCAAAGACAGAGAATTGCCATCGCTCGGGCTTTGGTATTAAAACCTGAATTTATTTTGCTTGATGAACCCACATCATCATTAGATAGGACAATTCAAGCACAAGTATTGGATTTATTAAAATTGCTACAACATAAGTATGGATTAACGTATCTTTTTATTAGTCACGATCTTCATGTCGTCAAATCGTTATGTCATTACACTATCGTAATGAAGCAGGGGGAAGTGGTAGAGCAGGGGGAAACGCAGCAACTCTTCTCTAATCCTCAACATCCTTACACGCAAGAGCTTATTTCATTCTCGCGGCTTTAGTTTAATCGAAGGGGGCGATTAAACCGCTGTTTGGATTGAAGGAACAATGGATTCCGGTGTAGCAAGGAAAAACCCCTGGAACATATCGATATCAAGCTCTCTCATGGCATCCAATTGTGCCTGCGTTTCTATGCCTTCTATCACTGTGTTTGCGGAGTTTTGTTTTGCTAAAGCGATACCATCGAGCAAAGGTAGAGTATCTCCTCGCATGTACTGTAAAAGTAAGCTTCGGTCGAACTTAATGATTTCAGGCGCAATTAGGTTTACGCGCTCTGGCGTTGACGCATAAGTACCAAAATCATCGATAGCAATCGCAAAACCGTTATCAGCTAAGCGCTGAGTTGCTTGTTTTAGCATTGCTTCATTTTCAGAATCTATTTCGATAAGCTCCATAACCAATTGTTTGTGTTCAATATGTAGATCCTTCAGCCTCGTAATGAGTAATCCAGTATT
The DNA here is from genome assembly GCF_012395185.1 of Vibrio aestuarianus. Lineage (GTDB taxonomy): Bacteria > Pseudomonadota > Gammaproteobacteria > Enterobacterales > Vibrionaceae > Vibrio > Vibrio aestuarianus. Next base: position 28,349 of record NZ_JAAZTU010000044.1, read on the forward strand.
TATATCACTCATGGCAAACAGCTCACTAGCAGCAGGCAGAACATTAAGGAATAAACGGCATTGTCGATAGGGAGATACAGCATAGTTGCGTAAATGTATAGCACGACACAGCCTTTCAACATTCAGTTTGTCGATTGGGTTAATAGCATCTGAATGAAAAAAATGGCTAGGACGGATATTGGTATTATCTTGGGCACTTATTCTTGCTAGTGCTTCAACGCCCACGACAAGATCGCTTCGAGAAAAAATCGGTTGGAAAACACTGCGTAATAACAGGCCTTGGTAATGAGCGATGTATTGGCCATCAGTATCTAAAGATATACATTTTGAAAATTGGTTCTTGGTGGTGAACAGCATACAATTTATGACATCCTATAGTTCATAACAGCTCAATTATCGTCCTAGCATCAATATGCCATGCCATAATATTGACAGTCTATGACGCTTGTCAACAGTATATTAGGCTGACTCTTTTACACCTCTGACGCTTCCTACGACTAACTTCGTTTCGACTGTTCACCTAACGGTGTCACGCCAATGAAACCCCCTCACAATAGTCCTCTCGCATGA
>NZ_JAAZTU010000045.1 GCF_012395185.1 Vibrio aestuarianus
GTGACAACATCCAAATGGTTGTAGAGCTAATCGCTCCAATCGCGATGGATGAAGGTCTACGTTTCGCGATTCGCGAAGGTGGCCGTACAGTTGGTGCTGGTGTTGTTGCTAAAGTTATCGCTTAATTGCTGATTTAGCCGTTTAAATACGAATAGTATTTGACTAACGACTACCAAAAAGGGCATCATTTGATGCCCTTTTTCTGCGCTAAAATTGGTCATTGTCGATTTGTTGGTCGATAAAGCCAGTGCAAAGGATTTAAGATAGAGAAGTCTTTATCTTGATGAGTATGTATAGGTAACCTTTACCTGTGCTATGGATTTGCCCTGCAACAGCGGGGTTGTTGTCGTCTATATTAAGACTTGTAACAGGTTGGTTTATGAAAGCAAACAATGCTGAAACTCCTGATAGCTCAAGTGCAGCAGACACATTTAAGTGGATTGTCACTTTTGCTCTGTTAGCTGCCGCTGTTGTGGGTAATTACCTGTATGGTGAAATGTCTGTAGTGCTTCGTGCTGCAGGTGTGGTTGTGTTAATTATTGCAGCACTTGGTGTTGCAGCAACAACCACAAAAGGAAAAGCTGCGATTGTGTTTGCACGCGAATCTCGTATGGAAGTTCGCAAAGTGGTATGGCCTACACGCCAAGAAACCATGCAAACCACATTTATCGTTTTAGCTGTAAGTATCGTAATGGCTCTAGTACTGTGGGGCATTGACGGCATTATGGTTCGTCTTGTTGCATTGGTAACTGGGGTATAGAGGGTTTAATACATGAGTGAAGCTCCTAAAAAACGCTGGTATGTAGTTCAAGCCTTCTCTGGATTTGAAGGTCGCGTAGCTCAATCGCTTCGTGAGCATATTAAAATGCACGCGATGGAAGAGTTCTTCGGTGAAGTTCTTGTACCAACGGAAGAAGTCGTTGAAATGCGCGCTGGCCAACGCCGTAAGAGTGAGCGCAAGTTCTTTCCAGGTTATGTACTAGTCCAAATGCTGATGAATGATGAATCATGGCACTTAGTACGTAGCGTTCCTCGTGTAATGGGTTTCATTGGTGGAACCTCTGATCGTCCTGCACCAATCACTGATAAAGAAGCTGATGCTATTCTTAATCGTTTAGAGAAAGCGAGTGAAGCGCCTCGTCCTAAGACGATGTTTGAAGCGGGTGAAGTGGTTCGTGTTAACGAAGGTCCATTTGCTGATTTCAACGGAACAGTTGAAGAAGTGGATTACGAGAAGAGCCGCATTAAAGTATCGGTATCGATCTTTGGTCGTGCGACACCAGTAGAACTTGAGTTTGGTCAAGTTGATAAACTTGATTAAAAAAACACCTTTTTAGGGTTGTTTAGGGTGTGAAATGTGATTATAATTTCGCGCCTTTTTACAGGTCTTTATGACAAAACCGGGGAGCTGATCGGTTGATTAGCGTCTGAACCCAAATTTAGGAAATATCATGGCTAAGAAAGTTGAAGCTTATATCAAGTTGCAAGTTGCAGCTGGTATGGCAAACCCAAGTCCACCAGTTGGTCCTGCTCTAGGTCAACACGGTGTTAACATCATGGAATTCTGTAAAGCGTTTAACGCGAAAACAGAATCAATGGAGAAAGGTCTACCTACTCCAGTTGTTATCACAGTATACAGCGATCGTTCTTTCACGTTCGTAACTAAGACTCCACCTGCTGCAGTTCTTCTTAAGAAAGCGGCTGGTCTTAAGTCTGGTTCTGGTCGTCCAAACACTGAAAAAGTGGGTACGATCACTGATGCTCAAATCCAAGAAATCGCAGAAACTAAAGCTGCAGATATGACTGGTGCTGACATTGAAGCGATGAAACGTTCTATTGCGGGTACTGCTCGTTCAATGGGCCTAGTGGTAGAGGGTTAAGATCATGGCAAAACTAACTAAGCGCATGCGCACTATTCGTGAAAAAGTAGACGCAACTAAAGAATACGAAATCAACGAAGCAGTAGCACTTCTTAAAGAACTAGCTACAGCTAAATTCGTTGAGTCTGTGGACGTTGCTGTAAACTTAGGTATCGATGCTCGTAAATCTGACCAAAACGTACGTGGTGCAACTGTACTACCTCACGGTACTGGTCGTGACATCCGCGTTGCAGTGTTCACTCAAGGTGCAAACGCTGAAGCTGCTAAAGAAGCAGGCGCAGATCTAGTGGGTATGGAAGATCTAGCTGAGCTAGTGAAAAAAGGCGAAATGAACTTCGACGTAGTAGTTGCTTCTCCAGATGCAATGCGCGTTGTTGGTCAACTAGGTACTATCCTAGGTCCACGCGGCCTAATGCCAAACCCTAAAGTTGGTACTGTAACTCCTAACGTTGCTGAAGCTGTTAAAAATGCTAAAGCTGGTCAGGTTCGTTACCGTAACGACAAAAACGGCATCATCCACACTACCATTGGTAAAGTGTCTTTCGATGCTAACCAACTACAAGAGAACTTAGAAGCTCTATTAGTTGCGCTTAAGAAAGCAAAACCGTCTTCAGCGAAAGGTACTTTCCTGAAGAAAGTTAGCATCTCTACTACAATGGGTGCTGGCGTTGCTGTTGATCAGAATACTCTGAACACTCAAGCATAATAATACATTTGATTAGGCGCAGAATTTGTGTATAATTCTGCGCCTAATATTTGTGGTTGGGGCTGAACTTTAGTTCTTAGAATTATGACCCAGTCTCCGTCCAAGACCGTAGGCGCTGTTTGTCTTTTTAGATAAATAACTTAATCGTACCTACGTAGATGGTGCCCGAACTGACAGAAAGCAGAATTTATTTTTAATAGATAATCTTTCTTCTGGGACTGCACCGAAATAACTCTCACTGTTGTGATAATAGTGAGTGGTGTAACGACAACCAGGAGTAAATCCAAGATGGCTTTAAACCTTCAAGACAAAAAAGCAATTGTTGCTGAAGTCAACGAAGCTGCCAGTGGTGCACTTTCTGCAGTTGTTGCTGACTCTCGTGGCGTTCAAGTAGGCGCGATGACTTCTCTACGTAAACAAGCTCGTGAAGCGGGTGTTTACATGAGAGTTGTTCGTAATACTCTAGCTCGTCGCGCAGTAGAAGGCACAGACTACGAATGTCTACAAGACGTATTCGTTGGTCCTACTTTGATTGCATTCTCTAACGAGCACCCTGGTGCTGCAGCGCGTCTTTTCAAAGACTTCGCTAAAGAGAACAAGAACTTTGAAATCAAAGCAGCTGCATTTGAAGGCGCAATTACTGACGCTGAACTACTAGCGACACTACCAACTTACGACGAAGCTATTGCACGCCTAATGATGTGCATGAAAGAAGCTTCTGCAGGCAAGCTGGTACGTACTATCGCTGCTATCCGCGATCAAAAAGAAGAAGCTGCGGCTTAAGCCTTGCTTTTTACTGGTTGCAAAATAAACTTATTGTTGACTTAAAAGAGAATTGTTATGTCTATTACTAACGAGCAAATCCTAGACGCAGTTGCAGAAATGTCTGTAATGCAAGTTGTTGAGCTTATCGAAGCTATGGAAGAAAAATTCGGTGTTTCTGCTGCTGCTGCAGTAGTTTCAGGCGGCGCAGCAGCAGCAGCTGTTGAAGAGCAAACTGAATTCGACGTAATCCTAACTGGCGCTGGCGCAAACAAAGTTGCTGTAATCAAAGCAGTACGTGGCGCGACTGGCCTAGGTCTTAAAGAAGCTAAAGGTCTTGTAGACTCAGCTCCTGCAGCGCTTAAAGAAGGCGTTGACAAAGCTGAAGCTGAAGCTCTTAAAGCTCAGCTAGAAGAAGCAGGCGCTTCTGTTGAAATCAAGTAATTATTACTTGATTTCTTAGCCGCAAGGCTAATGGCTGGTGGTTTATTGACCACCGGCCTTTTTGCGCTGTAGGGTATAGGCGATTTTTCCCGCTGTTTAAACGCTTATATTCGTGCAAAAACACACACCACCATTTTTATATGGCGATGTGTTTACTACATTAAACAGCTGTTAGTCACTGTCCCATCACCTTTTATTTAATACTAGGCGGACAGTTTGGGTCACTTATCAGCGAGCTGAGGAACCCCATGGTTTACTCTTATACCGAGAAAAAGCGCATCCGTAAGGACTTTGGTACTCGTCCACAAGTGTTGGACATTCCATACCTGCTATCGATCCAGCTCGATTCGTTCGACAAGTTTATCGAACAGGATCCTGAAGGACAATACGGTCTTGAGGCTGCTTTTCGTTCTGTATTTCCTATTCAGAGCTATAACGGCAATTCTGAGCTGCAATACGTTAGCTATCGTCTTGGTGAGCCAGTTTTTGACGTTAAAGAATGTCAAATTCGTGGTGTAACTTATTCAAAACCACTACGCGTAAAATTACGTCTAGTGATCTTTGATAAAGACGCGCCAGCAGGTACTGTAAAAGATATTAAAGAACAAGAAGTCTACATGGGTGAAATTCCACTCATGACAGACAATGGTACCTTCGTAATTAATGGTACCGAGAGGGTTATCGTATCCCAGCTGCACCGAAGCCCAGGCGTATTCTTCGACAGCGATAAGGGTAAAACTCACTCATCAGGTAAAGTTCTTTATAACGCACGTGTTATTCCTTACCGTGGTTCATGGTTAGATTTTGAGTTCGATCCAAAAGATAACCTGTACGTACGTATCGACCGTCGTCGTAAATTACCTGCATCTATTATTCTTCGTGCACTTGGCAAATCGACAGAAGAGATCTTGGATCTATTCTTCGAGAAAGTGAACTTTGAAGTTAAAGACAAAACACTACTAATGGCGTTGGTTCCTGAACGTCTACGTGGTGAAACTGCGTCTTTTGACATTGAAGCAAATGGTACGGTTTACGTTGAGCAAGGTCGCCGTGTAACGGCTCGCCATATCCGCCAACTAGAAAAAGATGGTGTTGAGTTTATCGATGTACCTGTTGAGTACATCGTCGGCAAAGTTGCTTCTAAAGATTACATCAATGAAGCGACTGGCGAGATTATCGTTGCGGCAAACCAAGAAATTAGCTTGGAAGCATTAGCGAACCTTTCACAAGCGGGCTATAAGCAACTAGAAGTTCTATTTACGAACGATCTAGATCATGGTCCATTTATGTCAGAGACGTTACGTATCGACAGTACTGTTGATCGTATCTCTGCGCTTGTAGAAATCTATCGCATGATGCGCCCTGGCGAGCCACCAACAAAAGAAGCAGCTGAATCGCTGTTTGAAAGCCTATTCTTCTCAGAAGAACGCTATGATCTATCAACGGTAGGTCGTATGAAGTTCAACAGCTCTATTGAGCGTGAAGATGCAGGCGAGCAAGGTACGCTTGACGAGACTGATATCATCGAAGTGATGAAGAAGTTGATCGCAATCCGTAACGGTATTGGTGAAGTGGACGATATCGACCACCTTGGCAACCGTCGTATCCGCTCTGTTGGCGAAATGGCTGAAAACCAATTCCGCGTAGGTCTTGTACGTGTTGAACGTGCAGTTAAAGAGCGCCTAAGCCTTGGCGATCTTGATGCTATCATGCCTCAAGATTTGATCAATGCTAAGCCTATCTCTGCGGCAGTTAAAGAATTCTTCGGTTCTTCACAGCTATCTCAGTTTATGGACCAGAACAACCCGCTTTCAGAAGTAACGCACAAGCGTCGTATTTCTGCATTGGGTCCTGGCGGTCTAACTCGTGAGCGTGCTGGCTTTGAGGTACGTGACGTACACGTAACTCACTACGGTCGTCTATGTCCGATCGAAACGCCAGAAGGTCCGAACATCGGTCTAATTAACTCACTATCTGCATTTGCACGTTGTAATGAGTACGGTTTCCTTGAGACACCATACCGTCGTGTTGTTGATGGTGTTGTGACTGATGAAGTTGATTACTTATCAGCTATCCAAGAAGGTCAATTTGTTATCGCGCAGGCAAACGCTATTCTTACAGAAGAAGGTACGTTTGCAGATGAGCTGATCACAGCTCGTCAAAAAGGTGAATCTGGTCTTCACCCTCGTGAACATGTTGACTACATGGACGTTGCTACCAACCAAGTAGTATCTATCGCTGCTTCGCTTATCCCGTTCCTAGAACACGATGATGCGAACCGTGCATTGATGGGTGCGAACATGCAACGTCAAGCGGTTCCAACTTTACGCGCTGAGAAGCCGTTGGTTGGTACTGGTATCGAACGTAACGTAGCAGTTGACTCTGGTGTAACTGCGGTTGCTAAACGTGGCGGTATGGTGCAGTCAGTTGATGCATCTCGTATCGTTGTTAAAGTTAATGAAGATGAACTTGTACCTGGTGAAGCGGGTATCGACATCTACAACCTAACTAAATACACACGTTCGAACCAAAATACATGTATTAACCAACGCCCTACTGTGATGCCAGGTGAACCTGTTGCTCGCGGTGACGTACTTGCTGATGGTCCTTCAACAGACCTTGGTGAGCTAGCGCTTGGTCAAAACATGCGTATCGCATTCATGCCTTGGAATGGTTATAACTTCGAAGACTCGATCTTAGTATCTGAGCGCGTAGTTCAAGAAGACCGTTTCACGACAATTCACATTCAAGAACTATCTTGTGTGGCTCGTGATACTAAGCTGGGTTCTGAAGAGATCACAGCGGATATTCCAAACGTAGGTGAATCTGCTCTGTCTAAACTAGATGAGTCAGGTATCGTTTACATTGGTGCTGAAGTTAAGGGTGGCGACATCCTAGTAGGTAAAGTAACTCCGAAAGGCGAAACTCAACTTACTCCAGAAGAGAAGCTACTACGTGCTATCTTCGGTGAAAAAGCCTCTGATGTTAAAGATACATCGCTACGTGTACCAAACTCTGTTTCAGGTACCATCATTGACGTTCAAGTTTTCACTCGCGATGGCGTAGAGAAAGACAAGCGTGCGCTTGAAATTGAACACATGCAGCTAAAAGAAGCGAAGAAAGACCTTACTGAAGAGTTCCAAATCTTTGAAGGTGGTCTACTTGCTCGTGTGAAAGCTGTATTGCTAAACGGTGGTTACTCTGAAACTAAGCTTGATTCGATCGATCGTAAGAAATGGCTAGAGCAAACGTTAGAAGACGACGAGCTACAATCTCAACTTGAACAGCTTGCTGAGCAATGGGATGAGCTAAAAGCTGACTTCGATAAGAAGTTTGAAGCGAAACGTCGCAAAATCACTCAAGGTGATGATCTAGCGCCTGGCGTTCTGAAGATTGTTAAAGTTTACCTAGCGGTTAAACGTCGTATCCAGCCTGGTGATAAGATGGCAGGTCGTCACGGTAACAAGGGTGTAATCTCTAAGATCAACCCTGTTGAAGACATGCCTTACGATGAAAACGGTCAGCCGGTTGATATCGTACTAAACCCACTGGGTGTACCTTCACGTATGAACATCGGTCAGATCCTAGAAGTACACTTAGGTTTGGCTGCAAAAGGTATTGGTGACAAGATCAACCAAATGGTTAAGGAACAACAAGAGCTGGCTAAGTTCCGTGAGTTCCTACAGAAGGTTTATGATCTCGGTGATACTCGTCAGAAAGTTGATATTGCAACATTATCTGATGATGAAGTTCGTACGCTAGTTGGCAACCTACGTGGTGGTTTACCAATTGCAACTCCAGTATTTGATGGTGCTTCAGAAGCATCAATCAAAGAACTATTGAGCCTCGGTGATCTACCAACTTCTGGTCAGCTTACCTTGTTTGATGGTCGTACTGGTGATGCGTTTGAGCGTCCTGTAACTGTTGGTTACATGTACATGCTTAAACTGAACCACCTTGTTGACGATAAGATGCACGCTCGTTCAACTGGTTCGTACAGCCTAGTAACTCAGCAACCACTTGGTGGTAAAGCTCAGTTCGGTGGTCAGCGTTTCGGTGAGATGGAAGTATGGGCACTAGAAGCATACGGTGCTGCTTACACGTTACAAGAAATGCTAACCGTTAAGTCAGATGACGTTAACGGTCGTACGAAGATGTATAAAAACATCGTCGATGGTGACCATAGCATGGAACCTGGCATGCCAGAGTCTTTCAACGTATTGCTGAAAGAAATCCGCTCGCTAGGTATCAACATCGAGCTAGAAGACGAAGAGTAATCTTGACGGTAAACCCTCTGGATTATCCTGGTAGAAAGGCGCTCGCCGAGCGCCTTTTAACTCCTTACAGGAGCTGATTGTGAAAGACTTATTAAACTTTCTAAAAGCACAGCATAAGACCGAAGAATTTGATGCAATCAAAATCGGTCTATCTTCACCAGACATGATTCGTTCATGGTCTTTTGGTGAAGTTAAAAAACCTGAAACGATCAACTATCGTACGTTCAAGCCTGAACGTGATGGTCTGTTCTGTGCGCGTATCTTTGGTCCAGTAAAAGACTATGAATGTCTTTGTGGCAAATATAAGCGTTTGAAACACCGTGGTGTGATCTGTGAGAAGTGTGGCGTTGAAGTTACACAAACTAAAGTTCGTCGTGACCGTATGGGCCACATCGAGCTTGCATCACCAGTGGCTCACATCTGGTTCCTAAAATCGTTACCATCTCGTATCGGTTTGCTAATGGATATCCCTCTACGTGATATCGAACGTGTTCTTTACTTCGAAATGTATGTAGTAACTGAACCGGGTATGACAGATCTAGAAAAGAGTCAGATGCTTACTGAAGAAGAGTATCTAGACCGTCTAGAAGAGTGGGGCGACGAGTTTACTGCGAAAATGGGTGCAGAAGCGATCAAAGACCTTCTTGGTTCTATGGATCTTGCAGCCGAAGTAGAAATGATGCGTGAAGAGTTAGAAACGACTAACTCAGAAACTAAACGCAAAAAACTGACGAAGCGTCTGAAGCTTGTTGAAGCGTTTATCAGCTCAGGTAATAACCCTGAGTGGATGATCCTTACAGTGCTTCCGGTTCTTCCGCCAGATCTACGTCCTCTAGTACCGCTAGATGGCGGTCGCTTTGCGACATCTGATCTAAACGATCTATACCGTCGTGTGATCAACCGTAACAACCGTTTGAAGCGTCTTCTAGAGCTAGCAGCTCCGGACATCATCGTACGTAACGAAAAACGTATGCTGCAAGAGTCTGTTGATGCGCTACTAGATAACGGTCGTCGTGGTCGTGCGATCACGGGTTCTAACAAGCGTCCTCTGAAATCTCTTGCTGATATGATCAAGGGTAAACAAGGTCGTTTCCGTCAGAACCTACTAGGTAAACGTGTAGACTACTCTGGTCGTTCTGTAATCACAGTAGGTCCGACACTACGTTTGCACCAGTGTGGTCTTCCTAAGAAGATGGCACTTGAGCTATTCAAACCATTTATCTACAGCAAGCTAGAAACTCGTGGCATGGCGACGACAATCAAAGCGGCTAAGAAAATGGTTGAGCGCGAAGAAGCGGTTGTTTGGGATATCCTAGACGAAGTGATCCGTGAACACCCAGTACTATTGAACCGTGCACCAACACTTCACCGTCTTGGTATCCAGGCGTTCGAACCAGTACTTATCGAAGGTAAAGCGATTCAGCTACACCCACTTGTGTGTGCGGCGTATAACGCGGACTTCGATGGTGACCAAATGGCGGTTCACGTGCCTCTAACTTTAGAAGCACAGCTTGAAGCTCGTACTCTGATGATGTCGACAAACAACATTCTGTCGCCAGCATCAGGTGATCCGATCATCGTACCTTCTCAGGACGTTGTATTGGGTCTGTACTACATGACTCGCGAAATGATCAACGCGAAAGGTGAAGGTATGTACCTTGCTGGCCCTAAAGAGGCTGAAAAGGCATACCGTACTAAGACAGCTGCGCTACATGCACGCGTTAAAGTACGTATCACTGAAACTGTTGTTGATGAAGACGGTCACAGCACGACAGAAACTAAGATGGTCGATACGACTGTTGGTCGTGCAATGCTATGGCAAATCGTGCCTAAAGGCCTGCCTTATAGCATCGTGAACCAAAAGCTTGGCAAAAAGCAGATCTCTAACCTATTGAACGAAGCTTACCGTAAGCTTGGTTTGAAAGACACAGTCGTATTTGCTGACCAAATTATGTATACCGGTTTTGCTTACGCTGCTCTTTCTGGTGTATCAGTTGGTATCGACGATATGGTTGTACCAGCGGCTAAATACACTGAAATTGCTGAAGCAGAAGAAGAAGTACGTGAAATCCAAGAGCAATTCCAATCAGGTCTTGTGACTGCGGGTGAGCGCTACAACAAAGTTATCGATATCTGGGCGTCTACCAACGACCGTGTTGCGAAAGCGATGATGGATAACCTGTCTTCTGAAACAGTAATCAACCGTGACGGTGAAGAAGAGAAACAAGAGTCGTTCAACAGCATCTACATGATGGCTGACTCGGGCGCTCGTGGTTCTGCGGCACAGATTCGTCAGCTAGCGGGTATGCGTGGTCTGATGGCGCGTCCAGATGGTTCGATCATCGAAACGCCGATCACTGCGAACTTTAAAGAAGGTCTGAACGTACTACAGTACTTTATCTCAACGCACGGTGCTCGTAAGGGTCTTGCGGATACAGCACTTAAGACAGCGAACTCAGGTTACCTGACTCGTCGTCTAGTAGACGTAGCACAAGACGTTGTTGTAACTGAACATGACTGTGGCACTCATGAGGGTGTCGACATGATGCCTCATATCGAGGGTGGTGATGTTAAAGTTGCACTAACTGAACTTGCTCTAGGTCGTGTAGTTGCTGAAGATGTACTAAAACCTGGCACAGAAGAAGTTCTGATCCCACGTAATACTCTGATTGATGAGAAGTGGTGTCAGATCATGGAAGAGAACTCAGTTGACAGCATGCGCGTACGCTCAGTTGTTACTTGTGACTCTGACTTCGGTTGTTGTGCTCAGTGTTACGGTCGTGACCTAGCTCGTGGTCACCTAGTGAACCAAGGTGAAGCGGTCGGTGTTATCGCGGCTCAATCTATCGGTGAACCTGGTACACAGCTAACGATGCGTACGTTCCACATCGGTGGTGCAGCATCGACGGCAGCCGCAGAGAACAGCATTCAAGCTAAGAACAACGGTTCTGTTAAGCTTCACAACGCTAAGTTCGTAATTAACAAAGATAAGAAACTGGTAATCACGTCTCGTGCATCAGAATTGACTATCATTGACGAATTTGGTCGTACTAAAGAGAAGCACAAACTGCCTTACGGTTCTATCTTGAGCAAAGGTGATAACGATGCAGTTGAAGCTGGTCAAACAGTTGCTAACTGGGAAGCGCACACATTGCCAATCATCACTGAAGTGGCAGGTCGTATCCAATTCGTTGACATGATCGATGGTGTAACGGTTTCTCGCCAGACAGATGACCTTACAGGTCTATCTTCAAGTGAAGTAACTGAAGCGGCCGCTCGTCCTGCTGCAGGTAAAGATATGCGTCCAGCTATCAAACTTGTGGATGAGAAAGGTAACGATGTAATGATCCCTGGTACTGATATGCCAGCTCAATACTTCCTACCAGGTAAAGCGATCGTTAACATTGAAGATGGCAGTGAAGTAGGCATTGGTGACACACTAGCGCGTATTCCACAAAAATCTAGCGGTAACCGAGATATCACGGGTGGTCTACCTCGCGTAGCTGACTTGTTTGAAGCTCGTAAACCGAAAGAGCCTGCTATTCTTGCTGAACACACAGGTACTGTGTCATTTGGTAAAGAAACGAAAGGTAAACGTCGTCTAATCATCACTCGTGAGGGTGGCGAAGCTTATGAAGAAATGATTCCTAAGCACCGTCAGCTAAACGTGTTTGAAGGTGAGAAGATCGAACGTGGTGATGTTATCGCCGATGGTCCAGAGACTCCGCACGATATCCTACGTCTACGTGGTATTCATGCAGTAACTTCTTACATCGCCAACGAAGTTCAAGAAGTTTACCGTCTGCAAGGCGTTAAGATTAACGATAAGCACATTGAGACTATCGTTCGTCAAATGCTACGTAAGTGTACGATTACACACGCTGGTGACTCTGAGTTCCTAGTGGGTGAGCAAGTTGAATACTCAAACGTTAAGATTGCAAACCGCAACCTAGAAGCTGACGGCAAACAGCCAGCTCGTTTCGAGCGTGAGCTACTAGGTATTACGAAGGCATCACTAGCGACTGAATCGTTCATCTCTGCGGCATCGTTCCAAGAGACAACTCGCGTACTAACAGAAGCAGCAGTTTCTGGTAAGCGTGATGATCTTCGTGGTCTGAAAGAAAACGTAATTGTGGGTCGTCTAATTCCTGCAGGTACTGGTTTCGCATACCACCAAGAGCGTCAAGCTAAGCGTGCTGCTCAACTAGAAGGTCCGTCTGCTGAACAAGCAACTGATAATCTAGCAGCATTGCTAAACGCAGGCTTTTCTTCAGAAGAATAAGTAGTCTAACGAGCAATCGTAAAGCGTTATGATAAAGGCACCTTCGGGTGCCTTTTGAGTTTCTGCTAGATAGGTTGAGCCGAGAAAGTAAAAAGGCTTATCCGATTCGAATAAGCCTTGATGCTTGAAAGTGAGGTTGTGATTAAGCCCCTGGAGGAATAGCTAAGCTATCGGCGATTAATTGAATCAAGTAATCTTCTACTTCAAACCTAGCTTCAATAATTTCACCAATTAATGACAGGTCACTGTCGAAGTCATCCAGATCATCCTCATCACTTACTGCTGCATATTTGTCGGTAAAATTAAGTAGAGGTTCTGTCGTGAGAACGATTTTGCCATAGGTCTGATTAATTTCATCTGTCGCTTCAAAGCCAGTGGAGCGCCATTTATCCATCACCATGTCATATATTTTAAAATGACCTTCCGAGATGTAGTCGACCAGCTGTTGGCAAAATAATTGTAATTCTTTAGGGGAGGGAAGTTCTGTTACGTTTGTCTTAGCCGAACAGGGTTGTAGAGCGGCAAGTTTGCAGTATTCTACAATCAGTGTTTGACGAGTATCGAGCCAATGATCAATTAACTCACTGGAACCGCCCCATTGTTCTTGTGTTCGTTTTAATTTTTTTAGCATGACCATGCCCTCATGATCTGGCCACAAAATGTGACCTTTTCCTTTGCGTAGGGTTGTGTCTTTGTAGATACAACTTATTGTCCTTACAAGAATTTATAGAACTAAAATTGCAATGTTACAAATTCTGGTATGAATTTAGATTGCCAGTAAAATGGAACAACTGCAAGGAAAGAGGTATGAACATGTTACAAAAGAGTGATGTAAAATCCGCTTATTGGTGTGTTGTTTCAGGAAGTGAGATCTGGACCATCAATGGTGAGCTTCCATTTGGTTGTGCTGCTGACTACTCGTTACCTCAAGAGAAAGCGATTGAGATAACGCGTTATAACGGTCATCCAGTGATGTGGCTCAATGATGCAGACCTTGATAAAGAAAATGAAATGACCTCATTACGGGAGCTTCTGCACCTAAATCAAGAGCTATTCTTTGCTGTGAGCAAAGCGATTCAGTACGGACATATGAGCCAAACATTACGCTTTTGCCCGCAATGTGGCGGACGTAATTTTCTCAACCATAATCAACTGGCCATGCAGTGCGGAGAATGCCGTACTCTACATTATCCGCGCATTTTCCCTTGCATCATTGTTGCGGTGCGCAAGCAAGATCAAATACTACTCGCGCAGCACCCAAGGCATAAAAGCGGAATGTATACCGTGATTGCTGGCTTTCTTGAAGTTGGTGAAACATTAGAACAGTGTGTGGCACGTGAAGTGTTCGAAGAAACAGGCATCAAAGTGAAAAACATTCACTACTTTGGTAGCCAGCCTTGGGCATTCCCTTCTAGCATGATGATGGGATTTGTTGCTGAATATCAGTCTGGTACTATCAAGCCAGATTACACAGAATTGAGTGATGCGTGTTGGTTTGGTGTCGATAAAATGCCACAGGTTGCCCCAGTTGGTACGATTGCTAGAGCTTTAATTGAGCATACTGTTGCAGAAATAAAGGAACGGTACCCTACTGAAAAGTAAAAAAAACCCTCCGATGAAGGAGGGGGTAAGTAAGATGTCGTTATGAGATGCTGAGTACTTAATACCCAGTTTATTATTGTAGTTTTCGCTAGCGAGCAAATTTTTAACATTGTTACATGTTGCTTGCAAATTAAGCATTGATTTAAAAGTTAATAACTTGATCTAGGTTGCAAAGCACACAGCTTTTGCCTGTTATTCGATGTTAGAATAGCGCCCACAAAAAATAATAAGCCTTAAATTGGAAGACGGAATGACTGAATTAAAAAATGACCGCTATTTGCGTGCACTGCTAAAACAACCTGTCGATTGCACACCCGTATGGATGATGCGTCAAGCGGGTCGTTATCTGCCAGAATACCGTGCAACTCGTTCGCAAGCGGGTGACTTTATGTCTTTGTGTAAAAACGCAGAGCTTGCCTCTGAGGTGACATTGCAGCCACTGCGTCGTTTCCCACTGGATGCCGCTATTCTGTTTTCTGATATTCTGACAATCCCAGATGCGATGGGATTGGGGTTGTACTTTGAAGCTGGTGAAGGTCCTAAATTTGAACGCCCAATAACTTGTAAAGCTGATGTGGATAAAATTGGTTTGCCTGACCCTGAAGGTGAACTGCAATATGTGATGAATGCGGTGCGTCAGATCCGTAAAGATCTGCAAGGCGAAGTGCCACTAATTGGTTTTTCTGGTAGCCCATGGACACTAGCCACCTATATGGTTGAAGGCGGTAGCTCGAAAGCGTTTACTAAAATCAAGAAAATGATGTATGCCGAGCCACAAACGCTGCACCTTTTACTCGATAAGCTAGCGGACAGTGTTATTGAGTACCTTAACGCACAAATTAAAGCCGGTGCTCAATCAGTAATGGTTTTTGATACCTGGGGTGGTGTACTTACCCCCCGTGACTACAACCTCTTTTCACTGCAGTACATGCATAAAATCGTCGATGGATTGATTCGTGAAAATGATGGGCGTCGTGTGCCGGTAACTTTATTTACAAAGAATGGCGGCATGTGGTTAGAGCAAATCGCAGCGACTGGCTGTGATGCAGTTGGTCTCGATTGGACAATCAATATCGCTGATGCGAAATCTCGTGTCGGTGATAAAGTTGCTTTACAAGGTAATATGGATCCATCAATGCTTTACGCGCAACCTGAACGAATTCGTCAAGAAGTGGCAACGATTCTAGAAGGTTTTGGTGAGGGGGGGACTGGTCACGTATTCAACCTTGGGCATGGTATTCACCTTGATGTACCACCAGAAAATGCCGGTGTATTTGTTGAAGCCGTGCATGAGTTGTCGAAGCCATACCATAAGTAATTAGCATTAAAGTACCTTATATTGGTAAGGTACTTTTCCTATTCTAATATAGATAGGAATAATCAATGAACTCAAAGCTAATGAGGCAAGATGAAGACAAAAGATAGGATCGTGTATGCGGCATTAGAGCTGTTTAACGAACATGGTGAAAGAACCATTACCACTAATCATATCGCAGCTCACATCGAGATTAGCCCCGGTAATTTGTATTACCACTTCCGTAACAAACAAGAAATTGTTCGCGAAATCTTTGCGTTATATTCCGCTGAACTACTTGAACGTTTTACACCGATTCAAGGGCAACGAGAAAGCTTGACCCTGCTCAAGCATTATCTTGATTCGATCTTTACCTTAATGTGGAAATATCGTTTCTTCTATGCCAATTTGCCGGAAATTCTTCAGCGCGATGAAGTGCTACATGAAGAATATATTCAAGTGCAAGAAAAGTTGCAAAGTAACCTGATTGACATTATGCGAGCATTCGTTGACTTAAAACTGCTGGCGGTGGTTGAGGATGAAATGAAGCCGTTAGTCACGACGCTACATATGATTGCTTCAAGTTGGCTTAGTTATCAATCGGCAATGTCTTCTAAAACACACATTACTGAGCAAGTCATTCACCAAGGCATGTTGCAAATGATTGCAGTGGTTAAGCCGAAGGCAACAGAGCAAGGAATAGAACAGCTTCTGTTGTTAGAAGACGGCGTTCGTGCAATGAATGCACAATGAGTGATTAGTTATAACCTTTGAGTATTGTTATTAAGCAATTGAAACTGCTAGTTTCTCGGCTATTCAATTACGAAGGGTTCTCCTTGATATGCATTATGACATCTTTAATGGTGATGCTGATGGCATCATCTCTCTTCTTCAAATCAGGCTTGCTCAGCCACGTACAACAACGTTGATTACTGGTGTCAAACGCGATATTCAATTACTTGAAGGATTGGATTTTAAATCGAGAGATAGCTTCACGGTGTTGGATCTTTCTCTCAATAAAAATCGTACCGCTTTACAGCGAGCTCTTGATATGGGGGTGACAGTATTCTATGCCGATCATCACCAAGCCGATGATATTCCTGTTAGCCGCCTGCTTGATGCTCATATTGATTTAGATCCAGATACTTGCACTGCATTGATTGTCGATAAATGGCTCGGTGGGCAATTCCATGAATGGGCAATAACTGCCGCTTATGGTGACAATTTGCTAGCGAAGGCCGATAAGCTAGCTATTAAAGCCGGGCTGAGCATTAATCAAGCAGAGCAGCTCAAGGAATTGGGGACGTTAATCAATTATAACGGCTATGGAGAATCGGTTGATCAGCTTCATTATCATCCAGCAAATTTGTATCAAGCATTATTGGTCTATCCGTCTCCATTTGATGTTATTGCAGACATCAATTCTCCCTTTTATCATCTGCAACAGGCCTACGAACAAGATATGCAGGCCGCTCAGTCATTAACTCCAATTCATCGCAGTCAATGGTTAAGTGTGTTTGAATTACCTGACGACGCGGCTTCGCATCGAGTCTGTGGGGTGTTTGGAAATTGGCTTGCTAACCAAACTCCCGGTTCAGCGCATGCCGTTTTAACCCAAAACCAAAATGGCAGTTATACGGTGTCATTACGCGCCCCTTTAGATAATAAACAAGGGGCTGGCGGTTTGTGCAGTGCCTTTGCCACAGGCGGGGGAAGGGAAGCAGCTGCCGGAATTAATGCACTCGATAAATCTCAGTTAGCTGAATTTATTGATACTGTTGAAGTGTATTACCGTAAATAAACCGGGGGTGGTTAGCTTATCGAGTTAGCCAACTTTTCGGGTTTTCTGCTTTACTGTTACGTCGAATTTCAAAATAAAGAGAAGGTTGTGACTGCCCACCGGTATCGCCAGCTAAGGCAATCGTTTCTCCGGCAATGACCTTGTCCCCCTCTTTTTTCAGCAGGCTTTGGTTAAATCCATACAAGGTCATGTCACCTTTACCATGGTCGAGTAATACAACCAGACCATAGCCACGTAGATATTCGGCAAACACGACAGTTCCAGAATAAACTGCTTTTACTGACTGACCGTAATTGGCGTCGATCACGATCCCTTTCCAATCAATTTGTCCGCTTTGACGAGTACCAAAACTGTGTAAAATTTTCCCTTTCAATGGCCAAGGTAATTTGCCTTTTTGCTTAGCCAAACCATCCATTAATACCGCGTTACGCTTTGCTGCTTTGGCGATTTCTGCTTGTAAGCGGGTTTCATTGCGTTGTAGCTCAGCCAAATAGACTTTGTCACCAGAAATACTTTTTTGAATTTTATTAACGGTTTGACGTCGTTGAGACTGTGTTTTAGCTAATGTATCACGCTTCTTCGTTTGCTGTTCAAGCAGCGAGGCAATTTGGTCACGTTCAAGCTGTAATTGTCGGTCACTTTCGTTCAACTCGACTTGCGTACTTTCCAGTTCTTGAATCGTCTTGGTGCGCGCTTTGGCAAGGTGTTGATAATACTGGCTTATTCTATCTTCTTCTATGCCATTGTTGAGTATGTTTGCCGCGGCTGTTGCTCGTTGGGTGGCGTAGTAAGTTTTGATGAGTTGGGCGAGTTTCTCTGTTTGTTGTGTTTTCTGATTTTCTAGCAGCTTAATTTTTTGTCTAAGTTTATCGATATTAGCATTGGCAGTCGTCAATTGCGTTTTGGTAGCTTTGATTTCATTTTCTAAGCTCGAGATACCTAGCTCTTGAGTTTTCAATGAATTTTGTAGGGCATCAAGCTCTTTTTGCTGCTTAGTGAGTGTTTTCTGCTGACGAGAAATTTCCCCCTTCACGCCGTTTAATTCTTGTTGTGTTGCTGCGTAAATATGAGTGCTTGAGATACAACCGATCCCTATAACCAGTGTCAGGCTTATTTTTTGCCATAGAGCAGAAATCTTGATTGGTTGCGGTGTCGGCTTATTTTTCATCAGCTTTTCAAGTTTATATCTACAAATAAGTAAACCAGTATACTCAAAGCGATAGGAGAGTCGAAATTTGAATGTCAAAACTTGCAATCAAATCCGATCTTTAGACGAAAAAAAGCCTCGGCGGATATCGTCGAGGCTTAGGTTGATTGCGTTTTTTGCTACAGACCTAGAATGACCCGTTCGCGAACACTCAGTTTGTCAGTTACTTATATAGAACTTCACCTGACATTTCGGCAGGAATTTCCATATCAGTTAAAGCCAGCATCGTTGGGGCTAGGTCAGACAGTTTACCACCTTCTTTTAGCTCAAGATCTTTGCTACCCACGTAAATAAGTGGTACTGGCAGGTTAGTATGCGCTGTGTGTACACCGCCAGTTTCTGGGTTTACCATCATCTCTGCGTTGCCGTGGTCAGCTGTGATAAGTAGTTGGCCATCCACTTCTTTAATGGCTTCAACTACCTTGCCAATGCATTCATCTAATGCTTCACACGCTTTTACTGCTGCATCGTAAACGCCAGTATGGCCAACCATATCGCCATTCGGGTAGTTACAGATGATAGCGTCATATTTACCAGATTTGATCGCAGCAACGAGCTTTTCAGTTAGCTCTGGTGCGCTCATTTCTGGTTGTAGGTCATAAGTTGCAACTTTTGGAGAGGCAACTAATTGACGCTCTTCTCCGGCGAATTCGCTCTCAACACCACCGTTGAAGAAGAAAGTAACGTGCGCGTATTTTTCGGTCTCAGAAATACGAAGCTGCGTTTTACCTGCTTTTGATAGCCACTCACCGTAAGTGTTTTCTAGTGATGCTGGTGGAAAAGCGCAAGCTAGAGGAATATCGGCTGCGTATTGAGTTAGCATCACAAAATCAACGGCTGGGAACTTAGCACGTTCAAAACCGTCAAAATCAGGTACGAATGCACGAGTAATTTCACGAGCACGGTCAGCACGGTAGTTCATAAAGATAACGGCATCGCCATCTTCCATGGCTGCTGATTGCTGCTCTTCAGTTTTGATTTCAGTCGCTTTAACGAATTCATCGTTTTCTTCACGAGCGTAAGCGGCTTCAAGACCTGCCACTGCAGAATCAAAAGTGTACTCAGCTTTAGCTTCAACCAACAGGTCGTATGATTTCTGTACACGATCCCAGTTGTTATCACGGTCCATGGCATAGTAGCGTCCGATCAGTGATGCAATGCGACCTTTGCCAAGTTTCGCGAAAAGCTCTTGGAAGCGTTGTAATGAACCTTCAGCACTGCGTGGCGGTGTATCACGGCCATCTAAGAAACAGTGTAGGTAGATTTTTTCAGCGCCACGAGCGGCTGCCATTTCAATCGCTGCGTAGATGTGGTCTTCATGAGAGTGAACGCCACCAGGAGACATCAAACCTAGTAGGTGAACGGCTTTACCTGCTTTGATCGCTTTATCCATCGCTGCGACTAAAGCTTCAGTTTGTTGAAACTCACCATCGGCGATCGATTTAGTGATGCGAGTGAGGTCTTGGTAGACAATGCGACCAGCACCAATGTTGGTGTGACCCACTTCTGAGTTACCCATTTGGCCATCTGGTAGACCTACGTCCATACCTGAAGCTGAAATAAGTGTATTTGGGTTGTTCGCGATTAAGCTATCCATGACTGGAGTATTCGCGTTGTTGATTGCGTTGTTTGCGTTATCTTCACGGTAACCCCAACCGTCAAGAATTACTAAAGCCATTGGCTTCTTAGCTGACATAGTTATGACCTCGTCAAATTCAAAGTAACTTAAAACAGAAATTAGCGTAATTTTACTACACTTTGAAGCGATTGCAGTAGGTTAAGATCAATGATTCTCCCTATCAATGCCTATAATACCAATCGTAGTAAATAACTGTTCACCCTAGCTTGTTAAAAAACTCGATAACTGCGTTAGAATTTTTGATTGTAGAATAACTACTTATCGAAAAATTCCGCCTTGTTCTCAAGAATTTTCCCTACGCTATTTCTGATCACTTACTTACTGTGATTGGTATAAAGGTAGCCTATTGATCAACATTCTTAAGCCAATAGAACGGGTTACAATGGTTTAATAGACCAGAATTCCCGTTCCTAAGACGGCAATTAAAGCGCCACACCAAGCGAAGCGGTTGGGTCTTTGTTTGGTATACAACCATAAAATTGGCAGTAACATGATTGGAGTTGTAGAAGATAGTAGCGCTACCATGCCGACATTTCCTTCTCGTAAGGCATAGAGGATTAAAGTCATTCCTACTGCCATTGCAAGAAAACCGTTAATGGCCGTGATAGTAAATATGCGCAGGTTAATGGCTTGGGTTGCTCGCGCCAATTTAGCCCCGGTAAATAGAAATAAACAGTGGGCTGTAAATGCGGTTATCATCCTGATTGCAGAGGCGGAAACAGGGTCAATGCCGGTTTGCATCACTGGCTTGGCAATGATGCCGCCTAAAGCTTGGCACAACGCGGCGATAAGACCAAGGCTGATACCAATCCAAATGCGGCCGTTAATGGCTTCTAATGCGTTATGATTTTGTCCACGACGACCAAAAAATATGGCGGTGAGTACGCCAGAAAAGACCAAGGAAGCACCGAGTAATTCAGCATTACTCATACTTTCGCTGAATAAAAAATAACCGAGAATAGCAGAAAATACCGCATGGCAAGAAAATAGCAGCCCCGCTTGTCTAGGACCCATACGGTTTAAGCAGGCGAATAATGCTGTGTCGCCAATGAAAATCCCAATTAATCCAGAAAGCATCATTGGAGTGATCATATCGCCATTGACTGTTGCCCAGCCCCCCGTTGCAAATGCCATGCTGATTAAGATTACCGAGGTGCAGCCCATTCGCCAGCGACTATAAGCAAAGGTACCTAAATGTTTGGCTGGTATTACCGACATGAGACTGGCAATAGCCCAAAGAAATGCAGCAGCAAGAGCGAGCCACTCGTAACCCATGATGACATCCTTGTGGGGGTTAAGGGGCTCTCAATATGCCTTAATGAGTGGAGAAAACAAAGATAATTTGTTGGCTGCCTCTAACGCTCCATTTCATGAGGCAGCCCGGTGGCGATTACACTTTAAAGCGGCTGATCTCGTGGCGCATAGCTTCGGTTGAGCGGTGCATATCACTGGTACTTTGACTGCTTTGTTGAGTCTGACTGGCGAGATCATCAGACGCATCTTTAATACCTTGAGTATTACGGCTGATGTCTTCACTAACCGCGCGTTGCTCTTCAGCTGCGCTGGCGATTTGTAGTGCCATATCATTAATTTCAGTAATTGCTTGAGTGATTCTAACCAAGCTATCGTGTGCTTGTTCTGCGTATTCGACACTGTTATCGGCCAGTTTAGTACTGGCTTCCATGTTTTCTACCGCATGTTGAGTGTTACTTTGCAGTGTCTCAATCATGGTGCGGATCTCTTCGGTTGAACCATGCGTGCGTTGACTAAGTACCCGTACTTCATCGGCAACGACTGCGAACCCGCGTCCTTGCTCACCAGCACGTGCCGCTTCAATCGCTGCGTTTAAGGCCAATAGGTTGGTTTGCTCAGCAATACCTTGGATGGTGGAAAGGATTTGGTTAATGCTTTGTGCATTGCTTTCCAGTTCGCGGATCACTTTGGCAGCACTATCGACTTGATTAGCCAAACTCGTAATTGAGTCTCTGTTCTTTTTAATTACCGCTTGCCCATCATCACAAGCGCTTGCGGATGCTTGAGATGCGCTGGCCGTTAATTCAGCATGGCTTGCGACTTCAGCCGCTGTGGCGGACATTTCATGGATAGCGGTCGCGATTTGGTTCACATCATTTTGTTGATGTTCTACACGCAGAGATGCTTGAGTGGAAAGATCATTCGCATTTTGTGCTTGTGTCGAAAGCTGGTGGCTATGCTCAACAATGCCCTTTAACATTCCCTGCATTTGACTCAAGAAGAGGTTTACTTTTTCTGCCAACTCTCCTATTTCATCCATACGACGAATGTCTATTCTCTGAGTTAAGTCTCCTTCACCTTGAGCAAGTTGCGCTAATGCCCCCGAAAGCTCTTGAAGAGGTTTCAGCAGGCGAGTTACGACCCAGGTGCTGATACTGGCGATGACGATATAAAGAATCAAAGAGGCGATTGCGGTAAAGGTTATCTGTTCTGATACCGACGCATAAGCGAGAGATTTATCAACCACAATCCCTAGCGACCAATCGGTATTTGGGATACGTGACACGTAGACCAGTTTATCGCCTTGCTGTGGCCAACTAATGGTTGCCACTTGGTTTCCTTGAACCAGTGTCGCCATTTGTTGCGAGCTCAGTTGGCCGTTTAAATCGGTAAGTGGTTTCTGACTTAGAGCTTCATCTTTGTAAGCGACAATATTATTTTTACCATCGACCAGAAAAGCAAAGCCTTGGTTATCGAGTTTTACGCTTAATACTTCTTTGATGATGTTGGTGACGGTCAAATCAGCAGCAAGTACCCCTTGTTTTTGACCATGGAAAGCTTTAGCAAAGCTCACGACGATACTGCCATCAAAGTCTTGGTAGGGTTCAGTAATGATAAGCCCTTGCTGGGACATGGCATCTTTATACCAAGGACGAGTTCTTGGATCGTAATCGGCTGGCCAGTCTTCGGTTTTGTCACCATAGGCGATGGAACCATCACTGAACCCGGCATAAACTGAAAGAAAATCACCGCCTTTTTTAGTCACCAGAAGTTCTTTATCAGCATTATCACTGTTTGCAAGCGAAGTCTCATTGGCGAGCATCATATCACTGCGAATACCTAGCCAATCACTGATGTAGCGGCTGGTGGCAATACTGACATTCTCCATTTCACTATTAATTGCGTGAGTAGTTTCTTGCTGGAGTTGGTTAACTGAAATAAAGGCTTGTACACCACTAACAATGGCAATAATGATCGCAATAGCGACCTGAATTTTAAATTTGATGGTGTGTCTCATGAGTGATGTCCTTTGAGCGATATGATCAAGGTATCGTCAATATCGCAAATCATAAGTTTGGTTAATTTGCTGTAGTTTTATTAATTGCCAGTTGAATGGTTGTCCATATTAGCAATTTGACAGAAATATAAATAAGTAATTTGGAAAAATCCTACAATATTATACGGTAGATTAATCTGATCTTGCTCGATTATTCGTCAGCAGATTGTGATTGGTAATACTCGATGTGGTTGGAAAGTTCAATTGCGTGACCTGCGTTCAATTGTGCAAGCCACGCATTTAGATGGCTAGGTTAGTAACAGAGCGGCAGTGTAGACAATACATAGCCCTACGATGCCAATAATGACACCCGTTTTCGCCATGTCTTTACTTTCAATCAAGCCTGTAGAGTAAGCTAATGAATTGGGTGGGGTTGATACAGGCAGGATCATACCGAGTGACGCAGAAAAGGCGACCACAACTAACAGGCCTTGTATACCGCCGATACTTGCAAGGCTTTCCATCGACACTGCAATTGCCGCTGCAATGGGCATTAATAAGTTCGCGGTTGCAGTATTAGACATAAAATTCGCCATTATCCAACACACTAATGATAGCGTGATAACCACTGAAACGGGCGATAGTGCGCTATAGTCAATTGCATGAGCTAACGCTGAAGCGAGCCCTGTTTTATCCAAGCCAATACCAATAGCGATACCACCGGCGACTAACCATAATACGTCCCAATTGATCTGTTTTAATTCCTCCTTTCCCATAATGCCGGTGAGTGTGAAAACTGCCAAAGGAATGATAGAGACAACATACGTATTCATACCATGCAGTGAGGTTGTCATCCAAAGGACAATGGTGGCAGCGAATGTTATATAAACTACGATCGCTTGCCAGCTTTTTTGGAATTTACCATTCAGTTTTAAGATCATCTGTTTTTCAGAAGAAGGGAAGAGTTTCTGCAGTAAGAACCACGCTAAAGTCAGTTGAATCATCACAAAGGGAAGGCCCATCATCATCCAAGAAAGGAAGTCGATGCTGTTTTCGCCAGTGAGATATTGCAAAGCAATAGCATTGGGTGGTGTACCAATGGGTGTTGCAATGCCACCAGTATTAGCTGCAATTGGGATACACAATACCAAGGCTTTAATTCCCAAATCACCTTTAGGAGCCGAGGCCACAATAGGCCCGAGTAATGCTAGCATCATGACTGTGGTGGCGGTGTTAGACATGAACATTGAGAACACAGCAGTAATTAGCATTAACCCTAACATAATGAACCGAGGTTGATTGCCAAAAGGTTTGAGTAATACACGCGCTAAGTTGCTATCAAGATCATATTTGGAGGCGGCAATTGCCAGAGCGAAACCACCCATAAATAAAATAATAATTGGCGATGAGAAAGCACTGAAAATATCGGTGTATTTCATCAGTTCACCTAAATCATGCCCTGCTGGTGGTGCACGAAATAGATGTAGTCCTTTGTCGGATATCATGATCAATTCAAGAGCGATGATCAAAATTGACGTCGCAAAGACGGGAACAGGTTCAAGTACCCATAGCAAAGCTGCTAGTAAAAAAATCGCCAATAGCCTGTGTTGAATTAAAGTGAGGTCATCAATAGGAATTGAATCGATAGGCATAAATAATACGCCAAGCGGTAGCAAAAAGCAGATTGCTAGCTTTATCAGTATTCCCGGATTGATATTTGGCATGCTCACGTCACCTTACTTTGTTTACTTGAGGTGACTATCGTAAATGATATGTGAATTAGGGTCTTAGATACGGATTGAAGTTTTGGATTTTATGTTTGGAATGTGTGATTGATTTGTTTTTAGTCAATAAATTTGAGAGAAAATGAGCTCATATGCCAAGCAATGAGCTCATTGTTTGATGTTAGTTTTGATGTGCGTACGGAGTACCCATAACTGTTGGTTCGCCGTGTTGCATTGAATCATCAAAGCGTACTTTATCTTTAGCGAACAAGTTGATCACGGTAGAGCCTAGTTTAAAGCGGCCCATTTCTTGACCTTTCTTCAGCATAACCGCCTTATTACCTTGTGCTGGGTAGTCCCAACGATAAACCGTGTTACCACGTGGCGGGGTGATCGTGCCAGCCCAAACCAGTTCGATGCTTCCCACAATGGTTGCACCAACAAGCACTTGTGCCATTGGACCAAACTCGGTGTCAAAGATACACACCACTCTTTCATTGCGAGCAAACAAGTTTGGAACGTTTTCTGCGGTTAGTGGATTCACCGAGAAAAGATCACCAGGCACGTAAATCATCTGGCGCAATACACCATCGCATGGCATATGAACGCGGTGATAGTCTCGTGGTGATAGGTAAAGTGTTGCAAATTCACCTTCATCAAATTCTTGTGCTAGCTTTTCATCACCGCCAAGTAAGGCCACTGCGGTAAAATCATGGCCTTTTGCTTGAATCAGTTTACCGTCATTAATTGGGCCAAATTGGCTTACGCAAGCATCAGCAGGATGAGTAATAACAGATTCACCTTCGGCAATAGGGCGAACTCCCTCTTTCAACTCACGCACAAAAAATTCATTGAATGATTTGAAATGGCTAGGATCAGAGTGCAAAGCCTCGTCCATATTGACGTTATACTGCTTGATAAACCAACGAATGACTGCTGTGGTTAGACCGCCAGCTTTGGCTGATGCGAGCCACCCCATCAGGCGTGTTAAGCCGTGTTGTGGGATCCAGTATTGCAGTCCAACTTTAATTTTATCCATTGTTTAATATTCCAATGTTAACTGTATGTTCTTCACTTTGGGCGCGAGATGTTACTGAAAAATAGGCACGATGTCAGTAGTTACTCATGATCATAGATCGATTATTCAAACGAAAAAATGAAACAAAATTTGCGTTTGAATTTTAGCTCAAGGCTATAAATCTGCTTTTTTATTCCGCGAATATTGGCGGTTGGCTTTGTTTTCTAACATGCTCTCAAGAATTCGATGATAGTTTTCAAAACGTATTGCACTGATATCGCCTTTCTCAACCGCTTCACGTAATAAACAACCAGGGTCATCACCGTGTTTACAGTCTCTAAATTTGCAGCCACCTAAAAATGGACGAAATTCGACAAAAGCTTCAGTAATTTCTTCGGCTTCTAAGTGCCATAGACCGAATTCACGTACTCCTGGTGAGTCAATCAGATCACCACCAGTAGGAATGTGGTACAAGCGAGCAGCTGTGGTGGTATGTTGGCCAAGGCCGGAGTTTTGAGAAACTTCACCTTCTTCGATTTCATTTTCCAAATCAGGCATTAAGGCATTCACTAAACTGGATTTACCCACACCAGATTGCCCGACGAAAATGTTGATACGTCCACTCAACTCAGCCTCTAGCTCTACAATACCTTCGCCTGTCACTTTACTGACCAGTAGAACTTTGTAGCCGATACGTTCGTATTCACGTAACCATTCTTGGTATTGGGTGCGTTGCTCATCGCTCAGTAAATCGATTTTATTGAGTACAACCAAAGGTGCGATTTTTACGGTTTCTGAGGCAATCAAATAACGGTCAATAATATTGAGTGATAACTCGGGTAAAACTGAAGAGACGATCACCATTTGGTCAATATTGGCCGCTACTGGCTTCAAACCGTCATAGTAATCGGGACGCGTCAACACCGACTTGCGTGGCTCTACAGCTTCAACAACGCCAGAAATACCCGCCATTGATTCAAGCCCTGGTCGCCAAATAACACGGTCACCAGACACTAGGGTTTCAATGCCGCGGCGCAGGTTGCAGCGCTGTACCGTTTGCGTTTCGAGATCTTCAATGTCTGCATGTTGGCCAAAACGAGTAATGACTAACCCTGTCTTGGCAGTACCCAGCATGGTTTCATCCCACTGAATAGTGTCTTCTTTTTGCAGTCGTTTACTCTGATTATTACGAACGCGTCGTACTTGACCTTTCGTCAGCTTCTTTTTCTTTGCCACGATTATCTACTTAAATGATTGTCATACGTTTGACCCCCATCGAGATTTCACTCGAAACCATACGCTTTGAATCCTATGTCCAAAGGTATCTTGGGGATCTGAATTTGGGTATAGTACCTTTTTTATCTGCAAACCAATATAGGCAACGTATTTATGTCCTTTAGCGATCAGAACTTAATTTGGGTTGATCTTGAGATGACAGGCTTAGATCCTGAAACTCATAAAATTATCGAAATTGCTACCATTGTGACTGATAGCGAATTAAACATTTTAGCTGAGGGACCTGTACTGGCCGTCCATCAACCTGAAGATGAATTAGCGAAAATGGACGACTGGTGTACAACAACCCATACCAATAGTGGTCTGGTTGAGCGAGTTCGCCATGATTCGGTGTCACAACAAGAAGCGGTTGAACAGACGATCGCCTTCTTAGAAAAATGGGTGCCTAAAGGGAAATCCCCTATTTGCGGTAATAGCATAGGTCAAGATCGACGCTTTCTTTACAAACACATGCCAGCGTTAGAAGAATATTTCCATTATCGATATGTCGATGTCAGCACACTAAAAGAGCTGACACGTCGCTGGAAACCAGAGGTTTTGGATGGTTTTTCCAAACAAGGGAGTCACCTAGCTCTGGATGATATTCGAGAGTCGATCGCGGAACTTAAATATTACCGTCAAACAATATTCAGCATTTAATCAGTAAAGCGTGAATTTTAGATGATGGCGTGTTAATCGATTTCAAAGATTAACACGCCATATTTGCGTGCTTTTTCAGCAAACTGATAAAAAATGACTTTTTTTATCAGGAAGGACTTGCATCACAAAAAAATGCTCTTATAATTCGCAGCCCTGAACAGCGGAAACGTTGTTAATGCGACACTAGCTCAGTTGGTAGAGCGCAACCTTGCCAAGGTTGAGGTCACGAGTTCGAACCTCGTGTGTCGCTCCAGCTTCTTTTGTTAGAAAGCTTAAAGCGCTCATCATGCTTTGAATGATGAAATACGGACGCGGGGTGGAGCAGCTTGGTAGCTCGTCGGGCTCATAACCCGAAGGTCGTTGGTTCAAATCCAGCCCCCGCAACCAATTTCGATTAAGTGCAA
>NZ_JAAZTU010000046.1 GCF_012395185.1 Vibrio aestuarianus
ACATATAAGTGTTTCTTCTATTATTTATAATTACATCAGCAATCTTTTTATTAGGTGAGCCTAATGAAAATCAAAACTTAATTTATTTTATTGATAACAAACATCTAGAATTTATCTATATTTATCTTGGTTTATCCGATACATTCTATTCATATTAATACGATATAAATATAAATTTTCATAAAAACATGACCCCGGTTCCAAAAAAACACCCATCAAAATAATGTTTAATTTATCAGTAATAATCCCAGAAAATATCATGATTATAGAACGACATATTATTATAATTATCAACCAGTTTTTTTACCTGATATTCATCCTCAGCACTCATCTGGCTCCTAAGTGTTTCTTCTTCTATTTCCATCATTGAATAAACAGATGCCATACGTTCACTTCCTGCGGCAGTAAGGTATAAATCTAAATAAGCTTTAGCTTTTATATCGTCACGAGCGACAAAACGGTACGACGTACCTTTACCTAGGAGAATTTTAGTTACCGCTGCTAGAGAGACAATATCTCCTTCTTCTAAAGCAGACAAACGCCATTTATAAACATTTTGAAAATCACCTTTATTTTCTAAAATATCAATATAATGACGCATAGCTGGGATATAATGTGTTTTTGCAGCCTCGAGATACATTTTTCTAGCTTCTGTTTCTCGCTCGCCGGGCATGAAATACACCCCTTCCCCTTGTTGAATCCGCGCAGCTTTATCCATCAATGCTTGAGGATGATTAAAGCCAACTGCTTTATCTAAATAATAGATATACATTTCTTGATTGGAATTTTTGAAATAACGGGCCAGCTCATAAGTAGCTTGAGAAGGGTTAGTGTTCCCTAAACGAATCAAACTATCATAATACTGGCTTTTCCAGTACATAACGTCTCTATGTTTCAACCAATGAGCATTCGTATAGAGTTGATACATGGCTCTACGACTGCCAAGTCTGGCCGCTTTAAGTAAATATTCTCTAGCTTCAGGAGGTGTTCTAATAGTGGTGTTGTAATTGGCTAACTCCATCGCATAAAGAAAGGAGGCCTCAGAGTTACCATTGTCAGCGGAGTGCTTTAGATATGGACGAGATTCTAAATTCTTGTACTGCGCTCGAAGTAAACGGCCTGTCTCAAAAGCCTTTTCTGGAGATAATGCGCTAACTTCATAAACGTCTTGACCGGCAGATACATCCGGGGTGATTAGCGATAAAAGTAATGATAAATATACACTAGATTTAACCCACATTGACACTACTTCCACCTGTTAACACACCACCACAATCTACTGGGTCCCCAGCTCTTGCTGCAGGCTTACCATCAATTTTGACGCTAGCAGAACCCGCTGCAATACTACGCCCGTGCGATGGATTCTTGGGCTTATCATGAGGCTCTAGTGGGTCACCTTGCCGTGCTGCGGGAATACCATCAAATTTTACGGTACCAGAGCCAGCTGTGATAGGGGTTGGTGGAAACCCATCATGCTCTGTTCCTATATTCCCAACTACGATACCATTTCCCATAATGTATATTTCCTTAACGTTAATTCAGTATTATCTAAACAACATCAGCAAGAAACATACCCCATTTATTAATTGATTAATTGCCACCTCATTCTAATAGTTTGGCAATACACTACCCGACCAGGCAAAATCCTGCCCAGTCGGGTAAAAAATTGCCCTGAGAATTTTACATAGACGAACATCGATAAAAATATAAAAACACAGCCACCAGAGACAGAATCAATACAACCAACAGACATCACAAAATCAAATATAATGACAATTTCATAACAAACTGAGTTCACTAGATAGATGTAGACTTACTTTTATTTGATCGTAGATTTAGAAACATACGCTACAGAATTTAGTCTGTGTGCACTAAAAACCTTACCAAGGCAGACCAATAAAGTCTGATTTATACCCGTTAAATTTAGCGAGATGTGTTGAAAATATTAGAAAATCTATTGAATAGATTTAATTTCTTTGTAAGCTCATTTTCAATACTAACTACACTGATTTGTACATCAGTAAAAATCAACACTTTGTCTTTTTTGACATTTAAAAATAGTTGTTCGTCTTCCAATAAAATTTCCAGTAACTGGTTAGCTTTCATCTTTACTATACGGTTATCCCTAATCGGGATTTCGATAAACGTTTGTAGGCAGTCTTCACCTAGATCGATATAAATCTCTTCCCCACTATTTAACTCTATACTGATGGGTTCATTGCCTTCAATTCGTGAGAACATGCTAGCATCAACATTCAAATGCTCCACTAAAGATTTGAAGACAATTTCACGTAAATTTTTCATTATTTTCTCCTAATAAAATGTATTATTTTCTTTATAACTCTCTAAAAAGCAGATGAAACTGCTCATAGATACTCCCACCTACCTGGGTAACCAAAATGATAAACACCACCAATTTAGCAGCCATAGGTAAGCCAGGATCCTGAACACTAAAAACTGTCTGTAATAAGCCGATGACAACCCCAGTAACCACAAAACTGAGTGAAAATATAATGATAGAGTTGGTTACCACCTCTAAACATGCAGCGGTAACATCAATAACTGTCATAATCTTCCTCAAGATAGTTGGTCACTTGATTACCTTCAAAACGAAACAAGTAGTATTTCTGACGAAAGAAAACGCGATAGCTATTAAGTGCTGGCTGATGCCAAAATACCGACGGCGTTAGCTGTAATGAAATATTAGCAAGGCTATTAACGGCAACAGGTGCCGGTGCAATATTATAATGATTACTTATTGAAGGTAGCATTTTGCCAATAAAGGCAGAGTTTTCAATTTTGTTGTTTCCAATAAAGGCAGCTGCTTCAACCTGACTATTTACAAATAGCCCTTTAGATTCCAATAAGTTAGGTGATGGAAATTTAAATTCCTTGCCTATTACGGTTTGGGAAGAAATGGGCGAAGATCTCGGCGATGTCACTACAGAGATTTTCTTTTCAATACCACGATGCTTTGGTTTTGAATCTCTCAATGGCAACAAACCAAACGCCATATTTAGTGCAGTCCCTAACTGAACACTTTCTTTTGAAGAGTCCTGCGTCTTAGGATCCAATACGGTAGGCCGATCTTTCGTGACAGGTTCCTCCTCATCTGTAGATAAACATTGAGCATCATCTACCTCTTGGCTGAGAACAAATTGATACTCTTTCTCAAAATTATCCTCTTCAAGTGACTGATATCCACTTTTGGGGCTATCAAATATTTTCATCTAATTTTTCTCACCCATCAGTTGAAGTTGTAACTCAACCAACGCATCTTTGCGCTTTTCAAGCTGTTGTTTTTCTTTTTCTGTGACCATAATTTGTAAAGCCAGATCTTCAGCATTTTGGCTAGCGACCGAAACATCAAAGAAAATAGATTCAATTTTAGATTTAATGCTTTCTCGACGTTGGAACATACGAGTAATCGAATTATTTTCATTGATTATATTTAAGCTACGAAGACGATCTTGAGTATTGTTGATCTCTTGCCATTGCTCAGTGATTGTCTGTTCAAGATCCCGCAGCTCTCGGCGTAACTTTTCAAGTTTCATTTGCTGTTTCATAATTCGGATATTTACAATATCAATAAGCTGAGCAAAGTCTTTCCATTGTTTGGAGGGTTTCTTCATATTCTACCCCTGACAAATCTTGCTTGAGAAAATCCATAATGTACGGATACAATTCAATCGCTTTATCCGTTTCGAGATCATTCCCTTTCTCATATTCCCCAACTCGTATCAATAACTCAACGTTCAAATAACGATAAACCATGTCTTTGATATGCTCTGACAACATCACATAATGAGGATCTTGAATTTTGTTTTGTAAACGGCTTTTACTTTTCAAAATATCAATAGCCGGATAGCGTCCAGTGGACGCAATAGTAGTTGAGTAAACTAAATGACCATCAATCAATGACTTAACTTCATGTGCTATCGGATCGTCATCAATTTCTTGTTCTATTAATATAGTAAATATCCCAGTTACAGAGCCGTAGACAGAATTACCACAACTTTCAACTAAACGAGAAAGTGCAAGTGAGACACCGATTGGAATTCCCCCTTTGATCGGAGTCCCATCAAGCATGGCTTGTGCACGAGCAAAACGGGTCAAAGAATCAAAATAAATGACCACCTTTTTACCTTGCTCCATGTAATGACGCGCAATAGAAACGGCAACTAAGCCCGAGCGCACTTTTTCGAGCGGATTAGCTTCTGAAGTCGATACAATAGTAATCGATTTTTTAATCACTTCAGGACCAATTTCACCTTCCAAAAACTCGACAACTTCTCGTGCTCGTTCACCTATCATTGCAAAAACAATGATATCTGCATCCATGTTATTCGCCATCATGGAAACCGTCGTGGTTTTACCTGCACCTGCTGGTGCAAACAACCCTATCCTTTGACCTTCTCCAATCGTAAATAGACCATCAATCACTTTGATTTTCGTTGGAAAAATCTCAGAGATCGGCGCTCGAAGGTTGAGATGTATCGGCTCTATCGCAATAGGAAGATCGTAAAAATGACCAGGCTGTTGAAGGTAATTACCGCCATAAAGAGACTCACCATAACAGTTAATCACCTTACCAATTAACGCATCTTCATTTAAGGGAAATGAAAAACGGCGAGGGGTAATTTCCACTTTCCCACCCCTTTGCACTTCACCGGGCTGCAGCAGTTTTATCTCTACTTTGTTTCCCATTACTTTCATGACTTCGCCACGAATACGTTGATTACTTACGGTATGAATAAAACACTCTTGGCCAACAAAAGTGTCCATACTGACATAACATACAATCGTGTCTTGATAAGACTCTTGTACTTTAAAAAAATGCTCCAACATTACTCAATCACCTGAAACGCAATAGACACATAGCGTTTGTATTTTCGTTTACTATCACTAGTGTACTTGAACAATTCGCCCAACAAAGGGATGTTCGCAAGCACTGGAACGCCATTTTCCGTTTGTTGCGTCACTGTATTTTCAAAACCGCCGAGAATGATGGTTTGTTCTGGCTGAATATACACTTCCGAGCTCAATTCTTGTGAGTCAACGCGAGGAGGCTGAGACACACCACTAGTATTAGTGTCATCATTAAGGGCTTCCTCAATGTATTCTATTTTCGCTTGCACAGCCCCGTTAGATAGCAATCGCCCTGTTACATATAAGCTATTGTCTGCTTCAATTTTTTGAGTTTCTACCTGCTTATCAGATACCAAATTAATGGTCACTGTCTGACTTTTACCAAAATGACCCTGTTGATTTTCAAGCACAAGAAGATTGGTTTCATAAACCCCTCTTGCAATACCATTTGAATATAATGCTTGAAAATTTTTCAGAAAATCTGTTGTGCTTGTAAAGGGTGGTAGCAATATGTCATAAATCCCCTTAGTCCCACTAACCCAAGAACTATCAATACCCAAGTTTTCAGTACGATCAGCGGCAATGTCATACACTTTAAGAGAAAAAAGTAATTGCTGGCGTTTGACATCTATTAATGCAGCAATACGTTTAGCTAGTTTGATTTCTTCAGGCGTACCCCGGACTAATAGAGCATTTGAACCTGGTAATGCTTGAACTTTTGATGTTTTTTCATTTTCTTCGAGTTGTTGCTTATCGCCTTCGCTCAGCTTGACTTTATAAGCACGATTAAGCATTTCTCCATCGCTCACGTTCTGAAATTGACCAATATTGGTAATGGCAGCGGCGATAACAGACAGAGCACCAGGAAAATTAACCATACCATCATAAGTCTTGATACTTCGATCCAGCACTGAAAGATAATGAAATTCGATACGAGCTAATTCAATATCGTTGCCATTATCTAAAAACTGATTTTTATCTACCATAGTGGCATAAGTAACCGCATCGTTAACAAACTTACGAGTCCCCGACAATAAGATTGAATTACCTCTTTCGGCTAGCCTCAGTTTGGTGGAACGATTCGTTTGAAATGTCTTTTTTAACTCACTCAATAACGCTTTAGAACGTATATTTTTCGGCTTAAATACGTAATTAAGGTAGTCTTGCCCTGACTGAACGCTCAACGTACCGCCATAAACATACCAATCGAAATCATAAATTTCTGAAAGCTCTCCTAGCAACGCAACACCTTCGCCTGATAAAGATTGCGTGATCAATTGACGCTCAGTTTTGTCATCAAGGTTTGCAACTAGCTTAAGTTGCATATCCTTAGCAATTGCACTTAATGCACCTTTAAGGTCGATATTTTCTTGAGCAAGGAAAACCTTTGCTTGCACTCCAATAGAAATGAAACACAAGAAAACAATCAAAAATCTACGCTTCATCAATGATCTCTTCCAAACGTTTTTGATTTTCTTCCATCTGACTTATGGACTGACTAGACACATGATTCATCAAAATCATATCGACTAGCTCTTGCTCAGTGAGCGCATTGCCACCACCAAAAATAGGCAATGTGGGTTGCTCTTTGAGTGATTTTACATCAGCCGCTATCCTTTCATATTCAGATAGATCGTTTGCTAAAGTTGGTAAATTATTCAGACTAATAACATCAACATTACTCATAACCCATTTTCTCCATCATTTGTTTAAAGACATAAAATTGATCGTGGAAAAACCATAAATTCAATAACAACACAACCACGATCGCTTTAAGATTCGGTGTCACAAATAGCGACAACGATGCTTTTTTAAAAAACAGATCAATATAGCCACAGCATACTGTTATCGTTAGCATCAAAATCATGTACTTACCTGAGACAATAACCATCATTTTGAGGCTATCAACAATCAGAAAAAACAAGTCTTCGAAGCCAATTTCAAGCTGTGATTCAAAACTCTTATTGATTAAATCGAGAATTGGATAAAATACAGCCCCTGATTCCAATGCACACATCAGAAAAAGCAAACTACTCATTTTTGCTAACGCTTCAGACTCATCAGTAAAGCGGCGGTCTTGTACCGATTGTTCATTAAGCAATAACATCTGTTGAATAACACTGCCAACAGTGCCGCTTACCCAATAAGGAATTGATGAAAAAAAAGCAAATATAACCACACTTACTACCCACGTAAAATTCGGTACTTGTTTGAGGTAAGTGTGCTCTAAAAAAATGGCAAACATAGCAGCTATTGCTAAACATGCTATGTTATCCAAATAGAGCCTAGTGGGACTATAAATTTTAAGAAATAGGTAAAAGCCAGCAAATAACATCCAGCTTGGAAAAAGCAGCTGATCCATTTAACCCATCGCCTTAAATAAAATGGTCCAACTATCAGAAAAATAAAATACTGCGAGTTTTATTGGTGTGGATATTACGGTGGGTGATAACATCGTCATACCAACACCACTTAAAATAACAGCGATCAAAAAATCAATACTGACAAAAACCATATAAAGCTTAAGTCCTAATTCGAACCCCTGATAAAGGTCTAGAATCAAATTACCAATAAAAAACTTGAACGCTTCCTCCTCTGGTCCAAAATTCAACGGTAATACTACGATTTCATTTAACTGGTTTGTTTTTCGTTCAGCTCTGCTCAGTAACTCAGGGAAGTAATCAAATAAATTACTCACCAAATGATACATTGTTATATTGCTACGTTTTTCCTCAGTTAGATCCAACTCCATACTCATCTCAAGTTCTACATCTTGCTGAACTTGAGATACAAAATATGGCTTCACCCTCATCAGACCGGGTTTGATATCTGGCCAAATACTGTTCAGCGCCATCAATACAGCCAATAAATTCACGACCATAGAAGGTGGGATTTGTTGAGTACCTACTGCATTTTTTATGATGTTAAGTACGATGCTATATTTAACAAACCCTGAAAAACAGATGAAAAACACCGTAGAAAGTAAGACAAGGACCAAGAGTAAAACAAGGTTTGCCCCTGAATACGCGTTATCAGGATTTAGTAACTCAATCATAGTGATACAGTTATAGAATAAAACGCCATAAGTCTAGATAACTCTAGCAAGTTAAATATTGCGAGCAGATGTTGAAATCGAGTCTTTCACCGACTTCAATGTAGAGGTTGCTGTTTGAGCTGAAATACTCTGCTCTGCCATTAACTGCTGCAAACCGAGCATATCCGAACTGCTGAGTATCAAGGTTCCATCTTCAGTTTCTTGAAACTCCCCATCTTCGCCCACTATTCCCGTGTGTGCCTTAATAAATTCAGCGACTGCATCATCTGCATTGTCAATTAAAGAAGAAAATACTTCTGATATATAACCCGTTGATAATGAATGATTACTGGCCATAGGATATTCCCGTTGTGCGATATAAAAAACTACCCATAGAGAGGGATGAATATTGATAATTATCCACATCACACTCAACTTCCAGTGAATAAACCGGAAAATTGATGAATTAAGTATTATTGGCAAGTTTCGGATAACGTCTGTTGTAAGCCTTGCTAGGAATACTGAGCAATGATGAATCAATCTTATTTAAAATAGACATTGGTTTTCTCTTATTTGAAATATTTTTGTCTTGAGTTGAGTCTGAAACGATATCCTGCTTATCGGCATAAAAAAATTCCATTTCTCCTAAATTTTCTGATAATTCAATCTTGCTATGGTTTGTTATTGTAATTAATGGAAGAATACTGGAAGGTTGTTGTCTCAAATAAGACGTACGTTTAAAGCGAATAGACTTAAGACGATAAATGCTGCGATCACAGTCATTGTCACGTGATAAAATATCCACATAACGCTGTGCGATTTCAATTATTTTTTGACTGCCATGTTCCACAGCCTCCCTAACCTGAACATCAAAATCTTGCGTTAACTTCAATAACGTATTGAGAGAAATTTGATAGTCTAAATGAGCTGTCACTAAAGATGCTTTACCCATATTTTCCAATTGACTCTGACTTTGACTTGAACCACGGATAGCTGCTAATTGACGCAGACTTGATGGATAATTAACTAATAGCTGCTCTAAGGATGTGGAATGTTTGGGAGTAATTCGTACCAGTTTTCTCAACTTATCGCCAAAACGAGATTTCCACGTTAGACTTGCTTGGTAGTCGACTTTCACCTGTCCAATATCTTCTGCGGCAATGCTTTTCTCTACCTGATGAAAACCTTTATTTAAAGCTTGAGTAAGAATTTCAATTTGACTATTCAACCGATTCTTAACAATGTGAGAAACCTTTCTTTGTTCCGATAACCACACTTTTAATTCTTTTAACTCTTTTTCTCGTTGCTTTGATTCCCATTCAGAAGATGAAGTGTTTGACCATTGAGTGTTATCTGTGCTTTCTGGTGCAAGATCTGACGAAAAAACTTGCCTAGATAGAATTTTAGTCGATGCCCGCTCGCTCTCAACCGCTCTACCATTTGTGAATGTTTGTGAAGCCGCTGGCAATGGCACCGGACTACCAAAGTTATTACCAGTCATAATCGGCATTACAATAGAACCGGAATCGTGAGATAAACCAGTCTTTGTCGTCAATTCAGTAGTCGCTTCAACTGAAGTTGTCGTGCCAATTTTAGTATCAACACTTCGCTTTATTTCTAACGATCCAGAAGCCGTCATGCTAGCAAAATATCTTGGTGCCACCATAAAAAGGTTAGAACTAACACTACTCCCATTCTGTACTCGGCATTCACTTTTCAACTCAAGTACCAATTGAACGGCATTCTCCTTCTTAGACTCATACTGCATATCAGTCCATTTTTCTACTGTAGGTTCTTCACTACCTGCAGACTTAATTTTCAGTAAGTAGGCCAGAGTTTCACTAAGATCTTCATTCCTTATATTAAATGCAAAATCACGCTTACTTTCCTGCATTATTTTTAAAATGAGGTTGGCTTCAAAAGGCATAAAAGTAACCACCGACCCTTTATCGTATTTTACCAATTGAGTCAGGTCTTCCAACCCTTGACCAGTTCCGAATAAACCAGCAACACTTTTATTCTTTTTCCGCAAAAACTTCAGCTTTACCTCTCCATTTCCTAAAGATTCCAAACAAACGCTGTATTCCTTCTCATAGGCTGCCAATACAGCAGCAAACCAACCTCCTACAAAAGGCAAACCAAATTTAGCAACGCCGGCGAAACCTTCACACCCTTCCTTAGTCGTAAGGGTTAAAGTATCTCCTTTTGGCATAGCACTTATTTGCGCTGCTATTTGATCAGCAAGACTTTCATCTGGCTCATGGGAATTGTCCATCCGTGACCAGAGTTTACCTAAAGAATTATGCTTTTTATTTAACGAGTAACCGATTTGACGGCTCGTTTTCTCAGCAGTTTTCCAAGCTGTTGAACCAAAATGTTGTCGCTCAACGGCTGTTGTTAATTCATCGTTGACTTCGTGAAATAATTTTGTTTTCAGAGCAAGCTCATATCCAGGATTGGATTTCAAAGAACGCAGTAAATGCACATTTAATATGGTTCGCTCGACAAAAGCGCACAACAAATCGAGTTCTTTAGATTTAATCGGAGAGTATTTCGCTTTGCTTAATGAATCTAAGATATCCTTAATTTCATTCAGCTTTTTATTGACATCATCATCTGGTTTGTTTTCTAAAACCGTGATGCTTTCTATTCTATTTGACTGACTCTTAAACCAACTGCCCAATTTGTTCGGTTTAGCGTTTACGTCTTCAGAAAAAAGTGGCTTAATCAGTTTTAGTTTCTCGGTGGCTAGCGTTATTTGCTTGCCAAGCTCATTCTCGAGGGTCACGCTAGTCTGACTTGATGAGATATGAGACTTTCTCATAGTGGCTGCATTTACTACCTGTAGAAGCATGGAGGCATTGCTCCAATAACCAGATAAGCTTTTGATATAAAAAATTTCTTTATCAAGTTCGTTTACCTTGCAATGTAGCTCTTCATTAATTATCGATGCACGCATCCTACCCTTAATCCATACGACTAAACTTTGTACTCCGGGATCTAAAACTTTCGCAAACGAAATAATAGCCGCCGACTTACGCCCAACTTTCAATTTCCTCTGACCACTAACGATTCGATGCTTAATGCGGTCAATCAAGTGACTCAATGGCAAACAATTATTACCGATATGTCGACGTTTACGACCAACAAATGGATTGGCATTAATAAAATGTTCACTATTATTGCTTGCACTGTGAATGAAAGCGAGCGGTGGCGATGAAGAAATAATAGGAGGATATTTAACATTCCATGCGAATGAAGGAATGTTGATGTATAAAATTCTTCTTTCATTATCTTTAGATATAGCAACCTGCAACCAATTCCCACAAGGTTTTACGTCTATTATTTTTTCATCATAGCTCATAGGTAACGTAAAAGATTTTATACTTTTACCTACTTTCAGTTGCACTGAATTACAATCATTCTTATCAAAAGTAACGTCTGCCTTTTCCCCTGATTTCAATTGTATTTTAAATGATTCTGAGCTTAGATTATATTCACTATTGTCTTGTTGCAAAGAATTTATACTGATCGAAAGGGGAAAACTGCACTGACTATTATCGACCATTAGATCTTGGTTGTATTGATTAGGATTCAGTTGCAATAAAACATTATGACTTTGGCCTTGACAAATAACCTCGGCACATAATCTTTGTTGGCGATTAACCCAGAGTTTTCTAAAGGAGATATTATTATCCGGCCAATCCAAAGTTGCTTTATATCGGTGAGATAGCGCATCACGACCACGAATTTGATGCTTTATCTCACGAAGCAAACCTTTATTTTTACCTGTGATTAATGTCAACTTACCATCTTGAATTGACATCATCATCTTCAAGCCATGAGCCTGGTTTACACAAGCTAAGTCAACAAAACTTTTTACATCAATCGACTGAGTTTTAATTGGATCAAAGGCAAGGCAATTAACGTTAATATTTTTGAGATTCAAGGCTCTTTTATATCCATTATTTGATGGATTAGAATCCAAGATCCTCCCAAAACAAGAACGAAGAAAAGAATAATTAGGATCAGTCATAAACCCTACCTATGATTCATTATATAGGTTTATTATAACCCTACCTCCTGTTAAATCTAACATTAATTAATTGGATTAATATTGAAAAGATCGGATATGCAGACAAGGATAATCAGTCAAAAAAAGAATATTTGTTAAAAATAACATAAATCATTAACAAAAAAATGAGCAACACTTAGGTTGCCCATTGATTTTTATAGTAAGAAGCTATTCATTTATAATTTGGTTAACATGATCAATAGATACTGCATATTGATCGTCTACTTTTATAAGCGTCCCTGTTGCAATCAATTCATTACCACTTTTCAGCATGACTTCTGACTGTACAAAATCGCTTAACATTTTAGCTTGACCGTTTTGTAAATGATTCAATTCATCCAGCGTCATGTTACAGTGGGCAATAACAACATCAACTAAGATCTTCATCCAGTTTATCCTTGCGCCATACTAACAACGGCAGTACGAACATTCCGAACTTCTTCTTGAGCCGAAGTGATTTGAGTCATATTGTTTTTAAATTCTTGATTCAGCGAATCTAGGTCCACTTGAATTGTATCGCAATAAGCTGTCATAGTTGCATTCATTGTTTGTAAGTCTGTATACGTAACCTCAAGTGTTAAAGAGTCAGCCAAATTTTGACCCGTAATTTTCATGACACCACTACTTTCATCTAAATCTTCTCTTATAATGCGATCAATCTCTACCAAATAGTTCCGTGCATCATTGCTATCACCTAGAGGCGTATCCTTATCATTATCATTAGGGTCTGTATGGGGAATATTATCTTTCATGACTAGCCCCCATAATCGATTAATTTCAGCGATGGCTTTTGATTTTTTTTGAACTAATTCAGCGGTTTCTTCAGCTTTCAGTTTTTGTTTTTCAATATGATCAACCAGTAGTTGCTCTACTAAAGATAATGGATCTCTTACCCTTTGTAAGAGTGCCCTGCCAACTGGTAAATGGTTACGGACAATAATTGCTTCAGCTTTCTGAATTTTGTCTTCATTTGAACAAGGGAAAGTATTGCTACCATTATCCCCTTGTATTCGCATTACATCTGTCATTAGCGACTCCTATTAAGGTTGAATTAAATACTCTCTCGTATGTTGGCCATCACGAAACACAACTTTATCACGAGTAATTTTATCTATGATTCCAAAGTTGGGTACAGAACTTCCTTGCCAGTATTTTTTTTGTTGATCGTATATATAAGATTCTGATTTTGTTGAGTAAAAAACAGAAAAATTAAACTTATCAGGTGGAATAACTTCTACCTTATCCGCCGTTAATTTCAATGGATTCAGTACAGCATTAAGGTGATTTATTTCTAACAGTTTGGTTGCTTTTGGCAAATCAGAAACCAGCCAGGTATTGTCTGCCTTTAAAAATTGAATCCCCTGCTCTCCAAGCAGTTTCATTATTTTCAGCTCTTGTTCGTTAGTATC
Source organism: Vibrio aestuarianus (assembly GCF_012395185.1). Taxonomy (GTDB): domain Bacteria; phylum Pseudomonadota; class Gammaproteobacteria; order Enterobacterales; family Vibrionaceae; genus Vibrio; species Vibrio aestuarianus. Next base: position 13,388 of record NZ_JAAZTU010000046.1, read on the forward strand.
AATTAATATTTGATCCCGACCTTGGGCAGAGCGAATTTCAACCTTGATAGGCTTACCAGAAAGTGCAGATATGACCTCAATGTTAAACTGTGATACAGGTACGTAACTTCCTTTATCTTGAAAAAAACTGATCACTTGCCATGACTTCGGCAGTGCCTTAAAAGTCTGCTCATTTGCGATATAAAGTTTACCTTCATATATATAACCACTATCTATCAGCTCGATGACATTGCCCAATTTCGACTCAACGAGACGACCATAAAAATGAAGACTGATCGCCACCACAGCAAGGTTTATTATTAGCATAAATGCAAATAATGGCCGATATTGTCTGAGACCGAACCACTTTAATTTCGGATTTCTCTTACCTTCTTCGTAAACAAAGAAATTGAGGCCTTTAAAGCGATACACCAGATTCGGTGTTAGTTTAATACCTTTTTTAGATTTATTGGCCCCAAGCAGCAACGCTTTACCTTCATCCACGGCTATTTCCCAACGGGCAGTGGAGGGTAAATATTCAGGTAAAGGTATTTCATTACCTTGTGCGGTCTCTTTAAGTCCTGTTAGTACCAATGTTGACTTAATAGGAATGGTCACACCATTTAAGTGACCCTCTGTAAATTCAATCAACCACATTACAATAATTTCTCTTTCATAAAATGGTTCACGATATTAACCGTATCAGATAAATAGCGAGCTAACTGTTGTGGATGATCGGGTATGAGTCGGTGTCGAATATAACAGCAGCCTCTATTACCAATCTCAGTTATATAACCATCACGCGTTAAAGAAAAATCACTGTTATAAGCAGCCTGTTTCTGTACTGATATTTTTTTGTTTAAAGGAATAACGATCAATAGTTGTTCTGGAACACCAATTCGAGCTCCATCTTCAAGATAACAATCAAGACCAGAATAATGGCAAACTAACGCTTGTGTAGCACCTAACGTAATCGGTATATTGCTACTCAGCACCGAAAATTCCGATATCAACAAGGTAAACTTATTATTTATCACTTTTATTAAACCTCACTTCAATCATAAAACGTCGTTGATTTTCACGCTCTTCAGGTGTAGATAAACCATTTTCAACGGTGCCACGAATCGCTATTGGGATCCCTCTTAATCCCTCTTCCACTAAGAAGTCACGAACTGATATAGCTCTTTTCTCCGCGAGGATGTAATTCTCTTGGTAAATTCCTGATGAATCGGCAACACCGTAAATAACTAATGAGCTCACAGGCTCTTTTCGTAGTGAATAAATGAGCTCATGCAATGTCTCACGACCTTGAGAAGTCAATTTAAATTCATTTAAAGGAAATAAACTGGTCAATCCCAACTGTAAACGTTCGTCACCTTTTTTATTACTGTACGACGTATCCACTCCCACTAAAGACTGCCAACTGCTGAGATCAAAAGATCGGCTCTTATTTGCAGAAACTAAATTGTCAAAATACCAATAATTCCCGTCGCAGGTATGAACTTCAGACATTCCATAAGTACTAAGATTCGCAATAAAAAACTTATGGGGTAATAGAGGCTCTGCCAATTCGATACAAGCGGTTTGGTGGGGAGAACCATTAACGTAATCGGGCTCTTGCCTTACCATAAATTTAAAGTTATCCACGTCAGCAACTTGAGTGACTAATAAATTATAAATATCCTGTTTCCACTCTAGATCTAACACTAAATTTTTATCACGTATAGGCTGGCTGCACGCCGTCAGAATAACTACAACTAACGCAAATAATGGTTTAATTTTTTTTTGCATTTTTATATCTATTTAAAGCAGAAAGAATTAAAGCAATATCTCTATAAAATGCCTTGGGAATAAAATTTTCACCTGTCGACATAGTACGAAGAAAAGCTCGTGCTAACGGTTTGTTTTCTATAATGGGGACATTCATCGCCATTAGTCGCTTACGTTCCTCTTGAGCAAGAGAATCTACATAGATTTTCAATACTACAGGTATGCGTTCAATTTTTGGGTCATAGCAAATTGGCACCAAAATATGTGTAGGATTGGCTAAAGCAAATGTCGGTACTCGCCCCTTAGTGACTGGAGATTCCATAACTTCACGCATTTTTTGTTTACGTTTATCTTTAATTTCTGGCGAACCTTCCGTTTCTTTTAGTTCGTTTCTCATCTCCGTAAAGGTCATGCGATTTTTTTGCATAAAGTGATAACGTTCGACCAAATAATCCAAACACCCTGTACAAATACCATAAACAATAAAAAGCAATGACACAGAGGAAAAATAAAACATAAAACTGTATAAAAAATAACTTGAATTATTTATTTCATTAAGTTTATAAACTCTCTCACCAATGACATCAAAAACGTATTTTAACAAAAACAATAAAAATAGTAGCTCTAATATCTTTCGTATTGATCGAGATATAGCCTCTATACCAAAAATATTTTTAAAACCATTTACCGGGTTAATTTTTTCAATTTTAAAGCCTAAATTTTCCGTGTTAATCACTGATTTGTTTACCATTACCCAATTAAGAATAACGACGGCTAACTTAAGTAAAACCAATAATACAATGGTGACTGACACAACAGAAATCATCACCCCTGCACCAACCTCTATATCTGCGTGAATCATGCTCGCTAACCATTCATTAACTTGTTCAAACAAGTAATGTAAGATCACGGTGAAAATCACCGTAAAAACGATCAACTCAAGTGTCGGCTCCACTAACTCTGTTTTAGGAAACTGCCCTCTACGCTGTAAGTCTTTTAGCTTTTTGGGGGTTGGCGGGTACTTTTTTGTCTCAGTAGTTTGCATCACTACTGCTCGGAGTAATTTGCAAAACCTGAGTACTTGCAACACAGCTTTGATCGACAATATCACTATGACAACAAACGAACAAAGTGGATACAACCTTCAAAAAAAATGACTTGATGCTGTTAATTTCGCTGTCATCAACCACCAAAACTGGCTTACAACCATGACTTTTAGTTAGCTGGATTAATTCTTTACGTAGTGCCTGTTGAATTTCAACGAGTCGGTCAATATCTTCCACCTCTCCAGCAATAAACCCAATAATCTCTTCAGTAATTTCTGGGCTTAGTAAAGCAACATGAATCTTTCCATCTTCATTGAGCATCCGTGCGGTTATTTCATAGCGCGCTTGGTTGCGGATCCTGGTCAACCAATCTTTTGGTTCACTACCAATTCGAGACCAGTAAATAAGGGACTCAAAAAAACTTATACGATCAAGACTAAATTCCGGTGAGCGGATCATTTGCTTCAATACATCATGCACGCGATTTAAGCCTATTGCGGCATCGATTTCAGTTTTCATGATCTCGCTTTGCTGAGCGAGTCCTTCAATGATGTTGTTGGTGTACTGTAAGTTAAATTTTTCTACCAAACGATTATGCAAAAAATAGGAAGCAATCTGGCTCACATTCATCGCTACGTCTTCATGGCGGACAAATATCTCATCACCCATGATTTCTATCATTGAATCAGCTTCTTGCTGCGAGAAGGTAAACATTTCAATACCAGCAACATAAACAGATAAATCAACATGCAAATTAGGGTCAATCACCATGGCTGGTTTACCAAGAGACTGCCCCCACAATCTTTCTTGTATTGCTGTTAATCGATTATGAATAACATGTCGGTACTGACTTTCACGTAAAACGAATTTAAGTGAACTGTATAAACCGTCGCCGATAGGCTCAAACTGTGTTACCGCCACCGGACTACGACCCGATTGCCACAACACCATTGCAAGAATTGCACACAATACCGATAGTGGAAGACACACGTATAGCAGTGATGAATTTAGAAGGCCAATGATTAAAATCAACACACTGATAACCAATAAGCTTTTCCAGAATATGCCTATCTGCGACATTAGCTGGTTAACAAATGAACTCGAATGATCTTCAGAACCTTTAATGCGTGTCAAATAAACCCCACAAGCCATTGATAGCAATAAGCTCGGAATTTGCGACACCAAACCATCACCGATGGTCAGTACAGAAAAACGACTAACACTGTCACTAAGCGAAAGTTCGAATTGATTGATACCAACGTAGATACCACCAAATAAGTTAACCAAACTGATAAGAATACCCGCTATCGCATCTCCCTTTACAAACTTCATTGCCCCATCTAACGAACCGAATAGCTTGTTTTCCGTACTCAAATCGGCACGCAATTTTTGCGCTTGCTCTCCCGTAATAAGTCCAGCTTTTAAGTCACCATCAATGGTCATTTGGCGGCCGGGTAGAGCATCTAAAGAAAAGCGAGCACCAACTTCAGCAACCCGCTCTCCCCCTTTTGTTACCACTAAAAATTGAACAATAGTAATAATGACAAATATCAGCAAACCGGAAATAAGGTTTCCGCCCATGACGAATTCACCAACAGTTTCTATTACCTGTCCAACATCTTCGTTGGCGATAATATTTCTTGTTGTTGCAATGGAAAGCAGTAAACGAAACGTTGTCAGTAACAATACCATCGTCGGCAGAAACGTGACTTTAAGCGGTTGATCGTTCTCTAACATAATCACTAACAGCAAAGCTGAACTGATAAAGCTGATTAAGATAAAGCTATCAATCACCCCACCAGGCAGACTAACAAGAATGATAGTCGGCAGTAGAAATGCGATAATCACACTGCTCGGGTTGAATAATAAATTAGCATTACGTAACCGAACGATCATAATTGCCCCAAACTCATTCGTAACTCGTTCACAATGTTCTGGGTATCAATACTAATTATGCTTTCTTCACTTTCTATCGTTAATGAAACACCGTTTTCGTGGTAATTTTTAGTCACATTTAATGCTTGAAGCTGATCATCCATTTCATTGTGTAAGACTTCAGTTAGGTGAGCGACTAATGTTTCACTCCGCTTCAGTGAAGAAAAACATCTCTCGACCACCATAGCAATTGACCGTTTGAGATCCTGCTTTATCTCTTCAAGCATCTCTTGTTGCTGTTCCAGCTGACGAGCAAGTTCATGTTCAGCACACTTGAACCATTCATTTTGTTGAGACTGCCAATCTTGAGTTACTTCCTGGTATACATTCGTCAGATATTCGTTAAGCCCTTGAGCTTTATCTTCTAACATTCTAATAACTTGTTGCTCTAAAATACCTTGGTACTCATTCACTCTTTCTTCTAATGCATGGAGCAAAATCCGTGATTCAGAATAGAGAGCCAACTCAGATTTTTTGATGAGGTTAGAGTAACGAGTTTTCTTAAAAGCGACTTGTGGTATATCTCGCTGTGATGCATCTAATTCAATATACAAGGGACACCTCTATTATAAACCCAAACAATAATGTAATAGAGGTAACACTATTAACTCAAAAGAGAAATAAAGACTAAATATGATAAAATATGATTTAGTCTTTATTTGATTTTCCTTGTTACTAAAGCCTTAGGCTTCTGGTGGCAAGATGACAAATGATCCGGGATGAGCATTACTAGCAGCAATGGCACCATTTCCCCTATGAATGATATTCAGCTTAGGCTTGATGCCCTTTTTTGACAGAGATATCCTCTTTTCTTCTATAAGCTCTTTTATGCCTTTGACATTATGAAAAATACCTTGTGTATGATTCGTTACACCCTCAGTGGTTAACACCGTATTTGGGGTATTCACCGTCCAATGTCTGACCTTCTGGTCTTTAGAGGCTACCCATGGTGGTGTCCTACTCACCTCATACTTTTCTGGTATTTGAGGAGGATTATCTGTACTTGGGGATGACCCATTCTCTTCCAGTGAACGACGCCACATTGCATCACGAGCACTTGTGGAACCTTGAGTTGCGAAAACTCGAGGAGTTTCTTTCAGTTCTCTCCAGCCATTTTTATCTCGAATCCAACCGCTAGAGGCACCAGGCAGTGCTACTTGAGATTGGGCACTTTGATTACTCAAAAGTGAATGTGTAGACGAGGTTACTGGCTCAGATATACCAGCTGCACTCACTGAGTTTTGTGGACTCAAACGAGAATCTCTCGTCGATAACTCACTATCTTCCACTGATGAACGACGCCACATTGCATCACGAGCACTTGTGGAACCTTGAGTTGCGAAAACTCGCGGAGTTTCTTTCAGTTCTCTCCAGCCATTTTTATCTCGAATCCAACCTCCAGAAGCATCAGGCTGAGCTGCTTGAGGGATTCGCGTTTGAGATGCAGCACTAGGAGCATCGTGAGGCAGATATTCATTGGGAACACTAATTATTGCGGTACTAATATCACTGGTGGGGTCATTCACCTGAACTTTAATGACTGAACTTCCGTTGGCTCTATGATTAGCAACCAGTTTATTCACCGTATCTTTGTCGCTACCCTTTTTTTCTAATACCTCTCTTAATTCTTCTTCAGTCAGCTCTTTTGTTTCTACTTTAACGCCTGCCGCACCTGATGTTTGAATGATTTTATCAAGAGAAGGAAAGTCTGTTTGAGTACTTTCCGATACTGTAGTGCCTTCTCTATGTGCATCGCTGCTATAATTAATAACTATAGAGGTACTGGAACTGTTTCCGGAATTGTTTACGGAATTATCTATAACGCGAGAAGAGTTACCTGTATATTTGCGGTGACGCAGAGGTTCATGAGTACTTGATGCAGCAGCTTCTTCGTTTTCTTCGTTCGCTGGAATAGGAGCTGGAGCTGGTACATCCGATCCGACCGGAGCTGGAGCTGGAGCCGAAGTTGATTCGTCTTCATTTTTTGGCTCTTCTTTTTTCGGTCCATTATTTCCAATAGGAATTTCTGAACCACCGTACACAGCCAACGCAGACGCGTTACCAAATAATACAATAAACGCTGTCGGCAGTAGACTTAAACCACCAGTAAATGGAGCCAAAATAGCCCCTAATGTTGTCGCACCAATGACCGATGCAAGTTGAATTTTTGCTTTAGTTTTATTGGAGACTTTATTTGACCTTCTATGGTTTTTGTGGGTTCCGCCAGTTCTATTTGGTTTTTCTTTAGCACTATGAACGTCCTTCCTTACTTGGCTGTCGCTGCTGTTACTTTCCAATAAACTCTCACCAGGACAAGTGCTATCTGGTAATCCTGATGCAGAAACTAGAGGCATTGGCGGGGGCGTAGGACCAAGTATAGAGTCATGTGCTTGTAAAGCTGGTTCACCACTGCTTGGTTGCGTAGTACTAGAAGAAGAAACTACCGGTTGTACTGTCATCTTAGAACCTCATTATTTCAAATAACTGGAGTGTCAAACAACGCAATTCCTCTGACTGATAAAGTTGCTCCTCAATCGCCAAAGTTAGGTACCCATCCACACGAATAAATTGACCACCAGTAATAATTTCTATTGTTGCAAGTTGTTTAATCACCTCTTCAATATTAATAACATGCACCAATTGAAAAAAAGGTAAAGTAGGTAAAAGTAGGTGATCTGGACATAATGACAAAATTCGTTGTTCATTATGTTCAAGATTCAATAAGAACTGTTCTACTTCATCTGTTTTTAGCGGCATAATGTAATGAGCTTTATCATACTTTCTTAAAAATTCACTTAAATACATAATTTTTTTATTACATCAAATTTAAGTATGCCCAAACAACTTTAAGTTACAGGTAGACGGCAAATTAGTTTATCCCCATGCGCATAGATAAACTATGTTATTGGGGTGAACAAACGTAGCCAACACCGCTGCGACTCTAAGTAGGAAGAGGATAATATCGTTTATTTACGATAGACCAAAACCACATCATCTTCGCAAAGTGTCGATAATTCATGACTATATAAATAAGCTTCAAATGGAGAATGAACCGTGACTAACTTAAGATCCTTAGATAGTCTATTTTTCTCAGAAAAGAGATAGTTTTGTTCTAATTCTAAGCTTATAACCTCAACCAACACCTTCACTTGCCATTCACCTAAATTTAAATAAGCAGACACTAATGTAGGTAGTTTTCGACTTAGTTCCCAAGGCACAGAATGAATATAATGCACGCCATAATTAGCGCAATGCCTAGTGACTATATGAGCTACATAGTCAGCATCAAGGTATTTTATATCCACACCTAGAAAACGCCGAATCTCGCTCTCCGAGACATAAAAATAAGCCTCAATGCCTATATTGTCGAGTTTGAGAAAAACAAGATCTTCTTTATATTCTGATGAGTTAAATAATTGTCTGAAATGAATCTGAAAATCATCATTATCAAAGCGATAGCCTGCCACAGAATGTAATATTTTAAACTCATCGGTAGAAATACAGTTACGCGGTAAAAAAGAAATCATCAGTTATTCCATCACTTATTTATCGATTTTTAGATAACAACGCTAAAACATCACAGCTCATTTTGAAATCTATTTCGTCAATCCATTCCTGTATGCCTTTAGGAGTATTGATGACAAATTCATACAGTATCTGGTAGGCTTCTTTTGACGCCATAGTCGCAAAATCCCCTTCCTGAATCAGGGTTAGGATGAATGTAATATTGTTAAATTGACTCTCTAAAATACCGTCTACCAATACTGATTTCAGAGTTTGGTCTGAGTAGTCACTCCATGTTGCAAACCATTCAATTACCGCTTGCTTATCAATAAATACTTCACTTTCAGCCACCGAACTCCAGCTTAAACGCTGACATTTACTTTTGAAAATTTGGTAAGGGTCAAATTCTTTTCCTTGCAAATGGCAATGAGTAATAAGAGAAGAGTTTCGTTTCATTTGCGACTTTCCTTCCGGCTTAAACCGTCATAGCGACGACACAAAACCAATATTGATAATAGTCCCTCTAGGTAGTGTTCATAAGCCACTAACTGCTGCACAATCTGGCTATTGGCATCTTCCATAGGTGCATCCAAATCATCTAACAATGATAAGGAATCCTTTATTTTCCGCCTTAGAAAAGCAGGATAAAGGTGCTGACAGTGATTTGCGGCTTGTAAAATCCACAATTGTGCATCATTCAGTGAATTAATATCCAACTTATCCGCAAAACCAAACCAATCACGCATTGCTTTAAGTTGATAGCTGTTCAACTGCTTAACAAACTGCTTTTGTTGCTGAAAGGTCATAGGCTTTCGCCTTACTCTAAACAATCTCGGATGTTTTTTAGAGCGCTTTTCAGTCTGTTTTACATCACGAACTCGCTTGGGCTGGTTTTCCTCTCGTACATTTTTCGTCGCAGTTAAATCAGAGACACGCTCGGTTCGTAATGGGGTTGTTGAAAAAGACACTGAACGCATAAAAATTAAACAGAGCGGTCGATACCGCTCTTCTCCCTAATAATTAGCGGTTAGTTGCTAGACTTGCTTTTTCTAGATCATTTAGAAGCTCATTCAACTTGGCAAGCACTGTAGCAAAATGTTGAAAAACCTGATCCTTTAGTGCATCTAACTTTTCTTTATGCTTGATTGTTGCTTGACCTTCCTCCTGAGTCTGAACCTCGTTGGCATGATATACTTCCATCCCATCTCGCGACACGCTATTAGCCGTATTAGCCGCTTGTGATACCGCTGTATATTTACCATTACGCATCTGCAGAAGACTAGCAGTGTGTTGGTTAATTTGCGCCGGAGTAAGCTCACTCACTTTGCCACCATTGGCGACGTGCCTATCTTGCAGACTTTTGCCTGAGGCTGTCTTAGCCGCAGAAAATGAGCTGATAGCCATAGTGAGGGCTCCTGACGCAACCTGAATAGCGAATTTAACTTGCGAGTCATGGCATTTATCTGCGGCAAGAATTCGCGCAATATCTGTTGTTACCTTCGCAGCTTGAATTCGTGATTGAGCTATTTCAGCATGGAGTGCATAAGACGACTGAAAAATTTCCGCTAATAACGTCAGTAAATCGTTCATTGAAATGCCACGCTTTTCTGATTTTATTAACTTTTCATTACAGTCTTGTAATAACTTAATATTAATATTGTCTTGTGCAGATGGTGCTGATTCCATTGCAATTAATGCAGATGGCTGAGATAAAGAATTTGTTATTACCATTGTGTCACCTTTATTAATTACATATGAATGGACATAATATCGCGATTAAAATCTCGCTTATCATTGTTGACTTTTGCGAGCGACTCAAAAGCGTGATTAATAGCACGTAGCGCTTGATCTAACATAAGTAGAATTTGTTCGATTCGTGTTTCGAGTTCTTCTTGATTCGCTTCCGCTATTTCCAAGTCTCTTGTAATAGCGGCTGATTTAAGCGAATAGCCAGTAGTAACAATAGAAGTGATCTCTGAAGAAACTGAGCTTGCTTGACCAATTCGAGCTGCAACTAACTGCCCACCTTTAGCGAACTCTTGAATTTTATCGAGTAGCGGCTGAATCATTTTCATCATTTTATGGACAACACTTTGAACTTTGGTCGAGATGCTCACAAATGATTTAATCGAATTGACCATATCTGCCGCTTTATCCGCTAATTGCGCTGCTTTTGCTGCAGCGCTCGCCGCAGTCTTGCCTACTGCCGCAGCAAAGTTACCTGGGTTAAAACTTAACACCATACCAATCAAACCAATCGCTAGCTCTAGCCCCATATTTACCCACATACGAGTATCTTCAGGGACACCGGCAGCTATCATGATTTTATCGGCTATTTTCGGCACAACAATGCTGGCAATCATAACGCCTATCATGATTCCAGCCATAACAGGGTTAAATGGAGCCATTACAATAGCGGCAACAAACCCCAATGCCATGCCAATTTTTCCCCAGATACTTTTCTTTTTTTGCGCTTTCTGTTGCTTTTCCAACTGTTCTAATCGGTCATTAAGCATGTTGACTTGTGATTGCTTTTGTAGCTCGATCAACGACTTTTTAGTGTCAGAGTTTTCTACCCCTGTTCCCGAAACGGCATTTGCCACTTTTTTCATTTCATCTTGCACCATTCGCCACAACATACTCAGCGAAATAGAACTGCTTGGTAATGGTTGATTCGGAACTTCCCTTTGTGAACGTGCTGCTTCGACTTGTTGAGCATTTCTGTTCTCTTCTTCCACCTCATTGTTGTAGGTGGCGGCAGAGATATTAATCATGAATGGGTTCATGTTTTCTCCTTACTTTTTATTATTTGCCAAGAATAAATATGCTGAGTAAGCACACCTGTATCTCGTAGATACGAGTGGTACGTTCTTGGTTATGTCATACCCTTGAACTAAATATTTCCGGCCACCGATAACTGCTCATCACGTACAACTTGTAACCAATATTTTAATGTTTGTTGGATCATTTTTACTTGGTCACCAATACGGTTGATCTCTTTTATCTCTTCATCGGTAAGAGGCCTCTGCGGGAGATTTTCCGACAACGTGTTGAAATAATTGTTTGTCACTCCCTCTGATGAATGATAATTCATACCAAAGCCTTGATTTGGGTCATTACCAATATGTATATTCCAACCATCAACCTCCTGATTGATATAATCAACAATATTATTGATTGACGGATGTAACCGATTAATTAATTGATTAATATCCTGAAGATCACCAGAAATGATCAGCTGATATTCTTCTACAGTTAATTCATCCCCACTGAGTAAGCTAGATAAAATAACCATTCTCATTAGTGGTGATAAATCCTGTCCTGCTTGCCAATCATTTTGCCAATCGGTAATCGTGCCCCAATTATTTGCAAACTGATCTTGCAATGCTTGAGGGCAATTGTATTGTTGACTGAGTGCATCAAGGATCTGCTTCGCCAAACTCCCATCTGGCGCTTGGTTTTGAATAGTATCGAAAAGAGCTGATACTAAAGTAGCAAACCGGTCTCCGTCATATCCTTCATGAACACCATGGGAACCTGAGCCTGTCGCTTCTAGAAAATGTTGAATATCTTCCATTTGCTGAGACGTTAGATTGTAATCCTCAGGATGCATAATCACATCCATAAGAGCAAGTTGGAATGCATCTTCAAGCTCAGTTCCATCGACGGATCCGTCACCAAAGATACTTTCAAACATTTGTTTCATCGCATCTGTAAATCCAATGAGCCCGCCAGCGGTGCTTTCGCTTATAGCAAGTAATTGTTGCGAGTAAGCTTCCATACTCTCTGCTAGCATATATGCAACAAGAGCTTCTGAACCAATATTAGCCGCCATCTTTAATGCAATCTCTTTCTGGTGCAAAGTTACGCTAGCTAACGTTTGAATATTATTCTGTTGCATAAAATTTAGCTCGCCATCGACAATATCGATATCACGATCTAATTTTTCGAATAAAGCACGGTTATCAATCTCTGACTTACTTGAGTTATTATCCTCATTCTTAAATAAGAAGGAACGATTAACTATAGAAGATAGATTAGCAGTCATTTTTTGTCCTCAAAGCTCAAGACAGATAAGGTTTGAGTTGTTGTTGCAAATACTCATAGCGATTTTTATAGAATTCATTTAATACATCCTTTTTTACAACAAGTAGTATCGCACTAGCTTGTATGTACTCTTTCAATTTGTAGTGGCAGAGAGCAATGTTAACAGCCGTTTCATCAAAATCGTTACTTGGATAAGTCTTAACGATATTCAGATATTCTAAAGCGCGACTAAATTTCCCCTGCTCTAAACAAATTGCCGCTAAACAACCAGGACCTCGGTGATCATATGGATTTAATGCGCTGTATGATGAAAATATCACTTCAGCTTCTTTAAATTGAAATTTATTATAGAATTCAACGCCCATATCAAACATGGATTTTAATTGATTAATTGTTATATTTCCAGAATTCTTAATACGTGATATTTCTTTTTCAATAGAATGGATATTAAGTAGATCAAAAAAATTATCGTTTTCTAAATCAGATTCAACAATGGGACCCTTCATACTAATTCAACCTCTACGTTGTACTATACCCAAACAACTTCAAGTAGGAATGGTATGCAAATTTTTTGAAATTATATGCTTAACAAAAAATTGTAACCTTTCCGGACTTTTAACCTTTAGTTCTATATCTGGCATGCTTTTCTTTAGACGAAGTGAACACAGAACAGCTTGACGACGATTAACTACCGAAAGTAACCCCAACCCTAGCTCATCAATTTCAGCATCCAATGGAATATCAATATCATATAGACCAAAAATATCCGATAGTAGAGACAATTCTTGTGTCAATGCATCACGATAAGTTAACCAAGACGTATCAGTGATATTTTTTTTGCTTTCTTGATATTTTACAATGGTTCCCATTATACGGATCATTGTACGTAACTTACTTCTCTTGAATGATAAGCAATGTTCTAGCTCTTCATCGTCAAGAGAAGTTAGAACTTGAAATTGTTCTTGGTTTATTTCAAGTTTCGCTAAACCATAATGCAAAATTTTTTGATGATAATATTTATACTTTTTCATATAAAGTACTTTGAACAAAATAACTAATCGTTAATGTGTCACTTTCATTCACAACCCCTTTTAGAAATTTCTCAATATTATTTTTGTTTTCTTCCTCTATATTTAAAAGGCTAATAATCAATACTGATACACGTTTATTTTTCTCACCTGTAACAATAACATTAGCCCTAAGTACATTTGGGATAATACTAATTTTATTATAAATCTCTCGACTTTCAAGCAAATTACTTTTCACCGTCTCTAATTTACTTAAACTGGCAAACTTTGACTCCAACAAATCATTAAGATCCTGTGTTTGGAAATAAAAATTAAAACCTATAAGTAACTCTCGAGCTTGTAATTCATGATCTTTAGCAACTGCAATGAAAAATTGTTCCTTCTGACTGTTTAACTTTGATGGAATACCATACTTAGCTAGTAAAACTACAACCTTATTAGCGATATCAGCAGAATCAAAATCTGCAATTATTTTATCATTTTCGCTACCACATCCAGACAAAAGTAACATAATAATTAACATTACTTTTTTCATTACTGAGCCTTCATAACTTCGTTGATTGCACTAGCAGATTTTGAAGCTATTTTCGTAACCGTTTCTTGGTATAAACTGTAGTGAAAAACCGCTTGCTGCAAAGCCAAGGTATCTTGGACTCTCATTGCCTGGCCACTAGTATTGATATGATTAATGGTCTCTAAAATTTCTTGGAAACCTTCACCAACATTGTTAAATGTATCTTCTAAAACAGATGGCTTTACAGCCTGAATACCTTGAATAGCAAATAAATCCATTATCTTAAACACTATCTATATGAATGATTATTAAAACCTAAAAGAGTCATGATTCATGACTCTTTTGAATAGGTATATACCCAAACAACTTGAAGTTGCAGGTAGGCGACAAGTGAGTTCACCCCACACATGAGCATAGATAAGCTCTGTGATTGGGGTGAGCAAACGTAGCCAACACCGCTGCGACTTCATGTAGGAAGGGGGCACACTTGCAGTTCATCGTTTTTCAAACGATGGAAGCCCTGCTCAATATGTAAAAAATGTTAGACTTAACTTTTTATTGAGAGCAAATTACACTTTAGTGAGTTAAAATAAATTTTTCACCAGATATTTTTTGAAAAATTATTACTGATTTCTAGTGATTAAATAATTCACTACATCAAATTAATGAACAGAAAAAAACCAACTTGGATTAATG
>NZ_JAAZTU010000047.1 GCF_012395185.1 Vibrio aestuarianus
GTGGTACAGAAGTCATCGAATTGACTAAGCATGACCTGAATATGACTAATAAGAATGAAATATCTATTCGTTTGAGTACTGCATTGAAAATTTTATTTGGATTTTTTACTGTATCTTGCTTGTTATCATTAACATACTTTTATATGTGGTAATTTATGCAAATTTCACTTAGCAAAACTAAAGTTTATGCTCTATCTACAGTTGCATTATCTATTGTTATGGGGTGTTGCTTAGGTGCTTATATTTTTAAAGAGAAACAAGAAGAAAGAGAGAGAATTGAAGCTGCACGAAAAAAGGAACTTGAAAATATAAAATCGGCGAAACAAGGCTACTTAAAGTTAATTGAAATGGTTGAGGAGAAATTATCCTTTTCCATACCAGATTATAAGCGAGTGGAAAATGAATTTTCTAATTTAAACCTGCTTGGTTGGAAACCTGTCGAATTCAAATGCCAGGCTGGAAATTGTGAGTTTAAGTTAAGCACAGACAATAAGAATTATGTAGGTATCCCTAAAATAGCTCTGGGATATGAAAACATTAAAACTATTATGTCTGGTGATCAGTTGATTTTCCAAGAAATACGTTTAACTGGAATGAAGCGAGTGTTAAACGACAAAGAATATTACGATTTTCCTAGTTGTAATGACTCGTTATTCGATATGAGAAAGTTTATAGATATTAGTGGTTTTTCACTGGGTAATGGAGTAGGTAAAGCCTCTTTCAATTTCCAGCAGCCACGTTCTTTAGTTCAAAGTAAAGAGTATTTATCTAAAGGAAAATCTAGCTATTTAGATATATATGGAATTGACTGGAATGTACAAGATTTTGATTGGATGAAAGTTAGTTATTTGTCTCGTTATATTTTAACTCGAGATAATGTTGGTGTGTCAGCTATACGAAAAAGTTTTTCTGATAAAGAAAGTATTTATAGCGCGAGTGGAACGGTTTATTGCAGGGGGAACGAATGAAAAGTAAATTATTTTATATATTAACATTAGTGGTTTCATTTAACTCTTACGCTGCTGATGAAAGCGATATTAACAGTGATAAAAATTATCTTTATCAACAAGATGTGTTGCAAACAGCAAAGCTAATGGATGATATTAACTTATTAAAACTGAAGCTTGAGAAAGAAAAGATAGAAAAATCACTTAATGAGGAATTGCTAAGTAATATCGAAGTGAAAAAGCAGATTGATAAGCAATTAAACCGCAGCAGTGGTAAAGCTAAAGTATATGACCCAGCTGACGGCCCATTCAATTCGAATGGCATTAGGTTATTGTCTGTGACGTCGCTACAAAATAGCCAGAAAATGGCAGTATTTAGTTTTTATGGTAGAAAATTCAATCTAGCACAAGGCGATAAATTTAAAAATTCAACCATAGATATTGATGATAGTAATGTAGTGTTTAACTACAATGGCAAAAAATTTAAGTACAGTTATTGATTGTTATGGAAGAAATAATAAAAACTGAATTTAATAACATAGATGTCACTAAGAGTGTTTCTATCCCAGGAAGAAATGGTCTAATGATTTGTTGGTTAAACAATGAAAATGACTATTATTTAGTGGATGATAATGGTGGTAAACAAGCGGTTTCTGACTACTTGATATTAGAATGTTTTAGTAATGATTTTGGTGATTTGCCCAAAGCTAAGTCTGTGGCAATTATCTCAAATACGGATTTTTACAAAGTATTTACTGCTATTGATTCTCAATCTGGTAGAGCTTCAAAACATAATACGGATATTGTTGATACGATAGATTCTCTGTTGGAAAGTGCTGTTGTGGCTGGGGCAAGTGATATTCATTTTGAACGAAATGATCAAGTTGCCATTATACATTTGAGAGTAAATGGGCTACTCAATAAGGTCAAAACAATATCAGCTGAAAGTTGTGATGAGATGATGTTTGTTTCTTACAACATTCTTGCTACAACCAAAGAGTCAACATGGAATCGTAATATTCCACAAGATGCCAACATACTTAGGGAATTACCTTCAGGCTCGTATCGTTTTAGATATGCTCATATGCCAATATTTGGTAAGTCTGGTGGTTGTTATCATGCGGTATTAAGGATAATCAAAGCTGAAACGATACAAGTATTCGATGCTATTGATAGTGATAAAAATCCTTTAGAAATCCTGCAGTTAACTCCTGATGAAGATAAGGATCTGCAAGCCATCATGCAGGCTCCACATGGTCTGTTATTAATAACTGGTGTGACTGGCTCGGGAAAATCGACGACCATTAAAAATGTACTTGAGTGGATGTATTCGAAAAAGTACAGCGGAAATGCTTGTTTCGTTACGGTTGAAGACCCGGTTGAATATAAGATTCAAGGTGCAATACAGAGTTCAGTGGTTAGACTGAAAGATGGCGCTAATGCTTTTTTACCAGCTTTAAAATCGGCGATGCGCCGCGACCCTGATGTATTAATGATTGGTGAGACTCGTGATGATCAGACCGCTACCGCATTGACTGGTGCGATTGAAAGTGGGCACTACGCTGTAACCACTGTTCATGCTGGGTCTGTAACTACGGCGATTCAACGTTTGGAAAGTCTAGGAGTGAAGCGTGATCGCTTGGCCTCTCCTGGATTTATCGCAGGGATTATAACCCAATCTCTTGTTCCTTTACTTTGTGAATATTGCAAGGTTCCGCATAGCATTAATGATTTGGGTCATAAGCTTTTTCAAAAAAGTGAACAAGGGTGTGAACGGTGTAATCAAACAGGCGCATCTGGACGAAGGCCTGTGTTTGAAATGTTGGTACCTGATCTAAATATTTTGCAAGAGATCGCCAGTGGAAACCCAACCAAGGTTTATAAATGTTGGCGCGATAAGCACAATAAAAGGGGCAATTTGAATCAAGGCTACCTAATGAAAGAAAAAATATTTCTGCTAGTAATGCAAGGGATCGTTGATTATCAATGGTTTATTAATTTCTATGGAGAAATTGAAGACAGTATGTTGAGAGAAATGGATGAAAAAATTAGCAACCAGTGATCGTGTTCAACTCTACAGAATGTTATCGGACTTGATGAGAGATGGTTTGCCATTATTCGAATCATTAGGCTTAATTAATAAAGCAGGGAAGAGTGTTTATAAAAAATCTTTCCTCAAAAAAGTGGATTATATTTCAGAGCGTCTTCAAGATTCGTCATCTATATCCAGTGCATTTTCTGGTGTTATTCCAGATGAAGAGCAATCTATTTTGGCGTCGTCAGAGGTCGCTGGGGACTTAGTTGAAGGTTTCGAATCAGTTATTAGTTCTGTTAAAGTAAAACAACAAATATTTGCAAAGTTAATTAAGGCATTAACAGTACCCATTATATTAATTTCGGCCTGTGCTCTAGTTTTAGTTATGTACAGTATTAAAGTTTTTCCAGCCTTTGAAGCGGTAATTCCGTTAGAAAAATGGCCTGGTCTATCCTACAACGTGTACAGTATTGGTTTATGGTTTATGCAGCCAGGTTTCCTTTTCTTACTTGCAGGTCTGGTTGTTTTTTTCTTCATGGTATCAAAGTCATTGTCATTGTTGACTGGTAGTTTAAGAAATAACGTTTTGGATAAGATTCAACCTTATAAAACATATAAAAAACTGCAATCTTCACAGTTTTTAATGGATATATCGATACTGATTAAATCTGGTGTGCCAATTGCGGATGCAATAGAAAAAAAAGCAGAAATGTCCAAAGGTTGGGCGAAATATCACTATGATTTAATGTATAAAAACTTATCTATGGGGTTGTCTTATAAGGAATCACTTGACACCGGTTTTTTTTCCAAAGAAGATATATTTATTATTACTATTTACAGTTCATTAAATGGTTTTGTTGAAATGTTAACGGAAATATCAAATAAATCTAATGAATCAACGCTAAAAAGTATTGATGAGTTATCAGGGGTGTTGAATATTGTATCTTTATTAATATTTGCCAGTGTTGTGTTGGCTATATTTGGCTCAACATTCATGCTTAGTAGTTCAATCTCCGGTGCGTAATGATATTCTATATTTCGTTTGCTGTAATTACAGCTATGTTCGGCAGCTGTCTGGTCAGTTTTTATCAGCTCTGTGTTTTTAGATATAAACTTGGTTTTGATTGGAAACGTATACTTTTTGAATCTTCATATTGTGAGTCTTGTGGTTGTAAAATTAAATATACTTATTTGATTCCAGTCTTTGGTTTTGTGTTATCTAAAGGAAAGTGTGTATCTTGTGATAAAAAAATACCAGTGAGGTATTTTTTTCCGAAACAATTACTTTCTGTATATCAATGTCTGTAGCGTTACTTTTAATATTGGAGTTTTAATTAAATGAATATTTTTAAAATTATATTTTTAGCAAGTGTTATTGCTTTTTCGTCACTGTCCTATTCTGCTTCTAGTGATATAATACACTCTTCTGCTTATCTTAGTGGAGCTGTCAAAGCTTTTTATATTAGCTTTGAAATTAAGCTGAGAGATAATGATAGTGGCCCTGGACCACAGGACCCTTACGGTAAAATTATAATTAAGAATCTTAATGGTAAAGATGTAGATTTAGTAGTTTGGGATGTAAGTGCTACTAATCATCTAGAAACTAATACTGTGAGAGTTCATCCTAACTCTCCATTTATAACGTCAGAGTTAAAAGAGAACTATATAACCCTTGCTGGCGATATCAATGATCATGATGCGGTCGGTTCTAATGATGATCTTTGTACCGTAGATTATAATGTGAAAATATATCAAAGTGATGTGGGTAAAGAATTTAATAAAAATAATGATGGTATTTTTTATGGGGGTGGTGATTGTATTTATCTTAAGCTTACTAGGTTTGAACTTGTAAAGTGATTAAATATAATCTTTTTATTGTCGATGGTTTTATCATTATCTATAAAGGTGAGTAACTGCTTTTTTGGAAGATTATTACTATTCCATGGATGGAATATTGTTAAGTAAAGTTAGATAAATGAGCGATTTATATACCGAACCTAGAATGGAAAGTATTAAATAGTCTACTCAAAATTTGTGCTGAGCCTGTCAAAAAACAGCGGGTGATCGAAGAAGCTTAGGGTTATATGAATGTCAGTGATGAGTCGCTTGCTTGCTGCGTTCTGTCGTACCCCCTCCCTACTATTTAGCTGAAAAGCCATTTAAAGGCTGACGCTTTCAAGGTAAACTCGTGCTTGCAGCACCCGTTTTATTTCCCATGTATGGCTAATTCACCTGACTTTTTTCGAGCATAAAGCCCTATGACAGAGCTCTATTCTATTTTTTCGCAAATCATTAAGCGTTATTACCAACCGACAGGTAAGTTAGTACTTGGTTTTAGTGGTGGTGTTGACTCGCGTGTTCTGCTGGAGTTACTTGCCCAGTATAAAGAAAGTCATGACTGTGAATGTTGCGCCGTTTATGTACACCATGGCTTGAGCGAGAATGCGGATCGATGGGCGGAGCAGTGTCAGCTGTGGGCGCAAGCGCTAGCGATCCCATTTTTTATAGAAACCGTTAAATTGGATCAAAACAGCGGAGAGAGCATTGAATCTTTGGCGCGAGCGGCGCGTTATCAAGTATTGGCGAAGCACATTACAAAGCATGATCTACTGTTAACGGGCCAACATGCTGACGATCAAATCGAAACCTTTTTGCTCGCGCTTAAACGTGGTAGTGGGCCGAAAGGTTTATCTTCTATGGCGCAACGCATGCCGTTTGGTGATGGCTCTATCGTTCGACCGCTGCTTAGTGCAACTCGTGCACAAATAGAAGCTTATGCGCAGCTTAAACAGTTAGAGTGGGTGGAAGATGAGAGCAACCAAGATACCCGCTTTGATCGCAATTTTATTCGTCATCAGGTGACACCAGTTCTTACTCAGCGCTGGCCCCATTTCCAGCAAGCGGTTGCTCGCAGTGCTGAATTGTGCGCGCAGCAGCAACTCTTGCTAGAAGAACTTTTGCAAGGAGAGTTGCGTAGCGCGCAAATTCCAGATGGGAGCTTATCAATTCATCACCTTTCGCTACATAGTGAGCTAGCTCGTAGCCAATTATTGCGAATGTGGTTAGCTGCATTAGGCGAGCCTATGCCAAGTAAAGAACATTTGGCGATAATCTGGCGCCAAGTCGCGTTAGCTCGCCTTGATGCTAACCCATGTCTGAAACTCGGTGATAGTGAAATTCGTCGCTTTGATCAAAAGCTATATTGTGTCCAAACTCAGCAAGATGTTTCGCAGTGGCAAGCGCCTATAGGGCTTAATCAAGCTGTTGAGTTGCCAGATGGCTTGGGCGTACTGCACTTAAAAGCTTTGGAGCAAGATAATCAAGGTGGGATTGCGCTTGCAGGCAAGCCACAAGAGTTATGGATAAGCTTTGATCCTCAAGGGCTTAGTGCTTGCCCTGTGGGGCGCGTTGGTCGACGTAAATTGAAAAAACTGTTTCAGGAATATGGCGTGCCAAGTTGGCTACGTCGTAGAACACCGATATTGATGTATCGTGATCAGGTGGTTGCTGTTGCCAATTTGTTTGTAGATCGTGATTTCAGTGGCCAAGATTGTGAACTTCGCTGGGACAAGTGAACGCTTTTGATGCAGAATTCGTACAAAACCTAAAACTAATATGGACATAAAAGGTGGAGCAATGAAAAAATTCGCAATCGGAGTGGTTGTCGGCTTAGGTCTTCTTGGCGGTAATGCTATGGCGGGTGATGCCGCGGCTGGTCAAGCTAAAGCAGCGGTATGCGCTGCCTGTCATGGTGCTGATGGTATTGCTGTTATTCCCGGCTATCCAAATCTTAAAGGACAAAACGAGCAATATCTAATCTCCTCTATGAAAGCGTATAAAAACAAAGAGCGTACAGGTGGGTTAGCGATGGTAATGCAAGCACAAGCGTCCATGCTCAGTGATGCTGATATTGATAACCTCGCAGCTTACTTCGCAAGTTTAAAATAATCTCAATAGATTTATTCAATCTGCCCAAGCATTGCTTGGGCTTTTTATTGATTGTTTTTTTTTGCTAGCAGATAATGCCAGTCATTGAAGACAGTTTAAGGGATGAACATGAAAAAAATTGAAGCCATAATTAAACCATTTAAACTCGATGATGTACGCGAAGCGCTTGCTGAAGTTGGTATCACAGGGATGACGGTTTCTGAAGTGAAAGGTTTTGGCCGTCAGAAAGGACATACCGAGTTGTACCGTGGTGCTGAATACATGGTAGATTTCTTGCCAAAAGTGAAGCTTGAAATTGTGGTTAGTGATGATGTAGCAGACCATTGTGTCGAGACCATTATTGAAACGGCGCAAACGGGTAAAATTGGTGATGGTAAAATCTTCATTACTAGTGTTGAGCGTGTTGTGAGAATTCGTACCGGTGAAGAAGACGAAGACGCTATTTAATTTATCTAGAAAAGGAGCGATTCGCTCCTTTTTCCTCATTTTGCTCCCTTGTTTCTGGTTCACATCGCGTGGCTAAATTCATGAAGAAAAAATACCTTATTGCCTTACCTGTGTTTGTTATTCTTATTGCTGTGGTGAGTTTTTTCTTTATCTTCACCATCCCTAGCCAGCCGCAAATACTGACAATCAATCATCAAAATAGTGCATCACCTTTAGTGTGCTACGACAACCCCAATGCTCAGGTTATTGATGCTAACGGGCAGCTAGAGTTACTGGTTTGGAATATCTATAAGCAAAATAGAGTTAACTGGCACAGTGAGCTAGATAAATTCAGCCAATCATCTCAACTGCTGTTACTCCAAGAAGCAAGTATGACGGAAGCATTGAAATCTTGGATTGTCGAACGTCAATGGGGAGGAAACCAAGCCGCTGCTTTTCGTGTATTCGGTGAGTCTGCTGGGGTGCTGAATTTGTCAAAACAGATGCCTAGTTACGCCTGCGCTTATACGGAAGTTGAACCTTGGTTGCGTTTACCTAAATCGGCCATTTATGCGCTGTATCGTTTAAGTGACGGGCAATCATTAGCAGCCGTGAACTTGCATGCGGTTAATTTTACTTATGGTACAGATGAATACGCTAACCAGTTATCAACCTTGATAAGCAAGTTAGATGAGCACAAGGGGCCGGTGATTGTGGCGGGAGACTTCAATAGTTGGAGTGAGCAGCGCATGGCGGCGATGAAAACGGCGTTACAAGGCGCAGGGATGCAAGAGGTAATATTTAGCCCTGATAACCGCATCCAGTTTGTCACCGGTTTAGTACTTGATCATGTCTTTTATCGTGGGCTTACGGTAATAAACGCAAAAGCGCCGCAAAGCGACGCTTCTGATCATAACCCT
The DNA here is from genome assembly GCF_012395185.1 of Vibrio aestuarianus. Classification (GTDB taxonomy): domain Bacteria; phylum Pseudomonadota; class Gammaproteobacteria; order Enterobacterales; family Vibrionaceae; genus Vibrio; species Vibrio aestuarianus. Next base: position 8,277 of record NZ_JAAZTU010000047.1, read on the forward strand.
ATGCTGGTGCACTTTAGCTTATAACAATGTAGAGCGCCCAAATCACATAGTAACCGACCCAAGGCAGTGCAGAGATAGCCAAAGCTTGCCCACGTTCCAGTTCAGTCCAAGCGCCCACTGCGGCATACCCTAGCACAATATACCAAGGTAAAAGCAGAGGAAAAGAGCTGGCAAACTGAGACCAATCGTTTGTCAGAGGTAGTTTGAGTAAACCATTCAAACTGTTTAAGTCAGCGGCGTAAGTCATCACTTGGCCATGCTTTAGCAGTAGGCTAGCGTAGCTGGCTAAGTCGCCCAACACGGCAGGGAAAGTGATGACGGCACCTGCGGCAAACCAACGCCAAAAGCCATGCTGGTGCTGACTTTGTTTGGTGGCTAAATGGAACCAGAAAGCCAGCATGAAAATCGTGACCGTACGACCAATCATATCACTGATGATTTCACTGGCCATTAGGGTATTTGCATCCAACATCTCTAGTTGAACTGGGTTTACCACCGCCAGTTGTGGTGCAAGTGCTGCTTTGAGCCATTCGAAGTTGACGATATCAAAATAAGCACCCCAGAATAGAAATGGGCTCAGAATTAAAAAGATATAAGGCTGCCAGCCCCACATTCCTCGTTGATAAATGGCAAGGAAACAAGAGGTTGGTGAACGGAATATATCCACCAACATGGTTAAAGGGTTGCTAGACGGGTTCATACACTGACCTTAGTAACGTCGACATAGAGTTTAAGTTTTTGACCTGGTTTTAGGTACTTTTGATTCGCAAGATCATTCCAGTTAACGATGTCATGACTTTTTACTTTAAATTTATTCGCGATACCACTTAGCGTATCGCCAGAGCGAACTTGGTAAAAGACGGTACGGATAATCGCGCCATCACTGCTATTTTTCCAAATAACCAGTTTTTGGCCGATTTTTAATGTGTCTCGTGGTCCCATGCCATTCCATCTTGCCAATGACTGGTGAGAAATGTTGTGTTGCTTTGCAATACTCCAAAGGCTGTCACCACTGGTAACGGTATGCGAGAGTTTGTATTTGCCTCGCGCCATTGATTGGGTTTTGGCTAGGCGGTTGCTGGCACTCAGCGCGTAAGCTTTTTCATCTTTCACCGAAGTGGGGATCATCAAATATTGTCCAGCACGGATACTATTGCTGGTGAGGTTGTTTGCTGTTTGAATCACTTTAGTGGTGGTGCTGTGCTGCTGCGCAATCACACTCAAGCTATCTCCCGATTTAACCTTATAGCGCACCAGTTTCATTCCCTTGCCACGGTTTTGTTGCACTTTTTGCATGAAAGTATCCGCTTTATCAACCGGGATCAGTAACTGGTACGGGCCTGTTGGGGAAGTCGCCCACTGATTATAGGCTGGGTTATAGCTTTGTAGCTCTTTCACTGTCATGCCGGCATAGTTAGCGGCAATGGCAAGATCAAGCTGCTCTTGTGGGTCGACTAATTCCAGTACCGGTTTGTTTGCGATTGCTGGAATGGTAATACCGTATTTTTCTTGATTGGCGATGATGTCTGCAACAGCAAGCAGTTTCGGCACGTAGCCTGTGGTTTCAGTTGGCAGATCTAAGGAAAAGAAATCGGTAGCTTTACCCGCTTTTTGATTTTTACGAATTGCGCTTGAGATACGACCTCCACCGCTATTATAGGCGGCAATCGCGTGGTTCCAGTTACCGTCAAAACGCTTATTAAGATAAGTCAGGTAATCTAAAGCTGCATCGGTGGCGGCATCGACATCTCGGCGGCCGTCATACCAAAAGTTTTGCTCTAAACCGTACATTTCCCCTGTACCTGGTACAAATTGCCACAAGCCCGCTGCGCTGCCGTGCGAGTATGCAAAGGCATCAAATGAACTTTCGACTATCGGTAGTAAGGCTAGTTCTAGCGGTAATCCGCGCTGTTCAATTTTCTCTGTAATCAAATAAAGGAAAGGTTCAGCACGCTTAGAAACCGTTTTGAGATGGTTAGGATGCTTAAGATACCAAGTACGGTAGTAACTGATGGATTTGTGATCGGGGATATCCATCGAGAGCTGCATCGCAATACGTTGCCATACGTCTTTTTGTTGTTGTGGGGTAACGACCTTTGGGAGCACTTTTGCAGGTTGCACCGGTTTATTCGCATGAGTACGGTTGGTGGATGTTTGAACTTGAGGGCTATTGGCCTCTTCGGAGTTTGGTGAGGTAGTTTGATCTACTGGCTGGGTGATTTGGCATCCGGCTAATAACAGCACTACCACCCAGCTAAATTGAACTCGCATGTATAACAGCCCTTTGACTAAATGGCTGCTGATAATACTTGTCATTTTATGGCGATGACAAGCAGCAAATCGTTAAAATTCGTCCTTCCACTCACGTAATGCGGTAAAGATTGATTGAGGATCGGTTTGTTGGGTGCGATTGGCGACCGATTTCATCACACTTTCTTGTTGCGTACGTAAAAATGGGTTGATTAATTTCTCTTGGCGAATGGTGGTTGGCACTGTTGATTGCTGCTGAGCTCTAAGACGATTAACTTGGTCACGATACTGATGCAAGTGGTCGTTATCAGGTTCGACTGCAAGTGCAAATGCCACATTACTGGCTGTGTATTCATGGGCGCAATACACTTCAGTTTCCTCAGGCAATGCGGCTAGTTTATTCAGTGAAGTGAACATTTGTTCCATGGTGCCTTCAAATACGCGACCACAACCCGCGGAAAAGAGTACGTCGCCACTGAATAGTTTTGCGTCCCCCACGTAACCAATGTGTCCATTTGTATGTCCTTCGAGGCCTAGCACCATAAATACTTCATCAAATAGTTCTATTTGGTCCCCGGCTTCAACTGGGTGAGTTAAGGTCGGAATCGGTTCATTGACTGGGCCCACGACATTTATATTGGGGTGCTGGCGAACCAATTCAGGTACACCACCAATGTGGTCATGGTGATGGTGGGTAATCAGAATTGCTTCAAGGGTCAATTGATGTTCGGTGAGGTATTGCAACACCGGAGCAGCATCGCCCGGGTCGACAACTGCACAACGCTGATCGCTATTTTGGATCAGCCAGATGTAATTATCATTAAATGCGGGTATGCTTTTGATCTGTAACATGAGTATCTCCAGTCACCGAGGTGAAATAGGTTATCGATGAAGCCAGCACGTAGCGAAAAGAAGTTAGATAAACCTCACTCTTGGTCTCAGCTTAAAAATGGCCAGTGGGTCAGTGATTCTATTCAAACTCGGCTTGATGAGTGGTGCCCAAAATTGTTTGGCTACCATATGCTTAAGCTCGGTGGTCTTAGTTGTGAGCTTGCCAGTTGCAACTGCAATATTCAACACCAAGTTAATCTTGATATAAAAAATCCATTACATAACGTCATTGCGGATAGCTATGAACTTCCATTTCTAGAAAAGAGTTTCGATGTGGTGATGTTGGCGCATCAGCTCGATTACTGTGATGACCCGCATCGCGTTTTACGAGAAGTCGATAGAGTGATGATTGACGATGGTTACATCATTATTACCGGCTTTAATCCGATAAGTTTTACCGGTATAGCTAGCTTTATGCCATGGCGTAAACGCAACCTTCCTTGGAGCGGGAGAATGTTTACGGCAAGCCGCATCAAAGATTGGCTGAGTATTTTGAATTATCAAGTGATCGCGTGTGATCAATACGCGTTGTTTCCTATGCAAAAATATCAACCGATGTGGACATGGCTCGAAAACAGTATCGGAGAGTGGGCGTCTCCATTTGGTAGTTTGTACTTTATTGTCGCTCGTAAGCGGACTTATCCGCTTAAACCGATTAAGCCGCATTGGCGTTTGAAGCGACGCCTCTCTCCAGTTGGGGTGAACTATCGCTTAAAGAGCCAAAATCAAAATAAAGCGTAATATGGTTTATTCGTTGGGCTGATAACCCGTATCTTCTTCGGTAGGATTTTCGGCAGCCGCGCGTGCTAATTCATCGCATATTTCATTTTCGCGATGACCTGCGTGACCTTTGACCCATCGCCAATCAATCTCGTGGCGGGCGCTTTCTTTGTCTAACAATTGCCATAAATCTGCGTTTTTGACTGGCTTTTTATCTGCCGTTTTCCAACCGCGCTTTTTCCAGTTGTGGATCCACTGGGTTATTCCTTGACGTACGTATTGGCTATCGGTCGTTAGAATGACATGACATGGCTCTTTAAGTGACTGCAACGCAACCACCGCAGCTAACATCTCCATTCGGTTGTTGGTTGTCAGTGTATAGCCTTTGGCTAAGGTCTTTTCGGTCTGCTTATAACGCAGGACAATGCCATAGCCACCGGGGCCGGGATTACCCAAGCAAGATCCATCAGTGAAAATTTCCACTTGTTTTGTCATGATTTGGTACTATTAGGTTACGCACATTATCGGCATAGTCTGACATAGATATCCTTATGAATACTAGTAGCAATTCAGAATCTCAACGTATCGTTGTTCTCGATACGGAAACCACGGGTATGAACCGTGAAGGCGGTCCTCATTACGAAGGACACCGAATCATTGAAATTGGTGCTGTGGAAATTATTGACCGGAAACTGACTGGTCGTCATTTTCACGTCTACCTAAAACCGGATCGTGAAATTCAGTCCGAAGCGGTGGAGGTTCATGGTATTACCGATGAATTCTTGGTTGATAAACCACTATACCGAGAGGTGCACCAAGAGTTTTTAGATTTCATCAAAGGGGCTGAATTGGTTGCTCACAACGCGCCCTTTGACGTTGGATTCATGGATTATGAATTTAGCAAACTTGACCCACGTATCGGTAAGACTGAGCAATATTGTAAAGTGACTGATACCTTGGCAATGGCCAAGCGTATTTTCCCCGGTAAGCGCAATAACTTAGATATTTTGTGTGACCGCTACGGCATTGATAACTCACACCGTACCTTGCACGGCGCTTTGCTCGATGCCGAGATCTTAGCCGACGTCTACCTGTTAATGACGGGGGGGCAAACCTCATTGCAATTTAGTGCAGGAACTCAAAGTGATGGCAGTATGGGAGGAGAGTCAATAAAACGTGTCGCTGCTGGGCGGAAAAAGCTAAAGGTTTTGCACGCGTGTGCCGATGAATTACAAGCACACCAAGAAAGATTAGATCTGGTAGAGAAGAGCGGAAGCTGCCTCTGGCGTCAGTAGGAGAAAATATGTTGAGGATAATGGCGGCTTGTTTAGGGCTGATATGGAGTATTGGTGTTTTTGCTGAGAGTGAATCCTCAATGTCGTTGCTCGATAACCGTTTTCGGGTTGATCCGACCATTACGCAAATTACTTTTGTGATTTATCGCGAACCCGCTTCTCAGCCTGTAGTGTTGGTGCGTCCGGACGGTAAAAAGTATTATGCGGGGCGACATGAAGACAATATGCGTTGGTATCAAGAACCTAGCATGGATATTATTTCTATCGATACACCTATGCCGGGGCCTTGGCAGGCGATAGGTAAAGTGTCGCCTAAAAATAACATCAAGTTAATTTCTCATCTCCAACTCAATACCGATGTGTTTCCAAATCGTCTTTATCACGGTGAGGAGATCAAGTTTACTGCTCGCTTGAGCTCTGATGGCCAGCAGCTTAAGTTGCGAGACTTTTTAGACAGAGTTAACTTGAAGGTTACGTTTACCAAATATGTTGAAAATGAAGACGAGTTGGTGAAAGAAGCACGCCCCATTCCTGAAGTGATCGGTGAGTTTAGCGATGATGGCCGTGGTTTAGATGAATACCCCGGTGATGGTGTATTCACCGTTGCGTTACCAATTACTCCTCAACCTGGCAAATACCGTGTGCGAATTACATCTGGCAATGGTGTGTTCTTACGTGCGCAAGAACAAGAAGTCTTGGTTTATCCAACACCGATATTAACCACTTTTATTCAATCTCGAGTTGATGGAGAGCCGCACCAGGTCGTTTTTTCAGGCGAGCAAGGGATGATTGAGCCCGGCTCAATTGCGGCACATATTGAGCATTCGGATATCTATGATGAGCGGTTTGTTGCTGAAAGTCAGTCCGCTGAAGATGAATTAAAACTGAGCCTAGATATACCCAATGAAGGTGATAATGGGAATTATCGTTGGTCAGGTAAATTGTATGCTACCGATCTCTCGAATAAGCGACCACTGTATTTTCCAATAGCTGAGCGAACTTACAGTGTGGTTGATGATGTGAATATTGCTGAAACGCGGCGTTTACAACTCGAAGAAGAAGCAAAACAGCGTCAGATAGAGCAAGAAAAGCTGATCATTCAAATGCGTGAAGAGGCGACGAGTCGTAGCATTATGATCATCGCTATTGGCAATGTGGTGGCAATCCTTTTAGGGCTATTGATATGGTTTATCATACGCAAACTGAAAGCAAGGAAAGCACTGCAACCTGAGTTGCAATTGAATATGCCCAAGAAATAGCACAGTCGGAGTCGGTATAAATTAGAAATCGGTTGTTTTAGTTACAAAATAAGGGGCGCTTAGAAAGCGCCCCTTGTCTTTTATCAAACATGAATTAGGCAACTTCACCCATCGCTGGGTATTGTGACTTTGCGGCGAGTTCCTCTGACGCAAAATCATCCACATTAATGGTGTATAAACGATGAGCTTCCGCCTCAGTTAATAGCTGTGCTTCTTGCTCGGTGAGAATTTTCTGTTGCAAACCAATGGCGGCGACTTCATCTAAACGCAAGAATGGGCGACGTTGATTGGTTACCGAGCATACTTTATCGAACAACGGCTCTGCACGTAAAATAACCTCTAGTGCTTGTTCAATCTTACCTGCTGCATTATGTGCAGTTGGGGCAAGGTATTGATTGCGGCCAATGCGGGAGCGAGTTTCACTCGGTGTTTGTAGAATCTGTGCTACTTTGCTGTCTAGCTTGTCGTTTGGCGCTTTACGGACGCGACCAATTGGCATCAGCAACACGCGCAGTACTTTTCCAATCACCTTGTTCGGAAAGTTAGCTAAGAACTCGTCGATGGCGACTTCAGTTTGCTTCAAGCTGTCTTGTAGCCCCCAATGTACTAAAGGCAAATCTTCAACTGGACGACCATCATTTTCAAAGCGTTTTAGTGTTGCTGAACTTAAGTAAAGCTGGCTTAAAATATCGCCAAGGCGTGCCGATAAACGTTCTTTACGTTTGAGTGAGCCACCAAGTACTGCCATTGAAATATCAGACAGTAACGCTAAGTTTGCGCTGTAACGGTTCAATTGTTGGTAGTAACGCTTGGTTGCATCACTGGTTGGAGCTGATGAGCCTAACCCATCGGTGATACCAAACCAAATGCTGCGTACTAGGTTACTCATAGTAAAGCTAACGTGCCCTGCGAGAGCTGCATCAAATTTTTCAATTGCGTCAGAATCTTGCGAATAAGCGGCATTCATCTCTTCCAAAACATAAGGGTGACAGCGGATAGCACCTTGACCAAAGATGATCATCGAACGAGTCAGAATATTTGCCCCTTCGACTGTTACAGCAATCGGTGCGCCTTGGTAGCTACGTGCTAAAAAGTTTGAAGGACCAATGCATATGCCTTTACCACCGACAATGTCCATCGCATCGATGATGCTGCGTTGGCCACGATGAGTACAGTGGTATTTAACAATTGCCGAAATAACCGATGGTTTCTCACCTAAATCAATACCAGCAACAGTTAGGTTACTTGCTGCATCCATTACATAAGCATTACCACCAAGGCGGGCTAATGGCTCTTCAACTCCTTCCATGTGGCCAATAGGCTGTTTAAATTGGCGACGGATACGTGCATACGCGCCCGTTGCTAATGCTGCGGTTTTAATACCACCAGTTGAGTTTGATGGTAGGGTAATACCACGTCCGACAGAAAGACATTCCACCAACATACGCCAGCCTTGGCCAGCCATGCTTGGGCCACCGATAATGAAATCAAGCGGTACGAAAAGATCATTTGCGCGCGTGGGGCCATTTTGGAAAGGTACATTAAGTGGAAAATGGCGATTACCAATTTCAACCCCTTTCAAGTGGGTTGGGATTAACGCACAAGTAATACCTAGCTCTTGGGTTTCCCCCAATAGGCCGTCTGGGTCGCGCAATTTGAAAGCCAATCCCAATACGGTAGCAACAGGAGCTAGGGTGATATAGCGTTTGTTCCAAGTTAAGCGCATGCCCAGCACTTCTTTTCCTTCCCATTTGCCTTTGCAAACCACGCCAAAATCAGGAATGGAGCCTGCATCTGAACCCGCTTCTGGGCTAGTTAACGCAAAACATGGGATCTCTTTACCTTCAGCAAGTCGAGGTAAGTAATGGTTTTTTTGTTCTTCAGTACCATAGTGTTGCAGCAGTTCACCTGGGCCTAACGAGTTTGGTACACCAACGGTGGATGAAAGTACTCCCGATACACCTGTTAGTTTTTGCAGTACGAGCGATTGAGCATAGGCTGAAAATTCTAAGCCACCATATTGTTTCTTAATGATCATGGCGAAGAACTTGTTATCTTTTAAATATTGCCAAACTTCAGGAGGAAGGTCTGCCAGTTCATGAGTGACTTGATAGTCACTGACCATGGCACACACTTCATTCACCGGACCATCAAGAAAGGCTTGTTCTTCTGTGCTTAGTTTTGGCGCGGCAATCTTGTGCAGTTTGTCCCAGTTTGGTTTTCCTTTGAACAGATCCGCTTCCCACCAAACAGTACCGGCGTCTAAGGCTTCTTTTTCTGTCTGTGACATGGCAGGAAGAACTTTTTTAAATAGTTTCAATGCTTTTTCGCTGATCAGACTTTGGCGAATAGAAGAGACAGCAAAGACTGCGATAGCGGCGAGGTAAAGTACCCAGCCGATAAACCCAGCGTAGTCAAAAACCGTTAACGCAATCATAGTAACGGTTAATGCCGTTAAGGCAGTAAAGAGTGAGGTTCTGTGGTAGAGGCAAATACCGAGTACAGCGATAAAGCCAAGTGTAGAGAGCAAGATGTCCATAATATGTTTCCCTTTAAGACGGAATGTATTTTGTTATACGTCTTGGTTTTTGAAGTGGTCTAACCAGTGTTGATTGTAATCAGAATATTAATGAAATGTAAAACCTTATATTGTTCAAAAAGTGATCCATGTAGAGCAAAAAATCTAAATAATCCAATGTATCCGTGACTTTCTACGTATGGAATGAACAGAAAAGGACAATTCTTGAAGTGGAACTCTCGACAGAGCAAATGGTTTGGGTAAACTCAAGTTTGTTACTGGCTCTAAAACAAGAGTTCATCTGTAAGCAGATTAAAAAGAGAATATACCTATGTACCAGGATTTGATTAAAAGTGAATTGACGGAAGCTGCTGACGTTCTGAATAAGTTTCTCAGTGATGACCATAATATTGCTCAAATTGGAGCGGCGGCAAAACTGATTGCTGATTCATTCAAACAAGGTGGCAAAGTTCTATCTTGTGGTAATGGCGGGTCACATTGTGATGCGATGCATTTTGCTGAAGAGTTAACGGGGCGTTATCGTGAAAATCGTCCTGGTTACCCTGGCATCGCTATTTCTGATCCAAGCCATTTATCATGTGTGAGTAATGACTTTGGTTATGATTTTGTATTTTCTCGTTATGTTGAAGCGGTAGGTGCAAAGGGGGATGTATTATTTGGTCTGTCTACTTCAGGTAACTCTGGTAATATTTTGAAAGCCATTGAAGCGGCGCAAGCGAAAGGCATGAAAACCATTGCTCTAACCGGTAAAGATGGCGGCAAAATGGCGGGCTTGGCGGATGTTGAAATTCGTGTCCCTCATTTTGGTTATGCTGACCGTATTCAAGAAATCCATATTAAAATTATCCATATCATTATCCAATTAATCGAAAAAGAAATGGCGTAATTATCTGAATTATTCAGGTGCAGCCTAAGGTTTAAAGAAGGGAGTGCGTTAAACCATGTGTGAATTGCTCGGTATGAGTGCCAATGTGCCGACGGATATTTGCTTTAGTTTTACTGGGCTGATTCAGCGTGGAGGCAATACAGGTCCACACCGTGATGGCTGGGGAATTACTTTTTATGAAGGAAAGGGGTTTCGGACTTTTAAAGACCCAAACCCCAGCTTCCAGTCCAAAATTGCAGAGCTGGTCCAGAGTTACCCGATAAAAAGCCGGGCGGTCGTTAGCCATATTCGTCAAGCGAATCGTGGTGGCGTAAATTTGGAAAATACTCATCCCTTCACGCGAGAGTTGTGGGGGAAATATTGGACATTTGCTCATAATGGACAACTGGCTGATCACCAGCAGTTAGAAACTGGGCGTTATCGCCCCGTTGGTGAAACAGACAGTGAACAGGCATTTTGCTGGTTATTAAAGCAATTGGAAGCGCGTTATCCAGAACCACCACAGGACATGGTTGGGATGTTTCGTTTTGTTGCGCAATGTTGTGACCAATTAAAAGAAAGAGGCGTATTTAACATGCTGCTTTCGGATGGGGAATACGTGATGACGTATTGTACGAATCACCTTTATTGGATCACCCGTCGTGCGCCATTTGGTAAAGCCAGCTTGCTTGATGAAGATGTTGAAATCAACTTTCAAGAAGAAACAACACCAAACGATGTGGTTTCTGTGATTGCGACACAACCTTTGACGGGTAATGAAATGTGGCAGCGAATGAAACCCAGTGAGTATGCGATTTTTCACTATGGTGAGTGTATTGATAATAATGCCTCAGCGTTAGTTGATGTGCCGTTTGCAGCGGCTAAACCTGGGTGTCAGGCACCGATTGAATCTCTGAATTAAATGGTATTCTCATTGCTCAACAAAAAAGGGTTGCTGTTATGCAACCCTTTTCATTTTCCAGTTTTTTGTTCAACTTAATCGAACGCGTAGCCATGCATACCAAGTTGTTTTCCATCGAGGTAAGCTTTGCCTTCACGCATCTCTAAACGTTCTTCAACAAACCATTGTGCCACTAAAGGGTAAATTCGATACTCTTGGGTTTGCACTCTATCTGTCAGCGTTTCAACCGTATCTTCATCAAAAATAGGTACCTTTGCTTGTAGGATAACAGGCCCGCCATCAAGCTGCTCTGTGACAAAGTGAACACTGGTTCCGTGTTCTTCATCACCAGCATGAATCGCGCGTTGGTAGGTATTGAGACCAGGATATTTCGGTAGCAGCGATGGGTGTATATTGAGCATTCTTCCTAAGTAATGACGAACAAATTCACTACTCAGAATGCGCATATAACCAGCTAGAATGATTAAATCAGGTGCGTATTGGTCTATTTGTTCCATCAATGCGAGATCAAACGCGTCACGCGTATCAAAAGCATTGGGGTCAATATGTACCGCTGCTGCACCTGCTTTTTTAGCTCGTTCTAAGCCATAAGCAGTTGCTTTGTTTGAAAAAACGGCCGTAACCTTGCCATCTTTAATCTTCGTTTCACACGCGTCGAGGATAGCCTGTAAGTTGGTACCATTTCCTGAAACTAAAACAACAATACTTTTCATAGGTTATTTGATCTCTACTTGCTCTTCACCAGATTGAGCTTCAGCAATATGACCGATAACCCATGCGTTTTCACCTTCTGCTTGCAGTAATTTAACCGCAGCATCGGCTTGTTCAGGTGGTAGTGCAACGATAAGACCGACACCACAGTTGAAAGTGCGGTACATTTCGTGAGTTGTCACATTACCCTTTTCTTGAAGCCATTGGAAAATGATTGGCCATTGCCAACTGTTTCCATCAATAACGGCCTTGGTTCCTGCTGGTAAAACGCGAGGAATGTTCTCCCAAAAGCCACCACCAGTAATGTGTGAAATTGCGTGAATGTCGTGTTCTGCGATCATCTTAAGCGCTGATTTGATGTAAATCTTGGTTGGTGTCAGTAAGTGCTCACCAATGCTTTTTCCTGCTAACTCTTCATTTTTATCTGCGCCAGAGACTTCTAAGATCTTACGCACTAACGAGTATCCATTTGAGTGGGGACCGCTTGAACCTACCGCAATCAATGCATCACCTGCCGCCACTTTTGAGCCGTCGATGATGTCTTCTTTTTCCACCACACCGACACAAAAACCAGCGACATCGTAATCTTCGCCTTCATACATACCAGGCATTTCTGCGGTTTCACCACCAATTAACGCACAGCCAGCTTGTACACAACCATCGGCGATACCAGATACCACGTCCGCTGCGGTATCTACATCTAATTTGCCGGTTGCGTAGTAATCTAAGAAGAAGAGTGGCTCTGCACCTTGGACGATTAAATCGTTCACACACATTGCTACGAGATCAACGCCAATCGTGTCGTGCTTTTTCATATCCAAAGCGAGACGCAATTTAGTGCCTACACCATCAGTGCCGGAAACCAAAACAGGGTGTTTATATTTTGTTGGCAGCTCACAAAGCGCACCAAAACCACCAATGCCACCCATTACTTCAGGGCGACGAGTGCGTTTGACGGCACCTTTAATGCGTTCAACTAGTGCATTGCCTGCATCGATATCTACGCCTGCATCTTTGTAGCTCAGAGATGTGTTATTACCGCTCACGGGGAAGTCCTCGTTTAAGTTGGATATGAAAACGGCGCTATTCTAACAGGGCTTAAAACAAAAAGGAAAACGTTTGCGTCAGTTTTTTTGTTTATAATTGGCACTGAAACCAATACAAAATGTGTGTATAATCCGCAGGTTTATTTAAATATTGCCGGAGATGGAAATGAAAGTTGTTGAAGTGAAGCACCCTCTAGTTAAACACAAACTTGGGTTAATGAGAGAAGGGGAAATCAGCACTAAGCGTTTTCGTGAGCTAGCGACAGAAGTCGGTAGCCTGCTTACTTATGAAGCGACATCTGATTTTGAAACAGAAAAAGTGACCATTGAAGGTTGGAACGGCCCTGTTGAAGTCGATCAAATTAAAGGCAAGAAGGTTACGGTTGTGCCAATTTTGCGTGCAGGCCTTGGCATGATGGATGGTGTTCTCGAGCACATTCCTAGTGCACGCATCAGTGTGGTAGGTGTTTACCGTGATGAAGAAACATTAGAACCAGTGCCTTATTTCAATAAGTTAGTTTCTAACATTGAAGAGCGTATCGCGTTAGTCGTTGACCCAATGCTGGCGACTGGTGGTTCGATGATCGCCACGATCGATCTTCTGAAAGAGCAAGGCTGTAATCAGTTTAAAATCCTAGTATTGGTGGCGGCACCTGAAGGTATTGCAGCTCTTGAAAAAGCTCACCCAGATGTAGAACTATACACAGCTGCGATTGATGAAAAACTAAATGACAAAGGTTACATCGTTCCTGGTTTAGGCGATGCTGGTGATAAGATTTTTGGTACCAAGTAATTGAATGACAAAGGGGAGCATATCGATGCTCCCCTTTGTTTTACTTAATTCTAAAAATTAATGATTACTTTTTAAGACCGAGCGTACCCGTTGTACGTTTAGCGGGTGCTTTATCATTGTTACTGCCTTGTCTTGCATCATTATTCCATGACTTATTGCTAGCCGATGTAGTGCGAGAGCCTTTGCCTTTTTTAGAATTTGGCGCATGGCGATATTCATCAGCATTATGACCTTTAAAGGTTCGCGTTTTTTGGTTACGACGCGCTGTTGAGGTTTGATTCTCTTCGCGGCTATCGTACAGCTTAGCATTGGTTGCTCTGCGAATGCGTTTTCCTTGCGCGTCTAATTTTGATGCGTCTTCAGTGCCACTTGAACCTTCACACATCGCCAGAATTTCAGCCACTTCATTATCAGACAGGTAACGCCATTTGCCATTTGGAATACCATCTAAACTGATGTTCATAATTCTAACACGGCGCAATTTAAACACCTCATAACCTAGTGCTTCACACATACGACGAATTTGACGGTTCAAACCTTGAGTTAACACGATACGAAATGAGAACTTAGTTTCTTGCGTCACTTTACAGGGCAAAGTGACGGTATCGAGAATTTCAACACCGGAAGCCATTTTCTTTAGAAACTCATTGGTGATCGGCTTATCTACACGTACTACGTACTCTTTTTCGTGGTTATTTCCTGCGCGTAGAATCTTATTCACAATATCACCGTCATTGGTGAGAAAAATTAAGCCATCAGAAGGTTTGTCGAGGCGGCCGATAGGAAAAATACGTTGGCGGTGACCGATGAAGTCAACAATGTTTCCCGGAATATCACGTTCAGTCGTACAGGTAATGCCAGTCGGTTTATTTAATGCGATATAGATAGGTTTTTCTTTGGATTTTAGTGGCTTGTCATCAATGCAAACGTCATCATCTGGCTGCACTTTGGTGCCCATCTCTGGCAGTTTACCATTGATCGTTACCCGACCTTGTTCAATCAATTTATCAGCTTCACGGCGTGAGCAGTAGCCAGTTTCACTGATGAATTTATTTAGGCGTTTTTCAGTTTGTTGCGACATGTTGTTCTCCTAACGTTTCCCAACGGCGGTTAAAAAAGAAAGCAACACTGAAGTGTTGCTTTGGATGGCGTTTATTTTAGCAGTTATCGTTAATTAACCAAGTCGTTTTTGATGACGCTCTCGGTTTTCTATTTTCTTTTCGGAGCTCTTACGCAACATCACATAAACCGCTCCTGAACCACCATGAAAAGCTTGAGCACTATGCACACATTGCACATCTTTTATTTGCATCAACCAGTTGGCAACGAAGCTTTTCATTAGTGCTGGTGGGTTTGACTTCTCCCCACGACCATGCACGATGGTGACAGTTCGAATATCCCAGTCCATGCATTGTTTTAGAAAGCTAACCACTTCATCTCGCGCTTCTTTTAGTGTTTTGCGATGAAGGTCTAAGCGAGCTTGAATAGGGTATTTTCCTAAACGCAGTTTTCGATAAACGCCTTCTTGAACACCGTCACGCTTGTATTCGATAATGTCATTAGGTTTGAGCATTGGAGCGTTATCGATCGAAAGATAGTCAGGATCGCCTTCACTTATCGTCATGGCCGATTCTCTTTTAGCTAGCTGAGAATCAGTGACAGTATGTGATTTTTTGAGTTCGGCGGTGTCGTGAGTAATTGGCTTTACGTCGCCCATCATTTGTTGGAATAAATCGAAATCATTCTGAGACATGGGTGCTTCTCGAATCGATAGAGGAATAGGCAATTATACCCAGTGATCCTCGAATCAGATCAAGCAGAAAATAAAAAACCGGAGCAGACAAGTAATCGGCTCCGGTGCATAGCGTCATTCTATTTTTCAATAGCGGCTAAGCGATCTAGTGAGGAGATTTGTCGTTCATCACCTTGTAAATGAAGAAACCGCCGTAAAATAGCATTAGACCAAAAGCGCCAAAGATTACTATCATTGAAGATAGCCCCACTGCATTACCAAATAGGAGATCAAGCCAAAAGTCCATGTTCCCTCCAAAGTTTCGAAGACAAGCCCAAGTTAAAGGTTCATGACTATGGTTACACTGATCTGGATCAATTGTGTTGTATAGGTTAACGGGTTGTTTATTGTCATGTGTAATTGGTCACATTTCTTGATGGTGTTGGCGATGTTTTAAGCGAATGGTTCTTTTAAATGAAAAAAATCATTAAATGGCTTGCGTCTGTGAGCGAGATCCGTAATATACGCATCCGTTCTTGGAGATAAATCTTAGAACAATCTCGGTGAATAGCGCAGCTTGGTAGCGCATCTGGTTTGGGACCAGAGGGTCGGGGGTTCGAATCCCTCTTCACCGACCACATTAAAAGCCTCGCAGCAATGCGGGGCTTTGTCATATCTGGGGTATAGGAATAGTGTACTCGAAAGGGTCGGGGGTTCGGCTCTTTCAAACTCAGGCTCTTCATCGATCACATTAAAGGCCTCGCAGCAATGCGGGGCTTTGTCATATCTGGGGTATAGGAATAGTGTACTCGAAAGGGTCGGGGGTTCGGCTCTTTCAAACTCAGGCTCTTCATCGATCACATTAAAGGCCTCGCAGCAATGCGGGGCTTTGTCATATCTGGGGT
>NZ_JAAZTU010000048.1 GCF_012395185.1 Vibrio aestuarianus
ATATATAGGTGAACATATATGTTTATCGAGATGGTGTATTTTTGATTGCTTGGTTAATTTTCTAATTGTTTTATTGATGTTAATGCTGATTAAGGCAGTCTCTGAAAAATTTTCACCGTATAGTACGCAGTGTTTGGTAAATGTATGAATTAATATTACATAATGTTTGGTGAATGTATGAACCAATATTACATAATGTTTAATAAATGTATCATTTGATAAGCTGCACTTTAGGTGTCATATACGCTAAGTTATTGTAAATAATAAAAATATAAATAATGGTTTGTTTTTTACTAAAAGTGTTTTTTTGTGAAATGGTGTTAATTGAGATATTGACCCATAAAAATATCGATTAGTTTTGATACTTTAATCATCATTAGATTTTGACAGATTGTTATATTTGATTTGTGTTTTTTATTACCATGGACAGCTAGAGTTTTATTAAATGAAAAGTTTAGATAAGTATTTTGTGTTTTTTATGATGTTATTTTCATCCAGTGTTTTTTCATCCAGTTTTTTTTCAGAAAACATTATCCACTCTTCTAAGAAAGGAGTGGAGTCGATTATTCCATATAGAATGGAGTTTTTGATACATTTAAAATCTCGAGTTGAAGTTTACGGGGATATTTTTTTAACCTCCATCAATGGCCAGCCGACGATGCAAAAAATATGGTCAGTAGATAGTGATCAAAATAACCGAGATTCTTTTGAGTTAGCAGTTCATTCTCAATCTATATTCAGTGAGGTTAATCTCTCTCCCAATAATAGTTTTACTCTGAGTGGAACGCTTTTTGATAAAAATGCTCCGAATGGTGATAATGTGTTGTGTCATTTTAAAGAGGGAGTTTTTATTACAGAAGGTCAAATAGGCAATAGACTTCGTAACGTATTTGAGGCACCACATCGTGATTGTGATTATCTTCGCTTGAAGGTTTTTGCCCCTGTGGATTTCAACGGAACGCTACCACCAACAGCCGATGAACATGATTACATATTCCCAGAACATCTTGAAGACTATGTTGCTGGTACAAGAGTATTAGCAAGAGATGGCCATATTTATCAGTGCAAACCATTCCCGAACTCTGGTTACTGTGTTCAGTGGAATGAATATTCTAATCAATATGAGCCAGGTTCGGGTTCTGATTGGAATATGGCTTGGGATAAATGGAATTAAAGCCAGTAGTGGCTATGGTTGAAAACTAAGAGTTCAAGCCCACTTTTTTCAGCGGTGGTTATTATTTGGTTTGAATAAATTTGCTATAGGTACTTAATCGGCCATTGATATATTCAATACCACAATGAATATTTTGTTGCGTATTACCAACAATTTGGTATTCAACAATAAACTCACCGCTGATAACTTTAATAAATAAGAAACCATCGTTGACCTTCCATAAACCTTGCAGTTTTTTTTCACTAAATAGATCTTGCTCAACCAGTGTGCCGTTAGGTTTGAGATGTAATGTAGAAGAGAAACCATCAACGTTTACTTTGACCCAAGGTTGCTGGTGCGCTTCGTAACTTAGGATTTTACGACGACATTTTACCCACTCTTTCAGTTCTTGTTCTTGTGTTGGAGTCAGTACTGGGAGATCTTCCATCTCTAAAAGAGTGTGATGTTTTTCGTACCAGAATAGTTGTAGATGAAGTAATTTCATTATTTAGTCGAGCATTATGCATCAAGGTGTTAGGCAGGGGGCAACTCTGCGTGATTGTCTTGGTGATGTCAATGGTATTAAGGAAAACGTACAGCGCTCTCGGGGGAGGGAGCGCTGTACAATCCCTAGTGGGGATAAAATAGGCCCTGCGGTGAAGGACCTCGGAGCATGTTTTTGTTAAGTTATTTACAGGTTGAACAAACGTGGTAAGTCAGCAAAGTCGCAAGCTTGGTTTAGCCTGGCTTGGGCAACTCGAATATTGTGTTTCCATTGATCATCGTGTGCCCACATTTCAATGACTAATGGTACGACACACTGTATTGCTTTTAAGGTATGGAAAATAGCATCGAAGTGAACCTCTCCCTCGCCAATGACCAAATCTCGAAACTGCCCGGGAAACTCAGACGTGACACAATAGGTATCTTTAAGGTGGATTTGCGTGATGTGAGGCATACTCAGTGCGAGTTCTGTGCACACATCATAATTCCAACCTGAAATGTTTCCAACGTCAGGATAAGCCGTAAAATAAGGTGACTGAATATCTCGGTTGAGAATTTCAAATTTACTGAGTGAGTTAAGATAGTTTGTATCCATAATCTCAACAGCTAACATCACCCCAGCTCGTTCCGCCAGTTTCGCCGCATGACGCATGCCTTCAATAAAACGTTGATGTGTTGCTTTATTCGCTGGTTCGTAATAGACGTCATAACCAGCCAATTGAATGGTGCGTATACCCAATTTGTAGGCTAAGGTGATGGCCTTTTCCATGTGCAGCACTGCTTGTTCACGAATGGCTGGATCGGCTGAGCCAAAAGGAAACTTGCGATGTGCGCTTAAACACATTGACTGCAATGGTATTTGGTACTGTTCACATAAGCGGCGTAGCGTATAAATAGTATCGTCATCCCAGTCTAGGCGACGGCGGCGTTCATCAGATTCATCAACCGATATTTCGAGAAAATCGAAGCCAAGTTCTTTGGTTGCTGACAGTTTTTCTTCCCAGTTAAAGGCGTTAGGCAACGCTTTTTCATACAGCCCAACGCGATGACGTTGCAAGTGTTGATACATAACGCCTCCTAGTTCCAGAAACGATCGATTTGAGCGCGTAGTGCTTCAGCTGTTGCTCTTCCTTTTTCACCCGCAAGTGCGCGTCCTGCAATGAAAGTTTTGGCTTTGATGCCTTCGAATAAGTAAAGATCTTCCGGTACGATGCCGCCAGTGATGGAAAGCTCTAAACCAAGCTCAGACAACTGATGCATTTTTTCTAGATCTTCATTGGTCCAACTGATTCCTGCCAATTCAGCATCTCTTGAACGATGATAAATGGCTTGTGTGATGCCTAAATCAACCCACGCTTGTGCATCTGCGAAGGTCCAGTTGCCGTAGATTTCAATTTGAATTTCTCTACCCAGTTCATCGGCAATATTTTTACACGCCCCAATGGTCGCTATGTGTGCTGCGGCTGATACAGTGATCCAATCGGCACCAGCTTCAAATGCCATACGAGCCAAAATAGCACCGCCATCGGTGGTTTTCATATCACAGACTAAGATATGATCTGGATGGTTGTTGCGCAGGGTTTTTACGGCGTTCATTCCTTCAGCAAAGGCGAGAATCGTGCCTACTTCAATAACATCAACAAAGCTTTCTACGTTTTTTGCTACTTCAATAGCGGAGATAAGATCAGTTTGGTCTAAAGCGATTTGGATCATTGGTTTGGTCATGATATTTATCCTTGAATTTTGTCACGTATCAGACGGGCAAGCCCATCGTGGTTATTGTTGGTTGCACAAATGAGTTTTGCGTGTGATTTGACTGTGTCATCGGCGTTGTGCATTGCCACCCCAAGCCCTGCATACTCAAGCATGGAAATGTCGTTATGGTTGTCACCCACCGCCAGAACATGGTTGGCGTGATAACCAAGGTCGGCGACATATTCTGCAAGACGCAGCCCTTTATTGTTACCTTTTGCAGCAAAGTCGACTCGGTTTGACCAAGAACGTTCTCCGTTGAATTTTTCTTTAACCCACGCTTGTTGCGACAGTCGTTCAATGGAGCTTGGTAACCCTTCGACCACAAATTTCCAGATGAACAGCTCTTGTTTGGCTCGAGTACTGAATGAATCGATTTTTTCGATCTTTGGCCGATGTTCCGAAGGGTACTGGCTTGCCCATTTCTCCAGTGCTTGCATGTATGCAATCGGGTTACAGTTGGAATAGGTCATCGCATCGGTAACGTACATCACCAGTTTCATTTGAAACTCTTTGGCCAGTGAGAGAAACGTTAATGCATCTTGTTTGTCGATCGCGTTGTGTCTGAGCACTTGATCTTTTTGATAATCATAAATATACGTACCATTACAGCAGATAATAGGTGTGGTTAAGCCAAGCTCTGAGTAATACGGTTTTGCTGCTGTATGATGGCGACCGGTAACTATCACTACATGGCAATGCTGCTGCGCCTGTTGAATGGCCATTTTGACTTCGGGGTGGATGGTGTGTTCATCCGTCAATACGGTGCCATCAAGATCCAATGCGAGGACTTTATACATAGTGATTACCTTTGCCCGTAATAGGCGTTGTCGCCATGTTTACGCAGGTAGTGCTTATCAGACAGCTCTGGTTGAATCTTGATACCACTATTGAGCGAACGAGTCGCGAGTGCCATCGCAGAAATCTCTTCCAGTACTACCGCATTATGCACTGCATCATTGGCATCTTTACCCCATGAAAATGGGGCGTGTCCTGCCACGATGACACTCGGAACCGCCATTGGGTCAATATTCCGATGTTTGAATTCTTCAATGATCACCAGCCCAGTGTTTTGCTCATAGGGACCAGAGATTTCATCGTAAGAAAGCTTGCGAGTGCAAGGAATATCACCGTAAAAATAGTCAGCGTGCGTGGTACCTAATGCTGGAATATCAATTCCGGCTTGAGCCCAAATAGTGGCGCTGCGCGAGTGTGTATGCACCACACCACCAATGCTTGGATATGCTTTATAAAGTTCGATATGGGTGGCGGTATCGCTGGAAGGGTTGAGGTGACCTTCAATGATATGACCATCGAGATCGACGACAACGATATCGTCCACTTCCATGCCGTCGTATTCAACACCCGAAGGTTTAATGGCGATGACACCAAGTTGGCGATCAATCTCAGAGACGTTGCCCCAAGTAAAGGTCACTAAACCATATTTGGGTAGTTTGAGGTTCGCGTCGAGTACTCGCTGTTTCAATGCATTGTACATAATATCCTCACTAAGCCATTTGAGCTGCTAAAGCTTCATCAATCACTTTATAAACATCATCTTTGCTACGGCAACGGCGCAGTTTGTCGAGATCGACACCGCTTTCGCTTTCTTCATCGTCAAGCACTTGTGTTACTTCCATCAACCCTTCCATATGCTCATCAGAAGAGCTTCCCGCCAGTGTGATCAGCACATCGACAGGTTCATCTTCACCATCAAAATAAATCGGTGAGTCGAGTGTCACTAAGGCAAATGCGGTTCTAATGACACCATTTTCAGGGCGTGCATGGGGCAGGGCAAGGTTTGGTGCAATAACAATATAAGGGCCTAATTCTTCAACACTGCTGATGATGGCATCGTGGTAACGTGGGTCTATCGCACCGGAGGCGATGAGCATATCGGTACCGATTTTGATCGCTTCTTTCCAGTTGCTAGCTGATGCTTGCAGTTGAACCGAGTTGTTATCGATTAATGACTGTTTGAGTCCCATAATTCTATCTCCAGAGGTGGTGCCAGTCGGGCTGGCACCTATTGTTTTTGTATTGAGTGGGTTATTTCAGTGTCACAAAGTTTTTGTCGATAATATCGAGCAGTTCATCACCGAAAGAGTTCGGGTTAAGCATGTTTTGTACACCGAGTACAAATTTGCCGTCACCGGGTTCCATCTCTCCAGATAGATGTTTTGACGATACAATGATGTCGGTTGAGGCCAGTTTTGACTTGTAGTCAGACACAGCACAGGAATCCATGACGTGTGGAATTCCTTTTTTCTCTAAGTATTTACCAATTTTCATTTTCATCATCATCGAAGAACCTTGGCCGTTACCGCATACCGCTAAGATGCTGACAGGGCGAACGCCATCACTCGCTTTAATTGCTTGCTCTACTGCCGCCATTACTTCTGGCTCTTCGGATACTTGCACCATGCCTTGTGCGTCTTCTTCAGCACGAAGTTGTTTCGAAGCAAAGAACATGTACACACCAGCTAGCGCTACAAGGACAAAGAAGAACAAGTTAGACGCTGACAAACCTTGCATAATAGGAGGGAATACCAATGCCCAGTCAGCCATGCCCATCCAACCACTAAACTCTGTACCGTGTTGGTTGAAGATATGAATAGCCCAAGCAGAGCCAACCACTTCGATAACACCCATCACAAAACAGATCTTCATTACTGCGCGCCAGCCGCCAAAGTGGTTGGCGAACACACCAATCGTTGCGTTAGAGAAGAACATCGGGATAAAGCCAGGAATGATCATGATTGGCGCATCAAATGCCAACATCGCCAGAACCGCGGTAAATTGGCCGATAGCACCCCACATGAAACCGAATACCATCGCATTGGGTGAAAAGGCATAGATAGCGGCACAGTCAATGGCTAACACCGCATTGGGGATCACGCGTTCTGAAATGCCTTTGAACGCTTCAGAAAGTTCAGCCACAAACATGCGCACACCAGCGACAATGACTTGAATGGCTACCGCAAATTTCAGGCCCGTTTCAAGAATGTAGATAGACCAGTGGGTCTTACCTGCCATTTCTTGTAGGTTATCCAAGCCAAAAGAGAGCAAGATAATGCCGAAAAATACCGTCATCACGATGGCTGTTGCTGCGATGCTGTCATGGAAAATATGCAGCCATTTAGGCAATTCTAGGTGATCAACACTTTCATTTTTATCACCTAATTTCGGTGCCACTTTAGTGGCGATCCAAGAGGCAACTTGTTGTTGGTGACCAATCGAGAAGCCTGCGCCACCCGTAACCGCTTCGGTTGGTTTGAACATGATGTTTGAAGAGATCCCCCAGTACAATGCCATCAGTACTGCGGAATAGATGATGGTTTCCCACATGCTTGTGCCTAGCACTAGGTAGAACACTGCTATCAACCCAGCTTGCTGGAACATGATGTGCCCGGTAAGCATAATGGTGCGGATGCCCGTGTATCGGCGAAATAGGACCAGAAGAATGTTGATGCCGAGTGCAAGAAGAACGGTATAGCCTACCCAAGAGTAGTTATCACCCATGATCTCCATAGTTGCCATCATTGATGTATAGGGATCAATCACTGACCCGGTCAAACCGTGATATTCGGACAGCTTAGCAATCACAGGTTTAAAACCTGCAACCAATGTGCCTGCACCGACTTGAACCAACATAAAACCAACGATGGTTTTAATTGATCCTTTGATGATGGTGGTCGCGTCTCTTCTTAATAACCAGTATCCAATTAAGGTGACTAAGCCTAGCAGCAAAGGTGCTTTAGTCATGACTTGGCTATAAAAAATGTAGAAGATATCGTACAAGAACTCCATATCTTTACCCCTTGATTATGTATTTGTAGTTATGTTTATTCCCGTCTTACTAGAAGCTGGGTGTAGGTTCGAGTGAATAAATCAGATTGTTATGATCTTATTCAGTTTTTGCTCACGAAATAGACTTTACCAATCAAAAGTAATCATTCAATGCTCATTTGTGATTATTTTGATTTTTATCAATTTTGCCGTTAAGCGAAAGTATTATTTGATACACAGGTCACTAAAAATTATTTATTTGAAGTTAAATCAATTACTTATGACTTATTGTGATCCGGAGGGAAATTTTATCTGCATAGTGTTTGACATAATATGGTCTGAGAAATAGAATCAAAACAAATCATAAATAGTCACCAAGTAATCACTTGATGAAAAAATAAGGTGATAACCATGAACGAAGTACAGAGACATAATGAAATCCTGTCTTTGCTGGATAACATGCGGACCATTAATGTCGCGCACATTATCGATAAATTTAACGTGTCGCCTGCGACGGCAAGGCGTGACATTTCGAAACTCGATGAGCTAGGTAAGTTAAAAAAGGTTCGTAATGGCGCAGAGCGTTTAGAGATTAAAAAAAGAGCTTGGACTCCGCTCAATATTGACAGTACGGATCATTTCCATGAGAAATCAAATGTAGCGATGGCTGCGGCAAAGTTGTGTAAACCCGGCGATAGTGTGGTGATCAACTGTGGCTCAACCGCTTTCTTGCTTGGGCAAGAGCTATGCGGCCAAGATGTACAAATTGTGACCAACTATTTCCCGCTCGCGAGCTATCTCATCAATGAAGATCATGACGATGTGATTATCATCGGAGGTCAATACAACAAAGCTCAGAATATTTTCCTAAACCCAGCACCGGATGCGTTAGGTGGTTATGCTGGCCATTGGATGTTTACCAGCGGCAAAGGTTTAACGGAAAATGGCTTGTATAAAGCCGACATGCTAACTGCTGTGGCAGAGCAACAAATGCTTGAACAGATTGGCAAGCTGGTTGTGGTGGTTGATAGTTCAAAAATTGGGCAGCGAACTGGTATGTTATTTTGCTCGGCGAACAAAATTGACATTGTGATTACGGGTAAAGATGCCA
This sequence comes from Vibrio aestuarianus, assembly GCF_012395185.1. Lineage (GTDB taxonomy): Bacteria > Pseudomonadota > Gammaproteobacteria > Enterobacterales > Vibrionaceae > Vibrio > Vibrio aestuarianus. Next base: position 8,310 of record NZ_JAAZTU010000048.1, read on the forward strand.
ACCCCGATGTCATTGAAGGACTTCGACAGCAAGGAATAGAGGTCATGCTCGTGTAGATGACGTTTATTCTCTAACCCATTCTAATAAATAAAACATTGGCTCAGTGTCTTAATTTCAGATTAAGACGCTTAGCTCCCTACATCCTAAAAATTGTCTAACTTATTGTGAAATAAAAGGTATTGTTATGAGTAATGTGAATGAAATTACCCGCGAGTCATGGATTCTTAATACATTCCCAGAGTGGGGAACATGGCTAAATGAAGAGATCCAAAATACGGTTGTGGAAGCCAATACTTTCTCGATGTGGTGGCTTGGTTGTACTGGTGTATGGCTGAAAACAGAAGGGAACACCAATATTTCTATCGACTTTTGGTGCGGAACCGGTAAGAAAACGCAAAAGAATGCATTGATGAACCCTCAGCACCAAATGATGCGTATGGGCGGGGTGCGAGAACTGCAACCTAACCTCAGAACTTCGCCTTTTGTGATGGACCCATTTGGTATTAAAGAGATTGATGCGGTGCTAGCAACACATGACCATGCTGATCACATTGACATTAATGTTGCGGCAGCGGTATTGCAGAACTGTGGTGAGCATGTGAAATTTATTGGCCCGCAAGCTTGCGTCAATTTATGGCTGGGTTGGGGAGTACCAGAAGAGCGCTGCGTTGTTGCGAAAGTCGGTGATTGTATTGAAATTGGCGATATGAAAATTAAAGTGCTCGATTCGTTTGACCGAACTGCTCTGGTTACTTTGCCTAAAGGGGTTTCGTCTTACGACAAAGCGATTTTAGATGGAATGAATGACCGCGCCGTCAACTATTTAATCGAAACCACTGGTGGTTCAATTTATCACTCTGGTGATTCTCATTACTCTAACTATTACGCTAAACACGGTAATGAATATCAAATCGATGTGGCTTTGCTTTCTTATGGTGAAAATCCACGTGGTGTGACCGATAAAATGACCGCATCTGATATTTTACGTGCGGGTGAATCATTAGATTGTGAAGTGGTGATCCCATTCCATCATGATATTTGGGCGAACTTCCAAAATGACCCGCGTGAAATTGAAGTGTTGTGGCAAATGAAGAAAGATCGCCTGCAATACGGTTTTGCCCCGTTCTTCTGGCAAGTTGGCGGTAAATATACTTACCCGACAGATAAAGGTCGTATGCATTACCAACATTTTAGAGGCTTCCGCGATATCTTTGTTGATGAGCCAGAATTGCCATATAAAGCGTTTCTATAATGTAACCAACAAGAGGCCGAATTCGGCCTCTTTTCTTTTTCCAATTCTAACCCACGGATTTCAGAAGTTGCTATCATTTCTAAGTCATCACGTAGAGAATGGTAGGTAACAGTAATACGTTGTACTTAAAGGATTACTTGCTCTATTTGTGCTGGTGGTTGATAGTGCAAAATGGTCATTGAAGTTGGTGATTGCAATAATTCATTTTCAGCATGACCGGGCTGTACATTGCGCAGATTGGTGTCACAAATGACTTGCCAATTTTGGTCGCGATCACTAGGGAGGGTAAAGCGAGCCGGTGCGTTAGTTTGGTTAATGAGATAAAGCATTTCCGCTCCGTCTGTACCAATGCCCATATGCAGAGCGACCGAGCTCAAGCGATTCCAATCATCATGCTCCATTAAGGTGCCATCAACACGACGCCAGAAAATGCGGTTACAATTTCGTTCCTCGCCACTAAACGCGCGAATGAAGGGCACCATGTAGGTTTGGCGTGCTGCCACCATCTCTGCTAGCCAGTCTTTAAAATAGGTTTTTCGCTCGGTCATACTCCAATTGAGCCAACTGATCTCATTGTCTTGGCAATACGCATTGTTATTGCCTTGTTGGGTGTGTGAAAGAACATCTGCACTCAGAATGTGTGGAATACCAAATGCAAAAAGCAGGCTGGCCATCATATTACGTTTTTGCTTTTCACGCGTGGCGATGATCACCATATTCTCGGTTTCGCCTTCAGTGCCATAGTTGTCTGAACGGTTATCGCCGTGCCCATCTCGATTTTGCTCACCGTTCGCTTCATTATGCTTGTGTTTATAAGAAACCAAGTCCTGCATGGTGAAGCCATCGTGATAGGTAATGTAGTTAACTGTGAGTTTATATGGCCAATTTGCTGCGCTATAAAGGTCACGAGAACCCATCAAACGGGTAGCAAATTCTTTCAGGTAACCTTGGTCACCACGCCAAAAGCTACGTGTAATATCACGCAGTTTGTCATTACATTCGTTCCAGCCGAGCGGGAAATTACCCACTTGATATCCGTTAGGCCCAATATCCCACGGTTCAGCGATAAGTTTGATGTGTTTTAAAATAGGGTCTTGGGCTACGGCTTTGAAAAAAGCGGCATCTGGGCTGAAGTTATCGCCATTACGGCCAAGCGTTGCCGCGAGATCGAAGCGAAAGCCATCCACTTTATACTCGCTAACCCAGTAGCGTAGTGTGTCCATGACAAGGTTAAGCGCTGGTTGATAAGAAAGATCAACCGTATTACCACAGCCAGTAAAATTCGCGTAATGCTGGCCATGCTTAAGGTAGTATTTAGGATCGAGTGCTTTTAAATTAAACACTGGACCATCTTCGCCACCTTCAGCTGTGTGGTTATATACCACGTCTAATATCACCTCAATACCGTGTTTATGCAGCTCTCGTATGGTCGTTTTTAGTTCAATGACTGCATCATTTTGGGCATAGCGTGGATCGGGTGCCATAAATAAGTAGGGGTTATAGCCCCAATAATTCACTTTTCCCATATCTAAAAGATGAGGCTCATGCATGCATGCGGCAACAGGTAGAAGCTGTAATGTGGTGATATTTTGCTGGCGATAAAATTGCAGCATTTCATCGCTAACCAAACCTAAATACGTTCCTCGCAGCATTTTAGCAATCTCAGGATTGCATTGCGTCACCCCTTTGACATGCGTTTCAAACAAAACCGTTTCATCGCGTGGAATATTAGGTTTAGTGCTAGATTGCCAATCAAAGCGATCATCAATCACGATACATTTCGGCAACTGAAAACTTTTTTTGGAACTAAAAGGGGTTTTGTAGTCTAAGTTTTTGTCTATCGCTTTTGCGTAGGGGTCTGAAATATAGTGCGGCTCTTCTTCATTTAAGATTACATACCCATATTTCTGACCTGCTTTTACGTTTGGTATATAGGTGTGTTGGATACCTGCATATTCATTGTCTAATGCATGTGTTGCGTAATTACCCTCTTCATCAAAGAGTGCGAGTAAAAGTTGTTTATTAGCCGGAGCATAAATAGCAAAGTTACAACCCGCTTCGTCAACGGTTGCTCCTAATGGGTGAGGGCTAGAAATAGTACTTTTCATAAGGTTATCTTTATTGTTATGTCGCTTCACATCGTCGTCGGTTTAAGTAAAAAGCTTTGTTGTTACTAGGTCAAGCGTCTAATGAATAAAATGTCGATGTAATTTTATTTCATTTTCATTAGCTAATTGTAGTGAAATAGTGATCAGCTATGCATTTTGTATTTCCTTTTGTCAGAAGTAATTGATCTCCTCCCCCTGAAATACGTGATCGATGATTCAAAAACACCATACTGTAAAATTTCTCATCCTTTCTCCTCCCCCTTAAATAACTTTAGGGTGGAGGAAGCCATCCCCTTACGCCTTTAGTAATCTTCTCATCGTTGAAACAACTGGGGACCTAGTCCCGTCTTACCTCTTCTTTTGGGTTCTATCTGTCAACTGCCTTGCAGGTTCCAATAGGAGAAGAGAGAAAGTTTTAAATATTGTCCGTAATTAAAATTTTCCAATAAATATAAATCGTCCTTAATGGAGTTAAGAATGAAAAAAGTAAGTGTAATTGCTGCCGCAGTGGCCGCTACTTTATCAGCTAGCGCATTCGCAGCTAGCGTAGATTTCCACGGTTATGCTCGTGGTGGCGTTGGTCTGAGTGGCGAAGGTTCTCATGTAACTTATGAGAAGAACAAAGTAGGCCGTCTAGGCAACGAAGACGACCTATATGCAGAAATTGGTCTTAACGCTGAGTTGTACAACAAAGACGACGTGACGTTCAACCTAGAAACATTGGTTGCATACGGTCAGGCTGGTAACAATAACTGGGAAGGCAATTCTAACGCTCTACGTGTTATGAATGTTCAAGCTAAAGGCCTTTTCGAATCAGATAAAGAAGCTGTCCTTTGGGCTGGTCAGCGTTACTACCAACGTAAAGATATTCATATCACTGACTTCTACTTCCTAGATACATCAGGTGGTGCTGGTGGTGGTATCGAAAACCTATCTGTAGGTGGTGGTAAACTTTCTGTGGCTGTAATGCATGATGACGGTAGCCAAAAGGTTGATGATGGTTTTGAAAGCGTTCTTACTGATAATGGCTCTAAAGCATTTGCAAACTGTAAAGGTGACAAAGCTTGTGAGCTTGCAATCGAGAGTGATGCCAATAACTACAAAACAGTTACTAAGACTAAAGACGAAACAGTTTCTGGCTACACATTTGACCTTCGTTACGCAGGTATCAACTTGTGGGAAAATGCTAACTTAGAGCTAGCGGTTGCTTACGATTTTGCTTCTGAAGCGAAGAACCAAAAAGTTCAAGCTGATGACGGCGTTCTTTTAACTGCAGTGATTGGTCAAGGTCTATCAAACGGTTTCAACCAAACCGTTCTTCAATACGGTACTGCATCATACGGTAAGCAAATGGCTACGTACGGTGGCGGTGGTTGGTATGACCGCAGTGGTGGCAACAACGATGCTGATGGTTTCCGTATCATCAACTGGGGTGTAATTGGTCTAGGTGAGTCATGGGAACTAGGCCACGTAGTAATGTACGCTCAAGCATCTGATACCAACGTTGGTGACATCACAGCCTACAATGCGGTTGTTCGTCCAGTGTACAAATGGGATGAGAACATGAAAACTGTATTTGAAGCGGGTTACTTTGCTGATGAAACTAAACTATCTGGCACAAAGACGGACGCTGCAGGTTCTAAGCTAACTGTTGCACAAGCATGGTCAGCAGGATCTAGCTTCTGGGCTCGTCCTGAAATCCGTATCTACGGTTCTTACTTCATGGATCATGAAGCAGACAGCTTTGCAAAAGGTACTGACGATTCTGAGTTCAGCGTTGGTATTCAAATGGAAGCTTGGTGGTAATATAGTTTCCTAAGTCCATAAATCTAAGCCGGCTTATAGTGAGTCGGCTTTTTTCGTCTGAAAGAGGTTCCAATGAAACATTTAGTACTGGGCTGCACGATCAGTATCGCCTTGATGGGTTGTACCACTACGGAAACGATTGTATTTGACGCTAGTAATGCATCACAAATTGTTGAGTCATACGCTCAGATACATTGGGTTGATGTAGAGCCTACTAAGCGGGTTAACTTCTCAATTGATGAAAACAATCAACGTCTTGAGCTTCCAACGGGTATAAGTTCTATCGCTGCTTTCAATATTGATACGCAGGGGAAAGAACTTGAGCTAGAGATCATAAGCCACTTTAAGAAAACGGTTCTCTATCCGAATGCGCTACTGCTGAATGAAAACAATCAAGTGCTGAAATCGTTTGGAACAGAAGATTTCGAGTACAAGCATGCCTACGGTTTTGAAGGGGATCGTTTAACAACTGAAGTCACTATTCAACCTGCAGGAAAACAGCGCGTTAAACTACTCATCTATACAACACCTGAATTGCTTTCTGGCGAGTCAGAGGTGCTACATCCTGTTAAGCTTGATGCAATTGCGAGAGGAAACTATCCGCCGGATGTCCCTAACCCTAAAATTCCTCACTCTCAATTTGGTGAGCTGAGTATTGTCGCTAAAGTTGATAGTGCTATTGTTGTTCAAGACGCAGTAACGGTTTCGAGTACCGATACGGCGCAACAAAAGTTTAAAGATGAGCTAGCAGCGCAAGAGAAACCAAGTGTGCAAACTGCAACGGTTATTGCGACCGGACTCACCACGAATGACAACTCGGTTATTCTTTCGGCTGAGCAGCAACAGTTCTATCTTTCTAGCATTGAAAATGCGGTTAATGTTGGAATGCTAGATAAAGCACTTAGCCTACTTGACGAAGCGAAAGCGCTAGGTATCGAGGGTGCACAAGAAGTGTTTGTAAAAGCCATCAATGCTAAATAACTCATGATTTTTTATTGGCGTTCCTGTTGGGACGCCTTTGTTTTTTTGCCTCAGAAATCAATTAAAGCTGGGAAAGAATAACCTCGGTGTGCTTGTTGAAACGCACCTCATCTGATGCGTTTTCTTGTTTCTTCAATCTTCCATTCCCCCAAACTACAAACTATTGCGCATTTAGTACAATTGCACATAACACTCTGTAAAAGAGTGCGGTACTATCGTTCAATACGTTTCTACAATTTTGATGGTGTGGCTGATTATCGCCACACTATTTGCGTAAAAAGCATCGATAACCGTCAGTTTTTCTCAAATATTGAGGAAAATGGTCGATAATGACATTAATCAATTAAATAAGATTTGAATTAAATGAGCACTATTGGGATTGCCATTGGCGCAACCGGACTATCACTCATCCTTATTTTTGTATGGATGCTGTCTCTATCGCTGCGCAAAAAGCGGCTAGAAGAAGAGCGAAAAGCAAGAGAGATCGCCTATCGTAAAGCGATTGAAAAGTCACGCGAGCAAGATAGACAAGATCGTTTATTTAAAGCAGAAACGGGCCACGTTCCGACCATTTTATATTTAGCCAAAGAGGCGGAGCGTACCAATATAAAAGAAGCCATGTATTGGTATGACAAAGCAGCAAATTACGACAACATTACCGGCATGTATGGGGTTGTGCGCATTTGTCAAAAGTTTCGTGATGATCTGATCCTCAGACAAAAAGCGAAATTTTGGCAAACTTATATTGCAGGGCTCGAAGGAAATAGCACGGCCAAATATGAAACGGGTATCGCTTTGGTGAATGGTCGAGGCGTTGAAGCCAATGTCGCCAAAGGCGTCAGTTTGATTGAAGAAGCGGCAGAAGATGAGTTAATTGAAGCGATCATCTTTATGGGGGATTGGTGTGTCTCTCACGATAACATTGCCCCCGCTCCTTCGGACTCTACGTTTTGGTTTTCAAAAGCAGCAAAGTTAAATAGCCCACTAGGGCAGATGAAGCTAGGGCTTAACTACCTGAAAGGGGTTGGGGTAGTAATGGATCACAACAAAGCGTGCTATTGGTTAGAGCGCGCTTCAGAAAAGGGCAATGCTGAAGCCATGTACCATGCAGGGGAAGCATGGATAGACAAAGGACCTAATGGTAACGCGATTGCGTACATTTGGCTTTTTTTATCGGCACATTTTAGTTATGAGCCAGCCAAGGTGCTTCGAGATCAAATTGGCTCACGTATTGGTGTGGATTCTGTGGTAGGGCTACAATCTCTGGCGAAACCTTTAATGAAGAAAATCGGCGCAGGGACGGTCAGCAAGCATTCCATTATCAAAGCACTGAACAAGCTTTATAAGCGTGGTATTCATATTCCACAGAAAGGGGAACTGGCTGAGGATGACAATCTATTCAGTCACTCAGGAGAAAGTTTGTTGGATGACAATCCATCTTCTCCGGAAAATGCGAGTCCACAGAAGGATGTTCCTTTTCCATTGGACTTTTCCAGTACTTCTATCGATCGATAGAGAGTGTAAAATAAAAATCCCCAGACAAGTTGCTGGGGATTTTTTATGGGCGATTTAAGCGCCTTTATTGTGTTCGGCTTGGCAAACCGCAGCAGTAAATACTACGTCTGTTGAGCTGTTCAGTGCAGTTTCGGCAGAGTCTTGAATTACACCGATAATGAAGCCAACGGCTACTACTTGCATTGCGACATCATTAGAGATGCCAAACAAGCCACACGCCAGTGGGATCAACAGTAGTGAACCACCTGCTACGCCTGATGCGCCACAAGCTGAAACGGCTGCGACTACACTCAGCAATAGCGCGGTCATAAGATCAACTTCAATACCAACCGTATTTACTGCCGCTAATGTTAATACCGTGATGGTGATGGCTGCGCCTGCCATATTAATGGTTGCACCTAGAGGAATAGATACAGAGTAAGTATCTTCATCCAATTTTAGCTTTTCACATAACGCCATATTGACGGGGATGTTTGCCGCACTTGAACGAGTGAAAAACGCGGTAACGCCACTTTCACGTAGGCATTGGAAAACCAACGGGTATGGGTTCTGGCGAGTTTTCACATAGACAATGATTGGGTTGACTACCAAAGCGATGACTAACATCGCGCTAAGCAATACGAAAAGAAGGTTAGCGTAACCAGCAAGTGCTTCAAAACCAGTTGTTGCAAATGTTGATGCCACTAAACCAAAAATACCAAACGGCGCAAGGCGAATGATGAAACGCACAATTTGCGAAACGCCATGACTTAAGTCTTCAAATACCGCTTTGGTTGTCGCTGATGCATGGTGAAGCGCTAAACCAAGACCAACAGCCCAAGCTAGAATGCCAATATAGTTAGCACTCATCAGCGCATTCACTGGGTTATCAACTAGTTTGAATAGCAGTGTATTTAATACTTCTGCAATACCTTGAGGGGGTGTTGTGCCTTCTGCGCCAGCAACAAGCGTTAATGTCGTTGGAAACATAAAGCTCAGTACGACAGCGGTTAGCGCAGCGGTAAAGGTGCCAACAAGGTAGAGCACTACGATTGGACGCATATAAGTGTGTTGGTTTTTCTTTTGGTTCGCGATTGACGCCGCAACTAAAATAAAAACGAGGATTGGTGCAACCGCTTTTAGTGCACCAACAAAAAGGTTACCAAGTAAGCCCGCACTTTGGGCGTAGTCTGGTGAAATGGTTGCTAATAGTCCACCGAGAACGATACCGGTGAGTATTTGCAGAACCAAATTGCCACGCGCAAAACGGGCGAAGATATTGTTGCTTTGCATAGTTATCCCTGAAATAAATCGAGTTATACCATTCCCATTTGAAGCCGCAGCGGTGCTGGCTACATTCACTTATCCCTAATGGAGATGAACTCACTCGCCGCCTACCTACAACTTCAAGTTGTTTGGGTATATCTCCTGTTTACCTGAAGGTCATGAGATGACTCTATAGCTTCAGTGTTCGTTGATATATTGAGTTATAGTGACTTCAGTGGTTTCCCCTGAAGGGAACAATATTAGCCACCCAAAATAATGTGTCTAGAATTAATTGATAATTAGCATAAATAATTAACGAATATACCTAAATGCAATCAAAAATGGATGAAATGTAAATGAAATGTAGCTATTAATTGCAAGGCAGAGGGCTTAGGGCGTGTCAGTCATTGTTGAGGTCGAGTTGCTAGGTTAGCTAGATGAAGGATATCGGTTATCTATTGGTGAGGTGGTGAGTAATAAAAGGGATGAGTTTCCCCATCCCTTTTTCATATTAATGGTGCGCCATACCGTTCATAACTTTTTTCACTGGTACGGTAAGCATTTGTTGTTCACCGTTTGCAAAAGTGAGTGCAACATTAATTTCTTCACCTTCGGCGAGTGGTTTTTTCAGGTCAAGTAGCATGATGTGAAAGCTGCCTGGTTTGAGTTCAAGTTTGCCCTGTGCAGGTACTTTGAATTGTGGAATTTGGCGCATTTTCATCACATCGCCTTCGGTAATAACATCGTGTAATTCCACTTTGCCGGCTACATCAGTTTCGGCGGATACAATAAAGCGATCTTGGTCGCCGTTATTCATAATTTGAGCAAAAACAGCGCTGGTTGTTGCTGTTGGTGCGGTAGCTCGCGCGTAAAGGTGATGAGCCATGATATCCGATTTTGCGTAAGCGAATGGACTAAGGGCTAAGGTTGCTAGCAATAGTGTATTGAGCTTCATGTTATTTTCCTTCTGATGAAGTCGTTATTGTTTTGATGGCTTCCACAATAGGCTCTGGTGAAAGCGTATGAGGGACTTTGGTGATCAGTGTTCCATCGGGTTGTAAAAAGTAGAAATAGGAGCTGTGGTCTAAGGTGTATTTGAGCTCTGAGCCTTTGAGTTCGGTCTTGCGGAAGATAACACCATAGTGATGCGCCAATGGCGTGGTTATTTCCAAGGGAGCAGATAACCCTTCAATCATCGGGTGAAAATATTGCGCGTATTGATGAGAATCATTAGCGCCATCACGCTCAGGATCCAAGGAAATAAACATCGGACGCAGTTTGGCCTTGGTATCGTCATCAATTTGGTTCAGCGCTCCAGACAACATGGCAAGTGATGTTGGGCAAACATCTGGACAACGTGTAAAGCCAAAATAAACAATACGTATTCGTGGGTCTTGCGGGTCAAAAATGGCGACGGGTTTGTTGTCTTTGCCAAACACCACCACATCAGCATTGTTTTTCGCTTCTATGCTGTCTGATGGTTGCTGTGAATCAAAATACGCTTTTAAACCTAAGCCGCAGGTAAAGGCAACGACCAAAATTAGTGACCAGTTTTTACTCATCTTTCCATCCTTATTGCAGGGAAAACTTGAGTTGAGCCATCAGATAAGTCGCCAATCCAAGTCATTTGTTCAGTGGTGCATACAGGAAGTATCACCTCGGTGGTATATAACCCATTCTCATTTTTTGTTAGTACATACTTAGCGATGCCCATATCCATCTCTAACCCCTTTAACGACAGAACGAGCTTATCGCTTTGAGCCTTTGGCCAATCGACCGTTAAAGTATTGGCCACAAGTGGTTGAGAGGTGTCCTGTGCTAATGTCATCGATACCTCACCTTGTTGGCATGGTTTGCTAGACAGTTGGCAATATTGACTGATATCTCGTTGTGTTGAATAGGAAGAGAGCCAATGTAGGATGTCACTACTGAAATAGCCTGCGAATAAAGCAAGGGCAAGGGCACAAATTTTTATTGCATGATGCATTGAGTTGAGATTCCAGGCGGCCGTAAAGCACAAATGTTATCACAGACGTAGCTAAGTCGTTGCTACAAATAGGGAAAGTGTGGATTCAATCAAGAATAGTAAGGTGAATTTTCCCACCTTACTTTCATCATTAACAATGGAGATTTATACTTTGTGGTGTTTTGCGTATTTCTCTAAACCAAGCACCAAGGCAACAGCGCATAGCATGAGCACAATAGCGAGTGGCCATTGCGAGGGTTGCGAGGTTATGGCCTCAAATTCAAAAGGTGATAAATTATGCTCAACTAAAGGCACTTGTTCTCCGTGGGAATTAATACGCCATGTAATGGTTTCTTTCCAGGGCCAAATTTTTGGCAATGTGCCAACCATTAGCCCGGTTAGAAAAATCAACGTTAAGTCTCTAAAGCGTTTGAGTAACCAAGACAAGATATGAGAGAAACTAAGTAAACCGAGTACACACCCCATCAGAAAAAGGGCCAATATATCGATCTGCATTGCTTTGACTGCGCCGAGTACTGGTGCGTACATACCAATTAAAAGCAAAATGAAACTGCCGGAAATGCCCGGTAAGATCATTGCGCATATTGCGATAGAGCCAGCGATAACAATGTTAATCGCGGTCGGTTCGAGTTGCATCGGGTTGAGCACTGTTATGCTGTAGGCGAAAGCGATACCGAGTAAAAACAGAACTAATCGTGAAAACTTGATCTGTTCAATCTGTTTTAAAATATGAAAAACAGAAACAATAATCAGACCAAAGAAAAATGACCAAATAGGAATGGGGTGGGTCGCGAGTAGCCACGAGATAAGTTTCGCGAGCGAAAGAATGCTTGTGAATACACCGCCAAATAATGCAATGAGGAAGAAGCCATTAATATGATTAAAAGCAGCAACAAACCCCTCTCGTTTCCATAGGCCTAGCACGCTCGGGTTAATACGGCGAATACTTTCGAGAAGTGTATCATAAACACCGGTGATAAAGGCAATAGTACCACCGGAAACACCAGGAACAACGTCTGCGGCACCCATCGCCATTCCTTTTAAAAATGTACTGAAATAATTCATTGTGTCTGCGTAATCTGGAAAATGTGGTGCGAAGTATATACTGAAATAATGGCAAAATGCTTGCGCAATACATTTACCCATTCTGGATTTGACCTAATATCATCGATGATCTCATTTTGGTAGCTTCTCATTGTTTGATTGCAACTAAATGAGTATTGTTTTGCAGCTTATTTGCAATTTGCAATTTGCAATTTGCAAGGGTGGTGCTGATTTAGGGTGATTTTATGTGATTTAACCTCAAAAAAGACCAGTTTAAAAGTTGGCATGCATCATGCATTGTTGTAGATGACCCTTCTTAAAGCCGAGGGTCACCTAGCCAACTGACGTTGTTAGTGAATGAGTTTGTTCACACTATATATAAGCCAATCGCACTATTGCGGTTGGCTCTTTTTTTTTCTATTAGGTATGATACACAACTCTGGCTTCCCCACTGATTGCCTTTATTGGGTAATTTCAACTAGGGTTTTAGTCATCTGTCGACCTAAGCATTATAGCTTACGTGTCCGTCAACCCCATATTTAAACACCGTAACATCGTTGATTATTCAACATATTTATGAGGATGAGCCGCATCGGTCAGTCGTATTTTTTTCGAATTCGTTACGTTCAAATGTCCTGAATTCGTCGCTCATTAAGGAAGATGAGTGAAGCAATAGTAAGAGGTTATATGCATCATTTAATTTCCATTGGGCCACTAGAGTCTTTCCTAATCGCTATTAGCGTGCTTTTTTTAGGCCACTTCATTAACACAAAACTGCCTATTCTGAAAAAATTCAATATTCCGGAACCCATTGTGGGTGGTTTGATTGTAGCTATAGCTATCACTTTTTTGCATTTTAATGGTTTAGATTTAGAGTTTTCTCTTCCGTTGCAGAACACATTCATGTTGATGTTCTTTAGTACTGTTGGCCTTGCAGCTAACTACACTCAGTTAATGAAAGGGGGCGCTAAGGTGTTTCTTTTTCTGGGTGTCGCTTCGTTTTATATCATTATTCAAAATGGTGTGGGTGTTTCGTTGGCAACGGCATTAGGTCTTGATCCGTTGATGGGTTTGATTGCTGGTTCTATCACCTTGTCTGGTGGGCATGGCACTGGTGCTGCGTGGGCACAAACCTTTACCGATAATTATGGAATGACCAATATTTTAGAAATAGCGATGGCTTCAGCTACGTTTGGTTTGATTATTGGTGGCATTATCGGCAGTCCTGTTGCGCAAAAATTGATCAATAAAAATGGCTTTGAGTCAGAGTACGGCCGAGGCACGAAAACACACGATAAATTCCCTGAGCTCGTTACTTACAACGAATACGAAGAAGATAAAGTGACAGCGAAGAAAGTGATTGAAGTGCTGTTTATTTTGTTGATTTGTGTCACTGGTGCTAAGTATCTAGAACAATGGGTGAGTACGTTTGATGTCAAATGGCTGATGATCCCAGATTTCGTTTACGCACTATTCATTGGTGTATTTATTACCAATGTATTCGAAGTTACCAAGCTGCATAAAGTCGATGCAGAAACGGTTGATATTTTAGGTACGGTTTCTTTATCACTCTTCTTAGCCATGGCGCTGATGAGCTTGAGATTGTGGAATATCTTTGATTTAGCGATTCCATTTCTCGTGATTTTAGCGGTGCAGTCGGTAGTGCTTGGTATTTTTGCTTACTTTGTGACGTTTAAAGTGATGGGCTCAAATTATGATGCCGCCGTTATGGCTGGCGGGCACTGTGGTTTTGGCTTAGGCGCCACCCCGACCGCAGTGATGAATATGGGGTCGCTTGTTACGCGTTACGGACCTTCTCCGCAGGCTTTTATGGTTGTGCCTATCGTGGGAGCTTTCTTTATTGATATTGTTAATTTAATCATTATTCAAGGCTATATTTCCTTTGTAGGCTAGAAACAAAAAGCCCTAGCAATGTGCTAGGGCTTTTTTTGATCGCATAATTCATGGCGCTATTTTAAGGTGAGTTTCGTACCATCAAATTTTAGTTGGCCGAGTAAGTTCTTCGCATTTTTCACGCCTTCTTCATCAAATTGAATCCCATAACGAGCATAGTGCAGTGAGCGCTGTAAGTTACAAACTTTACCAACTAAGGGCGCGAAAACTTTACTGCCACGGGAGTCGGCAAAAAGCTCGATACTAATTTTGTCGCCGACTTGGAAAGTTCGTCCAAGCGGTGGTGCAACAAAACGACAGCCACTCTTAGAGAGATCACGTACTTCACAATCTGATTTATGAGTACCGACGATTGCTTTACCAACCAAATTCACATCATAACGGGCTTCTTTACGTAGCTGAGTGACTTGCATAGTGTTTGGGATCGAAAGCATCGCAAGTGGAACTGGCTCTTGCAATATATTCATTAATTGGCTACGAAAGTGGATCATTGCGCCTTCTCCTCGAGGGGAAATCGCACGTACATTGACCCAAAAACCTTCTTGGAAGAAAAAAGCCAAATCGTCAGCGGAAATTTTAGGTATTTCAATCAGAATATAAGTGTTTGAATGGGTGCCGATGAACGGAGTTTTACAGATGAACTTGGTGCCAACGGGGGTTGTTATGCTTAAGGTTAACTCACTGCCGTGTTCAACCATTGACAGTGCATCAGTGCTGTTGAGTGTTGACAACGTTTTATTACGTTCCGTTGTTCTATTTGGGCTCTGTTCGCCCTTTAGCACTGCCGACTGCGAATTCATTTTCTACTCTCCATGATGCAGTAGCTGCATTTCCATTATATTTTTCTCTTATACACATCTGCCGCTGCCGCCGACTAGTCTATTGTCGATTTAGCGCTGCACTTTATCGCTACTACACAATCTCAA
>NZ_JAAZTU010000049.1 GCF_012395185.1 Vibrio aestuarianus
TTGAGTAGTGACTGGTTTGAGTGTGATTGGTAGCTTGTGTTTTTTTTTTTGAGGAGACGGGGGCCAACGAGATCTACACTCGGATAGTCGTCGGGAGCGTCAGATGTGGTTAAAAGACAGCTTATATGTTCAATGTCGCATCTTTTATGTGGCTTTGATTTTTAAAACGTTATGTATAACCTTCGGCTAGAGCAGTGGTTTGCTCCTGTCCGTAATTTAAACAATGTTTGGCATAGGTATTGGAGACGAAATATGTCTAAAGAAGGAAGTGTAGCTCCTAAAGAGCGGATAAATATTAAGTATATTCCAGCGACGGGAGATGCACAGGCAGAAGTCGAGTTACCATTAAAAACGTTAGTGGTGGGTGACTTCAAGGGCCACTCAGAAGACACACCACTAGAAGAAAGACAAACGGTTTCAGTTGATAAAAATAACTTTGAAGCAGTGATGCGCGAAAGTGATTTGAAACTGGCCACGACAGTACGTAACAAATTGAGTGATGATGACAACGCAGAGCTCCCTATCGAGCTTAGCTTTAAGTCACTTTCTGATTTTTCCCCAGATTCAGTAGCTACACAAGTTCCAGAATTAAATAAATTAGTTGAGTTGCGCGAAGCACTCGTTGCCCTTAAAGGCCCCCTAGGCAACATCCCAGCATTTAGAGATCGTTTACAAGAGCTTCTCAATTCTGAAGAGTCACGCGAAAAACTTTTGTCAGAACTTAGCCTAGTGAGTGGTAAAGAAGAAGAGCCACAAGCTTAATCTTGACCAACAATACGTGTTATTTAATCAAATTTAGGAACGAAATTGATGTCTACTACAGAAGCAGTGTTAGAGAGACAAAGTGCCACACAAGGCAGTTTGCTTGACGAAATCATGGCCCAGACTCGCCTTGCACCGAGTGAAGAAGGCTATGATGTTGCCAAAAAAGGGGTCGCCGCTTTTATTGAAAACCTTATTGGCTCTAATCAAACCGAAGAACCTGTGAATAAATCGCTGGTTGATCAAATGCTTGTTGAGCTCGATAAAAAAATTAGTGCTCAGATGGATGAAATTCTACATGATGAGCGTTTTCAGCAAATGGAATCTTCATGGCGTGGTCTGAAGCTATTTATTGACCGTACCGATTTCAGAGAAAACAACAAAGTTGACCTACTGCATGTCACAAAAGATGAATTATTAGAAGACTTTGAATTTGCGCCAGAAACAACACAGTCTGGCCTGTACAAACACGTCTATTCATCAGGTTATGGTCAATTTGGTGGTGAGCCAACGGGTGCCATTATCGGTAACTTTGCGTTTACTCCATCAACGCCAGATATGAAGTTATTACAGTACATGGGCGCACTAGGCGCTATGGCTCATGCCCCATTTATTTCGAGTGTAGGACCGGAGTTCTTTGGTATCGATTCTTTTGAAGAGCTACCAAACATCAAAGACCTAAAGTCAACGTTTGAAAGCCCTAAATACACAAAATGGCGATCTTTACGTGAATCTGAAGATGCGCGCTACCTTGGTTTAACCGCGCCGCGTTTCTTATTGCGTGTGCCTTATGACCCAACTGAAAACCCAATTAAATCATTTAACTACGTAGAAAATGTCAGTGCTTCACACGAACACTATCTATGGGGTAACACCGCGTTTGCTTTTGCTACACGCTTAACTGACAGTTTCGCTAAGTACCGCTGGTGTCCAAATATTATCGGCCCGCAAAGTGGTGGTGCTGTTGAAGATCTACCCGTGCATGTATTTGAGTCAATGGGTGCACTACAAAGCAAGATTCCAACCGAAGTACTCGTAACAGACCGTAAAGAATTTGAATTAGCGGAAGAAGGTTTCATTGCTCTAACTATGCGTAAAGGCAGTGATAACGCCGCATTCTTCTCAGCCAATTCAATTCAAAAGCCGAAGGTATTCCCAAATACTAAAGAAGGTAAAGAAGCCGAAACCAACTATAAGCTGGGTACGCAACTGCCATATATGATGATCATCAACCGCCTTGCACACTATGTAAAAGTATTGCAACGCGAGCAGATCGGTTCTTGGAAAGAACGTCAAGATCTAGAGCGTGAGCTAAATGGTTGGATCAAGCAATATGTCGCTGATCAAGAAAACCCACCCGCAGACGTACGTAGCCGTCGCCCTCTTCGTGCCGCAAAAATTGAAGTAATGGATGTGGAAGGTGAGCCAGGTTGGTATCAAGTGTCATTATCAGTTCGCCCTCACTTTAAATATATGGGTGCGAACTTTGAATTATCGTTAGTTGGCCGTTTAGACCAAGCATAACGACGATGACTTATATCGCACCTGAAGAGAGTGCATTTGGTGTCGGCTTCTTTGAACGTTTAGAAGCTGGCACTCTTCCTATGTCATTAACCCAAGGGCCAGATGCATGGGATGTGCTCCAATCGATAAAACGTAATGTCGCTAATATTTTGAATACGCGGATGGGTGAAGCTCAAAGTGCGCCTTTATTGGGTCTTGTGGATTTTAACGATGCAACGTTAGAAACCTTAGACCTTTCACTACGCATCAAACTGGCTATTCAGAGCTGCTTAGATGCGTTTGAACCGCGTTTACAAAATATTATTATTCGTTCTGAATCTGATGCGTTTAGCCCATTAATGCTGCGCTTTCATATAACAGCCGAAATCAATAGTGACGCGTTGCATGACAAAGTGCAGTTTAGTCTGTTGCTTGATCAAAACAGAAAGTACCGAGTGTTTTAGAAAATTATGACTCAAGATAAGTACTTCAGAGAAGAACTGGCTTTCCTTAAGGAACAGGGAAAGCAGTTCACTGAAATTCATCCTCAACTCTCTCGATTTTTACACGGTAGAACGACCGACCCTGATGTTGAGCGCTTACTTGAAGGCTTCGCTTTTCTAACCGCTCGCCTGCGCGAAAAAGTTGAAGATGAATTTCCAGAATTAACGCATTCTATTATTAATATGCTTTGGCCCAACTACTTACGCCCTGTGCCAAGTATGAGCATTGTCTCTTTCACCCCAGAAAAAAGTGTCAGCGACAAGCAGCAAATCAGCCGCGGTACACAGTTAGACAGCAAAGCAGTATTTGGCACTAAATGTCACTTTCGTACCTGTAGAGATGTCCAACTTTATCCACTGCAATGCCAAGATGTGGCTGCTCAGCACACTCGTGAAGCAACGACGATTGAGATCTCGTTGAAGATGCTAGGGGATAACAGTGTTGGTGACGCGCATCTCGATGATCTTCGCTTCTACTTGGGAGGAGATAAATACAGTTCGCAAATGTTGTATTTATGGCTTGACCACTATCTGGATAAAATTTCGGTTGAAGTGGCGGGTACCGAATTCACGTTACCAGCGAGTGCATTCAAAACGGTTGGTTTTGATAGTGAGCAATCGCTGTTGCCCTATCCATCTAATGTGTATGAAGGCTACCGGATACTGCAAGAGTATCTTTCATTTCCAGAAGCATTTCATTTTTTTGATATCAATAGGTTAGCGAGCGTTTTGCCGAGATCTGTAACCGGTGAATTTAAGCTGAAAATTAGTTTTTGTAAGACGCTGCCAGCAGATGTTCGAGTCCGTAAGGACAATTTTCAGTTGTACTGTACGCCGGTGATTAACCTGTTTGAACATGATGCAGACCCTATCGATTTAACCGGAAAACGATCTGAATACCGGATTGTGCCATCAAGTCGCTACCCATCACACTATGAGGTATTTAGCGTTGATGGTGTTTTTGGATGGCAAGATAAAACACAAGCCAGCCAAAGAATTCGTGGTGAAAAGCGTGTTTACTCGGCTTTTGAAAGCTTTCAACATGAAGTTGAACGTGTGCGTAACAGAGAAGCGCTTTACTACCGCACGCGAGTCAAAGAGAGCATTCGTGGCGATGGTTTTGATAATTTTATCTCTTTCATTCGTGGTGACGAAACCCAGTCCATGCATGTTGATGAAGCGGTATCGCTGAAACTGACTTGTACTAACCGTTTACTGCCATTAGAACTTGGTGTTGATGACATTTGTGAGCCGACAGATAGCTCACCACCATTCGCCACATTCAGTAATATTACCGTTCCTTCTCAATCACTTAGACCTGTGCTTGATGGTAGCTTGTTGTGGGTGTTGATATCGAATTTATCGCTTAATTATTTATCTCTTCTTTCAAAAGACGCGTTGAGCAGTGTGCTGAGAGCGTATGACTTTAGGGCATTAGTTGACAGACAAGCAGAGCGCGTTGCGCGCTTGCGGTTGGAAGGTATTCAAAAAATCGAATCTCAGCCGGTAGATAAAATTTTACGAGGACTGCCAGTGCGCGGTTTACAGTCCACGATCTACATCGATCAAAACTGTTTTGGTTCGGAAGGTGAACTCTACTTATTCGGTACTGTACTTAGTCACTTTTTTGCTCTTTATGCCAGTATCAATTCGTTTCATGAGTTGATCGTTATTAATGCGACTAACCAAGAGAAGTATACATGGGGAACACAGACAGGAATGCAGCCGTTGATCTAGAGATTACTGCGTTGCAGGAATCGCAGGTTGGCTTACCCAATGACGTTCGAACTTACAATTTTTACCAGTTGGTTGAATTGTTGCAAAAGCTGAATGCACTGAATCCAGAATCTGAAGATTGGGAGCGTGCGTGTCAGCTGGTGTTTAGTGCTAACCCAAGCTTAGGTTTCGCTCCTGCGGATGTGACTGATCTGCGTGAATTAGATGATGAACGATTGGTTTTGCAAACCAACTTCTTTGGTTTGACTGGTGCGCAATCACCACTGCCTGGGTTTATTTTGCAGCAACTGGCGGAAGAAGATCCCGGTGGATTTAAGCGCCCATTTTTAGATTTTTTTAATAACCGCTTAATTAATTTGGTGTACCGCGTGTGGCGTAAATATCGTTATTACGTGCGGTTTCAAGCCGGAGCTCAAGATCAGTTTTCTTCCCAACTGTTTTCTCTGGTTGGGTTAGGCGATGCCGACCTGCGCGGTGAGACGCCAATCAACTGGTGCAAAATGTTGGCCTATGCTGGCACCTTGGCAGGAAGGAGTCGTTCCCCACAAGTGGTATCGGGGATTATTGCTCACTGTTTTGACTTACAAGATGTCAGTATTCGCCAATGGGTAAGACGAAAAGTACAGATAGAACCTCATCAGCAATGTTGTTTGGGTAAACAAAATGGTGAGCTAGGTATCAACAGCATGCTTGGCTCATCAGTCATCGATTGTAATGGTAAGTTTGTTATTTGTATCAAAAACTTAACTCGTGAGCGATTCGTAGATTTTCTACCGTCAGGTAAGGAATACCAACCATTATGCAAATTGGTGGAATTCATCCTTCGTGAGCAAATGGCGTATGACCTTGAACTGACTATGCATGAAAGTGAAGCGCCAACTATGAGCTTGTCTCGTGACAGCGGTGTAGCCTTAGGTTGGTCCTCATTTTTAGGCCAAAATTTAGCCGATAAAAACGTTCTTATACAGGTAAGGCAGTAAGTTATGCAGCAAAAACGCACTCTTTCACTGATCGTAACTAACGTTCAACACCTTGAATCGGGTTTAGCGGCGCAGTGTATTTTTAACCAACAAGGTGGCGTAATCGGTACTGCTAATGATGCCCATTGGCGCCTCCGAGATGCAGCCGGACATATCCACAACCATCATTGTGAAATTCGTATTGTTGATGGTGCATTCTGCATCCAAGACTTGTGTGGTCACACGTATGTCAACGGTTCGCATATGCCTTTAGGTAAAGGTGAATTAGCCAAACTTAGCCATAAAGATGAAGTGACGTTGGGTCCCTACCAAATTCGGGTGGTGGTTGGCAATGTAGGAGAAGATGACCTTTTGGCTCATGGCTCACTCGATCAACTTTTTGAGCAACAGAGCATCGATTTGCTCAAAGACGCATCATCGGATGAATTGGACACTGAAGAGAGTAATCCTGAGCAAAACTCAGCAGACCCGATCACGGCTTTGGACGAGTTGTTCAACGACATAAAACAAGAAGAGTCGTTGTTAGAAGAAGCCGAGAAAATTGAACCTCAGCATGGTTCATCGTTATTAACGGAAAATGATAGCGGACCAACGCCGTTGCAATTCACACCGCAAGCAGACAGTGAGTATGAAATGACGTCATCGATTCGTTTAAAGAAAATTCTAGGGCTCGGTAAACGTCCAACCCAACCTGAATTAACGGCGGGGGTTGATCGTACGTCAACGATTCAGGCCGTTCACACAAAACAACACGACTTTAATGATAGCAATAACAACGTACCAGAGGGCTTAGCGATGGACGATAAGGTATTAGATCTTTTAGAAGAAGAAGTAGCGAAAAGCTACCAACCACATACTGACGTACAGCGCAGTACTTCAGAGAATGCTTCACACCTGCTTACTGGCCCAATGCTCAATGGGCTCGGGGTTGAGGTTGGCGATAACCATGACATGGCAAAAATGCATATGCTGTCTGAAGAACTAGGCCAGTCGTTGCAAGCGTGTGTGCAGGGGCTATTAGAGCTGCATCAGCAAGTTCGTGAAGGACGTTTTGGAATGATGAATCGTAACTTACAACCGATAGAAGATAACCCATTAAGGCTCGGGCTGTCGTACGAAGAAACCATCCGAACCTTATATGACGCCGATAAAAGCTTAGTGCATTTGTCGGCTCCGGCTGCCATTTCTGAAAGCCTTAAAAATGTTCGCGACCATAATGAGGCCATGCAGCATGCTACCACGGAAGCACTGAATCAGATCTTAAACGCTTTTTCTCCACAGGTATTGCTGCGCCGTTTCCACCATTATAAACGCAACAGCGATCAGCAAAATCAGTCATCTGAGTCATGGGCGTGGCAGATGTATTGCAATTACTATCAAGAGCTAACTTCTAATCGCCAGAAAGGTTTCGAGAAGTTGTTTTGGGAAATTTTCGAGCAGTCATACGACAAGAAAATTCGTGAAAAACAACTGGAGCTATAACGGTGAACAAGCGTTCTTTTATCCTGGTGACGTTGCTTACGCTTTTAACCGCGTGCAGCTCATCAGAAAAGTATGAGCCAGCCAAAGCGCCGACCAAAGTGACCTTCAGTCTTGTCAGTGACGAAGGTACGAACCCCAATATTTGGGGAGAGGCATCGCCAATAGAAGTTCAGGTGTTTGAACTTGAAGACGATTCGATGTTTATGTCGGCGGATTACGATCAAGTAAAAGCCGACTACAAAAAAGCGTTGCGAAGTAATTTTATCGCCAACTATGACTATGTCTTAACACCGGGTCAGTTCAAATTCGTCAACGCATTCGAGGTTAAAGAAGGCACAAACTACATTGGTGTCATGGCACATTTTGCTGAACCTGAGCTGAGTGAATGGAAAAAAGCGGTGAAGGTGATTAATACCGGTCGGGAATACCACCTTTTGATGTATTTCAAAGACTACAACGTAAAATTGGAAAGGGTGGAATAACAAGATGTTTGCACGTAACCGTGTCATTTGGAATGAAGGTCTATTCATTAAACCCCAACATTTCCAGCAACAACAACGCTATTTTGAATATCATATCGATGAGCGAGTATCGTCGGTCAGTCGTTATTTATATGGTGTATCGGAACTGTCATTAAACCCTGAATATTTGGCTTTTGGTCGCATTGCTATCGAAAGAGCGGTGGGCATCATGCCAGATGGCACCGTTTTTCGTATTCCTCAAGAAGATGTATTACCCGATGCACTAGAGATTGAAGATGCCTCACTTGCTAATCAGTTAATTTATTTAGCGATCCCGCTACGTAGTGAATCTCTTATGGAGATCAACTGGCCAGAAGAAAGAGGAACTGGGCGATATAAAAGTAATCGCTTAGAAGTGCGTGATGTCCATACCGTGCGTGGTGATACCACCACACTGGATGTATCACCGGTACGCATGCAGTTAATGTTAGAAAGGGAAGACCGTAGTTCTTACGCTTCAATCGCGATCGCGCGTATTTTAGAAAAGCGTCCAGATGGCAGCGTGGTACTTGACCCGGACTTTATCCCTTGCCATTTGAATGTCGCCAGTAATGCAGCGCTGCATCGATTTATTAATGAAATTTCTGGGTTAATGCGTGAGCGAGCAAAAAATATTGCGCAGCGTATCAGCTCTCCTTCACAAGGTGGTGTTGCTGATGTTTCGGACTTTATGCTGTTGCAAGCGCTCAATCGTCTACAGCCACAAATGCAACACTTGGCTGAACTTCGTAGCCTGCACCCAGAGCGATTATTTGAATGCTTGTCGTGTGTCTGTGGAGAGTTAGCAACGTTCACCGATGAAAGTCGTTTGCCACCGACCATTCCAAGTTACAACCATGAAATGCCAAGCAACTCTTTTTGGCCGTTAATTCGCAACTTAAGACAAAGTCTCAGCATTGTACTAGAACCGAGAGCGGTCTCTATCCAGTTAGACAAGCGTAAGTACGGCCTGATGGTTGCGCCTATTCATGATCCTCAATTAGTAGAGAGTGCAGAATTCATTATTGCTGTCAAAGCTCGCATGCCATTGGATGAACTGCGTCGTTTATTCACTCAGCAAACGAAAGTGTCGTCAGTTGAGAAAATTCGTGAATTAATTTCCCTGCAATTGCCAGGTATTCCAATTACACCATTACCAGTAGCACCGAGACAACTGCCATATCACGCGGGTTACACCTATTACCAATTAGATAAAACTAGCGCAGCTTGGTCAATGCTTGGTCACTCAAGCGGTTTTGCTTTCCATGTGGCTGGTGCATTTGAAGATCTTGACCTGCAATTCTGGGCGATTAGGAGCTGATGATGGATATCGATAAGAAAAATACGCAGTACAGCAACTTGCTTTTTGACAGCGTTGAACAAATGAACCACGACCAAGATTATTGGTTTCAACTACGTGGTGATAACCCCAATACCTTGATTGATGCGGCAACACCATTGTTTGGTTTGTCTTTACGTGTCAGAAGCTTATCTGAGTGCGACAACATTGAACAAATTTACAAACAGACCGTGGAAGAGATCAAAGCGATTGAAATAGAGCTCACTGAGCAAGGTTTTGAACATGCGATTTTAATGGCCTACCGCTACATTTTGTGCGCGTTTTTGGACGAAGCGGTGATGGGAACTGACTGGGGCTCTTCTAGTGTTTGGGCTGAACACTCAATGTTGTCGCGCTTCCATAATGAAACCTGGGGCGGCGAGAAAGTCTTCACTATTTTAAGCCGACTAGAAGGTGAACCTAAACGTTATCGTTCGTTATTGGAGTTTATCTATCAGTGTTTGGTACTCGGTTTTGAAGGCAAATATCGAGTGATGGAAAACGGCCACCACGAGCGTGAAAAGGTGATCGCTCGTTTGCATGACGCACTGAGCGCGTTAGATGAAAGTGAACCCCAAGAGCTGACTTGTGCTACTGAGCATGTCGTGAAATCAAAATATAAATTAAGCCGACAGTTGCCTGTTTGGTCTGTCTTACTCGGCTTTGTCGCCATATGGGTCAGTGTATTTTTAGGGTATTCCTATTTATTACACAGCCAATCGAGCGACGTATTAAACCAGTTAAACCAAATACTCTAATTATAAAAGGCTAGGTGATTGTAGTGATCCGTATTGAATTACCCACATTAATTTCAAAACTCAATGAGCAGAGTAAGCTAGCCCTAGAGCAAGCCGCATCATTATGTATTGAACGTCAACACCCTGAAGTAACTTACGAACACTTCTTAGATGTATTACTTGAAAACCCACTTTCTGATGTTCGCATTATTGCCAAGCAAGCCAGCGTAGAAGTCGATGCAATTAAACAGGCGATCAGTGCAAGCTACGCCCGCGAGCAAGTGTTGGATACTTATCCTGCATTTTCGCCTTTATTAGTCGAGTTGCTGCAAGAAGCATGGTTACTTTCCACCACGGAATTGAATCAGCCCCATTTGCGCTCTGGTGCCGTATTGCTAGCGGCGCTGACCCGTGCTGACCGCTATCTGCCATTAAACTTGATCCGCCTATTTGAGCACATCAATAAAGAAAGCCTCAAAAAAGGTTTTGATTCTTTATTACAAGACTCTTCTGAGACGGTGGTTGAAAAACAGAAAACCAGCAGTGCACAACCGACTGCGGCATTAGATGCAGTCTCCTCCCCACTGCATAAATATTGTACTAATGTGACAGCTCAAGCCCGTAATGGTGAGCTTGATCCGGTATTGTGTCGTGAAAACGAGCTGAATTTGATGATTGACATCTTATGTCGTCGTCGTAAAAACAACCCGATCGTCGTCGGCGATGCTGGTGTCGGTAAAAGTGCGATGATTGAAGGGCTTGCCTTACGAGTCGTTGCTGGCAATGTGCCTACTCAGCTAGAAAATGTTGAGTTGCACTCGCTTGATCTAGGCTTACTACAAGCGGGTGCTTCGGTGAAAGGTGAATTTGAAAAACGCCTTAAAGGCGTTATTGACGCCATCAAAACTTCACCGAAACCGATCATCTTATTCATAGATGAAGCGCATACCCTGATTGGCTCTGGTAACCAAGAAGGTGGAAGTGATGCGGCAAACCTACTCAAACCTGCTTTAGCCCGTGGTGAGTTAAGTACCGTCGCGGCGACCACATGGAAAGAATACAAAAAATATTTTGAGAAAGACCCCGCGTTAACTCGTCGTTTCCAACTGGTTAAGTTGGAAGAGCCAAGCATTGAGCAAGCCGTGGATATTCTACGTGGTTTGAATCGTGTCTATGAAAAAGCGCATAACGTACTCATTACTGACGATGCATTAAAAGCCGCCGCAGAGCTTTCAGCGCGTTATATATCTGGTCGTCAACTGCCAGATAAAGCGATTGATGTCCTTGATACCGCCTGTGCACGTATCGCGATTAATATCACCACACCACCTAAACGTTTAGCACAGTTAGAGACAGCCTGTCATCAACGCCAGCTTGAAATCGACATGTTGCAGCGCGCACGTTATTTAGGTCAAGTGGTTGATACTCAGCGCTTAGATGAATTATGCAGCCAAGAAATCGCTGACGAAGCGGAAAAAGAAGCATTGACTCAAAGTTGGCAAGCACAAAAAACCATCATTGAAACGATCATTAATCTGCGCGATCAGCTATTAGATGAAGTGCATGCTGACGAAGAGGATAAGCAACAAAACCGCGACAAACTGCTTGCTCAGCTTCAAGAGCAATACCAAACACTAGAGAATATTCCACATGCTGAACGTTTAATGCACCCACAGGTTGACTCGCAACAAATCGCTGAAGTGATTGCTGATTGGACGGGTGTTCCTGTTGATCAAATGAACAGTGATGAACTGCATAAAATTACCCACTTAACCTCTATTTTAGGCGAAGCCATCAAAGGTCAAGATACAGCGATAGAGCGTGTACACCGTCATTTATTGACCGCGCGAGCTGATTTACGTCGTCCAGGGCGTCCGAAAGGTGCATTTTTGCTTGTAGGACCAAGTGGTGTAGGTAAGACCGAAACCGTTGTACAACTGGCGCAACAACTCTATGGCGGTAAACAGTTCCTAACCACCATCAACATGTCCGAGTATCAAGAAAAGCATACTGTTTCTCGTTTAATTGGCTCACCTCCGGGCTATGTGGGTTACGGTGAAGGCGGTATTTTAACTGAAGCTATTCGAAAAATGCCTTACTCAGTGGTTCTGCTTGATGAAGTAGAAAAAGCGCACCCAGAAGTATTGAATATTTTCTATCAGGCGTTTGATAAAGGTGAGCTTGCTGATGGCGAAGGCCGTGTGATCGATTGTCAAAATATCGTTTTCTTCCTGACTTCTAACCTAGGCTATCAGACGATTGTTGACTACGCACAACAACCACAATTGTTAGATGAGCAGCTTTACCCTGAACTGGCGGCCTTCTTCAAACCGGCCTTATTAGCTCGTATGGAGATCATTCCATATCTACCACTGAATAAAGAAGTGTTAGAGCAGATTGTACGTGGAAAACTCACTCGTCTCGAACAACTATTCAAGCAGCGCTACTGTGCTGAAGTGGTGATAGAAGACAGCCTAATCGAAGAGATTTTAAACCGTGCCACGCGCTCTGAAAATGGAGCTCGCATGCTAGAAGCTATCATTGAAGGTCAACTGTTGCCGCCAATTTCTCTCGCGTTATTAAACAAACTTGCAGAAAAGCAGCCTGTAAATCGTATTTATCTAGCGGCTGAAAATAGTGAGTTTATTGGAGAGGTTGAGTGATCATGGGCCACTGGTTAGCTTATGCGACCGAGCTTGTGGTCGCCAGAAAACCTAGTCAATTAGCGGCTATGTTTGTGGAGACGATGTGCCGAGAGCTCAAGTTAGATACCTGTCTATTATTAGTGCCAAGCTCGGATGGACGTTCATTAGTCACACACACTCAAGAACCGCAAACCGATCAGCAGAATTTGCAGTGGTCTGTGACGGATTTTGACTGTCCGCTTGCTCATGTTTTGCAATCGGCCAAATCGATGCAATTGACCTCAGATGAGTTGGTTTTTTGGCAATCGAATCGTGCTTTCAGTCAGTTGACCAATCAGGTTGGTATGTTCGATAGCGTGTTGATACACCCCCTGCCGATTGGTGACAAACAAGTACAATCTATACTGTTATTGATTGGTGAAAGTTGCAGTTTAGAAATGGTGTTTAAACAACCTGAATTCACTAAATATGTGAATGTGTTTACACATCAATGGTCACTGCTTAATGACATGATCCGTGAAGAGCAGAGTCGCCAAGATTTGTCTCAATCGTTGGTTGATGCGCAGCGCGATAGTGCTCGTCGTGCATTAATGGCTAATTTGTCCAATCAATTGATTGGCAACAGCTTAGAAATGCAAAAGTTGCGTGAGCAAATAGTCAGCGCCGCCTCTTCGCATCTGTCCGTTATGGTTCAAGGCGAAACGGGCACGGGCAAAGAACTTGCAGCGCAAGCGGTTCATCAACTTTCATCCAGAAAACAAGCACCTTTTGTCGCGATTAACTGTGCGGCCATTCCAGAGAGTTTGTTGGAAAGTGAGCTGTTTGGTTATAGCAAAGGTGCGTTTTCTGGTGCTGATACTGACAAGCAAGGGCTAATCGCACAAGCTGATGGTGGCACGTTGTTTCTCGATGAAATTGGTGATATGCCACTGAGTTTACAAGCCAAATTATTGCGTGTTCTTGAATCTCGAACCTTTCGACCAATCGGTGGTAAGAAAGAGCTATCGTCAGATTTTCGCTTGGTTTCGGCAACACATGTCAACTTGTTCGAACAGGTTCGCACCAAAGCATTTCGTCAGGATCTCTATTACCGATTATTCCAGTATCCGATAACGTTGCCGCGCTTAGCCTCGCGATTGGAAGATATTGAGCAATTGAGTCAGCACTTTGTACACTGTTTTAATCAGCAACATGCAACAAACATTCGTGGTTTGCATTATAAAGCGATCGATTGTCTGAAACGTTATGATTTTCCTGGCAATGTGCGCGAACTTAAACACCTCATAGAATTTGGTTGTGCTCAAACACAAGACGGAACTCAAGTAGAAGAACACTGTTTTGTGCATCGTTTAGTAAGTATGCAAATGCAGTCAGCCTCATCAGTTGAACAGTACATTCAAGCGGAAGTCACGCCGCAAGAAACGACCAATTTCGCAGTAATTGATGACTTAAAACAAGCCATCAGTGAATTTGAGTCACGGATTATTCGTGAACGCTTGCAACACTTTTCTGGTGACCGAGCAAAAGCGGCCGAAAGTTTAGGCATTCCCAAGCGGACATTAGCTTACAAATGCCAGAAACTGGAGATAAAAACACCATGAAAACAATGATGTTGACCTTATCTACCATCGCTTTAGGTTTATGCTCTTCAATGGTTAACGCTTCGACAGAAGTATTAGATCAAGCTCAGCAATGTACAACCATCACCTCTCGTTTAGATAGGCTAAGCTGCTTTGACCACGTTTTTAAAACCCCATCTAGCATGTTGGTTTCCAGTGCCCCCGAGCACTCTGCCCCACTGTCTTGGCATCGTGCTTTTGATAGCCTCAGTCAGTATCAAGAAGGGGCGAATAGCCACTTAACTATTGAGGGCGATGAAACGAATGGGAATGCTTGGGTAACCTTAGCGGCACTAAACGGCAATACGGGTTTTTCGGAAAATGCGAAACCCATACTGATGATGAGTTGCATTGATAATTTGAGCCGAGTGGAACTTGCGTTTCCTGATGCTGTGGTTGATCCACGCATTAAAGTGGCGGTGGCTCACACACCTGCTCAATCGTGGCGTAGTGATGATTTGGGCTTGTTGTTTTCATCGGGGCGGGGCATGCCTGCTATTGACATGATGAAAGCCATGGCGCGCGAAAATCGTTTGGTGTTGCGTTCCAATTCAGTATTGGTGGACGGGTTGCAATTTGATACCAGCCAACTTTCTCAATCATTGATAGCGCTAAAACAGCGCTGTGGCTGGTAAGGAGTCAAGATGGAATTGATCGATTATCGACGCTGTATTACTCAGCCAATAGAGCGCGGCAACCCCGTTGGCGAGCGATTAATTGACGACCCGCTTTTTGATTTTGTTGAAGACCAAATGATGAAGGTGGGCTCGCTGGCTCATAGCAGTGTGCAATGGGATGAAGTCGAGCACAGCACGCTTAAGCTACTCAGTGAGAAAAGTAAGGATTTAAAACTCTTAATCTATCTCTTGCAGTGTTTGCATAACCAAGTCACGCCACAACGTTTTACCACTTCGTTATTGGTACTCGGTGACTTCATGTCTCTGTACTGGGAGGACTGTTTTCCCGCCCCGGGGAAAAGAGGCGGTTTACCGCGTCGTAAATTCTTCAGCCAAATCGTGCAACGATTGGCTCTGGTTATCGACAAAATAGACTTTGCCCAGTTCGACTTGCAAGACCGTGATTACCTTAATGCAGCTATTGATGCTTGGCAAAAATCAGTCACTAGCGTTGGCTTAATGTCTGATAGCGTCGAAACGTTAGTCACTAAGATCAATAGTGAACTTAGACGCGCCTCAGAGCGTGAACAAGTCAACAAAAGCGCCGAACAAACACCGCTCGTTGAGCGTAAGACGAGCCCGGCAAGTTCAAGCTCAATTTCGGTGGATAGTTCAAGTGATAAGGCCGCTAAGCAGACGTTGCTTAAGGTCTCGGAGTTTCTCTCAGAGCAAGAGTTTGGCTTAACCCTTGCGATTCGAGTTAGACGTTACGCAGTTTGGTCGAGTATTACTTCTCCTCCTGAACATGATGCAAGTGGTGAAACACTGCTGCGGGCCATGTCACAGGAAAGAGTGAAAGAGTATCAAGACCAAATGCGTAGCCCTGATTTAGCGTTATGGCGCAAGGTTGAGCAAAGCTTAACCATGGCACCTTATTGGTTTGAAGGTCAGATGATGAGCTACCACATCGCGCAAAGCTTAGGAAAAACGCTGTGGTGTGAAGCGATTCTTAGTGAAAGCCAGCAATTTCTTGAGCGTTTGCCTTCATTAATTGATCTCAAATTTAAAGGTGGAGAGCCGTTTATCAGTAATGCGGTGAAAGAGTGGCTGGTGAGTAGCCACAATAGCTCTTCACAAGGTCAAGTAACAGGTGATTGGCAAGAAAAGCGCAAAGAAGCGTTCACCTTGGCAAAAGAAGGGGGCATTGCGGTCGCCCTTTCGATGTTAAACGATGGTTTGGTTGGTGCCAGTGAACCGCGAGACAAGTTTTATTGGCGGTTACTGTCAGCCGATTTATTGAATGCCAATAATTTAGATGCGATGGCGAAAGAACAGTACCAAACATTGCATGCT
Organism: Vibrio aestuarianus; assembly: GCF_012395185.1. GTDB lineage: Bacteria > Pseudomonadota > Gammaproteobacteria > Enterobacterales > Vibrionaceae > Vibrio > Vibrio aestuarianus. The sequence goes on from NZ_JAAZTU010000049.1 coordinate 15,778, forward strand.
CAAGCGACGACCATGAGCGTGACTGATTGGGAACCCTCATTAGTTGATCAATTAGAACAATACACAACGTCAGAGTAAACGAAGGACACGAACCCATGTGGAAATTTATTGTTGGGATAGCGAAAAAATTAAAGCCTGGCATGGCGGCAGCGATGCCTATTTTGCTATTTAGCACATTTATTTTATTGAATGTAGCTATCTGGTGGGCTGGCCCTTGGTTAGAGATAGCAAATAACAAACCATTAGATTCAATTACTGAGCGCGCGGTTGCGAGCAGTTTGTTTACATTGGGCAGTTTGGCAGTTTGGGGTATTTGGCAGTGGCGTAAGCTACAAGGTTTTAAAGCGGAGCAAAAACGAGAAGAACAGTTACGCCAAGACCCGATACAAGCTTATGAAGAGCGTCAAGAGGTTGAGCTGAACCAAGTGATGGTCAGCATGAAAGAGAACCTCAACAAGCGCGACTACCTGTATGCACTGCCATGGTACTTGGTGCTTGGTTTAGAAAACGCCGGTAAAACCAGTTTGATCAACCGCTCGGGACAAAACTTTGTCTTTTCTTCAGTCATGCGAGCTTCAGGACAAAAAAGTGAAAACCCTTATTCGTTTGATTGGTGGATCGGTGATGAATCGGTATTGATTGACCCGGATGGGGAACTACTCACCCAGGGTAACCGCAGCAGCGATAATGATGGCGCGATGGAGCGTCGTTTGTGGTTGCATTTTATTAACTGGTTAGAAAGAACGCGCAGCCGTCGACCACTAAACGGTATTGTATTGGCACTGGATGTGTCTCACTTAGCCACCGCAACAGCAACTGAACGCAAAGCTTACGCTAACTTGCTGCGAGCTCGCTTGCGCGAATTGATGGAAACACTGTCTACTCGTCTGCCTGTCTATATTGCGCTGACCAAACTTGATTTGCTCAATGGCTTTGAACCATTTTTCAAACACTACACGCGCAGTCAGCGTGAAGAAGTGCTTGGCTTTACCTTCTCTCTTGATTCAATTGATGATTTAGACAATTGGCTGAATGAATTTTCGGTAGATTATAGCCAATTTGTGGAGCGCATTAACGCCGTGTTACCTCACGCTGTTTCGGTACCTATGGATCTGGAAGAGCGTAATGCAATCTATAGCTTTACTCGTCAAATTTCGGGTTTGAAAGAGATTTTGCTGCAATTTTTTAATGACGCATTGGCAAGTGATCAATTTTCTACATCAGCTTTAGTGCGTGGAGCTTACTTTACCTCGGTTTATCAGCAAGGTGTTCCAACTAACGCTTTTGATGATGCAGCTTCGCGCCGCTATGGCCTAGACCATGCAATTAACAAAGCGCAGCAAGCCAAAAATTCAACCGTTTATTTCACGCAGAAGTTATTCAATAACGTCATTTACCCAGAAGCCGGTTTGGCATCTGATAATTTCCGTGTAGCAAAACAAAAGCGACGATTAATCGGGCTGTCTGTTGTGGCCGGCTCTATTGCCACCGTTTTGTTGGTGGGGACTTGGCACCGTTACTACTTAGCCAACGTAAAGCATTCAGACGCGGTGTTAACTAAGGTCAATGAGTACAAACATGAGTTTCCATCCAATATCTATCTTGCTTCTCAACAAGATGTATTAGAACCACTAAATAAGATACGTGAAGCGACACTTGAATTTGGCTTCTTCCGTGAAAAACCACAATACATTTCTGACTTTGGGTTGTATCAAGGGCACACGATTGGTCCTATGGTGGAAGCCACATATCTGAACTTATTGGAAAGTCGCTTCTTACCTCTGTTGATGGCGGATGTGGTGGTACAGCTTAACCAAGCGAAAACGGATGAGGAAAAACTGGCTGTATTGCGTGTTTATCGAATGATGGTTGACAAAAGTGGACGTTATAAAGATTACGTTCTCGATTATTTTTCCAAGTACTGGCAGCGTGAGTTCGCCGGTCAGCGTTTGATTCAAGAAGAGTTACTCGGCCACTTAGATTACGCCATGCTGCATACCGACTTAGCCAGTGAGCGAGCAAATGGTGATCTCAATGCTGAGCAAGTGATGAAACCCTATGATCAAGTGGTGGCCAACGTTCAAATGCAATTAGGCTCGATGCCCAATGATCAACGTGTATACCGTAACTTAAAGTTGAATGCGCAAACGGTGCTTGGTCCCTCCATCAATTTACGTAACCTTGTCGGCCCGGTATTTGATGTGGTGTTTGAGGAAAGGGTTGTCAACAGTAGTGCATTGTATGTTCCACAGATGCTGACGCATAAAGGCTTTGAAGACTACTTCATGCCACAGTCGGAGTCAGTATCAGAACTTGCGCTTATCGATAGTTGGGTATTAGGTCAGTCGAAGTCTGCACAATTTAGTGAAGCAGATAAGCAGTCTTTGCGTGACAAAATTCGCAATTTGTACGTAGCGGATTACACTAATACTTGGCGTGCTGCATTAAATGAAATTAACGTAAAGTATTTCAGTGATATTAATGATGCGGTGTCGGTATTAGAAAACTTCACCGGTAATATTGAGCCAATGCAGCGCCTATTACGCACACTTGAAAGTAATACTCAAATGTATGCGGGTGTGCCAAAAGACGAAGCGGCGCAAAAAGAGTTGCTAAAGAACCCAAAATATAAAGTGGCTTCTTTGATTGATGCTCCTTTTGCTGAGCTTAACGCGATGCTAACGCCAGTGGGTGATAAACCTGCTTACATCAATGAGGTTTTACTTGCAGTGGAGGATTTGCAAAACTACCTCAAGTCTATTCAAGACGCTCCTGATGTTGGTATGGCGGCTCTTGATGCAACAAAAGCACGCGTGAAGTTAGTCAATGCCGACCCAATTTATACACTAAAGCGTATTGCCTCAGGGCTGCCTAAACCGCTAGATACCATGGTTGCTAAATTGGCCGATGAAAGTTGGTATGTCGTCAAACAAGAGGCGATTAAACACCTCGAAGTGCGTTGGCATGATGACGTTTATAAGACATTCAAAGAGAAGCTAGCTGGCCGTTATCCGTTCAATGCTTCATCAAATAAAGACAGTTCATTGTCGGATTTTGAAGCCTTCTTTGCTCCGAATGGTACGTTGGATAACTTCTATAACAACCAACTAAAAATGTTTGTGGAAGAGAATATTACGGTGAACGACGACGATAAAGCGCAGTCGATTATTCGTAAAGATGTACTTGATCAGCTCAAACAAGCGAAAAAAATCCAGCAAGCATTCTTTAACCGCAAAGGTATTTTGGATGTAAGTTTCTCTGTTGAGCCATTACGCCTAAGTGGGAACAAGCGTCGCAGTGTTTTGAATGTAGATGGTCAATACCTTGCCTATAGCCATGGACCTCGAGATAGCGTTGAACTTATTTGGCCAAATACGTTGCGTGATTCCGCGATATCTAAAGTGACGCTGGTACCAACCAAAAATAACATGTCACCGCGAAGCATTAATATTCAAGGACCATGGGCATTTTTCCGCTTACTGGAACACGGTGATGTTGTGGGCGCAAGTGAGACATCGGTGGACTTTAAATTTGCAGTTGATGGTGGTGAGATGATCTACCGACTCAACTCAGAAGCAGATGTTAACCCCTTTACTGAACGGTTATTTAAGTCTTTCAAACTATCTAAAACCCTTTACTAACAATAATGAGGGGCGATTGGTCATCGCTCCTCACATAATTTAGGACGCAGTAGCTATGTCCAATACGATATTTATCGACCACGCTCGTTTTCACCTAATAGAAGATTCAGCTGCGATTCGTAACCTTGATACCTATCAAAGGGTCAAAGATGAGATCAATCGTCGTCATAATCCGTTATCGGGTGGTTCTGATTGGGCTGTGGTTAAAGAGGCTTGTGAAACATTGGCAAAAGGTCCAGGTATTGACCTTTTGTTATGTGGTTACTACACCGTTGCTTGTTTAAAAATGCAGGGGTTAGTTGGTTATGCCAATGGGTTAGAGCTGTTATGCGCTTGTTTAAGTAATTTGCATCAACCTGATGTGAAAGCAGCCAAAATGCGTAAAGAGGTTTTAGATTGGGTTAACGCTCGAGTTGTGAGGGAGTTGAAAGATCTTCGCCCTAACTATGAATCGTTAAGAGATCTTTATCGTTGTGAGCGGTTTTGCGAACGATTGAATACCATTTTGGAGTCTCAGCAACCGGATTGTTTAGTTGACTTTGAAGGGGTAGGTTTTGCGATTTTTGAGCATATCGATCGCTTAGAAACTCAGTATCACTCATTACTCAAACGCCATAACCAAGTCGATAAAGCGCAAGCGGAACGTAACCAAAAGCGTGCTCGTATTACGCATGTGATGACTTTTGTTGCCGGCATCTTGGTTGTGGCGGTCGTCTATGTTTCAGTTATGTATTTACCGTTTTTCCATTCGATGCCTTATGCGACATCACAAGCGCGCCCAGCACTGGGTAGCACAGATCAGGTGAGGGCTTTTCAACAGCAGCATTCTGCTGAAAAAATCAGTAAGTTATCGAAAGATATTGTCCCGCTGTATCGAAGTGCGATCGAGCAGAATATGGCGATCTCTTTTGAATCCGCGCGAGTTGAAGCTCAGCAAGTACTGAATGCTTTGCTACTACTGTACCCACAATCTAGCGCGGTGCTAGAGGTTGAGCAAACCTTATTAAGTTCGAAACAACAGGCTATACAGCAGACAGAGAGCATTATTGAACGCTTCAGTGAAACTCGAACAAAAATGGCTAACATTGCACTGCTTGCGCAAAAAGGAAGGTTGTCTGAATTGCAACGGCAAACTAAATCACTAGAGGATTTTGCGATAAGTTTGTCGCCGATTTACGGTCGTGCTGCTTACGTTGAAGAGTTAGTGGAAAAAGGTGATATCACTCAAGCGAATCAGGAATTCACTATTTTGAAAGAGAGACTCAATAATTTGAGTTGGAAAATAGCCGAGTTGGATCTGCAATTTGAACGTTTAGCTAGTGAGAGTGAAATGGCTCAATAGCGTGTGGGGTTAAGCAAAAAATGGTGAGTTTGAAGCAGTTTTTTGCTTAACGCAGGCAGTATGTTGCTTTAAAAACTCACCACAAATATAACCACATGAATAATAAGATGAAATAGATGGCACTGCATTTGCTATAGCCATTCTATTTGTAATAAAAATGAGTGGAAAGGAAAACAGAATGGCGACGTTAAGTTTTAGGCTCAAAGTGGATGGGTTGGCAGACGACACCTTAGTGGTGCGTGAATATCAAGGGGTCGAATCGCTGTCGGATAAGCCCTTAGATAACGGTCAAACCTGTTACGGTTTTCGCTACGAGATAAAACTGGCGAGTCGTCAATCCACCCTCAAAGCTGTGCAGCTGGTGGATAAACCGGCGCAGTTAGAGATGCTGCGTGATGGCCTTGTCGTGCAGCGCGTGCATGGCATTATTCGTCAATTTAGCAAGGGCGATATTGGTCATCACCATACGTTTTACTCGCTGACTTTAGTGCCAGCGTTAGAGCGTTTGTCGCTGCGTCACAACAGTCGTATCTTTCAGCTCAAAACGGTTCCAGAAATCCTCTCTGTGCTGCTGCAAGAAATGGGCATTAACGATTACGCGTTCTCGCTCAAGCGTGAAGCGACCCAGCGAGAATTCTGCGTGCAATACCGAGAAACCGACCTCGATTTTCTGCATCGTTTGGCGGCAGAAGAAGGTTTGGTGTATAGCGTTA